>JAXMCO010000016.1:0-97304 GCA_046349335.1 Reyranellaceae bacterium
TTCAAGACAATTGGTTCTGCTGGCAGTTCGTCGCGTAGCAGCGAGTGTAGGCGGGCACCAAGATCGATCGGCTCGAAGCGATCCGCAGACTCGGCGATTTCGGCCGCATGCCACCAGCGGTGGCCGCGTGTCCAGCTCCGCTCGCGCTCGTCGAGGCCGGAGGTATCCACGTCGGTGCGGTCGGTACGGGCCAGGAAGAAGCGCTCCTTGTGCAGCACTTCCTTGCCGCGCCAGCTCATGCGGCGCTCACGGGACCATACCCAACGGGGCGGGCCGATCACCGGCAGCCTGGTTTCCTCGTAGGCCTCGCGCACGGCGGCATCGGCGAATTCCTCGCCGGGATCGACGAAGCCGCCGATCATCACCCAGAATGGATCGAAGTGCGGATTGGCCGGGTCGTAGACGCCAGGGTCGTGGACCTTGAACAGGAAGAGGCGGTCCTGCGGGTCGAGCAGGATCAGCCGCGCCGATGGACGTTCGATCATCGCGATGGAGGCTCGGTCATGGCGAACGCGGCTCGATCATGCCGGAGAACGATCGATCATTTCCGGGTGGCGAGAAGCCGGGCGGCGTCGACCGCGCCGTAAGTCAAGATGCCGTCACAGCCGGCCCGCTTGAAGCCGCCGAGCGTCTCGATCAGCACCTTGTTCCAATCGAGCCAGCCTCGGTCGGAGGCGCCCCGTATCATCGCGTACTCGCCGCTCACCTGGTAGGCGTAGGTCGGCACGCCGAACGTGTCCTTCACGCGGCGTACGATGTCGAGATAGGGCAGGCCGGGCTTGACCATCACCATGTCGGCACCTTCCTCGATGTCGAAGCCGACCTCGCGCAGCGCCTCGTCGGAGTTGGCTGGATCCATCTGGTAGGTCTTCTTGTCGCCTTTCAGCGCCCCCGAGCTGCCGATGGCGTCGCGGAAAGGATTGTAGAAGGCCGATGCGTACTTGGCGGCGTAGGACATGATCTGGGCGTGGATGTAGCCCTTGTCGTCGAGCGCCCTGCGGATGGCGCCGATGCGCCCGTCCATCATGTCGGATGGCGCCTGGACGTCAGCGCCCGCCTCGGTTTGCACGATCGCCTGCTTGACCAGGGCATCGAGCGATTCGTCGTTCTGCACGTAGCCATCGCGCACGATGCCGTCATGGCCGTCGCTGTTGAAGGGGTCGAGCGCCACGTCGCAGACGATGCCGATGCCGGATACGTCCTTCTTGACGGCGCGAATGGCACGGCAGACGAGGTTGTCGGGGTTGTACGCCTCGCGTGCGTCGGGCGTCTTCGCCTTGGGATCGGTCTCTGGAAAGATCGCCAAGGCCGGAATTCCCAGGTCACGGGCCTGCTTGGCCGCCTCGACGAACAGATCGATCGACAACCGATCGACGCCCGGCATGGACGAGACGGGCGTCCGGCTGTTCTTTCCTTCCTGGACGAACACCGGCCAGATCAGGTCGTCGACCGATAGCCGGGTTTCGGCAACGAGGCGGCGCGACCAGTCTTCTCGGCGATTGCGGCGGAGGCGTGTGCCAGGATAGCGCCCCAGCGTGGTGAATCGGCTCGACATAAGGTAATTTTATCGCCCGAAGCTCGCACAGCGGCAATGCGACTTGTTCGACGCCGGCTCGTCCGACGTCCGGCTCGTTTGACTGGCCCGGACCCCCCGATATGATCCCGCGCGCATGGATTTCGAGCTTTCCGAGGATCAGCGCGCGTTTCGCGACACGGCGCGGCAATTCGCGGCCGAACGGATGTTGCCCGACGCTGCCCGCTGGGACGCCGAGAAAATATTTCCCGAATCGGCCCTGCGCGAGGCGGCGGCGCTGGGCTTCGGTGGCATCTATGTCCGGGAGGACGTCGGCGGCAGCGGCCTGTCGCGCCTCGATGCGACGCTGATCATGGAGGAGCTGGCGGCCGCCTGTCCCAGCACGGCGGCCTATATTTCGATCCACAACATGGCCGCCTGGATGATCGACGGCTTCGGCGACGACGAGCAGCGCCGACGCTTCCTGCCGAAACTGTGCTCGATGGAGCATTTCGCCAGCTACTGCTTGACCGAGCCCGGCGCCGGGTCCGATGCAGCAGGCCTCGTGACGCGCGCCGAGCTCAGGGGCGACCACTATGTCGTGAACGGCACCAAGGCTTTCATCTCCGGCGGCGGCCGCAGCGACATCTATGTCGTCATGCTGCGGACAGGCGGAAAAGGGGCAGGCGGCATCTCCACCTTGGTGGTCGAGAGTGGCACGCCGGGTCTTTCTTTCGGCAAGCAGGAACAGAAGCTTGGTTGGAATAGCCAGCCGACGTCGGCAGTGATCTTCGAGAACTGCAAAGTGCCGGTCGCCAACCGGCTCGGGCCGGAAGGTCACGGCTTCAAGATCGCCATGGCGGGCCTCGACGGCGGTCGCATCAATATCGGCGCCTGCTCGCTGGGCGGCGCGCGCGCTTGCCTCGAAACAGCGTCGCGCTACGTCGTCGAGCGCAAGCAGTTCGGTAAGCCGATCGCCGACTTCCAGGCGACGCAGTTCAAGCTCGCCGATATGGCGACCGAGCTCGACGCGGCGCGCCTGATGATCTGGCGGGCGGCGAGCCTGCTCGATGCCAGGTCGCCGGAGGCGACGCAGGCCGCCGCCATGGGCAAGCGTTTCGCCACCGATGTTGGCTTCCGCGTCGTCAACGAGGCGCTGCAACTGCACGGCGGATACGGCTACTTGAAGGACTTTCCCATCGAGCGCTATCTGCGCGACCTGCGCGTGCACCAGATCCTCGAAGGCACCAACGAGATCATGCGTGTGATTATTTCGCGGCGTTTGTTGATGGGATGAAGGATGGCTGACGCGGAAATTCTGTTCGAGGTGAAGGATGGGCTGGGCCTGATCACGCTCAACCGGCCTAAGGCGTTGAATGCGCTGACTCACGGCATGATCCTGGAGATGGAGAAGGTCCTGCCCGGCTGGGAGGCCGACGGTTCGATCAAGGCCGTCGTGCTGCGTGGCGCGGGGGATCGTGCCTTCTGCGCCGGCGGCGACGTGATCGGCCTCTATCGCGAGATGCGCGACAACCCGTCGGGTACGCTGCGCCGCGACTTCTTTCGTGACGAGTATATCGTCAACCGCCGCATCTATCGCTTCGCGAAGCCGTGGATCTCGCTGATCGACGGTATCGACATGGGCGGCGGTGTCGGGATGTCGGTGCACGGCTCTCATTCAGTGGCGAGCGAGAAATTCTTGTTCGCCATGCCCGAGACCACCATTGGCCTGTTTCCCGATGTCGGCGGTGGCTATTTCCTGACTCGCCTGCCGGGTGCGTTGGGGACGTTCCTGGCGCTGACCAGCTACCGGCTCAAGGCCGCGGACGCACTGTGGGCGGGCATCGTCGACGCCCATGTGGCGAGCGCCCGGATGGGGGATCTGCTGGCCGCATTGGGAGCAGCCGATCTTTCCGGCCCGGATGCCAATCGCAAGGTCGATGCAGTGATTGGACGCTTTGCGAGCGATGCCGGCTTGCCGACGTTGCCCGCCCTGATGCCCGAGATCGATCGCTGCTTCTCGGCCGAGTCGGTGGCGGAGATCGAATCCAAGCTGAAGAAGCAATCGGGCGAATGGGCGCAGAAGCAGCTCGCTGCACTCCTGAAGCTGTCGCCTTTGTCGATGGCCATCACCCTCGAGCAGCTCAAGCGCTGCGCCAATCACTCCTTCGAGGACGCGATGACCATCGAATATCGGATGTCCCAATATTGCATGCGGCCGGAGCATGATTTCTTCGAAGGCGTGCGCGCGCTTCTGATCGACAAGGACCAAAAGCCCAAGTGGAATCCGCCGACCATCGATGCCGTTACGCCGGCCATGGTGGAAGCGCATTTCCAGCCGGTCGCGAACGATCTGTTCTTCGAGTAATGCCATTTCCTCCTCAGCAGAGCTGGGGAGGAGAGATGGCTGAGATAATCTGATTCGGGAGGATGGCATGGCGAAGATTGCTTTCATCGGCCTCGGCAACATGGGCGGTCCGATGGCCGCCAATCTGGTCAAGGCGCAGCATCAGGTGATGGCGTTCGATCTGTCTGCGGCGGCGGTCGAGGCGGCGGTCGGCCACGGCGCCCGGAAGGCCGCGTCGGCGGCCGAGGCTGTCAAGCAGGCCGATGTGGTTGTGACCATGCTGCCGGCCGGCAAACATGTGCGCGAGGTCTACGAGAAGGACGTGCTGCCCAACGTCGCCAAGGGGGCGTTGCTGATCGATTGCTCGACGATCGACGTCGACAGCGCGCGCCACGTCGCGGGCCTGGCCGAGAAGGCGGGTCTGGAGATGATCGATGCGCCCGTATCGGGCGGCGTCGGCGGCGCCACGGCGGGCACGCTCACCTTCATGGTTGGCGGCGGCGAGCAGGCTTTCGCCAAGGCCAAGCCGATCCTGGAGAAGATGGGTCGCAACATCGTGCACGCTGGTGCGAGCGGCAACGGCCAGGCGGCGAAAATCTGCAACAACATGATCCTCGGTATCTCGATGATCGCCGTCAGCGAGGGCTTCATGCTGGCCAAGCGGCTCGGCCTCGACGCTCAGAAGTTGTTCGATGTGGCGTCGACATCGTCCGGCCAGTGCTGGTCCCTCACCAACTATTGCCCGGTGCCGGGGCCAGTCCCGACCTCGCCGGCCAACCGTGACTACCAGGCAGGTTTCACCGCGGCGATGATGCTGAAGGACCTGATGCTGGCGCAGCAGGCAGCAAACGCGGTTGGCGCCAGCACGCCGATGGGGGCAGGGGCGGCGCAGCTCTTCAACCTGTTCGTCAACAGCGGCAATGCGGCCAAGGATTTCTCCGGCATCGTCCGGATGCTCGACGGGAAGTGAGACGACCATGATCACGTTGTACGACCTGGTGCTGCAGGATGACCGCCGACCCAGCCCGTATTGCTGGCGGGCGAAATTCGTCCTGAAGCACAAGGGCCTCGCCTGGCGGGACGAGCCGATCGGGTTCAATGAGAAAGAGAAGATTGCTTTCGCCCAATCGCAGACCGTCCCGGTCATTCATGACGGCGCCAAGGTGGTCAAGGATAGTTGGGCGATCGCTCGGCACTTGGACGAGGCCTATCCCGACAATCCGCTGTTCAAGGGCGAGGCGGCGCTCGCCAATGCGCTCTTCGTCACGAGCTGGGTCGACTCGGCCGTGCAGCCAGCCTTGTTCCCGATCGTGGTCAGCGACCTCTACGATCGGGTGCGCCCTGTCGACCAGCCCTATTTCAAGGAGTCGCGGGCCAAGAGACTGGGCACGGCCGATTTCGCGGCCTTCCAGAAGACGGCGCGCGAAAAGGGCGTGGCCAATTTCCGCGCGGTCCTCGAACCGGCTCGCCGTGTCCTGAAGGAGCAGCAATTCCTGTCGGGCGACAAGCCCGGCTACCCGGATTACGCGTTGGTCGGGGCATTCCTCTGGGGGCATGTCGTGAGCCCGCTGGCCCTGCTCGTAGCGGACGATCCGATCCATTCGTGGCGCGAGCGCATGATGGACCTGTTCGACGGCATGGGCCGCGCGGCAAGAGCTGCGTGAGATACGACGCCGTCGTCTTCGACCTACTAACGGCGCTGCTCGATTCGTGGACGCTGTGGAACGACGTCGCCGGTTCACCCGAGGCCGGCTTGACTTGGCGGCGGCGCTACCTCGAGATCACCTACGGCTGCGGCGCCTATCGGCCCTATGAGGCTCTGGTGCGCGAGGCGGCGCGTGACGTCGGCCTGGCTGAGACGCTCGGCGAGCAGCTCGAATGGCGCTGGCAGGAACTCGCACCCTGGCCCGAGGCCAGCGCTGTGTTGAGCCGGCTGAGCGTACCGCTAGCGGTCGCCACCAACTGTTCGATCCGCCTCGGCCAGCAGGCGGCGTCGCGCGTTGGGGTTCCGTTTGCCGTAGTGGCAACGGCCGAAAGCGTTGGCTTCTACAAGCCTCGACCCGAACCCTATCTCACCGTGCTGGCGGCACTCGGGACCGCCCCCGAACGAACGCTCTTCGTCGCCGGCTCGGCGTCGGACGTGCCCGGTGCCAAGGCCGTCGGCATGGCGGTTTATTGGCACAATCGCATCGGGTTGTCGCCACGCGACGATACGCGAGCGGACTACCTCGAACCGACGCTCGACCGGCTAGTGCCAATCGTGACTTGATGGAACCGCTCGCGGCTCCATCAAGTCACGATTTTGCCTACCGGGGATGGTTGTTGCGATGGGCACGTTCCCTTCGTCCTAAGGACGGGGCTATTGTGCCAGGCCAACCGGGGGGAGAACGCGTGGCCGACGTGACCGATTTCAAGCCTGCCGACCACCGCTTCGGGCCGACGCACTGGTTCGAGGACATCGAGGTCGGCGACAAGTTCTACATCAATTCGCGGACCCAGACCGAGGCGCTATTCGCGGCATTCCAGCTCGCCAGTGGCGACAACCATCCGATTCACTACGATCGGGAGTACTGCCGGGCGAGGGGGCATCGCGACCTGCTTGCGCACGGTCTGCAAGTCGCCGTCCAAGGGGCCGCGGGGGGCGGCATCTTTCCGCATGTCATCGGCGACGCCCTGATAGGCTTCCTCGAGCAGTCCTCGCGTTTCCTGAAGCCGGTCTATTGCGGCGACACGCTCTACCCGATGCTGCAGGTGAGCGAGCTCAGGCCTGGACGGACCACGGGCGTCGTGGTCATGAAACTCACCATTCACAATCAGAAGGGCGAGCTGGTCAGCGACGGCGAGCACAAGTACTTGCTCAAGCGGCGGCCGGCGTGACAGGGCTGCCTCGTCAACGAAACCATCATCGACGCGGCCTATGAACGGTCGACCACGAAACGCACAACGGACGAAACGAGGACGCCATGCTGGGAGTGATTGCCAAGCTTACCATCAAGCCGGGAACCAATGCCGAGTTCGAGGCGACCATGAAGGCGTTGCAGGCCAGGGTGCAAGCCGATGAACCGGGCAACAAGCTCTATGCCCTGCACAAGACCGCCGATGCCAACGTCTACGTCATGCTCGAGCGCTATGACGATCCGGCGGCCTTGGAGGCCCATCGTGCCGCGCCGCACTTCAAGGAGCTCGGGCGCAAGCTCGGCGACTACCTCGCCGGTCGCCCCGACGTCCAGGTGATGACCGAAGTCTGATTGCTGCCAGGGTAACCCGGGACATGGACGGCTTCTTCCATCGCCATACCAAGCCTGGCACGGCACCCGGCACGCTGGCGGGGCGTGCCCCCGTTCCCGACGAGGCGCTCGACTTCACCTTAGTTGAGTATACGGCCGATGACGTGCAAGTGCTGCATGGGGTCGAGGTCGACGAGTGCCGCTTTCATCTCGGGACTCCGGGACGGACCTGGATCGACGTTGCAGGGCGGCCGAGCTCCGACATGTTGCGCGACCTCGGCATGGCCTTCAATCTGCATCCGCTGGCACTCGAGGACGTCTTCCACGCCCATCAGAGGAGCAAGCTCGACCTCTACGAGGGCCAGGGCTTCATCGTGCTGAACGATCCGGCCTACGAGGACGGCGAGTTCCTGCCGCGTCAGGTCAGCATCTTTTTCGGCGAGAATTACGTGATCTCCTTCCATGATCACAAGCTGGACATCTTCAAGCCGGTGCGCGATCGCGTGCAGACTGCGGGTTCGCGGTTGCGCATATTCGGCATCGACTATCTCGTCTATGCGCTGATCGACCTGGTCGTCGATCGAAAGTTCCCGCTGATCGAGCTCATGTCGAACCATCTCGAGCAGCTCGAGGACGAGGCGCTGGAGCACCCCACGCCCGACACGCTCAATCACATCCACAGGGCGCGGCGGGCGCTGGTGGCGTTCCATCGCATCCAATGGGCGGAGCGCGAGACCGTGCTGGCGGTGATGCGGCCGGACGTGCCGTTCATCATGCCCGAGACGCGGACCTATCTACGCGACTGCTTCGACCACGCGCTGGCCGTGCTCGACCTGGTCGAGAGCTACCGCGAAATGACCAACGGTCTGATGGAAGTCTACCTCATGCATTCGTCCAATCGCATGAGCGAGGTGATGAAGACGATGGCTGTCATCACCGTGTTCTTCATGCCGCTGAGCTTCCTTGCCGGCATCTACGGCATGAATTTCGATCGCGGCTCCGGAAACATGCCGGAGCTCGGTTGGCAGTATGGCTACGCCTTCTTCTGGGTCATGGTCGTGGTGATCGTGATCTCCCTGTTCATCTGGTTGAAGCGCAAGCGCTGGATCTGAAGGATCGCCCCATGTCGTCCGACTTCCGGATCTTCGGGTCCGAGCTGTCACCCTATTCGGTGAAGGTACGCTCGTACTTCCGCTACAAGGGCTTGCCGCACGAATGGATTCCACGCTCGCCTGCCGTGCAGGCCGAATTCCAGAAATACGCCAAGCTGCCGCTCGTGCCCTTGGTGGTGACGCCCGATGGCGTCGGTATCCAGGATTCGACGCCGATCATAGAGAGACTCGAGGCGAGTCATCCCGATCCGTCGATCGTGCCGGCGGACGCGACGCTCGCCTTCCTGTCGGCCTTGCTCGAGGAGTACGGCGACGAGTGGGGCAACAAGTGGATGTTTCACTATCGCTGGTACTATCAGCCCGATGCCTGGGCGACCGCAGAGCGCATTGCCCTGCAGATGATGGACGCGAAAGGCACTCTTGCCGTGGCCGAGGCACGCGCCGCCGTTGCTGAGCGCATGACGGGCCGCCTGGGTTTCGTCGGTTCCAGCGAGAAGACGCGACCGACGATCGAGGCGTCGTTCAAGCGTGTGCTGGAACTGCTGGAGAGCCATCTTGCGGGGCGGCCGTACCTGCTGGGTGGCCGACCCGCCATGGCTGATTTCGGCGTGTGGGCTCAGCTCTACGAGGCGGCGACCGACCCGACACCGGGTGCCATCATGCGGTCCGCGTCGCCCAACGTCATGGCGTGGGTGGAGCGAATGATTTCCCCCGCCTCGAATGGGCCATTCGAGACCTGGGACACGCTGGAGCCGACCCTGCGGCCGCTCCTGACCGAGGAGGTTGCTGGCCTGTTCTTGCCGTGGTCGGAGGCGAACGAAGCCGCGATCGCCCGCGACGACGAGACGTTCGAAACGAGTCTGGGCGGTTTGACCTGGTCGCAGGCGCCGCAGAAGTATCACGCGCGGTCGCTTGCCGAAATTCGTAAGAAATACAAGGCAGCGAGCGTGGCGCCCGGCCTGCGGGCGATCCTCGAGCAGACGGGCTGCCTTACATATCTGGCACGATGAAGGACATTGCTCGGGATTATCTGTTTCCGGTGCGGCGGCGGTTCAGCAGATCGTGAGGACGGCGAGCGCGGACGGCTATTCAACGAAGGTCATAGCAAAGCCGAAAGCACCAGTATTGCCCCCGACAAGGCGAGCATTATCAGCACGAGCTTGCGGAAGCCGGAGTCGTTCACCCGATGATAGAGCAACAGGCCGAGCCGTGTGCCGGCGAGGCTGACGGGGATGCAGATTGCAGCCCAGATCAGGAATGTACGATCGAGGAAGCCCGCCACCCCTGCCGACAATAGGGCGATGGACAGGATCGCCATGTTGTAGGGTTGCAGGACGCCGCGCTGCTCGTCCTTGCCCCACCCGCGCAATTGCACCCAGATGATGGGCGCCGGACCGCTGAGGCTCGCCATGCCGCCCATCGCGCCGCCAATGAAGCCTGCGACGGCATCCGCGGCCCGTCCGCCGCCGCGCACGCGCGGCGGATAGCGGACGAACGCCATCCAGGCGGTGTACAGGATCAGGAACAGCCCGACGCCGAGCTTGAGCGGTTGGACGTGAATGTATTCGAGCAGCAGGGTGCCCAACGGAACGCCCGCCAACCCGGCCACGAGGAAGGGCCACAGACGCGGCCAGCGCACGCCGCGCCAGATCGACGGCAGGGCCTGCGCATGGCCGCACACGGAGCACAGCGCCACCAGCGGGGCTGCCGTGGTGGGCGGCATGACCTGCAGCCAGAACCCGAGCGAGATCAGCGCATAGCCGGTGCCGGTCAGTCCGTTGACGAAGCCGCCGACCAGGGCGCCGGCGACCACGATCGCGATATCGCCGGCGGGTGGCAGACGCTTTTCCTAGGCGCCGGCGGAGAAAGCCTGGATGCCGGTCATCGCCCGGCCGAGGATCAGCGCGTGGACGTCGTGCGTGCCTTCGTAAGTGTTGACGGCCTCGAGGTTCATGACGTGGCGGATCACGTGATACTCGTCCGACACGCCGTTGCCGCCGTGCATGTCGCGGGCGGTGCGTGCGATGTCGAGCGCCTTGCCGCAATTGTTGCGCTTGATCAGGGAGATCATCTCGGGCTGGGCATGGCCCTGATCCTTGAGCCGGCCGACCCGCAGGCAGGCCTGCAAGCCGAGCGTGATCTCGGTCTGCATGTCGGCGAGCTTCTTCTGGATGAGCTGGTTGGCGGCGAGCGGCCTGCCGAACTGCTTGCGGTCGAGCGTGTAGTTGCGTGCCTGCTTCCAGCAGAACTCGGCAGCTCCCATGGCGCCCCAGGCGATACCGTAGCGGGCGTTGTTCAGGCAGCCGAACGGTCCGCCCAGGCCGGCGACGTTGGGCATAAGGTTCTCGACCGGGACGAACACCTCGTCGAGCATGATGGCGCCGGTGACCGAGGCGCGCAGGCTGAATTTTCCTTCGATCTTGGGCGTCTCGAGGCCCTTCCAGCCGCGCTCGAGGATGAAGCCGCGGATGGCGCCGCCGTCGAGCTTGGCCCACACCACCAGCACGTCGGCGATCGGCGAGTTGGTGATCCACATCTTCGAGCCCGAGAGCTTGAAGCCGCCGGGCACGGTGACAGCGCGCGTCTTCATGCCGCCCGGATCGGAGCCGTGATCGGGCTCGGTGAGGCCGAAGCAGCCGACCCACTCGCCGCTAGCGAGCTTGGGCAGGTACTTCATGCGCTGCTCTTCCGTTCCGTAGGCGTAGATCGGATGCATGACCAGCGAGGATTGCACGCTCATTGCCGAGCGATAACCCGAATCGACGCGTTCGACCTCGCGCGCTACCAGGCCGTAGCTCGTGTAATTGGCGCCGGCGCAGCCGTACTTCTCGGGCAGGGTCGAGCCGAGCAGGCCGAGAGCGCCCATCTCGTTCATGATCTCGCGATGGAACTTCTCGTGCCGGTTGGCTTCGAGAACGCGCGTCATCAGCTTTTCCTGGCAGTAGTCGCGCGCGGCATCGCGGATCGCGATCTCGTCCTCGGTGAGCTGGTCGTCGAGGAAGAACGGATCCTCCCAGTCGAATGGCTTGGCATCGGCGCTGACGCCCTTGGCGGCGCTTCTGATCGGGGTGGCGGCAACGGACATGGAATCTCCTCGCTGTCTTCGGCGGCGTCTTAACAGGGACGGGGGCAGGCGCAAAGCCCACCGCTTCTTCCGCTTCGCCCGTAATCGGGGGAAGCGTCGCCGTCATGCGGCGACGGAGGGGGAACACCGCAGTCGAAGTGCTCCGGATTCCGATGTCGCAATCGGAGAAATCCCTACTGGGTGTTTTCCCCCTCCGGCCCTCCGGGCAACCTCCGCCGATTGCGGAGGAGGAAGATCAAAGCGCCACGTGCGACCTGCCGGTCAGGGCGCGAGAGATGTCGAGGCTGAGACGTCCGAAGGCTTCGGAGGCGCGCAGTTCGACGGTTCGGGGGCGGGGCAGGTCGATTGCGACGTCAGCAGCGATTCGACCAGGCCGGGGCGTCATGACCACGACGCGATCGGACAGGAACACGGCCTCGGCGATCGAATGGGTGACGAACAGGACGGTCTTGCGGGCCTCGCGCGCAAGGTCGCACTCGCCCCAGATGCGCAAGAGTTCGAGCCCCATGTCGTCGCGGGTCATGGCGTCGAGGGCGCCGAACGGCTCGTCCATCAGCAGCAGAGGGGGATCGAGCAGTAGCGCCCGGCAAAGCGCGGCGCGCTGCTGCATGCCGCCCGAAAGCTCTCGGGGCCGCTTGGAGGCGAAGCCATCGAGGCCGGCCATGGCAAGCAACTGGTGCGCCCGTGCAGTCAGGCTGCGCGCGTCCTTGCCGGCCAGCTCGGCGGGGAGCAGCACGTTTTGCAGGATCGTCCGCCAGCGCAGCAGGTTGGGCGCCTGGAAGACCATGCCGACGTCGGGGATTGGGTCGCGCACCGCGCGGCCGGAAACCCTCACGGTGCCGAGGCTCGCCGGTCGCAATCCGGCGACAATGCGCAGCAAGGTCGACTTGCCGCAGCCGCTCGGTCCCACCAGCGAGACGAATTCGCCGTCGCCGACCGACAACGAGATGCCGGCGAGGGCCTCGACCGGGCCGCTCGCCGTCGCGTATGTCATGTCGACCCGGTCGAGGTCGATCAGAGGCTGGCCCACGCGGGTCGGATCTACTTCGGCATGTCGACCTTGGTGAAGAAATCGGTCGAGTACACGTCGGCGCACTCGACCTTCTTCGGCAGACCCATGTAGGTGTTCACCAGGTCGACCGACTCGCACATCTTGGTCCTGTCGATCCAGCCGATGCCGTTCTTGGCATAGCGGTCGGTCTTCATCAGGCTGAGGCCGATCATCATGTTGGGCGTCATCACCTCGACGTCGACCTCTGGCACGCGCTTCTTGAAGATCTCCATCGCGGCCTTGGGATCGGCCATGACGTCGCGCCAGCCCATGTAGGAGGCCTCGAGGAACGCCTTGAGCACGGCGGGCCGCTCCTTCATCGTCTTGGCGCTGGCGATGATCGACATCGAGTACATGTCGAAGCCGAAATCGGCCCACGGCATCATCACGACATTGCCCTTGCCGGCCGCCTTCTCGTAGAGCGGCAGCCCGGTCGAGTAGTCGCCGACGCCGTCCATACGTTTCTCCGCGACAGCGGCGATCTTGGCGGCCGGCTCGATATTGACCCAGGCGACCTTCGAGGCATCGATGCCATTCACCTTGGCGAAGGCCGGGAACATCTGGCGCTGGCTGTCGCCCGGAGGGGCGCCCAGCGTCTTGCCTTCGAGGTCCTTCGGCTTGGCGAGCGGGTTGCTCTTGAGACTGAAGATGTTGAGCGGCGTCTTGTCGAACACCATGCCGACAGTCTTGACGGTCGTGCCGCGGCCGACCGAGGCGATCACCACGGCGGCATCGGCGAGGCCGGCATCGGCCCGGCCGGTGTCGACCTTGGCGATCGAATCGCCCGAGCCCTTGGAGTTCTCCAGGGTCACGTCCAGGCCCTTGGCCTTGTAGTAGCCCTTGTCGAGCGCCACCCAGTAGGCGGCATGGTCGCCGACGGCGAACCAGTTCAAGGCGAAGGTGAATTTTTCTTGCGCCGAAGCGCTGGTGGCGACCGCCAGCAGCGCGGCCAAGGACAGTGAAGCGATGCGTATCATCGTTTGCTCCCTTTGCAGTTCCCCGTTCGACTCATTCGGTGCCTTCAGCCCACGGCGCCCACAGGCGGGCAGCCAGCACGACGGTGCCGTAAAGCACCAGGCCCACGACCGAGATCCAGATCAGCGCGGCGAATGCCACCGACGTGTTCATGCTGCTCTGGGTCGTTACGATGACGTAGCCCAGGCCGCGCTGGGAGGCGACGAACTCGCCGACGATGGCGCCGACCACGGCCGCCGTCGCCGTGATCTTGAGGGCGCTCAGGATGTAGGGCAGTGCATTGGGCAGCCGAATCTTGACGAAGATTTTCCATTTCGGCGCACTGAACACGCGACCGAGATCGAGCATATCGGGCTCGATCTGGGTCAATCCGACGGCGGTATTGATGACCACCGGAAAGAAGCCGATCAGAGCGCCCATCAGCATGTTCGGAAAGATGCCGTAGCCCATCCAGATCAGGAACAACGGCGCCACCGCGACCTTGGGCAGGGTGTTGACGAACACCAGGAAGGGCACGAGCGCATTGGCCATCAGCGGTGACCAGGCGATGGCGACGCCGAGCGCGATGCCGGCCACGGCCGCCAGCACGAAGGCACCGATGATCTCGAGTGTCGTGATCCAGACGTGCTGCGCCCAATTGGTGTCGCCGAACCACAAGGCGTTCCACACCGCGAGCGGCGAGGGCAGCAGGTATTCGCGGATGCCGCCGACACTCACGGCAATCTGCCAGCTCGCCAGGAGGATCGCGAACAGCACGATCGTCGGCCAGTATTGGCGGCCTTCAAGCGAGAATTTCGTCATCCGCGTGGAGAGACGGCGCTGTTCAGTGCTGTCATGTCGCGGATATCATGCCTCAGCCCCCGCTGGGACAGAAGGCGGATTTGCACGTCGACGCGAGGATCGGTGAAGCTTTCTCTTTGCAATGAAGTGATTCGCGATCTCCCGTTCGAGCGGCAGTGCGCCCTGGCCGCGGGGCTCGGGTACCGAGGTCTCGAGCTTGCCCCTTTCACCTTCGGGGACGACGCCTGGCGCATGCCGGCGGCCAGACGCGCCGAAATCCGCCGTACCTGCGGTGATGCCGGGCTGCAGGTGAGCGGGCTGCACTGGCTGCTGGCTGCCCCGGCGGGCCTCTCGATCACCACTGCGGACGGCGCCGTCTGGCAGAAGAGCGTCGATGTGCTGCGTGCCTCGGTCGATCTTTGCGCCGAGCTTGGGGGCGTCTACCTGGTCCACGGCTCGCCGGCACAGCGCCGGGTATCGAGCGCGGACGATCGCTCGCGGGCCGAGGAGGCCTGGTTGCTCGCAGCCGAGCAGGCGGCGGCGGCGTGCGTCGCCTACTGCATCGAGCCTCTCGCGGCCCCGGATTGCAACTTCGTCAACACCCTGGCCGAAGCCGCCGAGATCGTGCGGCGTCTCGGCAATCCGGCACTGCGTATCATGGTCGACACGCTGGCTGCCAGCTTGATGGAGCCCGAGCCGGTGGCCGACGTCGTTCGGCGTTGGATTCCGAGCGGCCTTCTGGCGCACGTCCAGTTCAACGATCGCAACCGGCGCGGCCCGGGACAGGGCGAGGATCGGTTCGCGCCGATCATCCGCGCGCTGCGCGAAACTGCCTACGGTGGCTGGATCGCCATGGAACCCTTCGTCTATGAACCGGATGGACCATCGTGCGCGGCGCGCATGATCGGTTACGTTGCCGGCCTGCTGGAGCAGCATGCATGAAGGTGAAACTGGAGGGGGTCGAGCGCTACGAGCGGCATGTGAAGATGCGGCTCGCTTTTCGCTTCGGCGTCATTACGGTCACCGATGCTACCCAGGCGGTGATCAAGGTGCGCGTCGCGCTGTCGGGCGGCCGAACCAGCGAGGGCGTGGCCGCTGAGGCGCTGGCGGCCAAGTGGTTCGAGAAAAGCCCGGCGTTCACGGACGCCCAGAATCTCGAGCAACTGCGCCAGGCCCTCGACCTCGCCATCGAGCTCTACCGGGCGCACGGTTTCCATACGCCGTTCGACCTGTTCGCGGGCACCTATGCCGAGCAGCAGCGACGCGGCGCCGAGCTGGGTCTCAATCCACTGGTCGCTGCCTACGGCCCGGCCCTGCTCGATCGCGCGATCCTCGATGCCGTGGGCCGCGCCGCCGGCCAGTCGTTCGCCACGATGGTCAAGACCAACGTTCCAGGCATTCGCGCCACGTCGCTGACCCCGGACATCGACGATGCGGCCCTCGCGACCTTTCTGGGCGGGCTCGTGCCGCAGCCCAGTATCGAGGTCCGCCACACGGTGGGTCTGGTCGATCCCTTGACGGCGGCCGATCGCCCGCCGTCCGAGCGTGTCAATGACGGCTTGCCGGAAACCCTGGAGGAGGTCGTCTCGTACTATCGTGGCCGCTACTACAAGCTGAAGGTGGCGGGCGATATCCAGGCCGATCTCGATCGGCTCGGCCGCATCGCCGCCGTGCTCGATGCGGGGGCTGGCGACTACCGTACGACGCTCGACGGTAACGAGCAGTATGACGACGTCGAAGGCATCGTCGAGCTGTGGCGCCGCGTCGAGGAGACGCCGGCCTTGGTGCGACTCGCCAAGTCGACCCTGTTCATCGAGCAGCCCATCAAGCGGGCGGTGGCGCTCACGCGCTCGGTCGCACCGCTGGCTCGCTATCGCGCGGTAATCATCGACGAATCGGACGCCGAGCTCTCGTCATTTCCGCAGGCCCTCGAGCTCGGCTACGCCGGTGTCTCGAGCAAGAACTGCAAGGGCTTCTACAAGTCGATCCTCAATGCCGCGCGGATATCGCGGCTCGGTCCGGGACACTTCATGTCGGCCGAGGATCTGACGACGTGGCCCGGCGTCAGCGTGCAGCAGGACCTGGCGCTGGTGTCGCTGCTCGGCATGACCCACGTAGAGCGCAATGCGCACCATTTCATCGACGGGATGAGCTTCGCTCCCGAAGCCGAGCAGCGCGCCTTCGTGGCCGCACATTCCGACCTCTACGAGAAGCAGGCGGGCAAGCCGGCGCGCCTCAAGGCCGCGGGCGGCCGGCTGGCGCTGGGGTCACTCGACGTGCCGGGCTTCGCTGTCGGCGCCGCAATGGATTTCACCTCGATGATGCCGATGGCCGGGAGGCCGTGACGTGACCGACAAGAAACTGCCGCCACGCTTCGAGTCAGTCGAGGCCATGGAAGATTTCATGACCACGCCGTCGGAGGCGCTGATCGACGATCTGGCAAAGGTGTCGGGTGACATCCTGGTGCTGGGCGTCGGCGGCAAGATGGGGCCGACCCTGGCGCGCCTGGCCAAGCGCGCTGCGCCTTCCAAGCGGGTCATGGGGGTGGCGCGATTCAGCGAGCCCGGCGTGCGCGAGGCGCTGGTCGCGGCCGGCGTCGAGCCGATCGCCGCCGACCTGCTCGATCGTGCCGCGCTCGAACGCCTGCCAAGGGCGGAGAACGTGATGTTCATGGCCGGCCGAAAGTTCGGCGCTGCCGGCAATGTGCCGCTGACCTGGGCCATGAACGTGCATGTCCCGGCGATGGTGGCCGAGACCTTCAAGGCTTCGCGCATCATCGCTTTCTCGACGGGCAACGTCTATCCGTTCGTCCCTGTCGAGAGCGGTGGCGCGAGCGAGGATATGCCGCCGGTGCCGCCGCCGGGCGACTACGCCAACTCGTGCGTCGGCCGCGAACGAATGTTCGAGTATTTCTCCGTCCAACATGGCACGCCAGGCCGCCTGTTTCGGCTGAACTACGCCATCGACATGCGCTACGGTGTGCTGCACGACATCGGTCGTAAGGTCCGCGACGGCGAGACGATCGACCTCTCCATGGGGCACGTGAACGTGATCTGGCAGGGCGACGCCAACACCGTCGCCTTGCGGGCGCTCGCGCGCGTGACGACTCCGACGTCGCCGTTAAACGTCACCGGCCCCGAGACACTCGAGGTGCGCTGGCTCGCCGGCGAGTTCGGCAAGCTCTTGGGCCGCAAGCCGGTGCTCGCGGGCAAAGAGGCGCCGGCCGGCTGGCTGAACAATGCACGGCGCATGGTGCAGAAGTTCGGCCCGCCCGCAGTGCCGATTGCCACCATGATCGAATGGACGGCCGATTGGCTCAGTCGCGGCATGGCGAGCCTCAACAAGCCGACGCGCTACGAGGTGCGCGATGGCAAGTACTGAGCCTCTCTCAATCCGGCTGATTGGCGTCGACGATTGCGACGGCGTCTGGCCGCTCTCGATCGAGGCGGGCTGGAACCAGAACCTGGCCGACTGGAGATTCATGTTGGGGGCGGGTAGGGGCTACGGCTGCGCCGGCCCTGACGGGCGATGGCGGGCGAGCTCGCTGATCCTGCCGCTCGGCCAACGGCTCGCCTGGATCAGCATGGTGCTGGTAACGCGCGAGCGCCGTCGCAGTGGCCTCGGCACGGCGCTGTTGAAGCATTGCATCCGGGAGGTGCAGTCGGCCGGCGCGGTGGCCGGTCTCGATGCCACCGAGCAGGGGCGGCCCATCTACCTGCCGCTCGGCTTTCGCGATCTCTACCCGATCTCTCGCTGGCATTTCGACGCCGCAAGGAACATGCCCTCAACGTCGCCCGGCCTCTCGCTGCGGCCGGTCGCGGTCGCCGATCTGCCGCGGCTCGCGCTTTACGATCGGCCGCACACGGGCATGGAACGGCCGGCCCTGCTGGCTCATCTCGCCGTGCGCCAGCCGGTTCGCGCCTGGCTGGCCGAGGATGCCGCGGGCAAGATTGTCGGCTTCGTGCTCGGGCGTGAAGGCAGGACGGCGACGTCACTTGGCCCGGTAGTGGCCGACAGCGAGGCCATTGCGCTCGCGCTGATCGCGCGGGCGTCGGCCGCGGCGCCTGGTCCGTTCATCATCGACGTGCCGACGACGCATCGCGTCGTGCGGGAATGGCTGCAGGCGCAAGGCGCCGTGACGCCGCGCGGCTACATGCGGATGACGTTAGGCATGGCCAAGGGCCTCGACGATCCCTCGCACCTCTTTGCGCTCGCCGGGCCGGAACTCGGCTAGGGCCTGTCCTCAATTGAGCCAAATGGTAGCCGCCGCGAGGTGGATAGCGGCGAGGAAATTGGTAGCGGTCTTATCGTAGCGAGTTGCGATGGCCCTGAAGCGCTTGAGGCTACAGTAGAAGTTCTCGATGAGATGGCGGGCCTTGTAGATCTGTTTGTCGTAAGGGCGGGGCTTTTTGCGGTTGCTCTTCGAGGGGATGACGCAGGTCTTGCCGGCGGCCTCGAGAGGTTCGATGAGGCGCTGGTCGGCATCGAAGGCTTTGTCGGCCAGCAGGGTGTCAGCCTTCATGTCAGGCAACAGGGCGTCGGCGCCCTGCAGGTCGTGGGCCTGGCCCGGCGTCAGGAAGAAGCGGACAGGATTGCCCAGAGCATCGACCAGGGTATGGATCTTGGTGCTCAGCCCGCCTTTGCTTCGGCCGATCGCTTGATCTTCGCCGTCTTTTTTGGCGCCGGCGCTATGCTGATGAGCGCGCACGATGGTGCTGTCGATCATGGCGTATTCGTTGTCCGCATCGGCCGCAAGAAGCTCGAACAGCCTGCGCCATACACCGCTCTTTGCCCATCGGCTGAAGCGGGTATGGACAGCCTTCCAAGCGCCGAAGCGCTCGGGCAGGTCGCGCCATGGGATGCCAGCTCGATAGCGGTAGATCACGGCATCGACGAACAGACGATTGTCCCTGGCGGTCGCGCCAACGTGACCCTCGCGTCCCGGTAGAATGTCCTTGATCCGATCCCATTGGTCGTCGCGAAGGGCGTAACGGCGCATCAGTCAGCTCCCAGTGGCCGACTGGCAAGGAGCATGTCGCGGGTCAATTGGGTAGCTCAGACCTTGGAAAATGTAGCCTCGACGACAACAACGCAAGATCGATTCAAAATTCTCGCTCATTTGATTCTAGGCTCTTCGGGGAATCGAGTGGGTGGATTCGAAGGATCAAAGGGGCAAGAGTCCTTTTGAGGAGTACATCGTTCGGCCTTCTCTCAGAGTCTTTTTCTGGCACGCTGAGATCAGGACTGCGGCAGGGGCGGTGGGTATGTGGGCGAAGGCGAGCATTTCCCCGCGTTCCCTTGCCACAAGCCGACCGAGGCACGGAACGCGGGGGAAGCGCAGCCGCTCCGCGAAGCGGATCGTCCACATATCCACGGCCTTCTTCGGTGTGCCCCTCGTGAATGGTGGGCTCGAGCGGTGCGCAGAGGTCAACGCGCTCAAGTTCACGCCTCGCGGGCAAAGAAGCTCAGCGCGACCACTCCGCCCCTCGAATCTACCCACTCGATTCCCCGAAGAGCCTGATTCTATTATTACGCGAATTTCTTCTTCAATAGAGGACAGGCCCTAGGGCGAGTATATTTTCCTTCCGAGCTACACTGCTACGGAGCTGGCAGTTCTTTCATGTACCCGTAGTCGGGGACGGTGGCCCGCAGGGCCGGAGGGAGGGCCTCAGGCGAGGCGCAAGATTTGCCGACGCCGGAATATCAGAAGGCTCGTTTGCGGCTTTCCCCCTCCGCTCCCTCGTTTACGGGGGAGGCGAGCAGGAAGTGTCCACTCCGTGACAGCTCCGCTGGGAAGGAGGAGAGCGGCAGCCATCGCCGCTGTGACGACAGACGTGAACCACATATCGAAAACGCAGTAGGATGTACGCATGATCTCAGAGTCCGCTCTCCACTGGCACGACCTACCGACGCCGGTTATCGCGCAGTTGCGTCACGGCGCGGTCATTCCGGCGCATCCGTTGGCACTCGGTCCCGACCGCAAGTTCGATCGCGACTCGCAGCGCGCGATCAGCCGCTACTATGTCGACGCCGGCTCAGGCGGCCTGGCGGTCGGCGTGCACACCACGCAATTCGCCATCCGAGAGGTCGGGCTCTATCGACCTGTCCTGGAGCTCGCTATCGAGACGGCGCGCGATTGGACCGACCGGCCGTTGGTGATGATCGCGGGGGCAGTCGGCAAGACCGCCCAGGCAGTGGACGAAGCGCGGACGGCGCGCGCCCTCGGCTACCACGCCGTACTGCTCTCGCTTGCCGCCATGAAGGGCGCCAGCGAGGATGAGCTGATCGAGCATTGCACGGCCGTGGCGCGCGAGATGCCGCTGGTCGGCTTCTACCTCCAGACGGCGGTGGGCGGCATCGCCCTGTCGCGCGCCTTCTGGGCTCGCTTTGCCGCAATCGACAACGTCGTGGCGATCAAGGTGGCGCCGTTCAACCGCTATCGCACGCTCGATGTCGCGGTCGGCGTCGTCCAGGCGCAGGCCGAGGACCGCATCACGCTCTACACCGGCAACGACGATCACATCGTCGCCGATCTCGTGACGCCCATGGTGGTGCGTACTGGCAATCGCGAGGTCATCGTGCGCTTCCAGGGCGGACTGCTGGGCCACTGGAGCGTGTGGACGCGGGGTGCCGTCGAGATGCTGCAACGTCTCAAGCTCGCGGTGTCGGCTGGCGCCATTCCGCCGGAGGTGCTGGCGCTCGATTCTTTCGTCACCGACTGCAATTCGGTGGTGTTCGACGTCGACAACGATTTTGCCGGCTGCATCGCCGGCTGCCATGAGATCCTGCGCCGCCAGGGCCTGATGACGTCGATCGAATGCCTCGATCCGCACGAGACGCTGAGCTCAGGACAGAGTGCCGGCATCGATCGACTCTATGCGACCTATCCCGAGCTCAACGACGACGCTTTCGTCGCCGCCAATCTCGGGCGCTGGCGGACCTGAGGTGGACGATCTCTTCGCCACCCACGATGCGCTGGCCGTCGCCGAGCTCGTCAAGACCCGTAAGCTCGGCCAGCGCGAGCTGCTCGACGGTACCCTGGCGAGGCTGCGTACGCTGAATGGCTCACTGAACGCGATCACCGATTTCTACGACGAGCCGATGCTGGAGAAGTCGGTGGCCGCGGCCGGCGATGGGCCGTTCCAGGGCGTCCCCTTCGTCGTGAAGCAACTCATGGCCGACTGCGCCGGCACGCCGACGACGCTCGGCTCGCGCTTCTTCGCCCAAGGGCCCGTTGCCGCCAATGACAGCGCCGCCATCGCCGCCATGCGTCGAGCCGGCCTGGTGATCGTCGGGCGCACCAACACCAGCGAGTTCGGCCTGGCGCCGACGACCGAGCCTGCGTTCGGCGGCGCCACGATCAACCCCTGGCGCAAGGACCTCTCGCCCGGCGGCTCCTCGGGTGGATCGGCCGCGA
Source organism: Reyranellaceae bacterium (assembly GCA_046349335.1). GTDB lineage: Bacteria > Pseudomonadota > Alphaproteobacteria > Reyranellales > Reyranellaceae > Reyranella. The sequence continues at coordinate 21,508 of JAXMCO010000016.1, forward strand.
TCGTCGCGGCGCGCGGCTTGCCGATGGCGCATGCCACCGACGGTGGCGGGTCGATCCGCATCCCGGCAGCGCTGTGTGGTCTGTTCGGGCTTAAGCCGTCGCGCGGCCGCGTAAGCCTGGCGCCGATCGGCGAAACGCTGGCAGGCGCGGGCGCCCAGCATTGCGTGTCGATCTCGGTGCGCGACAGCGCCGCGCTGCTTGACGCCATTTCCGGCGGCGAGCCGGGCGACCCCTACCGCGCATCGCCGGCCGGCTCGTTCTTAGCGGCAACCGAGCGCTCGCCGGGCCGTTTGCGCGTGGCCTTCCTGCGCAAGCCCGTCGGCGGCGATGCGCTCGAGCCGCCGTTGACGGCTGCGGTCGAGCAGATAGCCAAGCTCCTGGAAGAGTTCGGCCACCACGTCGAAGAGGCGGCGCCGGACTATGACGCGGCCGCGAGCGGCGCAGCCCTCGGCACCATCATGTCGGCCAATACCTGGACCAATATCCAGGTGCGTGCCAATGGGCGCGTGCCAGGTCCGGACGACCTCGAGCCGGTGACGCGCGCGACGGCGGAACAAGGGCGAACGATCAGCGCCCACGACTACATCCGCGCGATTCAAACTTTCCATCGCACCGGCCGGCAGCTCGGCGCCTTCTTCGAGCGCTACGACATCCTGCTGTCGCCGACGATCGCGCGGTCGTCGCTGCCGCTCGGTGTGGTCCGTATGAACGGCGGTCTCGAGCAGTTCCAGCAGGTGATGGCGCCGATGGTCGCGTTCACGTCGGTGTGCAACGCAGCCGGCGTGCCCGCGATGTCGGTGCCGCTTGCCTGGACCGACGATGGCTTGCCGATCGGCCTGCAGTTCATGGGGCGGTTCGGCGCGGAAGAGATGCTGTTCTCGCTGGCGGCCGAGCTCGAGCGGACTCGGCCGTGGCGCGATCGACGGCCAGCAAGGGGAGGCCTCGCATGAAGGACGCGATGCGTACGGTTATCGTCGGCCTCGTGGCGGGCGCGCTGAGCGTGCTCGTGTTCCATCAGCTCGGGTTCTGGCTGTCGAGCAAGCTCCTCGGCACGGGCTTCACGCTCTACAACATGCGTCCCGTGCCGCCGTGGGGCGTGCCGACCATCCTGTCCCTGGCGTTCTGGGGTGGCCTATGGGGCATCGCCGCGGCATTTCTCGTGCCTCGGCTGCCCGGCGCCCTGAGTGGCGTGCTGGGCTGGATGCTTTTTGCCGGCATCGTCGTGACGCTGGTGAACTGGTTCGTCGTGCTGCCGATCAAAGGCTTGCCGATGGGCGGCGGCTTCCGCCCGCCCGGCGTCTTCGTCGTCCCGATCGTCTATGCGCTTTGGGGCTTCGGCATGTGGTTGATCGCCCGATTGGCGCGCACGGCACTGAATTGGCGTTGAGAGGGGGAGTAGTCATGAAGATCGTCGATGCCCAGGTGCACATCTGGGCTGCGAGCACACCCGAGCGGCCGTGGCCGGCGCGCGCCGAGCCGCATCGCGCACCGCTCGGCAAGGAAGAGCTGCTGGCCGAGATGGACAAGGCCGGCGTCGATGGTGTCGTGATCGTGCCGCCATCGTGGGAGGGCGATCGCAACGACCTCGCGCTCGACGCCGCAGCGAGCCACCCCGACCGCTTCTGCATCATGGGCCGGTTCGATCCCGATGCCCCCGGTGCGCGCGAGCGGATCGTCGGCTGGAAGAAGCAGAAGGGCATGCTCGGCGTGCGCCTCACCTTCCACACTGAAGTCCTGCGCCAGCCGTTGCTCGACGGCCGCTTCGACTGGCTGTGGGGCGAGATGGAGATGGCCGGTATCCCGGCCATGGTGCTTTTCCATCATGAGTACATGCACCTGGCCGACAGCATCGCCGAGCGCTATCCCGGTCTTCGCCTGGTGCTCGACCATCTCGGCCTGAAGAGCGGCAAGGACGTGCGCGAAGCCACGAACTTCGCGACGCTCGACAAGGTTGTGGCGCTCGCCAAGCGGCCCAACGTGGCAGCCAAGGTCTCGGCCATGCCGTGCTACGCCGATGGCAAGACCTATCCGTTCCGGTCGATGCATCCGCATGTTCGCCGCGTGTTCGATGCGTTCGGGCCACAGCGCACCTTCTGGGGAACCGATTGGTCGCGCCTGCCTTGCAGTTACCGCCAGGGAGTCACCATGTTCACCGAGGAAATGCCGTGGCTCAAAGGCCAGGACCTCGACTGGGTGATGGGCCGCGGCATCTGCGAGTGGATCGGATGGAGGATGTAGTGCTTCGATACAAGAGAACGGTTTCGTTTTAGAGGACCAAGCGCCTCCTGCTGTCGCTCGAGCGAGCGCTGTCGGCGCTGCGTCAGCTCGGCAGCAAAGGCATGATGCCGGCGTCGCAACTGGTCCCCGCGCGAGTACGCGGCCGATTGCAACAGGAAGAAAATCGGAAGGGCCGGTTTTCGGAAGGCTGAGCCGAGGAGGTAGAGTCTCCGGGCTCTACAGCCGCCGCGTCACCGTTTCCGAGCCGCCGCCCCAGATCGGCAGGTAGGTCATCTTGTAGCCGGCGCCGCCGGTCAGGATGGGGTGGATGGCGTCGGCCGAGCGGGCCACGTCCTGGCCCTCGTCGAACATGTAGCGCTGCACGCGCGCGATGTCCCAGCCATCGTGGCGGGCGATCTTTTGCATCATTTCGAGCGGCAGCAGCACGACCTGCTCGCCGCGCTCGTTCTTGCGGTGAACGCTCGACATCACGATGCCCGCCTTCATCGCCGTGACGATGGGCGAGAGGATGGCCTCGGGAGTAGCGCCTTCTCCGTCGCCCGGCAGGATCTCGGCGGTGCCGGATATCCCCATCACGGTGACGGCGCTCACATCGGCACCGAAGCCGCGCCGCGCGGTCAATGTGGGGAAGGGGCCGTCGGCGCGCTCCGCGAAGCACAAAGTGTACTTGCCAGGCTGGCCCATGGTCGCCATGTCCCCGACCTCGGGCCGCGCGCCGCCGATGTTGCGGATGACGAGCTGGAGGGCCCGGCCGATACAGGCGTTGGCGCGGTTGCCGGGGCCGAGGCAGTTGGTGCCGGCGTTGAGGCCGAGCTTGCGGGCAATCGGGCCGTGGACGCAGAGGGCAACGCAAGCTGTACCTGTCGTCGTGGCGATGCCCAAGAGGTTGAAATCGGGCTCGAGCGTCGCCGTCGCGGCGGCCAGCACCACAGGCAGCTCGGCCGGCAGGCAGCCGGCGATCACACACTGATAGGCGACCGACTCGGGCGTCAGCTCACCGAACATCGGCGGCATCAGGCCATGCTCGGAACTGCGATCGGCGATAGCCGCCACCATGGCCTCTAGGCGCCGCCGAATCGGCGGCACAAGGGGCAGGCCATCCGATAGCTCGGCGTCGGTCAGGATCTGCTGGGCGGTCTCCCAGCCGGTCGTCTCGTCGACGACCGGCCAGCCACACCACTCGGTCATGCGCTGATGCGCACGCAGGCGACGGTCGTGCCGCCGAACGACGGAATGAAAGCCGAGTGCTTGCCCGGGCCACCGGCAACCGTGATGTGGATGTCCTGCGGCGACCGCCCGATGGTGAACCAGTCGCCGTCCGGCTTGTGGCCGGTGCTGATGTAGGTGTCCTGATTCTCCTCGGAGATGCGCGAGACATGCACGCGCGAGCGCGTGAACAGCTCCTCGCGGATGGTCTCGATGGTGAAGCCGTCGCGTTTCAGGGTGGCGGCATGTTCGGGGCCGATGATGACGAACATCGGACCCTTGCCGTAGACCGTGTTGGCGCCGGGTGTCGACATGCCGCCGGCGAAGGTAGTCAGTAGGCCGATGCCGGTCGTGCTGCCGTGATCGTTGAGATTGTGCGGACCTTCACCCGACATCACCGTCACAACGCTGTCGGTCGGTGCGAACCCGCGCTGCACGTGGTAGGGCGCCCACGGGTTCTCCTCCTCGTTCTCGCCGAAGCAGAAAGTGTATTTGGCGGGATTGCCCTGGGTCGAGCGATCCATCTCGCCCGGCTTGGCGCCGGCGATGTTGAGCAGCATCAGCCCCAAGGCGCGGCCGATCGTGGCGTTGGGCCGCCAGCCTTGGCCGAAGCAGTTGGAGCCGCAATTGATGCCGAGCTTGTGGCGGACCGGTCCGCTCACCATCACCATCGGCGCACAGGAGTGCGTGGTCGCCAGCGTGCCGTGCAGATTGTACTCGGGATCGAGCACGCCCCGCAGCGCCGCCGTCACCACCGGAAAATACTCGGGCTTGCAGCCCGCCATCACCGCGTTGGCGGCGATGCTCTGCAGCGTCGGCACGATCTGTCGCGGCGGCACCGGCGCATAGGGCCGGTTGTCGCCGCGCACCGTCTCGACGAATTTCGCGACCTTCTCTTCCGTCGGTAGGTAGAGCGGCATGCCGTCGCTCCATCCTTGCTCGGTGGCGAAGTCGTTGAAGGCCTCGACATCCATCTCGCCGATGTCGATCATTTCTTGTTCGGCAATGTCCTTCATTTCGCAGTGGCCTCGGACAGTCCCTTGGTGGCGGCTTCGATGCGTTCGCGCAGCTCGTCGGCGTTCAGCCCGCCGATCGGATGCTTGACGACGATCAGCTTGGGTTCGACCTTGCGCGCTTTGGCCTGGGCCAAAACCAGCGGCTTGAATGTCTCAGTGGCGATCACGTAGGCTGTGATGCCGCGCTTCTCGAGCTCGATGCTGTCGTGGAAACTCCACGATGAACAGCTTCCTCAATCCGCTATGGCGAGCAGCGCGCCTCTGAAGTTGGCCGCGACCTTCTCGATCACGTCCTTGGGGGCAGGCTGGCTGGCGCTGTTCTTGGCCAGGAACTCGATATTGTCGATCGGCCGGAAAGCGCCCAGCTTCTCGCGGATGCCGGCGAGCAGCTCGCGCGCATTCGGCTTGGAGTTGGACACCAGGGCAATCGCGTCGGTCGCCCAGTTGACCGGCTTCAGCGCCACTGCTGGGCCGGCGGCGGCTGCCAAGCCGAATGTGGGATTGATGATACGCATCTCAGCTCTCCTCAACTGACTTTCGTAAGGGCCGCCACGATGGCTCGCGCCGCACGCTGGCCGTCGGCGACGGCATCGGTCAGCGTGCAGCGTGTGCCGGCGCGAACATCGCCGACCGCGAACAGCGTTGGCGAGGCGGTACGGCCCTGTTCGTCGACCACGATATGCCCGGTGGCGTCACGCGCAAGGGAATCCGGCAGAAATTTCGCGGCCGGCGATTGATCGACATAGACGAACACCGCGCTGGTCGGAATGGTTTTCCGGGTGCCGGCGCTTTCGACGACGACGGACTGCAGGCCGTCGCTGCCTTCGAGGGCGACGATGCGGCCGTCGATGCGATTGATCCCCTCCGGCACGTTGGCCGCCGTCGTATCGATGACGGTGACTTCGCTGGCGATGCCCTGCAACTCCTCGGCTTCCCGCGCCGCCCAGCCGGTGGCGCCGGCGACGATCACCGGCAGGCCGGCATAAAGTGGCCCATCGCAAGACGCGCAGTGGGAGAGGCCGCGTCCTTCGTAGCGGTCTTCCTCGGGAAGGCCTAAATGCCCTTTGTCGAGTCCTGTCGCGATGACGACGGCGCGGCTCGTGTGACGTTCGCCGTCGGCCGTCTCGATGGTCCAGGGGCCGGATCCGGAGAGCCTTACAACCTCGCCGAACCCGATCTCGACTCCGGCGACAGTGGCTTCGTCGGTCAATTGCGAGGCGACCTGCGGGCCGTCGGAGCCCTCGTCATAGTCGTGCAGGATGCCGAGGTTGATCAACGCACCGCCGGGCGCGAGCTTGTCGAGACACAACACCTTGAGGCCGGCACTTGCAGCGTCGCCGGCTGCCGTAAGGCCGGCTGGGCCCGCGCCGATGACGACCACATCGAAGTTCGGATTGTCCATTGGGACACTAATCGGTTTTCAGGCGCGAAGTGCAAGTGTCTTGACTTCGGCAATCCAATACCTAGTATTGCTAGGTATGGAAGCGGAAATGCTCAAGGGACACCTGGATGCCATTGTCCTGGCGGCGCTGGAGGCGGGACCGGCCCACGGTTACGCCATTATCGAAGCCATCAAGACAAGAAGCGCCAGCACGTTCGACCTTCCCGAGGGCACGGTCTATCCGGCGCTGCACCGGCTCGAGCAGGCCGGCTTGTTGTCGAGCGCCTGGACGACGCCGGCCGGCGGTCGGCGCCGACGCATCTATTCCCTGACCAAGGCAGGAGCGGCAGCGCTGGTCGACCGCCGCAAGGCCTGGGGCCGATTTTCTCAGGCCGTCGACACGCTGCTAGGCGGAGGTCGCGCATGGTCGGCCTGAAGGACGACGCCGTGAACGGGGGAAGCGCGATCGATCTGTACGTCGCTGCCCTGCGGCGCGAGCTCGAGTTCGATCCGGCGCTAGCGGCGCGGTTGGCCAGCGAGGTCGAGGACCATCTGCGCGATGCCGTCGATGCCGACCCGTCCGGCCCGTCTGTCGAGGCCGAACGCCGCGCCGTCGATCGGTTCGGCCTGGCGCGGGAAATCGCCGGACAGTTCGCCGCCGACGCCGTTGATCGTCAAGCCCGCCGAACATGGCTCACCTTGCTGGTCACGATTGTCGTCACGGCCGTCGCCATGCGCCTGCGGATCATGTGGCTTGACGACGGCGCCGCGCCACCGTTTGCGCCGCTGATCGACCGCTATGGCTTTGTCGCCGCTCTGGCGGTCGGTGCCGTCGGCTGGGTCGCCTTCCGCCGGTCCTGGCTCGCACCGATGCTCTGCTTGATCGGCCTCGCGGCGTCGATTGCCGCCGGCATCGTTAGGGCGGGCTTGTTCGATCAGCCGGGGGTGCCGCTCCTGGTGCTGGTGGCGGCCGCCGGCGAGCTTGCGGTGCTCGGCGTGCTGCTGGTCGAGGTGTTGGGCTTCGGTCGGCGTCTTCGCCGCACCGCCGCCTTGAGGGGAGTCGCTCGATGAATGGATGGCGTCTGTTTGGCGTGCTGACGGCGGCGCTCGGCGCCATGGCGCTTGTGCTGCTGACGATGAATTCCTGGGATGTCGATGGCGTCCGCCTGGTCATCCGGGCAACCGCGCGGACCTCGCTGCTGTTGTTCGTGCTCGCCTTCACGGCTGGCGCCTTGGTCGAGCTGATGCCGGGCAATCTCACCCGCTGGCAACGCAGCAACCGGCGATATCTCGGCGTGTCCTTCGCCGGCTCCCATTTCATCCATCTCGCGGCAATTCTGGCGCTCGCCGCTTTCGATCGCGAGCTGTTCTGGACGCTCACCAACCTCGCCACCATCTTGCTGGCAGGGACGGCCTATCTGTTCATCGTGGCTATGACGGCGACGTCGTTCGACCGGACTGCCGCCTGGCTCGGCCCACGCAACTGGCGGCGCCTGCATCTGATCGGCGGCTGGTACATCTGGATCAGCTTCGCCGTCGCCGTCGGCAAGCGCGTGCCTCTCGATCCCTTCTACTGGCCGATGGCCGTCCTGGTCTTGGCTGCGGCCGCGGTTCGTCTGATCGCAATGGCCCGCCGCAACCGGCGTCGCCCCGCACTGAGCGCCTGACGGTGATTGCCATCCGAGACGTAGCTGTCCCCTCGAGATCGGTGCCCCGTCGATGGTGGACGATTCCGGTCCTGGCGGCAGCAGGGTTGCTAAGCGCTTGCAACGCGAACGAGTACGCGACGAGCACTGCGGGCCCCGTGGACCCGAACTCGCGGACGGTCTTCACGCTTGCTCTGCTGCCCGACAGCGTTTCGGGATGCATCATGGCCGATCCCAGCATGACGCGTCCCATGACCGTCACGGTCAACGACGACAAGGCAGTGTTACTGACGGCCGGGGGTATTCACTACGACCTGACCCGCGTTGCGCCACAGGTCTACGCTGGCGGCTACTGGGTGAAGATTCGCGCCGATCTGTCGGTCGTGCCCAAGCAGCTTACCATCAGCAGCGATGATCACTCCTGCAACTGGATGGCGACATCGCCGTAGTTCGGCTCCCAGTATAGCAATACCAAGGATCGCTCGAACTGGTATATGGACCGGTGAGATGCGGCGCCAAGGTGTAGATCGGGGCTGGCGATGATGATCATCCGAATGCTGGTGTTTGCCGTTCTGGGCGCTTTGGCGGCGGCAGCGGGCGGCGCCTGGGCGCAGGCCGGCCGCGGGCCGATCGACTGGTCTACCGTGTCTCTCGATTCGATTGGCGGTGGGCCGCTGCCGACGGGCGACTACAAGGGCCTTGTCGTCCTGCTGGTCAACACGGCGTCCTTATGCGGCTTCACCGACCAGTATCGCGGACTCGAGGCATTGTGGCGGCGCTACAAGGACCAGGGACTCGTGGTGCTCGGGGTTCCGTCGAACGATTTCGGCAGCCAGGAGCCCGGCACCAACGCCGAGATCAAGCGCTTCTGCGAGGCCAACTTCGACGTCACCTTTCCACTCGCCGACAAGCAGGTCGTCTCTGGCACCAATGCGCACCCGCTCTATCGCTGGGCTGCGCAGCAGACCGGTCCGGTCGGCGCACCGAGCTGGAACTTCCACAAGATCCTGATCGGCCGCGACGGCCGCGTCATCGAGTGGTTCTCCGCCATCGGGGGCACTGGCGCGAAGCTCGAGCGTGCCATCGAGGCAGCTCTCACCGTCCACAAATAGGCCGCGGTTCAATTTGGTCATCGGGACGTCCGCTCTATCGAGAAGGACGTTCGCCGGATGTGGTCCGCGACTTGCACGCAGATTGTGCAGGGACTGCCGATTCAATTCTACGCCGACTGGTGGATAGTTCGCTTGCATGCGCCATCGGAAGCGTCTTAGGTCGCAGAGGCAGGGAATTCGCAAACGAAATGGCGTACTTCACGCAACAATTGATCAACGCCATCACGCTGGGGGCAATCTACGGGCTGATCGCCATCGGCTACACGATGGTCTACGGCATCATCGGCATGATCAATTTCGCGCACGGCGAAGTCTTCATGATCGGTGCCTTCATCTCCCTGATCGGGTTCATGATCTGCAGCCTGCTCGGCATCGGCTCGGCCCCGGTGGCCATTCTGCTCGTGCTGCTGATCGCCATGGCCTTCTCGGCGGTCTATGGCTGGGCGATCGAACGGGCGGCCTACCGCCCGTTGCGCGGCTCGTTCCGGCTGGCACCGTTGATCTCGGCGATCGGTGTCTCGATAGCCCTGCAGAACTACGTCCAGCTCGTGCAGGGCGCCCGCCCCAAGCCGGGCGGGCAGGTGGTCTCGGGCGGTTTCAACCTGTTCAGCGCCGACGGCTTCGATGTGCGCGTGAGCTGGCTTCAGATCATCATCGTCGTGGTCACCGTCGTCCTGATGGCGGGGTTCACCTGGGTAATTGCGCGCACGTCCCTCGGTCGCCAGCAACGCGCCTGCGAGCAGGACATGAAGATGGCGGCGCTGCTGGGCGTCGACGTCGACCGCACCATTTCCCTCACCTTCGTGCTCGGTGCCGCACTGGCCGCCGTCGCAGGCATGCTGTTCCTGATGTATTATGGCGTGATCGATTTCTTCATCGGCTTCCTGGCCGGCATCAAGGCCTTCACCGCCGCCGTCCTGGGCGGCATCGGATCGTTGCCGGGGGCGATGCTGGGCGGCCTGCTGATCGGGCTGATCGAGGTGTTCTGGGCCGGCTACTTCTCGAGCGAGTACAAGGATGTCGCCGCCTTCGCCATTCTCGTGCTGGTGCTGATCTTCCGACCGACCGGCCTGCTCGGCAAGCCGGAGATCGAGAAGGTCTGAAGCGATGGGACCGCGCCTGCCAGCCATCCTCAAGGACGCAGGTCTCACCACCCTTGTGGCCGCCGCACTGGGCATCTTCATCGTCGGCTTCCGCACCGTCGACGTCGGCTCGCGCACGGGCTTGAGCTTCGACTACGAATTCGTCGATCTCGCCGTTGCGCTCGTTGTCATCTTCGTCGGTAGGGTCGGCCTGTCGCTCGCGGCCATGGGGTTGCGCTGGCCGACCATTGGGCTCGGCGTCGTCATGATGGCGATCGGCGCGTCGCCGCTCAGGCTTCCGTCGGGGTTCCTGCATTGGTTCGTGGTCCTAGGCGGCGTGCTGCTGGTGATCCGGGCGACGTGGCCGTGGGCCAACCAGGCCGTGGCGACGGCGGCTGCCACGCCGGGCGGTCGCACGCTCGAGCGGCTTGCCGCGAAATGGATCGGCGTCCTCATGCTGGCTTTTGCGCTGCTAATGCCTGTCTTTCCGTTCGCCGACCAGAAGACGATGGATCTCAGTGTCCTGATTCTGACCTATGTCATGCTGGGGTGGGGGCTCAACATCGTGGTCGGCCTGGCTGGTCTGCTCGACCTCGGCTATGTCGCCTTCTATGCCGTCGGCGCCTATGCCTATGCCCTGCTCGCCACGCAACATGGTCTGGGCTTCTGGGCGGTGCTGCCGCTCGCCGGCATGTTCGCGGCGACCTTCGGCGTCCTGCTCGGTTTTCCCGTGCTCAGGTTGCGCGGCGACTACTTGGCTATCGTCACGTTGGGCTTCGGTGAGATCATTCGCCTGGTCATCCTGAACTGGGTGGATTTCACCAACGGGCCGGCCGGCATCGGCTCGATTCCCGGCCCGACCCTGTTCGGTGCGGTGTTCGCCGAGACGGCGCCTACCGGCAAGCAGACCGTGGCCGAGATGCTCGGCATTCCGTTCGACAGCAACCAGCGCCTGATTTTCCTCTATTACATCATCCTGGTGCTGGCGCTGATCACCAACCTGTTCACGCAGCGCATGCGTCGCCTCCCGGTCGGCCGCGCTTGGGAGGCGCTGCGCGAGGACGAAACCGCCTGCAAAGCGCTCGGCATCAACCCGACCAACACCAAGCTGACGGCCTTTGCCATCGGCGCCATGTTCGCGGGCTTCGCCGGCTCCTTCTTCGCAGCCAAGCAGCGCTTCATCAGCCCGGAGAGCTTCACTTTCATCGAATCGGCGATCATCCTGGCGATCGTGGTCCTGGGCGGGATGGGCAGCCAGATCGGCGTGGTGCTGGCCGCCATCCTGCTGATCGGCCTGCCCGAGTGGTTTCGCGACCTCGGCAACTACCGCATGCTGGCATTCGGGCTCGCCATGGTGCTGATCATGGTGTTCCGGCCGCGCGGCCTGATTGCCCATCGCGAGCCGTCGATCCGGTTGAACCCGATGGCCTCGGGGGGCAGCGGATGAACGCGCCCCTGATCGAGGTGGAGCATCTCACCATGCGCTTCGGCGGCTTGGTGGCGATCGACGATGTCTCCTTCATTGGCCGGCCGCGCCAGATCACGGCCATCATCGGCCCCAACGGCGCCGGCAAAACGACAGTGTTCAACTGCATCACCGGCTTCTACAAGCCGACCGTCGGCCGCCTGACGTTGCACGGCGACCGCGACTACCTGCTCGAGCGCATGCTCGGCCACGAGATCGGCCAGCGCGCCCGTGTCGCCCGGACGTTCCAGAACATCCGCCTGTTTCCCGCCATGACGGTGCTCGAGAATCTGATGGTCGCGCAGCACAACAAGCTGATGGCCGCCTCCGGGATGAGCGTCTTCGGCCTGCTTGGCCTGCCGGTCTATCGGGCGGCGGAGGCGAGGGCGGTGGAGCTGGCGCGCGCCTGGCTGGAGCGCATCGATCTCGTCGAAGCCGCCGATCGGCCCGCTGGTGATCTTCCTTACGGCGCCCAACGCCGCCTCGAGATCGCCCGCGCCATGTGCACCGAACCACGGCTGCTCTGTCTCGACGAACCGGCGGCCGGGCTCAATCCGCGTGAGTCGGCCGAGCTCAACAAGCTGCTGGTTTCGATCCGGGAGCTCGACGGCATCGGCGTGCTGCTGATCGAGCACGACATGAGCGTCGTCATGAACATTTCCGACCACATCGTGGTGCTCGACTACGGTCGCAAAATCGCCGAAGGCGCGCCGGCAGCGATCCAACGCGACCCCGCCGTGATCCGGGCCTACCTCGGGACCGACGAGGACGGCGCCGATGCTTGAGCAGATACTCGCTGTCGCTGGAGTCGAAACCTTCTACGGCGCTATCCAGGCGCTGCACGGCGTCGATCTGGAGGTGGGCAGGGGCGAGATCGTGACCCTGATCGGCGCCAACGGCGCCGGCAAGTCGACCCTCCTTATGACGATCTGCGGCAATCCGCGCGCTCGCGCAGGCAGCATCCGGCTCGACGGCGAGGAGATCGCCGGCCTGCCGACCCACGAGATCGTCCGGCGCGGGGTGGCGCAGGTGCCGGAGGGACGCCGCATCTTTCCGCGCATGAGCGTGTTCGAGAACCTGCAGATGGGCGCCACGCTCGGCAATCCGACGAACTTCCAGGGCGATCTGGAGCGGGTTTTCGCGATGTTCCCGCGGCTCGCCGAGCGGCGCGACCAGCGCGGCGGCACCCTCTCGGGGGGCGAGCAGCAGATGCTTGCGATCGGCCGGGCGCTGATGAGCCGGCCTCGCCTGCTGCTGCTCGACGAGCCGTCGCTCGGGCTGGCGCCGCTGATCGTGCGGCAGATCTTCGACGCAATCGGCCGGATCGCCCGTGAGGAGGGGGTGACTGTCTTCCTGGTCGAGCAGAACGCCTTCCACGCTCTGCGCCTGGCCGATCGTGGCTACGTCCTGGCCAACGGCCGTGTCCGATTGAGCGGCAGCGGCCGCGAACTGCTGGCCAACGCCGAGGTGCGTGCGGCCTATCTCGAAGGTGGTCACGCGTGAGCCCGCTGGATACTTTCCTGTACCAGTGGTTCGGAAATGAGCTGTTGCCAATTGTGCTGTTCAACGTTGTTCTGGTCGGGCCGGCCTCGTTCGCGACAGGGCACGGTGTAGCGCTGACTTGGCGTCCCTGGTGGCAGATCCTTTTCTACACCGCACTGCTGTCGGCAGGCCTGCGCTTCCTCGACTACGCCCTGGCCAACGGCGAGCTGTGGTCGTTGGGCGGCTTCGTGCTGGGTTGGCTGATTCAGCTTGCGATCGCGGCCTTCGCCTATCGTCTGACCCAGGTCCGCCAGTTCGTGCGTCAATATCCCTGGCTCTATCGGCGCAAAGGCTTGCTGGGCTGGGAGGAGCGGCACTAATGTATCCCACAGCTCCACCTCGTGGAGGCTCGGGGAGTCAACAGAGGAGACTCGCATGAAGAGGACCTACGGCGCGCTTGCAGCGGCGGCTATCGCTCTCGCGGCGACACCGGCACTCGCTCAGATCAAGATCGGTTCGGCCGGTCCGATGACCGGCCAGTACGCCGCATTTGGCGAACAGCTCAAGCGCGGCGCTACAATGGCGGTCGAGGAGATCAACGCCGCGGGCGGCGTCAACGGCCAGAAGGTCGAGCTCTTGATTGGCGACGACGCGTGCGATCCCAAGCAGGCGACGGCGGTAGCCAACAAGATGGTCTCGGACAAGGTCGTGTTCGTGGCCGGTCATTTCTGCTCGGGCTCGTCGATCCCGGCATCCGACATCTACAAGGAAGGCAAGATCCTGCAGATCACGCCGGCCTCGACCAACCCCAAGCTGACCGACGACGCGGCGGCCAAGGGCAACACGACAGTGTTCCGCACCTGCGGCCGTGACGACATCCAGGGCGCGACCGTCGGATCCTACATCCTGAAGAACAACAAGGGCGCCAAGGTGGCGATCCTCCACGACAAGTCGCCCTACGGCAAGGGCGTCGCCGACGAGACCAAGAAGGCGATCAATGCCGGCGGTCTCAAGGAGGCGATGTACGAGGCTTACAACGACACCGACAAGGACTTCACCGCGCTCATCAACAAGATGAAGCAGGCCAAGATCGACATCATCGTGCTCGGCGGCTACCACACCGCGGCGGCGCTGATGATCAAGCAGGCGCGCGAGCAGGGCCTGGCGGCCAAGATGATGGGCTTCGACTCGCTCGAGACGGCGGAGTTCGCCCAGCTCGGCGGCGCTGCTACCGACGGCGTGCTGATGTCGTTCCCGCCCAAGGCCGAGGACGATCCGAAGAATGCCGCTCTGGTGAAGAAGTTCCGCGACGCCAAGTACAATCCGGAAGGCTACACCCTGTTCAGCTATGCCGCGGTGAAGGCGTGGGCGGAGGCGGCCAAGAAGGCCGGCTCGACCGACGCAGCCAAGATTGCGGCGGCGCTGCGTGGCGGAAAGTACGACTCTGCGGTCGGCGTCCTCGAGTTCGACCAGAAGGGCGACATCAAGAACCCAGTCTACGACATTTACGTCTGGAAGGACGGCAAGTCGGCGCCGATCAAGAAGTAGGCGCTTGCTATCAGACGAGAAGGGCCCGGTTCGCCGGGCCCTTTTCGTTGGGCATCACCCGGGCTTCGGGCGCAGTCGTCGAATCTCGCTTGGCGAGCGCCCGTAGACTTCGGTGAAGACCGCATTGAAGCGGCGGAGGCTGCCGAATCCCGCGCTTGCCGCTATCTCGGTCATCGGCAGCAGAGTGCTGTCGAGCAGCAGCTTGGCGCGTTGCACGCGCTGGGTGCGCGCTACCTGCAGCGGACTTGCGCCGATGTGGCGCTGGAACAGTCGAACGAGATGGCGCGCGCCGACACCTAGTCGCGCTGCGAGATCGTCGACACTCGCGCGATCCAGCGCGCCTTGCCGGATGAGGCGCATCGCTCGTTGCACGGTGGTGCGCGATCCTTGCCAGGCCGGCGAGAAAGGGGCGGTTTCCGGCCGGCAGCGCAAGCACGGCCGAAAGCCGGCTGCCTCGGCGGCAGCTGCCGAGGCATAGAAGTCGACATTCCTGCCGAGGGCCGGCCGCACCGGGCACACCGGACGGCAATAGATGCGTGTCGTGCGCACGCCGGAGAAGAAACGCCCATCATAGCGGCGATCACGCCCCACGCGAGCGCGTTCGCATTCGACGCGATCGAGCGTGAAGGTCTTGGCCGCGATGTTGACTGGCATGGCGATGGAGTCTGATTCCGGCGAGCCGCTCTCTGCCTGCCATGATACCTGGCCAATCATGACGAGCAATGTTCTGGACGATCCTGTCTGGCACGCCTTGACCGGGCCGCATCGTGTTCATGCGCTAGGGTCCGGCAAGGCGCGACTCTATCCGCGCGAGATGGCCCCGTTCTCGGCGATCGCCGAAACCAGTGTCGAGGCACATGCCGATCTCGCGGCGGCATTGGCGCCGGGTATTGAGGCTCGTTTGTTCCGGCCGGCGGTCGAAGTGATGCCGAAGGGTTGGGTCGAGCTGACGAGCTTTCCCATGCTGCAGATGGTCGCGTCGCACCCACCAGATGGGGATGCGAGCGAAGCCGTGATCCTGTCGTCCGCCGATACGCCGGCGATGCTCGACCTCGTGGCCGAGACGAAGCCGGGGCCTTTCGGTCGCCTGACGCCGTCGATGGGCCGATATGTCGGCGTCCGTCAGAACGGAGTCCTCGTCGCCATGGCTGGAGAGCGCTTGCGGGTTACCGGGCACGTCGAGCTCAGCGCGATCTGCGTTCGCGCACAGGCGAGAGGTCAGGGCTTCGCGATGTCGCTGACACGACATCTGATGCGTCTTACTTTCGAAGGTGGCGAGGTGCCGTTCCTGCACGTCCGGCCGGACAATGCCGCTGCCGTCGCCCTCTACCGGCGACTGGGGTTCGCGACACGCCGTGAACTCGTGGTCTCGTGGCGGCGACCCGAATGAACGGCACTTCGCCGTCCGGCTGGCCGGCTGTGTGGACCGCCTTCGTCGTGGCGGTGTTCGGCTGGGGTGTCGGCTTCTACGGTCCGGCCGTGTATCTCGTGACCTTGCATCGCGAGCAGGGCTGGTCGATCTCGACCTTGTCGGCGGCTATCACCGCGCACTTCCTGGTGAGCGCATTGCTGATCACCCGCCTGCCCACGCTCTACCGCCGATTGGGCCTCGCGCGCGTGACCATCGCGGGAACGTTTCTGGCTGCGGCCGGCGTGCTCGCCTGGACCGGGGCTCGACAGCCTTGGCAACTCGTGCCTGCGCTCGCGCTGAGCGGCGCCGGGTGGTCGACCATGAGCGGTGCGGCACTCAACGCCATGGTCGCGCCGTGGTTCGATCGCGAGCGACCGAAGGCGATCAGCATGGCCTTCAACGGCGCGAGTGTCGGCGGCTTGGTTTTTGCGCCGATCTGGACAGGGGCGATCGGCAGCGTGGGAATGCCCGCGGCAGCCGCGTCGATCGCCGCCGCCATGCTCTTGGCTGTCTGTCCTTTGGCCTGGCTCTACCTTCGACACCCGCCAACGCCTGCCGTCCCGAGGAACGAGCGCCCAGCGACAGGTCGCGAACTGTGCCGCCTGGCTCTCTTCCGAACGTTGTCTGCCGCTTTTGCGCTCGGCCTGTTCGCCCAGATCGGCTTGTTCAGCCACTTGATCGCGAGGCTGACGCCCGCTGCCGGAACGGAGCTGGCAGCCCTTGCAGTGAGCCTGACCACCTTGTGCGCCATCTTCGGGCGCACGCTGCTCGGATGGTTCAGCCTAAAAACGGGAGTTGGCTCGGTGGTTGGAGTGCCGGGATTGGGGCGGTAAACAACCGTCCATTGCGTCACGCCGCAGTCAAGCTGAATGGCGGCGGGCGCAATTGTCGACCGCGCAGGAACTTTTTCATCGCTTCGCTGAGAATGCGGTACAGCCGTTGCAGTGGGCTCAACTGCTCCGCAGTTGAGCGAAGCCCGTCGAAGAAGGCTGCGATACGGCGATAGGCCCGGCGCACCTCGGCATGATCGCCGTGGGTGCTGGTGATGGTCAGGGTGGTGCGGCCGGCATGCTCGGTGCGCCGCGCGATGGCGTGCATCATGAGCGGCCGGCTGGTGATTGCCTCGCGATGGCGATCCGGGTCGGCCAGGCGCCCGAACAGCGTCCACCAATTGTAGGCCAGCGCCACGATGCGGGCCATCAGCCGGCAGCGTGCCAGATCGTGCGTCGTGAAGCCGCCCCAACCCCACTGGTTCTTCAGCTCGTCGAAGGCGTTCTCGCAATCGCCACGATCGCGATAGAGCTGGCCCAGCGTGATGATCTCGGCCTCCGACGACGTCACCAGCGCGCCGTGCTCCCACAGCTGCCGATCGGCGCCGACCTCGACAAGGCTGAGCTGCAATTGGCCATCCTTACCGGCGCGATCCGTCAGCTCGACTGTTCCCTTCAGGCGCCGACGCAGCAGGATCACCCGGCGCGACCGGCTCCAGCCCATCAACCGAAGCGCCGCCTCCTTGCCCTGCCAGCCATGGCCGGCATAGGCCCAGTCACGATCCGACATCGCCCGCTCCAGCGCCTGCTTCACCTTCGCCGTCTGTCGAAGACGTAACAGGTACGGCAGCCCTTCCTGCTCGCAGCGCTGCAGCACCGTCTCGCTGCCCCAATTCGAGTCGCCGCGCAGCAGGCTCGGCCAGTTCGACCGCCCGATCCTCTCCAGCAGACGCCACAGCGCCTCCTGCGAATGACCCGAGCTGTGCTGCTTGCCGCTGCGCGCCTCGACATCCAGCACCAGCCGAACATTGGCCATCAGGTACGTGTGCAAGCTGTGCGACGGACGACCTCGCTTGCTCGGGTTGTAGCCAACCTCCGCTCCCTCCTGATGCCCGTACAGCGGCTTCACCGTCGTATCCACGTCCAGTATCCACGGCTCGCTCAGCAACGGCCGTACGCAATGCAACAGGTGCTCCCCCATCCACATCTCGCCGCTCGCCGCATCAATCGACCCAAGCCCGCGGCGCACTGCATCCTCGCTCACGATCTTCGTCATTCCCAGCAGCGGCGGATTGACCCGGTCGCACCGCAGGGCCGTCAGGTGCGCATAACGCCGGCAACCCCCAAGCGCCCCTAGCAGCGCCGTCCCCAGCACATCTCGCTTCTTCGGCGCGTTCGGACTGACATAGCGCAGCGGGCTGTCCGACACCCACGCATCGAACAAGCCGCTCTGCTTCAAGAACTCCGCAAAGAACGGCAACTGACCCAGCGGCGTTACCGCCGCCGACGGATCCCACTCAACGTGCACCCGACCGCCGTAGGTATCGGCGACTACACTCCGATCGGCGGCTTCTTCTACCACAGCGGGCATCACCACCCGGGTGACGCTCCGAGCTTCCTTCGACGCGCTCATAACCTTCAGATTCCGATGAAGCGCGGCCTCAGCGCAATCCCCAACTCTCGTTTTTAGGTTCATGGGCGACGCCGACCGCAGGCATGTCGCCGCCGTAAACCTGTCGGTACAAGCCGCCGGGTCGCTATTGCTGGCGTTTGGCGATGGCAAGGTGACGTTGGTTGCGGGTTGCGTGCTCTTCGGGCTGGGCGTTGGCAATCTGACGTCGTTGCCGCCCTTGATCGCCCAGCGAGAATTCCGATCGGCCGACGTCGGAACCGTGGTCGCGTTGGTGACGGCCATCAATCAGGCGGTGTTTGCGTTTGCGCCTGCGATCTTCGGCGTCCTGCACGACCTGAGCACGAACTACGTCGCTGCCTTCGTCCTCGCGGCTGTGGCTCAGCTCGCGGCCGCGACGATCGTCCTCGGCGGCCGAAGATGAGCGCCGGCTCGAAGGATCAGCGCGGCACGACGGCGGTGGCCTGGATCTCCACCTTGGCGCGATCCTCCACGAGCGCAGTGACCTGCACCACCGCCATTGCCGGGTAATTCCGGCCCATGATTTCGCGATAGGCCCTTCCCATGGCGGCGAGAGTGTCGAGATATTCTCGCTTGTCGGTCACGTACCACGTCATCGACACGATGTGCTCCGGCCGGGCACCGCCCTCGGCCAGCACGTCGACGATGTTTTGCAAGGTCTGTCGGACTTGGCCGACGAAGTCGTCGGTCTCGAACTGGCACTGGGCGTTCCAGCCGATCTGGCCGCCGACGAAGACCAGCCTGCCTTCGGCCGCGATCCCGTTGGCGTAGCCCTTGGGCTTCGCCCAACCGCCGGGTTGCAGGATGGAGTGCACGGTCATGCTCAGGCTTGGGTCCGCAACTTGAAGCGCTGGATCTTGCCCGTCTCGGTCTTCGGCAGGGCCGGCGTGAACATCACCGAGCGCGGATACTTGTAGGGCGCGATGGTCGCCTTGACGTGGTCTTGCAGGCGCTTGGCCGTATCGGCATCGGCCGATACCCCGTCGGCCAGCACGATGTGCGCTTGCACGACCTGTCCACGCTCGGCGTCGGCCGCTCCGACCACAGCGCATTCGCGCACATCTGGATGCGCCAACAGGGCCGCCTCGACCTCCGGACCGGCAATGTTGTAGCCGGCCGAGATGATCATATCGTCGGAGCGGGCGGCGAAGTGGAAGGTGCCGGCTTCGTCTTGGACGAAGGAATCGCCCGTGAGGTTCCAGCCGTCGCGCACGTATTCACGCTGGCGCGGGTCGGCGAGGTAGCGGCAGCCCGTCGGGCCGCGCACGGCCAACCGCCCGACCGTGCCGCGCGGCAGTTCCTTCATGTCGTCGTCGACGATCCTGGCCTCATAGCCGGTGACGGGGCGACCGGTGCTGGCCGGGGCCAGGTCGTCGAGCCTGTTGGAGATGAAGATGTGCAGCATCTCGGTCGCACCGATCCCGTCGAGAATCGGCTTGCCAGTCTTGCGTATCCAATCCTCGAACACCGGGGCTGGGAGGGTCTCACCGGCGGACACGGCGAGCCGCAGCGAAGACAGGTCGGCGCCGCCTTCGTGTGCTGCCAGCATGGCGCGATAGGCGGTCGGGGCGGTGAAGCAGATGGTGGCGCGATAGGCTTCGATGATGTCGATCATCTTCGCGGGCGAGGCATCCTCGAGCAGGGCGGCGGCCGCACCGAAGCGCAGCGGGAAGATGGCGAGCCCCAGGCCGAAGGTGAAGGCGAGCGGCGGGGAGCCCACGAACACGTCGTCCGGTGTGACGCCCAATACTTCCTTCGCATAACCGTCGGCGGCAATGAGCAGGTCCCGATGGAAGTGCGCCGTGGCCTTGGGGACCCCGGTGCTGCCCGAGGTGAAGCCCAGCAATGCCACGTCGTCGCGGCCGGTGCTCACCGCCTCGAAGCGCACCGACTTGCTCAGCGCAATGCGATCGAGCTCCGCGTCGTGGTTGGCGGTGCCGTCGAAGCCGACGACCTGTTCGATGAAGCGGCTGTCCTTGGCGCAGGCCACCAGCTCGTCCATCAAGCGCGTATCGCAGAGAGCGAGGATGGGCTCGGCCTTGTCGACGATCTTGGCAAGCTCGCCGGCCCGCAGCATTGGCATGGTGTTGACCACGACCGCGCCGGCCTTGGTCGCCGCGAGCCAGCAGGCGACCATGGCGGGATTGTTGGCCGAGCGGATCAGCACCCGGTTACCCGGGCGCACGCGATAATTCTCGACCAGCGCGCGAGCGAGCCGGTTGCTCCAATCGGTGAGCTCCTTGTAGGTGCGCTGCCGGCCGTTACCGATCAGCGCGATGCGATCGCCAAAGCCTTTGGCGACCATGCGGTCGGTGAGCTCCACGGCGACATTGAGGCGCTCGGGATACTCGAAGCCCTGGAGCAAGAAGTCGGGCATCTCGTTCGCCGGCGGCAGCCTGTCGCGAGCGAAGGTGTCGGTGTGGGCGCTCGGGCCGAGCATGGTCATGCTCCCTCGAACACCGGGGTTTGCCTGGCGACGAAGGCGCGGTAGGCGCGCTCGAAGTCGCGCGTCTGCATGCAGATCGCCTGGGCCTGGGCTTCCGCTTCGATGGCCTGGTCGAGCCCCATGGACCATTCCTGATTCAACTGGGTCTTGGTGATGCCGTGGGCGAAGGTCGGGCCAGCGACGATGCGACGGGCCATGTCGAGTGCGTCGGCTTCCAGGGCGGCGGCATCGACCAGGCGGTTGTAGAATCCCCAGCGCTCGCCTTCGGCGGCCGACATGGTCCGGCCGGTGTAGAGCAGCTCGGCGGCACGGCCCTGTCCGACGATGCGCGGCAGGATCGCGCACGCCCCCATGTCGCAGCCGGCGAGGCCGACGCGCGTGAACAGGAACGCGGTCTTGGCCTCGGGTGTGGCGATACGGATGTCGGACGCCATGACGATGATGGCGCCGGCGCCCACCGCCACGCCGTCGACGGCGGTGACGATCGGCTTGCCGCAGCCGAGCATCGCCTTCACCAGGTCGCCGGTCATGCGCGTGAAGGCGAGCAGGCCCTTCGTGTCCATGCCGACCAATGGCCCGATGATGTCGTGAACGTCGCCGCCGGAGCAGAAATTGCCGCCATTGGGCAGGAAGACGACGGCATCGACGTCCTCGGCATCGCGTAGCGCGCGGAACGTGTCGCGCAGCTCGGCATAGGAATCGAAGGTCAGCGGATTCTTGCGTTCCGGTCGGTCGAGCTGCACGCGCGCCACCTTGCCGTCGACGCGCCAAAGGAAATGCTTTGGACTAAGTCCGGCCATGCGTGTCATTCGCGTCCTTCCCAATTGCTGCGGAACGACTTCAGCATCGCCGTCAGGCGCCGCGTGTCGTTGCCGGAAACATCCCCCAGCAGCTCGTCGACCCAGCCTTCGTGCGCTGCGGCCATGGCGCGAAACTGCTCGCTGCCGGCCCGGGTGAGACGCACGATCGAGGTGCGGCGATCGCCGTTGCGACGCGCGCGCAGCACCAGGCCCTCGGAGACCAGGCGATCGATGATGCCGGTGACGTTGCCGTTGGACACCAGCAGATAGCGCGACAGGTCGCTCATCAACATCCCTTCCGGAGAGCGGTAGAGCGCGGCCATGACGTCGAAGCGCGGCAGCGTGGTGTCGTAGTCCCGCTTCAGCCGCTCGCGCAGCTCAGCCTCGATGGTGCGTGAGGCGCGCAGCAGCCGAAGCCACAGCCGCAGCCTGTCCTTGCTGTCGTGCGGCAGGTTGGAGGCGGGAAGAGGGGCGCTCACCACGTCTCGCCTCCCGAAAGCGAAATCGCCTGGCCGGTGATCGAGCCTGCCGCCTCGCTACATAGCCACAGGACGGTGGCGGCGACTTCCTGCGGCTGGATGAAGCGGCCTTGCGGGTTGGTTGCGGAAAGGCTGGCGCGTGCCTCGGCGACGGTGCGGCCCGTGGTGCGCACGATCCGCTGCACGGACTCCTCCAGCATGTCCGACTCGACGAAGCCCGGGCAGATGGCATTCACGGTCACGCCAGACTTCACGGTCTCGGTCGCCAGTGCGCGCATCAACCCGACGACGCCGTGCTTGGCCGCGACATAGGGCGCCACGTACGGATAGCCTTTCAGCCCAGCGGTCGAGGCCACGAAGACGATCCGGCCCGACTTGCGTTTGGCCATGCTGGACAAGGCAGGCTTCACCGTCAGGAACGATCCGGTCAGGTTGACGTCGAGCGTGCGCTGCCAGTCGGCGAGGGGCGTGCGATGGGCCGGGCTGCTCTCCGCCATGCCGGCGTTGGCCACGACGATATCGAAGGGGCCGCGCGCCGCTTCCGCGTCCGCATAGAGCGTCGCAATCGCCGCCTCCTGGGTGACGTCCGCGGCGATTGCGTGGATCCGGTTGTTCTGACCGGCGACGGAGTCGAGCGGCGCTTGCCGCCGGCCGCAAATCGTGACGGCGATGCCGGCCTCGGCCAGTGCCAGCGCGATGGCGCGGCCGACACCCGTGCCGCCGCCTGTCACCAGGGCGTGCTTGCTGGTAATCATACGCGCATTCCCGTCGTCGCGGTGCGTTCGCTCAGCCTGTAGAGCTGATCGCGACCGGGCAGGTAAGGATCGGGCCACTTCACATCGCGATCGCCCATGTGCACCGCAGCGTGCAAGGTCCAGTAGGGATCGGCGAGATGCGGCCGGGCCAGGCAGACGAGATCGGCGCGACCGGCCAGCAGGATCGAATTGACGTGGTCGGGCTCGTAGATGTTGCCCACCGCCATGGTCGCCATGCCGGCCTCGTTGCGGATGCGATCGGAAAACGGAGTCTGGAACATGCGGCCGTAGACCGGCTTTGCTTGGAGCGATGTCTGGCCGGCCGAGACGTCGCAGATATCGACGCCTGCGGCCTGCAGCAGTCGGGCTATCCCGACCGACTCGCCTGGCGTCACGCCATCGTCGCCAACCCAATCGCTGGCCGAGATGCGCACGGAGATCGGCTTGTGTGCCGGCCACACCGCACGTACGGCGTGGAAGACCTCCAGCGGATAGCGCATCCGGTTCTCGAGTGAGCCGCCATACGCGTCGGTGCGCTTGTTGGTCAGTGGAGTGATGAAGGATGACAGCAGGTAGCCGTGCGCGGCATGGAGCTCGAGCATGTCGAAGCCGCAGCGCGCCGCCATCTCCGCCGCGGCCACGAACTGCTCGCGCACCCGTGCCATGTCGGCGGCATCCATCGGCCTGGGGACTTGGTTGGCCGGCGACCAGGCGACGTCGGAAGCCGCTATCAGGGGCCAATTGTCCGACGCCAGTGGTGCATCGATCTGCTGCCAGCCGAGTTGCGTCGAGCCCTTGGGCCCCGAATGGCCGATCTGGGCACAGATCTTCGCATCGGTCTCGGCATGGACGAAGTCGACCAGCCGCTTCCAGGCCCGCTCGTGTTCGGGCGCGTAGAAGCCCGTGCAGCCCGGCGTGATGCGGCCTTCGGGGCTCACGCACGTCATCTCGATGGTGATCAGGCCGGCGCCACCCTTGGCACGTTCGGCGTAGTGGGCGAAATGCCAATCGGTCGGGCAGCCCTCGATGGCCTTGTATTGAGCCATCGGCGAGACGACGACGCGGTTCTTCAGAGTCACATCGCGCAAGGAGAACGGTGCGAACATCGGCGTGCGGCGCACATTGTCGGCATTGCCGGAGCGACGCTGGAACCACGCCTCGGCGTCGCTCAGCCACGCCGGATCACGAAGGCGCAGGTTCTCGTGGCTGATGCGCTGCGAGCGGGTGAGCAAGGAGTAGTTGAATTGAACGGGATCGAGCCCGAGGTAGCGCTCGACGTCCTCGAACCATTCCAGCGAATTGCGCGCCGCCGACTGCAGGCGGAGAACCTCCATGCGCCTTGCGTCCTCGTACTTGGCGAAGGCGGCCGGCAGGTCGGGCTCCGAATGCAGGTAGTCGGCCAGCGCGACTGCGCTCTCCAGCGCGAGCTTGGTCCCCGAGCCGATCGAGAAATGGGCGCTGGCGGCGGCGTCGCCCATCAGGGCGAGGTTGTTGTGCGACCAGCGCTCGCACAGCACGCGGGGGAAATTGAGCCAGGCCGAGCCGCGCAGATGGGCGGCATTCGACATAAGAGGATGCCCGCCGAGATACTTGGCGAAGATGCGTTCGCAGGTGGTGATCGAGTCCTCGCGGGTCATGCCCTCGAAGCCGAAGCGCCGCCATGTCTCTTCGCTGCATTCGACGATGAAGGTCGCCGTCTCCGGCTCGAACTGATAGGCGTGCGCCCACACCCAGCCGTGCTCGGTCTTCTCGAAAATGAAGGTGAAGGCATCGTCGAACTTCTGGCGCGTGCCGAGCCAGACGAACTTGCATTTGCGGACGTCGATGTCGGGCTTGAAGACGTCGGCGAAGGTCGCGCGGGAGCGCGAGTTGAGCCCATCGGCGGCGACCACGAGGTCGTGGGTCTCCATGTAGGGCCGGGGGTCGTCGATCTCGGTCTCGAACACCAGGCGAATGCCGAGCTCGTTGGCTCGACGCTGCAGCAGCAGAAGCAGCCGCCGGCGCCCGATGCCGCAGAAACCGTGCCCGGTCGACACGGTGCGCTGTCCGCCGTGGTACACGGCGACGTCGTCCCAGTAGGCGAAGTGATCGCGAATCCAAGCGGTGCTCACGGGATCGTTGTCGGCGAGATGGTCGAGGGTCTCGGCCGAGAGCACGACGCCCCAGCCGAACGTATCGTCCGGCCGATTGCGTTCGACCACCGTGATGTCGTGCGCAGGATTCCTGCGCTTCATCGAGATGGCGAAGTAGAGGCCGGCGGGGCCGGCGCCGAGAACAGCAACCTTCACCTGAGGTCTCCTCGGTTCTAGCGCGCCGGCGAAAGGTGACTCCGCGAAGAAATTAATTCAAGCATAAACTTTTAGGCTTGAAATATTATTCGCAGTTCCTCGCCCGATGACGTGGGAAGTGGCCCGAAGGGTCGGAGGGGGAGGACAGCAGTCGAGACCATGCTACGTCCGACGTCGGAGCCTCGGGAATCTCGACTGCGGCTTTCCCCCTTCCGACTCATGCGGGGCATCTACCTCGATGACCGGAGAGGTAGGATTGCTCAATGTCCGCCGAGGTAGCTCGCCGTGACCCGCGGATCGTGCATCAGGTGGGCGGCCGAGCCGGAATGGACGATCTCGCCGGTTTCGAGCACGTAGCCGAAATCGGCCGTCTCGAGAGCGGCCCGCGCGTTCTGCTCGACCAGCAGGATCGAGACGCCGGTCTCGCGCAGGGAGGCGATGATCCTGAAGACCTCGCGGACGATCAGCGGGGCGAGACCGAGGCTCGGCTCGTCGAGCATCAGCAGGCGAGGCCTGGACATCAGGGCGCGGCCGAGCGCCAGCATCTGGCGCTCGCCGCCCGACAGGGTCGACGCGAGCTGGCCACGGCGCTCGGCGAGGCGCGGGAAGCGGCGATAGACATCGGCCATCGTCTGCTTCACGCCGCCGCTCTCGCGCCGTCTGGTGTAGCCGCCGAGCAGCAGGTTGTCGGCGACCGAGAGATCGCCGAACAGCTCGCGCTTCTCCGGCACCAGGCAGAAGCCACGTTCGATGCGCGCCTCGACATCGAGCTGCCGCAGGTCCGTGCCGTCGTAGGACATGCGGCCACGCCAGGGGAGCAGGCCGATGGCGGCACCCAGCATCGTCGTCTTGCCGGCACCATTGGGGCCGATGACCGTGACGATCTGGCCGGGCTCGATCGACAGCGAGACACCACGGACCGCCTCGACCTTGTCGTAGGCGACCGTCAGATCATCGATCGCGAGCAGCGCCATCACGCGACCCCGCCGAGATAGGCTTCCTGGACCCGCGGGTCGGCTCGCACGATCGCCGGCGCGCCCTCGCAGAGCTTGGAGCCGAAATCCATCACCACGGCGCGATCGACCAGGCCCATGACGAAATCCATGTCGTGCTCGACCAGGAGGATGGTGAGGCCCTCGGCGCGCAACGTCCCGAGCAGGTGCGCCAGTTCCGCCTTCTCGGCCGTACGCAGGCCGGCGGCGGGCTCGTCGAGCACCAACAGCGCCGGATCGGCGGCGAGCGCGCGGGCGATCTCGAGCAGGCGCTGGCTGCCGAGCGGCAGATTGCCGGCCAGCTCGAAAGCCCGATCCGCGAGGCCGACCTGTTGCAATTGCCGCATCGCTTCGGCGCTCGCGCGGCCTTCCTCGGCGCGATCGAGCCGCAACGCGCCGCGCACGAAGCCGGACGAGGTGCGCCCGTAGGTGCCGAGCAGCACCGTGTCGAGCAGCGTCATGGTGGGACGCAGCTTGACGTGCTGGAACGTGCGGGCGATGCCGGCGCGAGCGATCCGGCGCTGCGGCTGCCGGGTGATGTCTTGGCCAAGGAAGGTGATGCGCCCCTGGTCGAGCGGCAGAGCGCCGGTGATCAGATTGAACATGGTCGTCTTACCGGCGCCGTTCGGGCCGATGAGACCGAGAATTTCCCCCGCCTCCACCTCGAAGCTCACGCTGTTGACGGCCACCAGGCCGCCGAAGCGGCGAGTCACCTCGGAGACTGTGAGGATTGGCTGGCCGCGGTTCGGCTGCTGACGGCCGTCGAGTGCGGCCGCCGCTGTCGGTGGCGCCGGTTGCACGTGCGGCAGGTAGCGCAGCACGAGGGGAACCAGTCCGCCTCGGGCTCGCTGCAATAGCAGGATGAACAGGACCGCGAAGACCACGACCTCGACCTGGCCGGAGGCGCTGAAGGCGATCTTCGGCAGGTAATCCTGGATGCTGTTCTTGAGCAAGGTGACGATGGCGGCGCCCAGGACGGCACCCGACAGATGCCCCATACCGCCGACCATCGCCATCAGGAGATAAAGGATGCCGACATTGACGTCGAACGGCGCCGGGCTGACGAAGCGGCTCATGTGGGCGTAGAGCCAGCCCGACAGCGCCGAGAGCAGCGCCGCGAGCACGAAGGTCACGATCTTGATTCGGAAGGGGTCGATGCCGAGGCTCTCGACCATGATGCGACCGCCGCGCAGGGCGCGAATCGCCCGTCCCTCGCGCGAGCCGAGCAGGTTGGCGGCGAGCGCGAGGGCGACAATCAGGAACGCCCAGATCAGGTAGTAGATGCTCTGGCTGGCGGCAAGCGAGATGCCGGCGATCGAGATCGGCGGGATGTCGCTGATGCCGTTGAACTGGCCCAGCATGGGCAGGTTGCCGAAGAGGAAGTAAATCGCAAGGCCCCAGGCGATGGTGCTAAGCGACAGGAAGTGGCCGCCGAGCCGTAGAGTGACGCCGCCGAGGATTGCAGCGATTGCCGCAGTCAACACGAGCGCCAGGGCAAGACCGAGCCAGGGTGAGTAGCCCTGCTTCACCGTGACCCAAGCCGTGGCATAGGCGGCGATGCCGACGAAGGCCGCCTGGCCGAAGGAAAGCATGCCGCCGATGCCCGTCAGCAGGACCAGCCCGAGAACCGCGAGCGCGTAGATGCCGATGAAGTTCAGCAGCGTGATGCTGAACGGGCTCAGCACGACGGGAAGGAGGGCAAGCACGACGATGGTGCCGAGGCCGACGAGGCGAAGCTGGGCCGCGGTCACTCCTCGGCCTCCTCGTCGTCGGTGCTGGCCACGCTGAGGGAGCGCCACAGCAGCACCGGGATCAGGATGCCGAACACCACGACTTCCTTGTAGGCGCTGCTCCAGAACGAGGCGTAGCTCTCCAGGAGGCCGACCATCACGGCACCCACGGCGGTCACGGGATAGCTCGCCATGGCGCCGATGATGGCACCGACGAAGGCCTTCAGGCCGATCAAAAAGCCCGAATCGTAGAAGATCGTCGTCACCGGCGCGATCAGGACGCCCGAGATGCCGGCAAGGAGTGACGCCAGGAGATAGGCGATGGTGCCGGTCGTAGCTGGCCGGATTCCGACCAGTCGCGCGCCGGTGCGGTTGATCGCCGTGGCGCGCAGCGCCTTACCCAGCAACGTGTAGTCGAAGACCAGGAACAGCAGGCCGCTGAAGATGATCGCCGCGGCGACGATCAGCAGGGTCTGGGCGTTGACGATGAGCCCGGCCACCTCGAACACGGCGTCGGCGAAGGGCTTGGTGCGCACGCCCTCCGGTCCGAAGAACAGCAGCCCCATCCCCGAAAGGGCGAAATGCAAAGCGACCGCGACGGTGAGCAGCAGCAGGACCGAGGCGTCGGCGATGGGGCGGAACACGATGCGGTCGAGCAGGGGAGCGATCGGCAGCACCAGCGCGAGGGAGAGCGCAATGCGCACCGGCATCGACAAGGGCAAGCCCGCCGCCAGCCAGACGGCAGCGGCAGGCAGCAGGGGAAGGACGAGATAGAAGAAGATCGCCCGTGGCAGCCGCCCGATTGCGCCTGCCCTCGCGAGCGCGACGCACTCGACGAGGGTCGCGAGCACGGCGAGACCGGCGATGAGGCCCACCGTGCCCGGCCGGGTTCCGGTCTCCAGCGAGGCGAGCGAGAGGGCGGTGAAGGCGGCGATGTCGCCGAACGGCACGAAGATGACGCGGGTCACCGCGAAGATCAGGACCAGGCCGAGACCGATGAGGAGATAGATCGCGCCGCTGGCGATGCCGTCCATCGCCAGGATCGCCGCTATCTCCCCGGTCATGGAGCGAACCGCTTCGTCCTGGCAGCACCTATTCTCCTCCCCAGCGGAGCTGGGGAGGTGTCGCCGTCATACGGCGACGGAGGCGTCATGATTCTCATGAGTCATGACTCTTCCGCCCCGTATGCCGGGGCACCTCCCCAGCGGAGCTGGGGAGGAGAATGAGAGGAGCGGGCGCGATGGCCACCAAGCAACTGCTCTAGGGCTCGTACTTCCACTGGCCATTGACCAGGCGAACGAGCACCAGGCTGCGATCGTCGACGCCATAGCTGTCGCCCGGCTTGAAATTGTAGATCGCGTGCGTGCCCACCAGGTCCTTGGTGGAGAAGATCGCGTTCCTGAGCGCGGTGCGGAACTCCGGCGTCCCGGGCTTGGCGGTCGCCATCGCCCGCTTCGCCGCGTCGAGGAAGACCAGCCAGGCGTCGAACGAGTAGGCCGAGAACCCGTCGGTCGTCGGCATGCCGTTGACCTTCTGGTATGCGGCGCGGAAATCCATCGAGATTTTCTTGCTGAAATGCGTGTCCGGGAGCTGCTCGGCCACGATCACCGGCCCAGCCGACACCTGCACGCCTTCGACCGCCTTGCCGCCGACGCGAATGAAGTCGGCATTGAGCAGGGCGGGTGTGCCGTAGAGCGGACCCTTGTAGCCGCGCTCGGCGAGCGTGAGCGGCGGCAGCGCGCCTTGGGTCGCCGAGCCGCCCAGCAGCACGGCATCGGGCTTCGTCGCCATGATCTTGAGGACCTGCCCTGTCACCGACGTGTCGGTGCGTGCGTAGCGCTCATTGGTCAGGATCTTCATGCCGCCGGCCTCGGCCGGCTTCTGCGCGCCGTTGTAGACCAGGTCGCCCCAGGCGTCGGAGAAGCCGATATAGGCGAAGTTCTTGATGCCGTCGCGCTTCATGCGGTCGATCACGACCTTGACCATCAGGCTCGGCGGCTGAGGGATGGCGATCGCCCAGCGGTCGCCAGTGTCGGTCACCGGCACGGTGATGGGCGAAATCGAGATCATCGGCACCTTGAGCTCGTTGGCGACGGCCACCATGGCGATGGAGGAGGGCGCGGTCGCCGTGCCGATCAGCAGATCGACCTTGTTCTCCTCGACGAGCTTACGCGCGTTGCGCGTCGCAGCCGACGGGTCCGATCCGTCGTCGAGCTGGATGAACTTGATCTTTTCCTCGCCAATGCTGCTGGCATACTCGACGGCGGCCTTCATGCCGCGGTCGTAGAGAACTCCGATCGACGATCCGGGCCCGCTTTGCGAGGTCACGAACCCGACGGTGATCTCGGCTCGCGCCGTCTCGATACCGAGCGAAGCGACAGTCAGCGCCACCGCGATGAATTTCCTCATGCCCACCTCCTTGAGTGCCCCCAATATTTCAATCCTAAAGTTTTCCGAAAATGAGAGTCAAGGCGACGGTCGGGCTGCTCGATTGTCCCGTGTGCCGCGAGGAACCAGTTCGAAGCGGCGTTGCGCACTATGCTATCGCGCGCGCCGCGATTGACAGCGAAATACTTCAATTCTTAAATAACTCGTCGCTGCGACGATGCAGTGTCGATCCGGGATGGTCTGAGACCGAGCATGGCCGAACGATCATTTGCCAAGGAAGTAGAGGACCTCAAGCTCGGAGATGGGCAGGAGTTCCGGGGCGAAGGCATCCTCGCCATCACCAAGGCGTTGCTGCAGTCGGGCGTCGGCTATGTCGCCGGCTACCAGGGTGCGCCGATTTCCCATCTCATGGATGTGCTCGCCGACGGCCAGGAAATCCTGGAGGAGCTCGGCGTGCATTTCGAGACCAGCGCCAGCGAGGCTGCCGCCGCTGCGACGCTCGCCGCCTCGGTCATGTATCCGATTAGGGGTGCTGCGACCTTCAAGTCGACCGTTGGCACCAACGTCGCGTCGGACGCGCTGGCCAACCTCGCTTCGGGTGGGGTGACGGGCGGCGCGCTGATCATCGTCGGGGAGGATTACGGCGAAGGCTCCTCGATCATGCAGGAGCGCTCGCATGCCTTCGCGATGAAGTCGCAGATCTGGCTGCTCGATCCCAAGCCCGATCTCGAAAGCATTGTCGCCGCGGTGGAGACCGGCTTCGAGCTCTCGGAGGCGTCCAACACGCCGGTCATGCTGGAAGTGAGGATCCGGGCGTGCCACGTTCGTGGCAGCTTTCGCGCCAAGAACAATCGGCGCCCCGCCATGAGCCTGGTCGAAGCGCTCGAATCGCCGAGGCGCGACACCAGCCGGATCGTGCTGCCGCCCGCCTCGTACACGCACGAGAAGGAGAAGATCGAGAAGCGTTGGCCGGCCGCGGTGAAGTTCATCCAGGAGCGACGGATGAACGACGTCGTGCCCGGCGACATCGGCGAGATCGGAATCATCCTCCAGGGCGGGATGTACAATGGTGTCATGCGCGCCCTGCAGGGCTTGGGGCTCGCCGACATCTGGGGCACCAGTCGCATCCCGCTGTACGTGCTCAACGTCACCTATCCCTTGGTGCCGGACGAGGTCGCTGGCTTCTGCCGAGGCAAGCGGGCCGTGCTGCTGGTCGAGGAGGGGCAGCCCGACTATATCGAGCAGGCGTTGTCCAAGATCCTACGCCAAGCCGCGATTCCGACGGTGCTCGCGGGCAAGGATCCCTTCCCGATGGCCGGCGAATACACTGCCGCCGTGATGGCGGAGGCCATCGGCACGTTCGCGCGGCAATGGATCCCGAACGTCCTGGCACCGGAGGTGCGGGCTTCCAATGCGCCGCCCACCCTCGACGAGAAGCATGTGCGCGGCTTGGCCGAGGCCGTGCCACCCCGGCCACCGGGTTTCTGCACCGGCTGTCCCGAACGGCCGATCTTCGCTGCCATGAAGCTGGTCGAGCGCGAGATGGGACCGCATCATGTCGCGGCGGATATCGGCTGCCACCTGTTCTCGATCATGCCGCCATTCAACATCGGCTCGACGACGATGGGTTATGGTCTTGGGCCGGCCTCCGCCTCGGCGTTCAATGTCAAGGCCGGCAAGCGCGCCATTTCGATCATGGGCGACGGCGGCTTCTGGCACAACGGTCTGACGTCGGGCATCGGCAATGCCGTCTTCAACAAGAGCGACGGCGTCGTGCTGATCGTCGACAACCATTATACGTCGGCGACCGGCGGCCAGGACCTCCTGTCGTCTCGTGCCATCAATCGCACCCGGTCGACCCGGCACGCGATCACGACCGCGGTCAAAGGCATGGGCGTCGAATGGGTACGCCACATCGATCGCACGTACGATGTCGGCCGCGTGCGGGACACGCTCAAGGCGGCGCTGACGAGCCGCGACGCCGGACCCAAGGTCATCGTCGCGTCGTCGGAATGCATGCTCAACCGGCAGCGGCGCGAACGGCCCTTGTTCGCCAAGGCGGCCAAGGCCGGTCAGCGCCTGGTGCGCCAACGCTTCGGGGTCGACGAGGACGTGTGCACGGGCGACCATGCCTGCATTCGTCTGTCGGGCTGCCCGTCGCTCTCGGTCAAGCACACCGCCGACCCGCTGAAGGACGAGCCCGTCGCGGCGATCGACAATTCGTGCGTCGGCTGCGGCAATTGCGGCGAGGTGGCGGAGGCGGCCGTGCTCTGTCCGTCATTTTACCGGGCCGATATCATCGTCAACCCGACTCGGTGGGATCGAGCTGTCGAGCGTCTGCGCACCATGGTGATCGGTTTCCTGCAACGTCGTCGCTCACGACGGCAATTGCGCGTCGCCTGACCCGTGGACACGATCACTCCGGCACCGCGGCTCGATACCCGCCGTCCCACTGCCATCGCGGTGCTGGCGATGGGCGGACAGGGCGGCGGCGTGCTGGTCGATTGGATCGTGGCGTTGGCGGAGTCCCAGGGCGAGATCGCTCAGGCAACCTCGGTGCCCGGCGTCGCCCAGCGGACCGGGGCAACCATCTACTATGTCGAGACGGTCACGCCGGATGGCGCCGGGCGACGCCCGATCCTGTCGCTGATGCCCGTGCCGGGAGAGGTCGACATCGTGATCGGCGCCGAGCTCATGGAGGCCGGCCGTGCCATCCAGCGCGGGCTGGTGACGCCGGATCGAACGACGCTGATCGCGTCGGCGCATCGGGCCTATGCCGTGAGCGAGAAGGTCGTGCCGGGCGACGGAGCCGGCGATCCAACCAAGGTCTTCGCGGCGGCACAGGCTGCCAGCAGGCAGTTCCTGGCGTTCGATATGGCCGTGATCGCCGAAGAGACCGAAAGCGTGGTGTCGGCCGCCCTCTTTGGCGCCCTTGCGGCCTCCGGCGCCCTGCCGTACCCGCGTGCGGCCTACGAAGCCACGATCCGGGCGACCGGGCTCGGCGTCGAGGCGAGCCTGCGCGCGTTCGATCGGGCGTATGCGGCTGCAGAGAACGAGCGACGGTCGCCGACCGTGGTAGGGACGCGACCTGTCGTCGGCGGTGTGAAGAAGAGGCTACCGACACTCGGCCCGATTGGCGACCCCGGCTTCGACGCTTTGGTCGAACAAGCGCGCAAGCTTCCCGAGCCCGCTCATGGAATGGTGGCCGCGGGACTTGCCCGCGTCGTCGACTTTCAAGATGTAGCGTATGGGCGCGAGTACCTCGATCGGGTGTGGCCGTTCGCCGAGATCGAGCTGCAATCGGTGACCGCCAACACGGCATTCCCGCTGACATGCGCCGCTGCCAAGCAGATCGCCCGAGCGATGGCCTACGACGACGTGATTCGCGTCGCCGACCTCAAGACACGCGGCAGTCGCTTCGAGCGCGTGCGTGCCGAGATCGCGTTGCCACCGGGCCAGATTGCCTACACCACGGAGTTCATGCACCCGCGCATGGAGGAAGTGTGCGGTACGCTGCCGGCCGGGATCGGGCTGTGGCTGGAGTCGAGCCCGCGGGTGCTCGCGGCGCTGCGCCGCATCGTCGATCGAGGCCGGCGTGTGAAGACGGGAACGATTGGCTGGTTCTTGCCGCTCTACCTTCTAGCGGGGTGGCGACGCTTCCGTCGAGGCACGCTACGCCACCGTCGCGAGGAGGCGCACATTGCGGCGTGGCTGGAGCACGCGCAACGCGCGGCCGCCCGCGATATCGCTGTCGGCGTCGAGCTTCTTGAGGCGCGCCGCCTAGTCAAAGGCTATTCGGATACCCACGATGCCGGCGCAGGCCGCTTCGCGCAGTTCATAGCTTTGGCGCGGCGGCTGGAGGGCCGGCCGGATGCCGCCGATTGGCTGCGCCGGCTGCGCCAATCGGCGCTGGCCGACGCCGAGGGACGGGCGCTCGCCGACACGATCAAGACTGTGGAGAGCTTCCTGTGAAGGGCTCGGACATCTTTCCCGCTGGCAGCTTCGCTGCCGGGCAACGGACGCTTCTCACGTCATTCTTCTCTCCCCCTACCGGGGGAGAGGAACATGAGATGTGTCCACTCCGTGTCAGCTCCTCTAGAGAGGAACGCTCGAGCATGAGGCAGGCGACATGATCGGCAAGTACCGCGGCAATCGGCAGGCCATCTCGGCCCTGGTGCGCGAGACCGAGGTCCATCGCGACCTCTATGTCGACCAGGAGCTGTTCGAGCTGGAGATGGAGCACCTGTTCGCCAACACCTGGGTGTATGTCGGGCATGACAGTCAGGTGCCGAAGGTCGGCGACTACTACGCCACGACGATCGGTACGCAGCCGGTGATCATGGTTCGCGCGACCGAGGATTCGATCGGGGTTCTGCACAATCGTTGCCCGCATAAGGGTACGCGCATCACCGGCGATGCATGCGGCAACACCGGGCGGTTCTTCCGCTGTCCCTATCATGCCTGGACCTTTCGCCTCGACGGTCGCCTCGCCGGCATTCCCCTGAAGTCGGGATACGACGGCACCGGCTTCGAGAGCGGCGCGGCGGCCCGTGGCCTGCCCGCGGTCCGTCACGTCCACAACTACCGCGGCTTCGTCTTCGCCAAGTTGAACGACACCGGCCCGAGCTTCGAGGAATTCTTCGGCCAGGCGCTGTCGAGCCTCGACAACATGATCGACCGCTCGCCGGTGGGAAAGCTCGAGGTGGCGGGCGGCGTGCTGCGCTACAAGCACGACTGCAATTGGAAGATGCTGGTCGAAAACCAGACCGATACTTGCCATCCGATGATTGCCCATCAATCCTCGGCTGGTACGGCTGTCGAGGTATGGAAGGGCGCACCGCCCGGCACCAAGAAGCCGATGGCAGTCGAGATCTATGCGCCGTTCATGAGCTCCTACGAATTCTTCCAGACCATGGGCATCCGCGTCTGGGACAACGGCCACGGCCACACCGGCGTATCGCATTCCATCCATTCCGACTATTCCGCCGTGCCCGGCTATTTCGAGCAGATGACGGCGGCCTACGGCGAGGCCCGCGCCAAGGCCATTCTCGACGAGAATCGCCACAACACCGTGTACTTCCCCAATGTCATGCTGAAGGGGCCGATCCAGCTCTTGCGCGTGTTCAAGCCGATCGCCGCCAACAAGACTCTGGTCGAATCGTGGACGTTCCGGCTGGTCGGTGCTCCCGACATGCTGCTGGAGCGGACGGTGATGTACAACCGCTTGATCAACGCGCCCACGTCGGTGGTCGGGCACGACGATCTCGAGGTCTATGAACGGGCCCAGGCCGGGCTGGCGAGCGATGGCAACGAGTGGGTCAACATTCAACGACTGTATTCGCCGGACGAGCCCGGGCAGCGCAACGTCGTGACTGACGGAACGTCGGAATCGCAGATGCGCAACCAGTTCCGCGCCTGGACCAAGTTCATGACCATGAGCCTCTAAACTTGCGATGAGCACACTTCCAAGCAATCAGGCGCTGATCGACTTCGTCGTCCGGGAGGCGCGGCTGCTCGACGAGCAGCGCCTCGAGGATTGGCTCGATCTCTTCGCGGAGGATGGCCACTACTGGATGCCCGTCGAATGGGGGCAGACCGATCCGCGGCTGACGACCTCGCTGATGTACGAGGACAAGCTCCTGCTCAGGATCAGGGTCGAGCGGCTGCGCGGCAAGCTGACCTACAGCCAGAGCCCGCGGAGCCGTTGTCATCACCTGCTGCAACAGCCGCAGGTCGACGAGCGCGACGACGGCCAGGGGCGTTACGTGACCTGGACTCCCATGCATTATGTCGAGAGCCGAGGCGACGAGCAGACACTATACGCAGCGTGGGTGACGCATCAGCTGGCGGTGGTCGATGGCACGATCAAGATCCGCTTGAAGCGGGTCGATCTCGTCAATTGCGATGCGTCCCTCGGCAGTCTTCAGCTCTTCGTGTGATCCAGGTAGAGATGTCGACCGCGAGATCACCATCGAAGCGCATGCCCTACGACGGTGTCGTCGTCTGTGCGCCGGTCACGATTCCCTATCGCCGCTACTCGACCGACACCGCGCACTGGTGGGTCGGACGGGCAGTACGGGAAGTGGTTCAGCGCGCCGGCTTGCGCAGCGCCGACATAGACGGGCTATCGCTGTCGAGCTTCACGGTTGGGCCCGATACGGCGATCGGCCTCACGCAGCATCTGGGATTGAGCCCGCGCTGGCTCGACCACGTGCCGCTCGGCGGCGCCAGCGGCGTCGTGGCCTTGCGACGAGCGGCACGCGCCGTGCAATGCGGCGATGCGGAGTTCGTGGTCTGCGTCGCCGGCGACACCAACCAGGTCGATTCGTTTCGCCGGATGCTGTCGACCTTTTCGCGCTTCGCCCAGGACGCCGTCTATCCCTATGGCTCGGGTGGCCCCAACGCGAGCTTCGCGCTGATCACCCGCAACTACATGATGCGCTACGGCGCGAAGCGCGAGGACTTCGGCAAGATCTGCGTCGCGCAGCGGGACAACGCCTTGCAATTTCCCCATGCCCTGATGAAGAAGAAGCTGACGCTCGATGAATACATGGACGCTAGGGCGATCTCCGATCCCATCCATCTCTTCGATTGTGTCATGCCGTGCGCCGGCGCCGAGGCTTTTCTGGTGTGCAAGGAAGACGTGGCAACGTCGCTCGGGTTGCCGGCGGCACGGCTGCTCGCCACCATCGAGCGGCACAACGCCTTTCCCGACGATCCGATCCAGTATCGCGGCGGCTGGGCAATGGACATCGGCGAGTTCTACGCCATGGCCGGCGTGACCGCCGCCGACGTCGATTTCGTTCAGACCTACGACGATTACCCGGTTATCTGCATGATGCAGATCGAGGACCTCGGCTTTTGTGGCAAGGGTGAGGGGCCCGCGTTCGTCCGCTCGCACACGCTCACGGCAGACGGCAGCTTTCCGCACAACATTTCGGGCGGTCAGCTCTCGGTCGGGCAGGCCGGGGCGGCCGGCGGCTTCCTCGGGCTTGTCGAAGCCGTGCGCCAGCTCACTGGCGCAGCGATCGGCGCCAAGGTGCCGGATGCGCGGATCGGGCTTGCTTCGGGATTCGGCATGATCAATTACGATCGCGGATTGGCGAGCGGCGCGGCGCTGCTCGCGGGAGGGCAGGCATGACCGCGCCGTTGAGTCGCCCCAAGCGCAAGGATCCGCTCAAGAAGACGCGCGTTCCGCTGCTGCCGCAGGGTACGCGCAGCCGCACTGCACTCGGCCTCACGGCGGCCGCAGCCGAGGGCCGCTTCCAGCTTCAGGTTTGCGGGCATTGTGCGGCGGTGATCTATCCGCCGCGCGATGCCTGCCCGCGTTGCTTGTCGGCGAATCTGCCATTTCGCGACGTCGACAACGGCGGCACATTGCTCGCCGAGACGACCATCCGCACCTCGACCGACGTCTATTTTCGCGAACGCATGCCGTGGCGCATCGGCACGGTGCTGCTCGACGCAGGTCCAGCGATCGTGGCGCACCTGCACGGAGACTTGCGCGAAGGCGAGAGGACACGTCTCGAATTGAAGCTCGACAAGTCCGGCCAGGCGATCGTGATCGCGCTTCCAGCCAAGGACACGCCCAACATGGCCGACGATCCACAGTGGCGCGAGCTCACCTGCGACCCGAAATATCGCCGCGCCCTGGTCACTGACGGACGCACCGCCGTAGGCCAGGCAATGGCGGAGGCGCTTTCTCGGGCAGGCGCGAGCATCGTGTTCGTCGGCGTCGCCGACCCGTGGAAGCCGTTTCCCGGCGAGGAACGCCTGCGCAAGCTCGAGCGCGTGGAGGTCGTGGCGCTCGATCTTACCGACACGATCTCCGTCAACGAGTGCGCTGGCGAGTTCGCGCCGCGCGTCGACATCCTGGTCAACACCGCCGAGCACGTGCGCACCGGCGGCGTCATCGAGCGCAAGGGCCTGACGGTGGCGCGCGAGGAGCTCGAGGTCCGCTATCTCGGCCTGATGCGGCTTGCTCAGGCGTTCGGCCCCGTGCTGCGCGCGCGTGGCGCCGACGGCATCAATTCCTCCGCCGCCTTCGTCAACCTGGTGTCGGTGTTCGCGCTCACCAACTGGCCGGCCTACGGCGCCTTCTCGGCTACCGAGGCGGCCTGCCTGTCGGCGGCGCAGTCGTTGCGCGCCGAGCTGCGGCCAGGCGGCGTCAAGGTCGTGAACGTCTTCTTTGGGCCGCTCGAAACCGAATGGTACCAGGCGGTGCCGCCGCCCAAGCTGGCGCCCGCGGCGCTGGCCCGCTCCGTGGTACAGGCTCTGCAGCAGGGGCTCGAGGACGTTTTCGTCGGCGACATTGCCGAGGACATCCGCGCCCGGCTCGCCGTCAACCCCAAGGCCCTCGAACGAGAGCTCGGCTCATGAGCAGGACCGCAGGCGCTATGGCTTCCCTCGATCTGCTCGCTTTCGCCGGCGCGGTCGCGGCCGGCGAGATCGAGGTCGTCGACCTCACCCATACGCTGTCACCGGACTTTCCCACCATCGTCATGCCGCCAGAGCTTGGCCAGTGTGCGCCCTTCCGAATGGAGGAGGCGTCGCGTTACGACGAGCGCGGGTCCGCCTGGTACTGGAACAACATTTCCATGGGCGAGCACACCGGTACGCATTTCGACGCGCCGGTCCACTGGATTTCGGGCAAGGACCTGCCGGAGAATTCGGTCGACACCATCCCGGTCGCCAACTTCATCGCGCCGGCCGTGGTGATCGACATCTCCAAGCAGTCGGACGCCAATCCCGATTACGAGCTGACCGTTGCCGACGTCGAGGCGTGGGAAGCGCTGCACGGGCACATACCATCGCGAAGCTGGGTGCTGTTGCGCACCGATTGGTCCAAGCGCAGCGGTCGCGACTACGTCAACATGCGCGAGGATGGCCAGCACACGCCCGGCCCGTGTCCCGAGGTCGTGCGCTTCCTGGTCGAGCAGCGCGATCTGCACGGCCTCGGCACCGAGACGATCGGCACCGATGCCGGCCAGGCGTTCCATTTCAATCCGCCCTATCCGGCGCATTACTACATGCATGGCAAGGGCCGCTACGGGCTGCAGTGCCTCGCCAATCTCGACCGACTGCCGCCCACTGGCGCGGTGATCTTGGCGGCGCCGCTCAAGATCCGTCGAGGCTCGGGCAGTCCGCTGCGCGTGCTCGCCCTGGTTCCGCGCACGGAGGGTCGGACATGAGCGAGGCCAACACCGCGATCGTCACCGGCGCCAGCGGCGGCATCGGGGCCGCCATTGCCAAGGCGATGCTGGCGGATGGCTATCGTGTGATCTCGCTCGCCCTCGACAAGCCGGACTGGTCGCATCCGCAGCTCGACGCACGAACGGTCGACCTTTCCGATGCTCGGGCCACCGAGGCGATGGCGACGGCGGTCGCGCGCGAGCATCGCGTGACGCACCTCGTGCACAACGCTGGCATCATCAGACCCAATCCGATCGAGAGCGCGACGGCCTCGGATATCGCAACCCTTGGCCAGCTCCACCTCGGCGCGGCGTTGACGCTGCTCGGCGCCATCGTGCCGCGCATGAAGCAGGAAGGCTTCGGGCGGGTCGTGCTGATCTCCTCGCGCGCAGCACTCGGCGCCATGGGGCGTACGGCCTACTCGGCAACCAAGGCCGGCATCATCGGCATGGGGCGCACCTGGGCGCTCGAGCTCGCGCCCTTCGGCATCACCGTCAATATGGTGGCACCCGGTCCGATCCAGGGCACGCACATGTTCCACGAGATCATCCCCGCCGGAAGCGAGCGAGAATCGGTACTAGGGGCAGCCATTCCGATGCGTCGGCTCGGCCGGCCCGAGGATGTTGCTGCGGCGGTGAAATTCTTCGCCGGCCGGGAGGCATCCTTCATCACCGGTCAGGTGCTCTATGTCTGCGGTGGCGCGAGCGTCGGCACCTTGGTCATCTGAAGGGACGCGAGCATGAGCGAACCCGTCTCGAAGTCGTCGAACGGCCGGATGCGCCATCGTTCCGGCAGCGGAATTCGAATCGTCGAGAGCGGAACGGCGGCGGAGCAGAAAGGGCACCTCGAGCTCAGGGTATGGCTGCGGCTGCTCGGTTGCTCGGGCAAGATGGAGAGCATTCTCGGCCAGCGTCTGCGTAAGGAGTTCGGGACCTCGCTCGCGCGTTTCGATGTGCTGGCGCAGCTCGAGCGCTTCCCCGAGGGTCTCTCGATGTCGGACTTGTCGCGGCGGCTGATCGTGTCCAACGGGGCGGTCACCGGGCTGGTCGACAAGCTCGGCGAGGCGGGGCTCGTCTCGCGCCACGAGGATCCGAACGATCGCCGCAGCATGATCGTGAAGCTGACGCGCAAAGGCCGCGAGGCCTTCCTGCGCATGGCGCGGCGACACGAGGAGTGGGTGGTGTCGATCCTGGGCGAGCTCAGCGTCGAGGCACAGTCCGAATTGCTGCAAAACCTGACGCTGCTGCAGCGCAATCTCGATCTGCATGCCAAGGGTTGAACGATGCGCGGTCGACGCGGAGCGGATTTTCATTCTCCTCCCCCGTCAGCGGGGGAGGTGCCCCGTTATACGGGGCGGAGGGGGAAAGCCACAGCCGAGATTCCTCCGATTCCGACGTCAGACTCGGAAGGATCTCGATTGCGGCCTTCCCCCTCCGGCCCTCTGGGCCACCTCCCCCGTATGACGGGGGAGGCAAAGAAGATGCGTCCACTCCGTAGCAGCGAAGCTAGGGAGGATACTGAAAGGCGCGTCCCCGCTCTCGAAAGGGAACAACCTTGGAAATAGCAGTCTTGGGGGGCGGCAACGGGTCGTTCGCGGCGGCTGGCGATCTCGCGCTGGCGGGGCACCAAATCCGGATGTGGCGGCGTGATTCCGTCGCGGTGGCCGCACATCGCACCGGCGGCAGCACGATCACAGTCAAGGACTTTCGCGGCAGCCGCATCGCCACGCCGGCGCTCGTCACGGCTGACATTGCTGCCGCCGTCCGGGGCGCCGAGCTGATCGTCTGCCCGACGCCGGCCTTCGCTCAGGCCGACATCGCCCGGCACCTGGCGCCGCATTTGGCCGATGGGCAGGTCGTCTTCCTGCCGCCGGGAACATTCGGGTCGCTTCTGATGGCCAAGACGGCATGGCAGGCCGGCAACCGCGCGTGCGTGGCGTTCGCCGAGACCGGCACGTTGCCGTGGCTTGCCCGCAAGCATGGGCCCTGCGAAGTGCAGATCTCCGCGCGCGGAAAGCACCTGCCGACCGGCGTCTTTCCGCAGTCGCGCGCCGATGCAGCGCTGGCGACTATCGAGCGCGCCTTCCCGGACGTGATCCGGCCATGCGGCGACGCGCTGTCTGGCGCTCTCATGAACGCGGGGCCGATCATCCACCCGCCGCTCATCGTCATGAATGCAGCCCCGCTCGAGCATTTCGAGAAGTGGGACATCCATAACGAAGGAACCCAGGCAGCGGTGCGTCGGGTGACCGACGCGCTCGACCGCGAGCGCATGGCGATCCGCGAGGCGCTGGGGTATGCCGCGCCGCATTTCCCGCTTGCCGACCACTACGCCACGAGCGGGCCGGAGTGGATGTACGGTCGCGGCTCGCACGAGCGGCTGACCAAGTCGGGCGACTGGCGCGAGCGCATCGTTCTGCGAGAGCACCGTTACATGATCGAGGACGTGCGCATGGGCCTGGCCTTGCTGGCCTCTACGGCGCGGCTGGCCGGTGTTGCGGTGCCCCTGGTCGAGGCCTTCTTGTCGATCGGCAGTGCGATCTGTGGCGAGGATTTCTTGCGGACAGGCCGCACCCTGGCGAGCCTCGGGATTGGCCATCTCGACCGAACCGGCCTGCAGAAGCTGCTGAGCGAGGGCTTCGCATGAGAGAGCCTATCGCCTTGGTAGGGGCCGGGCGCATGGGCCGGGGGCTCGCCGTGGTGTTCGCTTATGCCGGACACGACGTGGCGCTGATCGACTTGAAGGAGCGTCCGGCCGATCAATTCGCCTCGCTTGCGACGGAGGCGAACAACGAGGTCGCTGCGACCCTGGGCACGCTGGCTCGCCTCGGCCTCTGCGCCGCCGATCAGGTACCGGGAATCGCCGCCCGCGTGCGCGTCCTGCCGTTGGCCGAAGCGGCGGCGGTACTGCCTGCCGCAACCTTCATCTTCGAAGGCGTGCCGGAAGTGCTGGAGCAGAAGCGCGCGGCACTCGCGCTCGTGTCGCGTCTTGCCGGGCCGCAGCCGATCATCGCCTCGACAACCTCGACCATCCTGGTCGACGATCTCGCCGAGGCGATCGAGCATCGCGAGCGCTTTCTCAATGCGCACTGGCTCAATCCACCCTACTTGATGCCGCTGGTCGAGCTGTCGGCCGGCAAGGCGACGCGCGCCGACGTGGTCCAGACGCTGCGTGGTCTGCTCGAAGGCATCGGCAAGATCACCGTGCTTTGTGCGGCGACGCCGGGCTACATCGTGCCCCGCATTCAGGCCCTCGCCATGAACGAGGCCGCGCGCATGGTCGAGGAGGGCGTGGCCTCTGCCGAGGAGATCGACAAGGCGGTCAAGTACGGCTTCGGCCTGCGCTTCGCCGTGCTCGGCCTGCTCGAATTCATCGACTGGGGTGGCGGCGACATCCTCTATCACGCCAGTCGCTATCTCACCCAGGCGCTCGGCAACGAACGCTACGCCGCGCCGGCGATCGTCGAGCGCAACATGCATGAAGGGAACATCGGCATGAAGACCGGACGCGGTTTTCTCGACTACGAGAAGCTCGACCTCGATCGCCATCGCCTGGAGCGTTTGGCAGCCTTCGCAGCGTTGCTGCGCGATCTCGGCCTCGTCCGGCCGCCGGTGGTGTGATCATGGCCCGCGAACCGCTCGACGCCGACCGCATCTTCGCCCCGGCGCAGCGTAGCCTCGCCGTCATGCTCCAGGCCCAGGCGGCGAAGCATGGGACCAAGCCGCTCGTGCAGTCCGGCGGCAAGAGCTGGAGCTTTGCCGACGCGCCGCAGCTTGCGGCACGCGCCGCCGGTCGCCTGCATGAAGCCGGCGTTCGGCCGGGCGATCGGGTTGCTTTGATCTGCGAGAACCGGCCGGAGTTCATCGAGATATTCCTCGGCACGGCCTGGCTCGGCGCCATCCTGGTGCCGATCAACACGGCCTCGCGCGGCCTGCAGCTCCGCCACATCCTGGAGAATTCCGGGGCTCGGCTGCTCGTCATCGAGGCGGCCCTGATGAGTGCCCTCGATCACGTCGATCTCGCGACCTTGCCGGTGCAGGCGATCTGGATCATCGACCAGCCGAATTGCGCTCCGCCCTCGGCTGTGCCGGTGCAGGCGCTACCGCCCCTGGGCGAGGCGGTCGCTGCGGGACCGGCGCGGCCGAGCGATGCCTTGGCGATCCTGTACACCTCGGGCACGACCGGGCCGTCCAAAGGCGTGTGCTGTCCGCACGCGCAGTTCTTCTGGTGGGGCGTCAATACCGCTCACTTGCTGGGAGTCGGCGAGAGCGATGTGCTGTGCACGACCCTGCCGTTGTTTCACACCAATGCCTTGAACACCTTCTTTCAGGCGATGCTGACCGGGGCCACGGCGAGCTTCGAAATCCGATTCTCCGCCTCGGCGTTCTGGACCACCCTGGCAGAGCGGAAGGCGACGGTGACATACCTTCTTGGCGCGATGGTGCCGATCCTGCTGTCGCGCGACCCGCATCCCGACGAGCGGCGACATGACACGCGCATCGCCCTGGCCCCCGGAGTGCCAGGCCATTTCCATGCGGAGTTCACCAAGCGTACGGGCATCGGCCTGCTCGATGGCTACGGATCGACCGAGACCAACTTCGTCATCGGCACGCCGCTCTCCGGGCAGAAGCCCGGGACCATGGGACGCATCTTCGAGGGCTTTGCCGCCCGCGTGGTCGACGACGATGACAACGAAGTGCCGGACGGCACGCCTGGCGAGCTCATCCTGCGGGCCGAGGCGCCGTTCGCCTTCGGCACAGGCTATTTCGGCACGCCGGAGAAGACGGTCGAGGCGTGGCGCAATCTGTGGTTCCACACCGGCGACCGCGTCATCCGCGAGGCCGACGGCTACTACCGCTTCGTCGACCGCCTCAAGGACGCCATCCGCCGGCGCGGCGAGAACGTGTCCTCTTTCGAGGTCGAGCAGGTGCTGCTCAGCCATCCCGAGATTGCCACGGCTGCCGCCTTCCCGGTGCGGTCAGAACTCGCCGAGGACGAGGTCATGGCGGCCATCGTGCTGCAAGCTGGCAGCACCCTCGATCCAGTCGCGGTCATCCGCTTCTGTGAAACGCGCATGCCGTACTTCGCCGTGCCGCGCTTCCTCGAGTTCGTCGATACGCTGCCGGCTACGGAGAACGGCAAGATCCAGAAGTACAAGCTGCGGGAACGCGGCATCACCGAGCAAACCTGGGACCGCGAGGCGGCGGGGATCACCGTCAGGCGCAGGTGAAGCCCCACCTTCCGTCTCTTCCTCCTCCTTCGGTTGGCGAGTGGACACATCTTTCCGATCCCTACTCCTATGGCGCTGTAAACAGCGCCCGATCGGGGGAGGTGCCCGAAGGGGCGGAAGGGGGAGGGCTTCAGTCGAGATTCGTGACCCTCCGGCGTCGGAATCGGAGGCATCTT
This sequence comes from Reyranellaceae bacterium, assembly GCA_046349335.1. Lineage (GTDB taxonomy): Bacteria > Pseudomonadota > Alphaproteobacteria > Reyranellales > Reyranellaceae > Reyranella. The sequence goes on from JAXMCO010000016.1 coordinate 65,992, forward strand.
TCCCCCAGCCGCCCCCTTGCGGGGGCGGCTTCCTCCGATGAGGGGGAGGCAGAATTTGACGATGTCAAAATCAGCCGTAACCCGGCATTTCATCCGGCCGCCGCGGATGCCGTACATGGTTCGGCCGTTTTCCCAAGCCAATTCAGGGTCTTGTAGGTCGCGCTCCACGATTTTGGGGGAACGGTGACATCGCCACCCCCGATATGGTAACGGAAGATCAACAGCTAGAAAGGGACCAATCGTCGAGATGCCGGAGAGCGCCATCGCGGTCGCGTCGGATCATGCCGGATTCGACCTCAAGGAGATTCTGAAGCGGGACCTGCAGACCGCTGGCCACGAGGTGCTCGATCTAGGCACCGGCTCGATGGAATCGGTCGACTATCCTGACTTTGGCAAGGCCATGGCCGACGCCATCGCCTCGGGCAAGGCAGCGCGCGGCGTTCTCGTCTGCGGCACCGGCATCGGCATTTCGATCGCCGCCAACCGCAATCCCAAGGTGCGGGCGGCGGTGGTCCATGACGCGACATCGGCGCGCTTGGCGCGCGAGCACAATGACGCCAACGTCGTCGCCTTCGGCCAGCGGCTCATCGGTGTCGAGACGGCGCGCGAGGCGTTACGGGTCTTTCTGAAGACCGGCTGGGAAGGCGGCCGCCATGCACGCCGCGTCGAGAAGCTTTCGAAGGGTTGTCAAAAATGAGTCAAGCCGCTGCCAAATTGTCCGACACGCCGTTGCCGATGTTCACTCGCGATCTCGCCGAAGCGGATCCGGCCATCGACGCCGTGCTCAAGGGCGAGCTGCATCGCCAGCGCGAACAGATCGAGCTCATTGCATCGGAAAATATCGTTTCCCGCGCGGTGCTCGAGGCTGCCGGCTCCGTGCTGACCAACAAATATGCCGAAGGCTATCCCGGCCGGCGCTACTACGGTGGCTGCGAGGAGGTCGACAAGGCCGAGCAACTCGCGATCGATCGTGCCTGCAAGCTGTTCGACTGCAGCTTCGCCAATGTCCAGCCGCACTCCGGCGCGCAGGCCAATCAGGCCGTGTTCATGGCGCTGCTCAAGCCCGGCGACACCTTCATGGGCATGGCGCTCGACCAGGGCGGCCATCTCACGCACGGCTCGCCGGCCAATCAGTCGGGCAAGTGGTTCAAGGTCGTATCGTACGGCGTCAAGCCCGACAGCCATCTGATCGACTACGAGCAGATGGAGGAGGTGGCGCGGCGCGAGAAGCCGAAGCTGATCGTTGCCGGCGCGTCGGCCTATTCCCGCCATATCGACTGGGCGCGCTTCCGCAAGGTCGCCGACGAGATCGGTGCCTGGTTCATGGTCGACATGGCGCACTATGCCGGGCTGGTCGCCGCCGGAGCCTACCCGAGCCCGCTGCCGCATGCCCACGTCGTGACGACGACGACGCACAAGACCTTGCGCGGCCCGCGCGGGGGCATGGTGCTGTCGAATGACGTCGAGGTCGGCAAGAAGATCAATTCGGCGGTGTTCCCCGGCCTGCAGGGCGGGCCACTGATGCACATCATTGCTGCCAAGGCCGTGGCGCTGGGGGAGGCGCTGCGACCCGAGTTCAAGACCTACGCCCACAACGTCGTCGACAACGCGCGCGCGCTGTCGGCGTCGCTGATCGAGCGCGGGCTGGCCATCGTCTCGGGCGGCACTGACAGCCACGTCATGCTGGTCGATCTGCGGCCCAAGAAGGCGACCGGTATCGCGGCCGAGAAGGTGCTCGACCGCGCCGGCATCACCGTGAACAAGAACAGCATCCCGGGCGATCCGGAGAAATTCACCGTGACGTCGGGCGTGCGTCTCGGCTCGCCGGCCGGCACGACGCGCGGCTTCGGCGTCGCCGAGTTCCGTCAGATCGGCCACCTGATCGCCGACGTGCTCGATGGCATTGCCCGCAACGGCCCGGACGGCGACGCTCAAGTCGAGAGCCAAGTGCGCACCAAGGTGCACGCGCTCTGCGCCCGCTTTCCGATCTACCGCGACTGAAAACAAAGCGCAGGCAATAACCGGGGGGAGAAACGATGCGCTGTCCATTCTGCGGTCACGAGGACACCCAAGTTAAGGATTCGCGACCGACCGACGACAATTCGGCGATCCGGCGGCGGCGCTACTGCCCGTCTTGCGGATCGCGCTTCACGACCTTCGAGCGCGTCCAGTTGCGCGAGCTCACGGTGATCAAGAAGAACGGTCAGCGCGTCGCGTTCGATCGCGACAAGCTCGCGCGCTCGATCTCGGTCGCCTGCCGCAAGCGGCCAGTCGATCCCGAGCGCGTCGAACGCGTCGTCAACGGCATCGTTCGCCGTCTCGAAAGCTCGGGCGAGAGCGAGATTCCCTCGACGCAGATTGGTGAGCTGGTGATGGACGCGCTGCGCGCCCTCGACCCGGTCGCCTATGTACGATTTGCCTCGGTCTATCGCAATTTCCGCGAGGCCCGGGATTTCGAGGAGTTCATCTCCGATCTCGCCGAGACGGCCAGCCTCAAGGACTGACCCGATGATGCGCGCGGCGCTCGCGCTGGCGCGCCGGTCGCTGGGGCGCACCTGGCCCAACCCGGCTGTCGGCTGCGTGATCGTACGCGATGGCCAAGTTGTCGGGCGCGGCCGCACCCAGGACGGTGGTCGCCCGCATGCCGAGGTCGACGCCTTGCGGCAGGCCGGTGCGTTGGCGCGGGGCGCCACCGTCTACGTCACGCTGGAGCCATGCTCGCACCACGGCCGCTCGCCGCCCTGCGCCGACGCCTTGATCGCGGCCGGTGTGGCGCGTGTGGTCTCCGCGCTGGAAGATCCCAATCCGCTGGTCAACGGCCAAGGCCACGCCCGGTTGCGCGCCGCGGGTATTGCTGTCGAGGTGGGCGAGGGTGCTGCCGAAGCGGCCGAGATCAATGCCGGCTTCCTGCTGCGGGTGCGCGAGGGCCGGCCGCTGGTCCATCTCAAGCTCGCGACGTCTCTCGACGGCCGCGTCGCCACGGCGTCGGGCGAGAGCCAATGGATCACCGGTCCGCAAGCACGGGCCTGGGGGCATCGGCTGCGGGCGGCGCACGATGCCATTATGGTCGGCGCCAATACCGTGGCCCGGGACGATCCGGAGCTGACCTGCCGCCTGCCGGGTCTGGAGCGATATTCACCGGTGCGCGTCGTCCTGGACTCACGGGCCCGTCTCAGCCCCACTTCGAAGCTCGCGACGACGGCGCGCGCCCGTCCCGTCTGGCTGATCTGCACGCCGGCTGCGCCGGCGGCCCGGCGCGAGGCGCTGCTAGCGCTGGGCGTCGAGATCGTCGAGGTCGCAGCCGACGCAACGGGCCGGGTCGACGTTGCCACCGCTCTCCGTGCGCTCGGCGCGCGTGATATCACGCGCCTTATGGTCGAAGGCGGCGGCGAGGTGGCGGCCGCGTTCCTCAAGATAGGCAAGGTCGATCGATTGAGCATTTTCCGCGGCGGGTTGGCCTTGGGCGGGGACAGCCGCTCTGCGGTCGGCCCGCTGGGGCTGGAGCGGCTGGGTTTCGCGCCCCGGTTCTCCCTCGTTTCGACGGCGGCCGTCGGCAGCGACACGCTGGAAACCTGGGCCAAGGCGGCCTAAGTACGGCGCCATGTTCACCGGCATCGTCAGCGACATCGGCGAGATCACCGCCATGACCCCCGGCGGCAACCAAGGCGATCGCCGCTTCGTGGTCCGCACCAGGCACGACATGGCACCGATCGCCATTGGCGCATCGATCGCCTGCTCGGGGTGTTGCCTCACCGTGGTCGAGAAGGGAAAGGACTGGTTCGCCGTCGAGGTTTCCGGTGAGAGCTTGGCCAAGACTCACCTCGGCGACTGGCGCCGGGGCAGCCACCTCAATCTCGAATTGTCGCTCAAGCTCGGCGACGAGCTGGGCGGCCACCTGGTGTACGGCCATGTCGACGGCGTCGGCCGCATCGTGTCGATGACGCCGGAAGGCGGCAGCGTGCGCTTCGTGTTCGAGGCGCCCGCCGAGCTGGCGCGTTTCATCGCCGCCAAAGGCTCGATTGCCGTGGACGGCATCTCGCTCACGGTGAACGAGGTCGACGGCAACCGCTTCGGCATCAACATCATTTCCCACACCCAGGCTGTCACCACGCTGGGGCAGGCAAAGGTCGGCCAGCGCGTCAACCTTGAGGTGGACATGCTCGCGCGCTACGTTCAGCGACTGTTGGAGCACGGAAGAACATGAGCGCGCTCGAAAAGGATGCCTGGCGGATCACCTTCTCCGAAGTGAAGGCTGCGGCCGAGGACATCATCGAAGAAGCCCGGCGCGGCCGGATGTTCATCCTTGTCGACGACGAAGATCGCGAAAACGAGGGCGACCTGGTGATCCCCGCCCAGTGGGCGACGCCCGAAGCCATCAACTTCATGGCCAAGCATGCGCGCGGCCTGATCTGCCTGGCGCTGACACGCGAGCGCGTCGAGCAGCTCGGGCTGGCGCTGATGGCGCGCAACAATGGCACGCGGCACCAGACTGCCTTCACCGTGTCGATCGAGGCGCGCGAAGGCGTGACCACCGGCATCTCGGCGGCCGACCGCGCGCGCACAGTGTCGGTGGCGATCGACCCGTCTTGCGGGCCGCAGGACATCGTGACGCCGGGCCACGTGTTCCCGCTGGTGGCGCGCGATGGCGGTACGCTCGAGCGGACCGGTCACACCGAGGCTGCGGTCGATCTGGCACGGTTGGCCGGGCTGACGCCTGCCGGCGTGATCTGCGAGATCATGAACGACGACGGCACGATGGCCCGTCGCAACGACCTCATCACCTTCGCCCAGCGCCACGGGCTCAAGATCGGCACGATCGCCGACCTGATCGCCTACCGGCGGCGCTACGATTCGATCGTCAAGCGGCTGAGCGAGACCACGTTCGAGAGCATCTACGGCGGCGATTTTCGCTGCGTCATCTACGTCAACAAGGTGACGCTGGCGCAGCATATCGCGCTGGTGAAGGGCGACCCGGCGAGCGGGGGAGCGGTCACCGTGCGCATGCACGCCGTCAACATCTTCACCGATGCGCTGGGCCAACGCGACACCGGCCGCGGCGGCGAGGTCGAGGCCTCGATGAAGCTGATCGCCGAGGAGGGACGGGGCGTCGTCGTGCTGATCCGCGAGCCGCTGACGGTGATGCTGGCCGAGCAGCGCCGTCGCGCCGGTGAGCCCATCGAGCCATCCGGCGGCGAGCTGCGCGACTACGGCGTCGGCGCCCAGATCCTGATCGATCTCGGCGTCAAGGAAATGGTGCTGCTGAGCAACAGCCGGAAGAGCGTCGTCGGTCTCGAGGGCTTCGGCCTCAAGATCGTCGGACAGAAGCCGGTTCCCGGCCGCGCGGCGCGCTAGCATGTCGACCCGGACGGAGACGCCGACGGTCCGACCGCCGGTCGCCGGTGTGGCCGGCGCACGCATCCTGATTGTCGAATCGCGTTACTATCCAGAGATCGCCGACGCCCTGATCGCCGGCGCCGAACGGGAGATCGTCCGCAATGGTGCGGCGTTCGAGCGTGTCGTCGTTCCGGGCGCCTTCGAGATTCCCGGCGCGATTGCCCTGGCGGCGGGCAAGTACGACGGCTTCGTGGCGCTGGGCTGCGTCATCCGCGGCGAAACCTCGCACTATGACTACGTGTGCGGCGAGAGCGCGCGCGCCCTGATGGATCTGGCTGTTCAAGGAAAGCTCGCCATCGGCTATGGCATCGTCACCGTGAACACATTCGAGCAAGCCGAGGCGCGAGCCTTCATCGATCGCGGCGACAAGGGCGGCGATTCTGCCCATGCCTGCCTCGCCATGGTGGCGCTCCGTCGGCGCTGGCCGCCGCAATGAGCCAACAAGCGACGCCGAGCCGCCGGCAAGCCGCGCGGCTTGCGGCGGTGCAGGCCCTGTATCAGTGGCAGGAGGGCGCGCACGGCCCTGGCGAGATCGTCGAGCAGTTCCTCAAGGTTCGCACGGGTGAAGCTGGCGAGGGCGGTATGCGGCGCGATGCCGATCGGCCGCTGTTCAAGGATGTGGTCGAAGGTACCGTGGCCAACAAGGACGAGCTGGAGCGAACCGTAACGGCGGCGTTGGCCAACGATTGGACATGGGCGCGCATCGATCGCCTGGTCCGCGCGATCCTCCTCGCCGGTGCCTACGAGCTTTTGCATCGTAAAGATGTCCCGTTGAGGGTGGCGATCAACGAATATGTCGAGATCGCCCACGCCTTCTACGACCAGGGCGAGCCCAGCTTCGTCAATTCCGTGCTCGATCGGGTTGGGCGGCAAGCTCGCCCGGCCGAATTGGCGAAGTGATCGATCGATGGCGCGCTCTCGGCGCATCGGTGAATTCGAGCTGATTGCCCGCTATTTCGCGCCGCTGGCGAAGGGATTCGCCGGCGCCGGAGGATTGAAGAGCGACAATGCGTTTATCGCAGGTGACGCGCAGCACGACCTCGTCGTCAAGACCGACACCGTGGTGTCCGGAGTCCACTTCCTGGATGGCGAGACCGCCAATTTTGTCGCCGCCAAGTCTTTGCGCGTGTGTCTGTCCGATCTTGCCGCCGGTGGCGCTACGCCGTTCGTCTATCAACTCTCGCTAGCGCTTCCTGAAGCCTGGACCGAAGCGTGGGTCGCTCGCTTCGCGCGTGGCCTCGCGGCCGATCAACGGCGCTACGGCGTCGTCCTGTGCGGCGGCGACACGGTAGTCACGCCGGGACCGCTCACCGTCACGATCACGGCAATCGGCAAGGTGCCGCGCGGACGCGGGTTGACCCGAGCCGCCGCGCGGGCCGGCGACGAGCTCTGGGTGAGCGGCACTGTCGGCGATGGGGCGTTGGGCCTGCGGGCTGCCCGCGGCCAGCTCGCGAGCCCGGCGCTCGAGCATCGCTACCGGCAACCGCAACCGCGAACGAGCTTAGGACCGCGCCTCGTCGGAATCGCCACGGCAGCGGCCGATGTCTCCGACGGGCTGCTGGCGGACGCTGGCCACATCGCCGATGCTTCGCGCCTGAGCATTGCCATTGAGCGCGATTGGGTGCCGCTTTCGGCCGCGGCTCGACGCGCCGTCGCCGCCGATCCCAGGCTTTGGTCCGACGTACTTGGCGGCGGCGACGATTATGAGCTCGTGTTCGCCGCGCCGCCACGCAAGCGTCAGGCGCTGTTGCGGGCCGCCGAGGCGGCCGCCGTGCCGCTGACTCGGATCGGTTCCCTGGGCGAAGGACGGGGGGTGCAACTGACTATCGCTGGACGACGCGCCCGCGCGGCACGCCAGGGCTACGTTCACTTTTAGGGAAAAATTCGCCGGTCTTCCCAGGGCCATCTCCAGGTCCGCGTCGGCTGAGGCGGGGGCGGGGGCGGAGTCTTCCGCAGTTCCTCCAGGCGGCGCTGCTCTTCGAGATACGCTCGTCGCTGTGCCTCTTCCCAGCGGGCGATTGCCGGCGCGGCCTTGGCGAAGAGCGTCGTCTTGTTGTCGGCGCTGATGAAGCCGGTCGGCGGCTCTCCATTTGCGCTCTGCCATTCGGCGATCTTGGTGCGCGTCCGAGGTCCGAACACGCCGTCGGCGCCGCCGGCATCAAAGCCCAGGGAGGTAAGCGCGATCTGAATTTTCTGCCGATCGCGCGTGCCGAGCTTCAGCGCGGTCTCCGCCTGCTCGGCCTCGGCCTTGAGCTGTTCCTCGGTCTTCTTCGGCTCTTCCGGCCTCACCGCTTCCTGGGTGGAGCGGTCGCGGCGACTCCGACTCTCCTCGATCGCGCGCGAGTCGGCGTCCAGCGCTTTCATTTCATCGAGGGTTTGGTGGGCTGGCGCGGGCGCAGTTGCCGGTGCAGCCGATTGAACGGGAGGCGGTTGCGCCGCTTGTGTCGAAGCCGGTGTGCCTGCGGGAGGTGCGATAGCGGTCGGCGCCGGTGTTGCTGTCGGCAAAGGCGGTAGTGGTGGCGGAATGTCAGGCGTCAGCGCGGGCGTCGCTATGGGGAGAGGCGGTGGCGCAGGCGGGACGACTGCCACAGGGGCCGGCGTCGTCGCGGGCGGCAGAGGCGGCGGTGCGACCGGAGCAGGCGAGGCTGTTGCCGCCGGCAAAGTTGGCGGCACGGCCGGAGCAGGCGAATCTGGTGCCGCTGCCGAGGGAGCCGAGGCAGGCGGCTGAGGCGCCGGCGCGGCAGATGTCGCCGCTGGAATGAGGTCGCGTGGCGGCGCTGGCGTTGCGACTTGAGCAGGTGCAGGCGCCGGAGTCGCTGCTGGCGAGTTGGCAGTCGATCCGTTCGCTGCCGCCACTGAAGGTGCGGAGGATGGCGCCGGGCCGGCCGCCGTCCGGTCGTCGCGCGCCGTGAGCGCAAACAGAGAGTAGCCGACGGCCAGCGCCACGACAGCGGCTCCGGCCAGCATTCCATACCTTGAACGATTCGAGGTGGCAGGGCGCGAGGCCACTGCCTTCGGCGCGAAGGGCAGCGCCGCCGTGGGAATGGCATCGGCCGGGGCAGCCTGCTCGCTGAAAAGCATCTGTCGCCATGCCGCGATGCTTTGCGGTCTGGCTTCGATGGGCAGGCGCAACCCGGCATCGATGCCTGCCAGGAGATTCGGTGAGTGGCCGTTGACGCTCGCCTCGGCTGCAAACACGGTCGCGCCTTCGAAAACGCGCTCCATGACGCTCGGCGGCACTTTGCCGGTCACTGCGGTGAACAACGTCGCAGCAAGTCCATAAACGTCGGTCCATGGCCCCTGCTTGCCCGATGTCGACTGTTCCGGCGCGGCGTAGCCCGGCGTGAACACGGCGGTAAGCGCCTGCGAGCGGTCGGCGATGGCAACGCGCGAGGCACCGAAGTCGATCAGCGTGGCTGCGTCGCCGGGCCCGAGAATGATGTTCGCCGGCTTGATGTCGCGGTGCAGGAAGCCGGCCGTATGGATTTGCTCGAGGCCGTCGAGCAGCGACGGCAGGATGCGATCGATGGTGGCCTGCGACAGTCGCGGCTCGCGCTTCAGGCGCTGCGACATCGTCTCGCCGGAGAGCAGCTCCATCACCACATAGGCCGTACCGTGGGCCTCGAGGAAATCGTGCACCCGGACAACGGCCGGCACGTGACCCAGCTTGGCAATGGTGCGGGCCTCGTCGAGGAAGCGATTGCGTCCCCACACGAAATCGGTCGACATTTCGGTCGACCGCGGCAACACAGTCGCGCTTTCGTGGCGAATGGCGATGCCGGTCGGAAGATATTCCTTGACCGCAACGTCGCGCCGAAGATGAGTGTCGTAACAGCGATAAGTGATGCCGAAGCCGCCGAGGCCCAGCACGGATTCGATGCGATATCGCCCGATCATCACGCCGGGCATCAGGGCGGCGTGGTGTTCGGTGCGATCGACTGTCTGCTTCGCAGTCGGCGCGTCGTCGGTCATTGCTGCCGTGCAAGCCTCTGGTACGTGGACTTCGATCTTGAGACCGGACCGCCGGGCTGTCTACGGCCGGTTATGGAAGCGCATATTACAGCGAGTCGCTCGGAAATGGCAGGTCTGGGCTGCGCCGACTCTCCATTCTAATCGCTTTGGGCAGGCTGAGCTGGCGATTATGGTGCGCGCCCGATGGACGGATCGAACAAGGTAGAGAGAACGGCGGCGGAGTCTACTGGCGGGGCCATGCCGCGTCGGGCGCTGCGCAACATCGCCCTGCTGGCGATGTGCCAGGCGCTGACCCAGAGCAGCAACACGCTGATGTTCGCTTCCTCCGCGCTGGCGGTGCTGACCATCGTTTCACCCGATATGCGCATGTGGGCCAACCTGCCGGTCACGATGCAGCACCTCGGCGTCATGCTGTCGGTATTTCCGGCGTCCATGCTGATGATGCGCCGTGGCCGCAAGTTCGGCTTTCGCTCGGGCTCGGCGATGGGCATGTGTGGAGCAACGTGTGCAGCCATCGGCCTGGGCCTCGCCAGCTTCCCGGTCATGTGCCTGGGTGGCCTGATGATGGGCTACGGCATCGCCAATATGCAGCTCTACCGCTTTGCCGCCGTCGAGCTTGCACCCGGCCATTTCCGGGCCCAGGCGATCTCCTACGTGACCGCAGGGGGCGTGATCGCCGGCATCATCGGGCCGGGGCTCGCCCGGTTTACGCCCGACCTGTGGTTGCCGACCTTCCAGGCGAGCTTTTGCGCCGTCATCGTCATTCACGCCATTGTCTTCGTGGTGCTGGGCTTCATCGAGTTCCCCACCGTCAAGCCGGAGGACGTGAGCGGTCCCCAGCGCCCGCTGCTCACGATCGTCACCCAGCCGGCCTACATGGTGGCGGCGGCCGGCGGCATGATCGCTTTCGGCGTCATGTCGTTCGTCATGGCGGCCTCGCCGCTCGCCATCGTGCAGTGTGGCCTCGACAAGGGCGAGGCGCCGATAACCATCTTCGTCCATGTCATGGGCATGTTCGTGCCGGCATTCTTCACCGGTCACCTGATCCAGCGTTTCGGGCTGTTCAATGTCATGACAGCCGGCATTGCCCTGCTGGTGCTGGGCGTGGTGGTCGCCCTGATGGGCGTGACCGTTTGGAACTTCCGTATCGCCCTCAGCCTGAACGGCGTCGGCTGGAACTTCCTGTTCGTCGGCGCGACCACGTTGCTCACCACGACCTATCGGCCTGCCGAGCGCGGCAAGGCGCAGGCGTTCAACGATTTCATAGTCTTCGGCACCACCACCGCGGCCAGCCTTATGGCCAGCGTGGTGCTCGAGCTCGAAGGCTGGGCGACGCTCAACTACTTCGCCCTGGCGCTCGTTGTCGTCGCCCTCGTGGTGATCAGCCTTTATCGTCTGCTTCGCCCCACGCAGGCGTGAGGCCAAGCGCAAGCCCTTGACGCAACGCGGTTTTTCCCAGTGCGGGTTGCGCAGCCGGAGGCGTTCTGCCATTTTCCGGCCCGCCTTGCGCCGGAGAGAAGCCGTACTTCAGCACGCGCCGGGCAGAGAATGCCGTTAAAACAACAGGTTAATTCAATATGTCCACCATCCTTTGGGCCGTCATCGCGTGCGGTATCATCGCCGTCCTGTACGGCGTGGTCACTGCGTCGCGGGTCATGGCGGCCGATTCGGGCACTCCGCGGATGCAAGAGATTGCGCAGGCTGTGCAGGAGGGCGCCGCTGCCTACTTGCGCCGCCAGTACACCACCATCGCCATTGTCGGCGTGGTCGTCCTCGTGCTGCTCTTCATCCTGCTCGGCAAGTATGCTGCCGGCGGCTTTCTGATCGGCGCCGTCCTGTCGGGGGCCACCGGCTTCATCGGCATGAACGTGTCGGTGCGGGCCAACGTGCGCACCGCCGTTGCCGCCCAGAAGAGCCTGGGGCAAGGCCTCGACCTCGCCTTCAAGGCAGGCGCGGTGACCGGTATGCTGGTGGCAGGCCTCGCTCTGCTGGGCGTGGTCGGCTATTTCGCCTTGCTGCGCAACATGGGAATTGGCGAGGGCAGCCGCGAGATGATCGACGCGCTCGTCGCGCTCGGCTTCGGCGCCTCCCTGATCTCGATCTTCGCCCGTCTCGGCGGCGGCATCTTCACCAAGGGCGCCGACGTCGGCGGCGACATGGTGGGCAAGGTCGAAGCCGGCATTCCGGAAGATGACCCCCGCAACCCCGCAACCATCGCCGACAACGTGGGCGACAATGTCGGCGACTGTGCCGGCATGGCTGCCGATCTGTTCGAGACCTACGCCGTGACCACCGTCGCGACCATGGTGCTGGCATCGATCTTCTTCGGCGCCACACCCGATCTCGTCTCCAAGCTGATGGTCTACCCGCTGGCCATCGGTGGCGTCTGCATCATCACCTCTATCATCGGCACCTACTTCGTTCGCCTCGGTTCGGACGGCAACATCATGTGGGCGATGTACAAGGGCGTGATCGCGGCCGCCGTGCTGTCGATCCCGGCGATCTGGTTCGTGACCGACTGGGTCGTCGGCACCGGGACGGTGCTCAAGGTCGGATCTCACACCTTCAGCGGGGCCACGTTGTTCTGGTGCTCCCTGGTCGGCCTCGCCGTCACCGGCCTGATCGTGTGGATCACGGAATACTACACCGGCACGGACTACCGCCCGGTCAAGGCGGTGGCACAGGCCTCGGTTACCGGCCACGGCACGAACGTCATCGCCGGCCTCGCGATGTCGATGGAAGCCACCGCCCTGCCGGCCCTGCTGATCTGCGCCGGCATCGTGATCTGCTATCTGCTCGCCGGCCTGTTCGGCATCGCCATCGCCACCACCGCCATGCTGGCCCTTGCCGGCATGGTGGTCGCACTCGACGCCTATGGTCCGGTCACCGACAACGCCGGCGGCATCGCCGAAATGGCGGGACTGCCGAAGGAAGTGCGCAAGAACACCGACGCGCTCGACGCGGTCGGCAACACCACCAAGGCCGTCACCAAGGGCTACGCTATCGCCTCGGCCGGCCTCGGTGCGCTGGTGCTTTTCGCCGCCTACACGTCGGATCTCGATTACTTCATCGCCCAGGGCAAGCTCGGCATCAAATCCGTCGAGTTCTCCCTCAAGAACCCGTACGTCGTGGTCGGCCTGCTGATCGGTGGTTTGCTGCCGTACCTGTTCGGCGGCATGTCGATGCTGGCGGTCGGCCGCGCCGCACAGTCGGTCGTCGAGGAAGTTCGCCGGCAGTTCAAGGAAAAGCCCGGCATCATGGCGGGCACCGACCGGCCTGACTACGGCCGCGCCGTCGACATGCTCACCAAGGCCGCGATCAAGGAGATGATGATCCCGTCGCTGCTGCCGGTGCTGTCGCCGATCGTGCTGTTCGTCGTCATCAGCGCCATTGCCAACCGCTCCGACGCTTTCGCCGCGGTCGGTGCCATGCTGCTCGGCGTCATCGTCACCGGCCTGTTCGTCGCCATCTCGATGACGGCGGGCGGCGGTGCCTGGGATAACGCCAAGAAGTACATCGAAGAAGGTCACTTCGGCGGAAAGGGCTCGGAGGCCCACAAGGCCGCCGTTACCGGCGACACGGTCGGCGATCCCTACAAGGACACCTCCGGCCCGGCGGTGAACCCGATGATCAAGATCACCAATATCGTGGCCTTGCTGCTGCTCGCCGTGCTGGCGCACTGAGCAGCCGGTACTCGGCACAAACAAGAAAGCCCCGGCCGCAAGGCCGGGGCTTTTTGTTGGCCACGGGTTTTCCTCGTCATCCGCCGCCGGTGGGCGCACCCGGGTTCGAGGTCGTCTTGGCCGGCCCGGTGAACTTGCCGACGTTGCCGAGGAGCTGCTCCAGCACGGTGAGCTCCTTGCCCGACGTCGGTGTAATCCGGGCGACCATCGTGATGTCCTGTGCGTCCTCGAGATCGAAATACTTCAGCGAGGCGATGCGGCCCGAATCGTTGAACGTGACCTGAATGACGTTCTGCTCGCTGATCCAGGGCCGCTTGGGGCCCCAGTATTCCTGCTTCGCGCTGATGTAGTACCAGACGTTGGGATTGAACGTCGCCACGGCCGACGGCGAGCCGATCAGACGCTGCACGTCCTCGCGGCTCTGGCTATTGACCTCGAGCTTGTCGACCGAGCCGGGAGACGGCGAGAACCCGCGGATGACGGCAACATTGTCGCACGCGGCAACGGCAAACAGGGTGAGGACGAGCGGTACGGCACGACGCATGGATTGATTCTTGGTTTTGTCGGAGAGAAGGGTGCAGCAGAAGATGTCGCGACGGTCGCGACAGGTCAACCACACAGCATGAGGGTCCCAGCCCGTGTTCCGCCGCAGCAAGCCCGAAGACGCTTTCGTCGCCGCCCTGTATGCCAGAACGGCAGAACGGGCGCGCGCGCCTGAGCTGTTCGAGGGCTGCGGCATTCCCGACACGCTCGATGGACGCTTCGATTCGCTTGCCTTGCATGCCGCCCTCACCATCGACCGCTTGCGCCGCGAACCCGACGGCGCGCTCCTGGCGCAGGCGTTCTTCGATGCCATGTTTCGCCACCTCGACCTCACTCTGCGTGAGATCGGCGTTCAGGATCTGGGAGTGGGGCGGCGCATCAAGATCATGGCCGAAGGCTTCCATGGACGCGCGCTCGCCTATCGCGAGGCGCTCGCCGGTACTCCCGACCAGCTCCATGAGGCCTTGCGCCGCAACGCCTATGGCGGTAGGTCGCCCACCGATGATCAGGTCGTGGAAAGGCTTGCCAGCCATGTGCGACACTACGCGGCCTGGTTGGCGGAAACGCCGCGCAATCTCCTGATCAAGTAGATCGAAGAAATGTCACAACAGCCTGCAAAAGAAGAAAAATCCGAGATCGAGAGAATTGTCGATCTGGACCGCATGGGACCCGGCGGCGCGGCCCTCGAGATCGTCGCCAGCGACCTCGAGCGGGCCGCTCTGGCCAAGCGCTTCGGCTTTCTCGGCCTGCCGGCCTTCTCGGCCCGGGTCACCGTCGATCGCCGTCTGGGCGGCCAGATCGTGGTCGAGGGGCGCCTGCGCGGCCGGATCGTCCAGGCCTGCGTGCTGACGCTCGATCCGGTGAACCAGGACCTCGATGACGCCTTCCGTATCGTTTTCAAGAAGGATTTGACCGACGACCGCGACCCCGAGAGCGGCGATGCGATGCTGAGCGCCCAGGCGGACGCGCCTGAGCCGCTGACGAGCAATATGCTCGATATCGGCGAAATCGTTGCCGAGCAGCTCTCGCTTGCGGCCGCTCCCTACCCGCGCCGACCGGACGCCAAGCTGGAGGACGTCCTGCCCAAGCCACGCAATACCGGCCGCCGCGGACAGCCGGACCAGCGCCGCCATCCTTTTGCCGGCCTTTCGGCGCTCAGAGACAAACCGGGCGGCAGACGCTAAATTCTTGCGGTGGTGGGAGGTTTTGGCTAGAGAGGCCCGCCCGCCGCGCCGTTAGAGCGCGGCTGCAGCGTTTTTTGGGGTAGGCGTCGGCGCCGCCCCGTCGTGGAGATTGTCATGGCCGTTCCCAAGAAGAAGGTTTCGAAGTCCCGCCGCAACATGCGCCGGGCCCACCATGCCGTGCCCTCGATGGCCTATGTCGAGTGCAAGAATTGCGGCGAGCTGAAGCGGCCGCACGCTGTCTGCTCGCATTGCGGCTATTACCGCGAGGACATGCCTGTGCTGGCCGACACCGCGTCGGCCGAGAAGTAGTCCAGGCACGCCGCCGGCGATGCGCTGGCACCCGACAGGCGGGAATACACGGTGAGCGGGGGCAAGATCGTCCTGGCGCTCGACGGCATGGGCGGCGATCACGCGCCCGATGTCGTGGTGGCTGGAGCCGATATCGCGCGCGAACGCTATCCGGGCTCGACATTCCTGTTGTTCGGCGATCCGGCACGGGTGAAGCCGCTGGTCGACAAGCGCAAGGGCCTCGCGACGGCGCTTGAGATCGTCGCGTCCGAGGACGACGTGCTGGCCGAGGACAAGCCGTCCTTTGCGCTGCGTCGGCGGCGCAAGTCGAGCATGTGGCAGGCTGTCGAGGCAGCGGCGCAAGGTCGCGCGGACACTGTCGTCTCGGCGGGCAACACCGGCGCCTTGCTGGCGATCTCGATGGTCGCGATGCGCATGGTGCAGGGCGCCCACCGGCCGGCGCTCGCCTCGATGCTGCCGACGGCGCGTGGCGAGACGGTGATGCTCGACCTCGGCGCCAATCTCGATTGCGACGCCGACAATCTCGCCGAGTTCGCGGTCATGGGTAGCGTCTTTGCGCAGGTCCTGCTTGGCCTAGATCGCCCGAAGGTCGGTATCCTCAATGTCGGCTCGGAGGAACTCAAAGGTCATGCCGAACTTCGCCAAGCTGCCGCCATGTTGCGCGCCGAAGGCTCGCCAGTCGATTTCTACGGCTTCGTCGAAGGCAACGACATCGGGACCGGCAAGACGGACGTGGTAGTGGCCGACGGCTTCACCGGCAATGTCGCGCTGAAGACGATCGAAGGTACCGCGAAGCTCTATGCCCAATTCATGGGCGATGCTTTCCGGACGTCGACATTCGCCAAGATCGGCCTCCTGTTCGCGGCGGGGGCCGTTGTGAAGTTCCGCAAGCGCGTCGATCCGCGGCGCCGCAATGGCGGTGTGTTCCTCGGTCTCGACGGTGTGTGCGTAAAGAGCCACGGCGGCGCGGACGCCCTGGGCTTTGCCCATGCGATCGGCGTGGCGGTCGACATGGTGCGCTACGAGTACAAGAGCAAGCTGATCGAAGGATTGGGCAAGCTGCACCTCGTACGGTCAGCCGAGGCGCCACCGACATCGGCGCTGCAGGCAAGCGGAGGGGCCGGGTGATTCGTTCCGTCGTTCAGGGTTGCGGCGCCTATCTGCCGGACAGGGTCGTGACCAACGAAGAGCTCGCCAAGACCCTGGACACGTCGGACGAATGGATCCGCCAGCGCACCGGCATTCGGCAACGCCACATTGCCGCCGACGGCGAATTCACCTCGCATCTCGCGATCAAGGCGTCGCAACGGGCGCTCGAGCACGCTGGCATCGACGTCGCCGACCTCGACCTCATCGTGCTCGCCACGGCGACGCCCGACGAAACCTTTCCTGCCACCGCGACACGCGTGCAGGCGGCGCTCGGCATGACCAAGGGCGCTGCCTTCGACGTCCAGGCAGTGTGTGCCGGCTTCGTCTATGGCGTGTCTGTGGCCGACAGCCTGCTCAAGAACGGCGTTGCCTCGACGGCGCTGGTGATCGGAGCCGAGACCTTCTCGCGCATTCTCGATTGGAACGACCGCGGCACCTGCGTGCTGTTTGGCGACGGCGCCGGCGCGATCGTGCTCAGGGCGGAACAGGGTGCCGGCACGTCGGCCGATCGCGGCATTCTCGCCAATGCGCTGCATTCCGACGGGCGCCAGCACGACATCCTCTACGTCGACGGCGGTCCGTCTTCGACCAAGACCACCGGGTTCCTACGCATGGAAGGCAAAGAGGTCTTCAAGCATGCCGTAGTCAACATGGCAGCGGTGGTCGGCGAGGTCCTCGACAAGGCCGGCCTCGAGACCAAGGACATCGACT
Source organism: Reyranellaceae bacterium (assembly GCA_046349335.1). GTDB lineage: Bacteria > Pseudomonadota > Alphaproteobacteria > Reyranellales > Reyranellaceae > Reyranella. The sequence continues at coordinate 82,937 of JAXMCO010000016.1, forward strand.
GGCTGGTGCCGCATCAGGCCAACAAGCGCATCATCGACGGCACCGGTCGCAAGCTCGGCCTGCCGCCCGAGCGCGTCGTCGTGACCGTCGATCGCCACGCAAATACGTCGGCCGCCTCGATCCCGCTCGCCCTCGACACCGCCGTCAAGGATGGCCGCATCCAGCGGGGCGACCTGCTCCTGATGGAGGGAATCGGCGGCGGATTGGCGTGGGGGGCCTCGCTGGTTCGCTGGTAGTCAACGTCAAGATACGACGGCTGCAACGTAAGGCGAACAGACGAAGATTAAAGGCCAGCGTCTATCCTCCTGATATTGACCGCTTTCCCACCTTAGAGTAAGGATTAAGTAGGGGGAAAGAGGGTACCGGATGGAAGCCCGGACGATTACGCGTGCCGATCTGAGCGAGTCGGTGTTCCAGGAAGTGGGCCTGTCTCGCAACGAATCGAGCGACCTGGTCGAGACAATCTTGTCAGAGGTTGTCGAGGCCTTGGCGCGGGGCGAATCGGTGAAGATTTCCTCGTTTGGAAGCTTCACGGTTCGCGACAAAGGCCAGCGTGTCGGCCGCAATCCAAAGACTGGGCAGGAGGTCCCGATTCTGCCGCGGCGGGTACTCGTCTTTCGAGCGTCGAACGTTCTCAAATCTATGATCAATGAGGCGCCCGACGAGAGTAAGGGACAGTAGTCAATCGGGGGGTAGGTCATGGCCGTTTCGGTTCAGGCCACGGAAAGGCGAGTCGAGAAATCGGCGCAGGCGTTTCGCACCATTAGCGAGGTTGCCAGCGAGCTCGACGTGCCGCAGCACGTGTTGCGCTTCTGGGAGAGCAAGTTCAGCCAAGTCCGTCCGCTCAAGCGCGGCGGCGGTCGACGCTACTATCGGCCGGAGGACGTCGATCTGCTGCGCCGTATCCGATCGTTGTTGTACGAGGACGGATACACCATCAAAGGCGTTCAGCGTTTGCTGAAGGAGGGCCGCGGGCGACTGCCGCCGCAGCAGCAGCGGCTCGATCTCGCCGCCGAAAGCGCTCTCGAAAGCCTGCGCATCGTTTCGGCGCGGGCCGAGGCGATGGCCCAGGGCAGTCAGCGCCAGCCGCTGCCGCGGACCGGGCCGCAACCGGCCACCAACACGCCGCGCGCCACCATGATCGACCTCCACAAGCGGCGGGAGATCGAGGCCGTGCTGGAAGATCTCGAGCAGGCTCTGACCCAGCTCCGCAGCACGCTCAAGGCCAACAACTGATAGCGGCTGCGCAATGCCGCCGGGGGGCGGCAGGTCGCAACGTCGTCAGTCGTTCGAGATATTCCCGAAGTCGGGTGGCTGGACCAAAGAAAGGGCGACAACCACCTGATTGTCCTGACTATTTTTCCACCGGCTTCGTCAGAGGGGGACGCCGCCGTGTTTGCAGATTTTGATCGCGTTCCGGATTGGACGCAAAATTTTCAGCTCTATGCACTGAATGACAATGAGTTGGGGGACGTTTCTCCAACCTTGCCTGAATTGTTTTACCTGCGCCGCGGACTCGCCCAGCCAGGGGGAAAGCTGCCGCTGTTCGATCTCGACGGGCAGGAAGTCGACGCCTCGATCGTGCGGCGCTGCATCGAGCGCGGCTGGGCCGAGCCGTGGTTCAAAAATCCGCTGAAGCCCGACTGGCTCGTCTGTAAATTGACAATGGCAGGTCGGTCGGTCGCGGACGAACGCTGACATCCGGACTGCGTGGCCCGTGGGTGTCTCGTCCGCTCAAGCGCATGAGCGCGCGGGCCGCCAGCGATCCACGAAATTTGTCGTCGTCAAAATACCGGGATGCGCAGAGATCGTGCACGCAGGACTTGATCTCGCCGTCGCAACTCGTTCTGATCGTCGGGCAATTCCGAAACGCTCACCGCACGAACAGGACGAACAGCCATGACCGCCGACACCTCCGACAACAAGTGGATTGGCAAGCGCACGCCGCGGCCCGATGGCGCGGACAAGGTCACGGGGCGGGCGGCCTATGCCGCCGACACCACCATGCCCGGCATGATCTGGGGCAAGGTGTTGCGCAGCCCCCATCCGCATGCCCGCATCAAGTCGATCGACACCTCGGCGGCCGAGGCCTTCCCGGGCGTCAAGGCGGTCATGACGGCCAAGGACATCGTCGATTTCCCGATCGACAAGGGGCCGGTGATGCTGGGCATCCAGGACATGCGCTGGATGTGCCGCAACGTGATGGCGCGCGAAAGGGCGCTGTTTCACGGCCATCCCGTGGCCGCTGTCGCAGCGACCACTCAGGCGATCGCAGCCGAGGCTCTGGGGCTCATCAAGGTCGACTACGAGGTCCTGCCATGGGCGATCGATGTCGAGGACGCGATGAAGCCCGGCGCGACCCCGCTGCACGACCACGTCAAGTTCGAGGGCAAACCCTCCAACATCGCCGGCACGCTCGAGCACAAGAAGGGTGACGTCGAGGCGGGCTTCAAGGAAGCCGACGTGATCGTCGAGCGCAGGTTCAAGACCGAAGCCGTGCACCAGGGCTACATCGAGCCGCATGCCTGCCTCGTCAGCGTGGTCGATGGAAAGGCCACGATCTGGAGCTCGAGCCAGGGCCAGTTCATGGTCCGCGCAATGTCCGCCCTGCTGACCGGCATGGCGCAGAGCGACATTCGCGCCATCCCGGCCGAGATCGGCGGCGGCTTCGGCGGCAAGACCATCATTTACCTGGAGCCGCTGGCGCTGGTGCTGGCACGCAAGTCGGGCCGGCCGGTCAAGATGGTGATGTCGCGCGAAGAGGTCTTCCGGGCTTCCGGCCCGACCTCGGGCTCGGTGAGCGTCGTCAAGATCGGCGCGAAGAAAGATGGCACGATCGTCGCCGGCCAGGGGACTTACTGGCTGCAGGCCGGTGCCTTCCCAGGGTCGCCGATCCGGGGCGCCGCCGGTTGCGCCTTCGGACCCTATGACATTCCCAATGCCCATACGTTTGGCTACGACGTGGTCTCCAACCGCTCGAAGGTCGCGGCCTATCGTGCGCCCGGCGCCCCGATCGGTGCCTATGCGGTCGAGTGCGTGCTCGACGAGCTGGCCGAGAAGCTCAAGATGGACCCGCTTGAGCTGCGTCTCAAGAACGCCGCCAAGCAGGGCACCAAGGCGGTGCATGGCCCGGTCTATCCGGTCATGGGCTACCAGGAGACGGTGAAGCAAGCGCTCGCACATCCGCATTACAAGGCGCCGTTGAAGGCCAACCAAGGCCGTGGCGTGGCGAGCGGCTACTGGTTCAACGCCGGCGGCGAATCGAGCGCCACCATGCGCATCAACGAGGACGGCACGGTCGTCGTGATGACCGGCCATCCCGACATCGGTGGCTCGCGTGCCTCGACGGCCAACATCGCCGCCGAAATCCTGGGCATCGATCACAGCAAGGTGACGGTGCTGATCGGCGATACCAACAGCGTCGGCTTCTCGAATCTGACGGGCGGCAGCCGCGTCACCTTCGCGTCCGCCATGGTGGTCACGCAGGCGGCGGAAAAGGTCATCACCGACCTGCGCCGCCGCGCCGCCAAGATCTGGAAGATCGATCCCGACGCCGTCACCTGGGACAACGGCGAAGCCAAGCCGGCCGGCGACAATGCCGGCAAGTTCGAGCCGCTGTCGTTGGCCCAGCTCGCGGCGCGGGCGAGCGAGACCGGCGGACCGATCGGCGAGGCCGCGGCGAGCAACACGATCGGTGCCGAAGGCGGGTTTGGCACCCATATCTGCGACGTCGAGGTCGACCCGGCCACGGGCCGCGTCTGGGTCGTGCGCTACACGGCCTTCCAGGATGTCGGCCGCGCGATCCATCCCGACTACGTCGAGGGCCAATTGCAGGGCGGCGTCGCCCAGGGCATCGGCTGGGCGCTGAGCGAGGAATACATCTACGACAAGAACGGCAAGCTCGATAACGCGGGCTTCCTCGATTATCGCATGCCCGTGACGTCGGACCTGCCGATGCTCGATGCCGTGATGATCGAAATCCCCAACCCCAAGCATCCGCAAGGCGTGCGCGGCGTAGGCGAAGTGCCGCTGGTTCCAGTGATGGCGGCGGTCGGCAATGCGCTCCACAACGCGCTCGGCATACGCTTCCACAGCCTGCCCATGTCGCCGCCCAAGGTGCTGGCGGCGCTGGAGCCAGAGCCGCTGCCGAAGGCGGCGGACTAGACGCCGGTCGAGCGGCCGGCTCGATAGCCGGGACGGCCCACCGTCGAAAGTTGGGACGGGACGATGCCGTGGCATCGTCCCGAATGAGCGGTCGCAGGATATCCCCTGCGCACCGTGCGGCCTATTTGTGCGCGCTCCCTTCCGCACTCTTCAGTCGTTTCGTTGGTTCGGCTCCTGCGCAGAGATGCGCCAAGATGTCTTGCGTCTGGCCCGCCATAGACATGCCGGGCCCATCGCCGCGCCGGTGGACATCACCGCGAATGCCACAGCCCAGGCATTGTGTTCATTGACTCCCCCCGCCGCGTCGAGCGCGACGCCGACGACCCAGCCTCCTGCGGCGGTGAACGCAAACCCCACTGTCGAATGGACCGCCATGCTTGCCCCGCGGAATCTCGGATCGGCGGCCGCTGCCATCCCCGAGGTGAGCGCGCCCGAATCCCCCGGCACTGTGAACGAGTAGACGAGCATCAGCACGAGCGTCAGCCACGGCGAGAAGCCGGCCGTGAGGCCGATGGCCAGTCCGACCGCAGCGGAGAGCAGCATCACCAAGGTAATGGCGCGGTGGCGGCCGAGCTTCAGCGCGAGCTCGTTGCCGAGAATGCTGGCGGGCGCGGCGAGAGCCGTGAAGAGCGCACTCACGGCAATGGCGCCCAAGGGGGCACCGCCGCTCGCGGCGACAAAGGTCCAGAACGCGACCAGCCAGGTACGGACGCCGTACAATTCGAAGCAATGCCAGCCGTAGGCGAAGGAGTAGCCCAGTGCGGCGTGGTTCCGCAGCGCTGGCGCGAAGTGGAGCAGGGGGCCGTTGCGTGGCGCCGGCGTGACCGGCTTCAATGACCAGGCGACGAGGGTCATGATGAGCGGCGGTAGGCCGGTCAGGATGAAAGCCCAGCGCCAGCCGGCCGCATCGGCGATGAGCTGACAGGCGAGAAAGGAGATGCCGACGCCGAAGGAGAAAGCCGCGGTATAGACCGTGATGCTGCGTGATCCTTCGCCCGGGTCGAGCCGATCGGTGAGCGCCTTCAGGCCCGGCATGTAGGCGCCGGCGAACCCCAGCCCGGTGAGGCCCCAGAAGAGCATCGCCGACAGGATGCCCTCGGCGAACAAGCCGAAGCACACCGTGCCGGCTGCGTTCAGCAGCGAGCCAAGGACGAGGATTCGGCGAGCGTCGATGCGGTCGGTGAGCGTTGTGAGAACGGGAGCCGCGAGCATGTAGCCGATCGCATAAGCGCTCGCCATCAAGCCTGCTTCGGCATAGCTCAGCCCCCACTCGGGGATGAGGAACGCAGGCATGGTCGACGGCACGGCCACGTGCGGCAGGAGCCCGCCGACCTGCCCCGCGGCCATGGCGACAACAAGCATCTTTCCCCGAAGGTCCATTTGTACGGACCTTAGCAGAGGTGGATCGTTAGTCTCTCGGGCACTGAAAGCGATGCTTGACGGTCATTGTTCGCTCACGAGCCGAGTCCGGCCGGGAATCCGCATCGTCAGCCGGACAAGGAGGGTAGGGGAAAGGGAATCGTTCAAGTGTATGGCTTCGCGAGCGTGCACCATGTCGTCACCACCCCGTGGGGACCCGGCCGTGTCGAGCGGCAGCTCACAGCAATCCTGCCGGCACCATAGCAGCCCCACCCGGCATTCACGGCAATGACATGGGAAATGAGATGGTCGGGGCGACAGGATTTGAACCTGCGACCCCCAGTCCCCCAGTAAGTTGCGCGCCAACGGAAATCCCGCAACTCGTCCAATGGCTTAGCCTGTCTTGCGGACAGTACCTCGGGACTTTGTTCGGGACTTCGTCATGCGTTCCAGCGCCGACGCCACCTCGTCTTCGAGGACATGGGCATACCTAGTCGTGGTCTTGATGTCGGCGTGGTTCAACGCCTTCTGCACCAGCTTGAGGTTGCCCGTCTCGCGCAGGAGCTTGGTGCCGACGTCGTGCCGGAAGTCGTGAAAGCGGAAATTCGTGACGCCCGCCTTGGCGCGCAAACGGCGCCACATGGTCTTCACACCGGAATAGGTGAGGGGATATCGCTTGCCCTTGACCCGCAAGCCGCGCGTGCGCGCCGCGACGTAGGTGAACACGTGCTCGGCATGGTGGCCGCGCAGTGGCCATAGGATCGACCGGATCGTGGGTGTGATGGGCGCCGTCACCAGCTTGCCGCCCTTGCCGATCTTGCGGATCTGGCGGGCATCCCAGTCGACCTCTGGCCACTTCAGCAGACACTCCCGAAGGCGCAGTGCCGCCGCGCCGGCGAAAGCGAAGAACGGCGCATAGTCGGCGCGGGTCGCTTCGTCGAGCTGCTGCCGTTCATCGCCGACCAGCTCGCGCACGCGCTCTTGTGGCTCGGGCAGACGGTGGGCCTTCCAATCGGGCTCGCGATCAAACCGCACGCCCCACGACTTCTTCGCCCGGGTGAACAACTTCTTGAGGACCTCCGTCGTCGACCTGTTCACCGTGGCGTTGGTGACAAGCGGAGCCTCGGTATTGGTCTTGCGCTCCTGTTTCTTGGTGCGCACGACGCGATGGCCGCGGCGCCAGGCGACCAGCATGGCCACGTCGTCGTCGACGATCTCGGTGATCAGTTTCGTCGGTGTAAAGTATTCGACCAGGCGGGCAAGGTCGCGGTCCGTGTCGGCGGCGCCGGCGTGGTGCTGGCCGACCTCGTTCCAATATCGGTCGGCGATGTCGTCGATTTTCAAGGATGTCGAGGAAGCCTGCGCCGCTGCCGCCGCACGCTTAACCTTCTTGCGCTCCGCCTCCTCTACTGCCTCTGCCTTGCGGCGATTCGTGCATTTCGTCGAGCCATGAAACCGATGACGTCGCCACCAGAAGTCGTAGAGGTAATACGGCGAGTTGGGGGGCTTGTAGACGGACATGGCGCGTCCCTGCGAGTCTGGCGTTCGATGAAGGCGTTCACGTCGTCGGCGGTGAACATCCGGCGCACCCGCTTCGAACCCCGACCGATGATAACATAGCGCAGGGCGCCATCACTGACGTGTCCCGCCAATGTCTTGCGGGAACAGCCGATGAGCTCGGCTGCCTTTTCCGGGGTGATCAAGGTGGGGACAGCGGTCATTCGTCGCCCGGCGGGACCGCAAAGTGCGCGTGCAGGCGGCCGCGACCCTGCGCCGGCGATGCATCGCGGCGCCTTTCCGTGCGCTGCTGCGCACGAGATGTTTCCTGTGAAACGGACAACGCCTCCCAGGGCAAACGGATCTCAGGGAGAGCGGCGATCTCAGCCTTGATCGCGGCGAGGTGCCCGCCGATGCGGCGCAACTCGTAGGCCTCGACCTCGCGGTACCGATCGGTCGGCTGACCGAGACGATCGAGGTGGACAGCGAGCGCTCGAGAGGAATTGCCGATGCGCGCGGCGAGGGCGACGTCGAAGCCGCCGAGTTGGTAGCGCTTGATCTCTATCTTCATCGCGGAAGCCACTGCACCGGTGGGTGATCACGCGCGCCGGCGTGCGGATGATCGATCGACCACCTTCGCTTGGTCGGCGGGTGTTTGATCCTTCGCCAGTCCGCCCAATCCAGCGAGCATGGAACGGATATCTTTGCGCCATCCCAGGTTCGTGCCCAACACCGTTTGGAGCGTTTCGAGTGCGACCTGCTGACCGATGTCAGATGTGTATCCCATGCTCTTTGCCCGCTCGATCGCCTCGACTGACATCGCTTCATCGGAGTTGGGCCGCAATGCTTGCAGGGCGACCGTCATCGCTCTGACGGAGTCGTCAAAGACGTAGGGAACCTCGAGCTGCCCATCAGACGAAATGTGTCGGGCCGGTGTGTCAGGAACTGACTTGATCACGGCGTGGGCGAGGATGACCTGCTGCATGACGTCCGCTGCCAGCAGGATGAGGCCCGCCAGTTGCCGGCCGTACGCGATTTCCAGGGCCTCATAGAGTAGATTCTCTCGCTCAAAGGACCGTTCCAACCTCAGTTCAGCTTCCTGGCTCTGCGAACGGCCGCTGAAGTCGCTTGCGCTATCCAGGCGCTTTTTCAACTCGGGCGTCACTCGCAGACTGAGCTGAATCCGTTCACCGTCATCGTGAGAGGTCTTCCTCGGTCGGCCCGGCTTTGAAAGCTTTCGCATTGGGCTCAACTCCCTGCAAACAACATGGGGACAAGTTTCTAGGATCAGTAAGTTTAGGCTTGTCATCATACCGATTGAAAGAGATATGTCGACCAGTGCTAGAAAAGAATTTGAGAGGCGGCAATGGTTGACAATCGTCGCGTGTACACCGCGGAGGAAACTGCCCGCATCTTGGGGATCTGCCGCAACCGTGTGTACGAGGCGCTCAAGCGGGGCGAGCTACCCCTGCTGCGTATCGGTAGTCGAATGCTGGTCCCCCGTGATCAGCTCGACCGCATGCTTTCTGGCGATGCGCCGGTCGCGCTAGTCCATCGCCAGTCGGCGGAGGGAAGCAGCTAAAACGAAAATGCCGGGCAGCCCCAACAAATGGTGTCGCAACAGAAACACCAGAAGGGGCAAGCCCGGCAAAGTCGATCAATGAGCGTGCAATGTCTAGTTGTGAACATCGCGACACGCAAGTGACGATTCTCGGTCGCGAGCGGATTTCTTTAGATGTGGACCTCATCGTCGCCGTAGACGACCACGGTCAGGTTGCTATCTGGTCGGAGGTGCGCGGCGATCGCTGTTCGCCGGAAGGACTAACGCTCGCGGCGCGCCAGGCCTCAGGAGTTGCGGCACTGTTGTGGCGCGCAGCGCAGCAGGCAGCTCGATCATATGCCGCTGGGGGCGCGTAGCGGCAGATGCGCCACCCGGCCGGCTCATTCACGCAGATACCTATCGCGCTGGCGAGGGACAATGAACTCGGCTGGGCGGCCCTGCGGATTGGCATGATGCTCTCAATGCTCCGGGGCCAGCGCTGCTGGAAGTCGACAAATGCGATCGCCCGAGATCTCGGTTGCTCCCGCAGCCTGGTGATCGAGGGGCTCGCTGAGCTGGTGAAAGGCGGGCACGTTGTTCGTGAAGATCGGCCGGGGACCTCGAGCATCTATGTTCTTCAGTACCGTGGCCCTGGTCCCGACGATCCCCGCTTGGCCGAAGAGGGTGACCAGAATACCGGTCAGGGGGTGACCAGAATACCGGTCAGGGATGACCAGAATACCAGTCAGGGGGTGACCAGAATACCGGTCACGAATCATAGTAAGGATATATATCCTCAGAGTCATAGGCGGGGCGGGCGCAGTTCTGCACGAGAGCCTTGCATGATGCTGCCAATCCACGGTGGCAAGGCATCCGCCCGTACCGATGGCCAGCGCCCCCATGAGCATGAGGCTCGGCAAGGTGGTGAGGGCGCAGCCACCGCGCGATCCCAACTAACAGCGAGGGAGATGCGGCGGTTGAGCGGACCGCTTGCCGGTCCTGATGGGCAATGGAAGAACCGCCTGTCCAACTACGCGCCGGGCGACGATTGGGATGAGGGCTGGGGACCTCGACCGGAAGGCGACGTGCGCAACCCGCAGATCCCGGATGTCACGTGGCAGGACTGGCGGCAGCGGCATGGGGTGGCGACGGTCGGCCGGAGGTCGGCATCATGACCGCGGTTGCATGCCCCATGCGAGGGCCGCGGGTCCCTCCCCGGCGCGCGCCTCAACGAGTACTTCGAACCGTTGCCGTTCGCCAGAAGCTCAGATGCTAGCTCACGGTTAACGACGTCAACAATGGCAAAGCGGGTGTTAACAGGCGGCCTCACCGGGTACGGTTTGGCAAGGCTTACATGCGTCGCGCAACTTGGCCCCGTCCCAAGCTTCTGGACGCATGTATGTGGTGAATGTCACACAGGGGAGATATTTAGTACCCATACCGCCGTTTCCACAGCTCGGCGCCCGTCATCTTCGTGTTTAGCTCCTTGACAGGCCGAAAAAATATTTCAATGCTCTACTTTGGGGCGTAGGGCTTGGGAGAACGTGTGGAATTGGCTGCGTACGCTACGGCGATTGTTGTCAACCTCTGAAGCATGAGTAGCGCGCGGCCAAAGTGGAGTGGGGCTTGGTCGCCCACTCGCATGTCTTCCAACCAAGACCCTGGCTCGCTGGGGGCTGCCATGAGCAGCCGGAGTGTTCTCACAAAGTGGGCGCCCTTTGCTTCGCGAGGCTTGATAATCTTCAAGCCTTTTGCGTTCGATTTTCGTTATAGGAACCCATGATGACTTAGGCGCGGCGGAATAGGCTCGTTATTGCCATCTCCGTAGAGTCTTAAACAAATGCTGGGAGGATGAAGTGGCTACTTTTCCACTAACAAGTACAACAGACACAATTACTGGTTCAAACTTTGACGACACGATGCTTGGTACCGCCGCAGATCTAAATCCCACCGATACTCTCGATGGTAGCGCGGGCTATGATATCCTCTCACTGTTTGGGGCCGGGACTTTTGATCTCACGAAGTTGGCGCAGTTTGATGGTTTTGAACTAGTTAAGATGAATGGGGATGGCTATATTCTAACCTTGCGCGACGGGCAAGACTTGGATGTTGACGCAAGTGGGGCCACCGGTTCGGGCACGATAAACCTTGGATCCGGGAAATCGACGGTCTCATTGGCACCAGGAGGAGGAAAGGTTAATTTTTCGAGCGGCGATGCGATTGTCACTGGTATTGGAAAAGGTTATCCGGCAGGCGCATCTTATGAATTCAAGTTTTCAACCGGTACAGCGAATGTTCACCTGGAGAACGTGGGGTATAATGGTTCTAGTTTCACGTTTTCAAGTGGAGCCGTTACACTGGATATAAAGAATCTCGGATATGGTTATTTTTCTCTTGGCGCGGGAGATGCCACCGTCACGTTGCATGGGGAGTTGTACGGCACGACCGTTGTGCAGCTATCGACCGGAGCCTATCATTTTGATGCCTCGGATTCATTTAGTTCTCCGGTATATTTCTATGCCGACTCCAATCAAGACTTTAAAGCCGGAAACGTGCTGATAGGCAACGAAGGTAATTATAATAGCAAATTTGACCCGTACCACAGTCAATTAAATCTTAGTGGCTCCAAGGACGTATTTGATTTGTCAGATGTGACGATTCAGCAAGTGCCTATTTTGTCTTTGAGTCAAGCGACAGTGATTGGTGACAAAGGGTTGGAAGGATTCTCATCCATCACTGGAAATGGCACAGTTTTTTACTCTGGGATAACAGCAGACCTTTCAAAGACAAGTGCAGGATTAGGAATTCAAATTGTTACGGATAACACGTTAGGCACAACATTCTTAACAAAGGACACCCAGACTTCGCTCAACGTCAAGGGAGGCGTCGGATACGACATTCTGATTACTGACAAGTTTTCTTTTACAATTGATCAGCGATCGAAGTTATTTGATGATCACTCAATCGAAAAAATTGTGGATGCGAGTGGCACCTACTTGTCGCCTCCACACATTTCAGTAGAGGAAATATCCGAGGATGACGTGGTCAATGCAGCCGAGGCTCAGGCCGCGGGAGGGCTGATTATTGACGGTACGGCTTGGAACCTTCAGAAGGATGCGCCTTTAGAATTAAAGTTGAATGGTTACAGTTATTATACCACTGCGAACGATGGCAAGTGGTCTATTACGGTCCCGCAGAGTGATGTTGCTGCTTTGGGAAGCGGTGCGGACTACCTTGTTGCTGTCCAAGCATCCAACGATTCAGGGCTCGGACAAGCTACACGCTATATTGCGATCGACACGGAAGCACCGGTGCCGGTGCTGGCTATCAACGCGATCACGGCCGACAACGTGGTCAATGCCGCCGAGGCCGGCGGGTCGGTGCAGGTGAGCGGCACGGTGAGCGGCGAGTTCAAGGCCGGCGACACCGTCTCGCTGACCGTCAACGGCGTGGTCTCGAGCGGTCAGGTCGAGTGGTGGGGTGCGTTCAGTATCGCCGTCCAGGGCAGCGACCTGGCGGCTGATGCCGACCATTCGGTCGCCGGCAGCATCACCACCACCGATTCGGCGGGCAACAGCGGCAGCGGGACGGCGGCCAAGGCTTACAGTGTCGATACGGCTGCGCCGGTGCCGGTGCTGGCGATCGATGCGATCACCGCCGACAACGTGGTCAATGCCGCCGAGGCCGGCGGGTCGGTGCAGGTGAGCGGCACGGTGAGCGGCGAGTTCAAGGCCGGCGACACCGTCTCGCTGACCGTCAACGGCGTGGTCTCGACCGGCCAGGTGACGGCCGGCGGCGCGTTCAGCATCGCCGTCCAGGGCAGCGACCTGGCGGCCGATGCCGACCATTCGGTGGCGGGCAGCATCACCACCACCGATGCCGCGGGCAACAGCGGCACCGGAACGGCGGCCAAGGCGTTCGACCTAGCGCCAGTTCTGTCGATCAACGTACTTACTACAATTCTGCCCGAAGGCGACGGTCCATCGACCGTGTTTCGATTTGCCTTAGCGTTGGACGCGGCAAGCAAGTCTGCACAGAGAGTCGACTGGCATCTCTCAGGCAGCGGACCCGATGCTGTAGACGCTGCGGACTTTGGAGGAATGCTGCCGGAAGGGACGGTGAACTTCGCGGCGGGTCAAACGACCGCTGAGGTAACAGTGCTCGTGTCCGGCGACTCGGCAGTCGAACTTGACGAGAGCTTTACGCTAACGCTCTCGAATGAGTCGGAGGGGATATCGCTCACCGCGGCAACAGCAACGGCAACTATCCAAAATGACGATTTGACGGCGACAGACGATGTGTATGTTGTTCTGCAAGGCAAGTCGCTGAATGTCCCAGCTTCGGTGGGCTTGCTATCCAACGACATCTCGGCGTTGCCAGCGCACACCTCGCTTGTGACGGAAGGATCACATGGGACATTGCTGCTCGGTGTCGACGGAGGGTTTTCCTACGTACCATCCATAGCTTTCAATGGGAAAGACGACTTCATATATCGCGCCACTGACGGCGGCGGCGCAACTGCCAGCGCAATGAGTTCGGTCTTTGTTGTGCCAGTACTGGTTGGCGAAACAACAACCACGCTAAATCTCCTCAAGCTGAGCGCCGAGCAACAGGTCGCGGCGACATACATCGCTTTTCTCGGCCGAGCCGCGGATGCGGATGGCTTCGAGTTCTGGATCGGAGAGTTCAATGATGGTCTGCAAGGCCAAAACTCGGCGACCTTGTTTGCAAACATCGCCAGCTCGTTCGGCGTGAGCGATGAGGCAAAAGCCCTTTACCCCTTCTTAACTCACCCTTTCGGAGCGACTGACAGCGAGGTTCACGCTTTCCTAGATAGCATCTACAATAACATGTTCAATCGTGCGTCTGATGCCGCAGGGCTGGCCTATTGGACCGATCAGGTCAGGCAGACACTCCAGGCTGGTCAGTTCGTGGGCTCGGTGCTCATCGACATAATAAGCGGAGCGCAGGACACCGGCGAGGGCAAGGATATCACGACCCTGATGGCCAAGGTCTTGGTAGGCCTTGAGTACGTCCACGAACAGCAAGAACACCAGACAATTTGGGCGGGGGACAGTGACATCGTCGCCGCGACTAGCTTGGTGCGAACGGTGACGTCCGATCCTGAGACTCTCCTGGTTGGGCTGCAAAACGCCGAAGCACTGATAGCATCCCACCCTTGACGGAGCGGACGACTAGCAGGAAGTCAGAGTGGAACGCTACCTGAACATCCTTCGGGACTTTTTCGGGACTCCTTGTTCCCAATCTTGCACATCGTCGCCGTTCCGTTCCGCTATCTTGACCTCGAGCGACTAGCCATGAGGCCGCGAAAGGCCAGTGGTTTCGAAGGTTAGATGGTCGGGGCGACAGGATTTGAACCTGCGACCCCCAGTCCCCCAGACTGATGCGCTACCAGGCTGCGCTACGCCCCGACCGGTGCCGCGGCGGGACCGCCCCGGCACGGGGGCTTTAGCGCGAATGGCAGCGATGCCGCAAGCCAGCTTGCGCGCCAAACAGGCAGGGCGGATACAGGCACCATGACGACTGTTGCTTCCGCCGACCCTGGCATGGGCCGGCGCGTCCTCGCATTCTCCTCGATCGGCCACGCGCTGATGCACATGATGACCGCGTTCTACGCCGTCATCGTGCTGACCCTGGCGGTCGCCTGGGACATGCCGGCCGAGAGCCTGCTCGAGCTTTATGCGCCGGCGACCGTGCTGCTCGGCATCATGTCTCTGCCGGCGGGTTGGCTGTCGGACCGCATCGGCGCGCCGCTCACCATGGTGATCATGTTCTTCGGGCTCGGCA
>JAXMCO010000017.1:0-87109 GCA_046349335.1 Reyranellaceae bacterium
GATCGCCTGACCCGACGGTCCGAACTCCCTCGCCAGCTCCTCCGGATTGCGACCCGCCCGCGCCAGATCGACAATCTGCTGCCGGAACTCGGGTGGATAGGGACTTCTCTTCTTCGACATTGCGGACTCCTGGAACACAAATGTTCGGGTGTCCACGAAAGCGGGGCAACTTCAGATTTGGACCTGTCCAATCGATTGGACAGGTCCAATCTCCTTGGACGGCCACGCACGGCGACTACCGCTTGTTCACGTTCACCGCCAGAATACAGGCCGTTCGCAGAGTGTTGGGGGGACATGGCTGACAGACGAATCGGCGTCATCATCAATGGTGCGACAGGGCGCATGGGCACCACGCAGCACATGGCCAACCTGCTGGCGATCGCCGCCGAGGGCGGGCTGCCGCTCGGCAACGGCGACCGGCTAATCCCCGACCTGCTGCTGGTTGGCCGCACCACCGGGCGGCTGGCCACACTCGCCGCCGCGCACGGCAACCTGCGGTACACGACAAGCCTCGACGAGGCGCTGGCCGGACCGGACCATATCTACATGGACTGCACCCACACGGCAGACCGGCCGACCCGCGTGCGCCAGGCGATCGCGGCCGGCAAGCACATCCACATCGAGAAGCCCACAGCACCCACGGTCGAGGAGGCAATGGAGCTCGCGCGCCTGGCCGATCGCGCCGGCCTCAAGCATGGCGTCATCCAAGACAAGCTCTTCCTGCCGGGCTTCGCCAAGCTGCTGGCGATCCGCCAGGCCGGCTTCTTCGGCCGCGTGCTGCAGGTGCGCATCGACGCCGGCTCGTGGATCTTCGATGGCACCACGCAGGCCTGTCAGCGGCCGAGCTGGAACTACCGCAAGTCGGACGGCGGCGGGCTGGCGCTCGATATGATGGCGCACTGGCGCTACATGATCGATCGCCTGGTGGCGCCGGTCACCGGTGTCTGCGCGCTGATGACCACGGCGATTCCCGAGCGTATCGACGAGCACGGCCAGCGCTACACGGTCGATGCCGAGGACACCTCGCACGCCCTGCTGCAGATCCGCAACGGCGCGGTCGGCGTCATCACCAATAGCTGGGCGACGCGCCTGCGCCGCGACGACACGATGGTGGTGCAGATCGACGGCACCGAGGGCTCGGCCGTCGCCGGCCGCCATCGCTGCTTCACGCAAGCGGCGGCCAACACCCCGGAGGCGTTCTTCGGCGCCTCCCATCCCGGCGGCATGGACCACCACAGCCACTGGGAGGAGGTGCCCGACGACGGCCCGCCGATAAATCCGTTCCGGCAGTGCTGGGAGGCGTTCCTGCGCCACGTCGCCGAGGATGCGCCCTACCTGCCGACCCTGGTCGAGGGCGCCAAGGCCGTCCAGCTCGCCGACCTCGCCTACCGCAGCGTCGAGCAGCAGCGCTGGATGAGCGTGCCCGACCTGAGACTCTGAGGCCACGCGATGGACGTCGATCCGACGATCGCGCTGGCGCTCGGTTTTCCCAAGGCGGTCTACACCCAGGTCGAGCGCGAGCGCCGCTGGCTTTCACGTTCCCCTCCGCGCGACACGATCATGCAAAGCGAGCTGATTACCGATCTCTACGTCACCGGCACGCATCTGCGCCTGCGCGAAGCGCGCCTGCTCGACGGCAGCGGCACCGCCAAGCTGCGCTTGAGTCGCAAGGCCGACGTCGATGCGAGGACGCGGCTCGTCACCTCGATCTATCTCCCGGAGCAGGAATTCGCCGTCCTGGCCGCTTCGCTGCCCGGCATCCGCATCGCCAAGCGCCGGCACCGCTTGAAGAGCCCAGCCGGCACTCTGATGTCGCTCGACGAATTCTTGGGCGACCTCGAAGGGCTCGTGCTGCTGGAGGCCGAGTTCACCAGCGACGCACTGATGGAAGGCTTCACCGTCCCCGACTGCGCCCTCGGCGAAGTCACCGACGATCCGCACTACGGCGGTGGCGCGCTGGCCGCCTATGGACTTCCCGGCGCACGGCCTAGTGCGGCATAGACTGCGGGCTTGCGCACCCTGGTCCAGGCAGCGAGGCCGATGCCGCCGAAGCCGATGGCCAGCAGCATCTCGGGAAAGCTCTGCACGAAGCGCGAGCGCGAGCCGCTCACCAGGTCGAGATGGGTGGACATGAGGACCAGGCTGACCGCCAGCCCGAGGGCAGCCAGCGAAGGCGCCACCAGGCGCTGCCACAGGCCAACGCCGCGATCATCGCGCCAAAAGAAGACGACGACAGCCAGTGACACCAGGATCTGCAGCATCAAAATGCCGAGCGCGCCGAACGTGCCCGCCCAAGCGAACACGCCGGTGTAGGGATCGGAGTCGGCCAGCGCGAAGATCGCTACCAGGCCGAGCACACTCGCCGTCTGGACCGCGCCGGCGAACGCCGGCGACTGATGATGCAGATGGGTCTCGCCCAGGCGGCGCCACATCAGCCCCTCGCGGCCGATCGCAAACAGGTAGCGGTTGATGGTGTTGTGGAACGACAGCGC
Source organism: Reyranellaceae bacterium (assembly GCA_046349335.1). Classification (GTDB taxonomy): domain Bacteria; phylum Pseudomonadota; class Alphaproteobacteria; order Reyranellales; family Reyranellaceae; genus Reyranella. Next base: position 2,493 of record JAXMCO010000017.1, read on the forward strand.
GCAGGCGAACAGGCTGGCGATCAGCAGCAGGTTCATCACCACGCCGGCGGGCCGCCCCAGCAGCGCCTTGACGGCGTCGAGATAGAGCGTGGCGGTGTGCGCTTCCGCCTGGTCCTGGATGTGGGCCGGCCCGTAGTAAAGTGAGATCGTCCAGGTAGTGAAGGCGTAAAACACGGCGATCACGGAGACGGCGATGTAAGTCGAGCGCGGGATGGTGCGCTTGGGGTCGCGCGCCTCCTCGCCGAAGATCGCCGTGGCCTCGAAGCCGATGAAGGCCGACACGACGAACACCAGAGCGAGCCCCAGCCCCGGTGTGGCGATGGCCTCGATGCCGAACGGCGCGAAGGCGATGGGCCGGGCGGCGTCCGCCGTCAGCAGCACGGCCAGCCCGAGCAGCAGCAGGATGGTGATCTCGGCGATCATGCAGAGGCCGAGCACGCGGCCGCTGAACTCGATGCTGCGGATGCCGCAAACATAGACGACGAGCGCGAGGCCAATACAATAAACCCACCAGGCGACGTCCGGCCCGCCCGCCGACCTCACGATGTCGTTCACGAAGAAGCCGAACAGGCCGAATACGGCGACATCGACGGCAGTGTAGGTGGCGAGCGCGATCAGCGCGCCGGCCACCCCGACCGCCGGGCCGAGGCCGGCGACGACGAAGGAATAGAAGCCGCCGGCATTACCGACGAAGCCGCTCATCGCGGTGAAACCGGCGCTGAACAGCAGGTACAGCACGCCGACCAGCAGGAACGTGCCTGGCACGCCCGGCCCGTTGCCGAGCATGAAGGCGGCCGGCGTCACGCCGACCACGGCGGTGAGCGGCGCCGCAGCGGCAATGACGAAGAAGACGATCTGGGGAACGCCGAGCACATTCCTGCGCAACTCGCCGGCGGAGGCGGACACTGTATCGGATGACATCTGGAGCCAATTCAGCACGGATGGCGGTTCACCGACAACGGTCAACGTGCGACAGCCAACCGCTGCGGACATTCGAGAGGGCGCGTAGGCACGCTGCAACTTGCCCAGAGCGCCCTTCCGCCTCGCGCCCTACTTCCTCGTGAAGGTAAAACTGCAGGTGCGGCCGGCCGTGCGCGTGCCGGTGCCCTTGGTGCCAGCGAACTTGGCCTCTACCGTGAAGTAGAACTTGGACCCCGGTTGCAGGTAGCCCTTGGTGCGATCGGAATCGCCCGTCAACCCGGAAGCGGCGAGCCGCGCAGAACCGTCGGCATTGATCGACCCGGTGAGGGTCTGCGATCCCGGATTGCCCTTGGTGCCGTGCTCGCCGACGAGGGCGCCGTCCTTGACGACGGCATCGTACGACCATTTGTAGCCGCGCGCGCCGTCCGATGAGACCGGGCAATCCTGGATGACGCTCCACACGCCGTCGAACGACGCCGCGCGCGTGGGGGTCGGCAAGGCCGCCGCCGCTGCAGCGGCGGCGAGCAAGGACGACGCGACGCCGCGCACCGGCGCGGCGCATAGCCGGCGCTGATCCGCCTTGCCGTGCCGCTGTGAGCGGAGGCCGGTCTCTGGTCTATTGGCCAATGTCCCCTTCCCTCGAGACCGTGATATCCTGCCCGCCAAGCACAGCATACTCAACACGGGAGAGAGACATATGGCGGCGAACGACCTGGCCCCCGGCCTCAAGGCGGAGATCGTCACGACTGTCGACGACAAGCTGGTGGTCAGGCATATGGGCGGCGATGGCGTGCTGTCGACGCCCTCGATGATCGGCCTGATGGAACGGGCCGGCATCGAGGCCGTCCAGGCGCATCTCCCTCCGGGCCACACCACCGTCGGCTTCGAGGTGAACGTCAAGCATTTCGGCGCCACGCCGAAAGGCAAGAAGGTGACGGTCCGCGCCGAGCTGCTCGAGGTCGATGGCCGCAAGCTCCGCTTCAAGATCGAGGCGCACGACGAGGACAAGAAGGTCGGCGAAGGCACCCACCGCCGCGCCATCGTCGCCATCCAGCGCAAGGAGTGATCCAGGCCCGCCGGAGCCGGCTGGGGCGCCGTCGACAGATTCTATCGGGGAGCCCGCCGCCGGCCCGGCGGCGAGCTTGCCGGGCGCCACCCTCGATCGGGCATCGACCTGAATTCTCACACCCTGCGCACCGGGCACGTCGACCGACTTGCATCTTCAGCGTCCAGCACTTATCGGAGACGCTGCTGAGGGAAGAATTTGAACGAAGACAGCGACAATCGGCGCGCGCGGGCGCTCGGCCACCTCGCGTCGAAGGGCGCTGCACTGTGCCTGTTGCTCCTCGCGACAGGATGCGAGCAGAGCTTCTTCATGGTCGGCGACAAGGGTCGCGAAGCCACGATCGAGCGGCTGTCTGCCGCGCGTGACGCCTGCTTGGCCAAGCAGGCCGCCGCCGCGGACAGCACGGCAGATGCCGCCATCGTTGCGCGAGACGTCGCCTCGGCATGCCGTGACGAGACCGACAGGTTGGCTGCCACCGTCAATCGGGACGGCGACCCCAAGGTGACGGACGCGATCCGACAGCGCTCCGAGTTTCGTGCCATGGGCTACGTATTGCGGGCACGTGGCATAAAAATACACTGACCCTTCGACACTTCGAGAACTTTGGCGGGCGTCGCCTTTACACGAAGTGCGGCATCACATCTGTCACGAACAGCTCGCGGGTCTCGCGGTCGTCGCGCGGGTCGCTATGGATCAGGAGGTCGATGCCGGCGTCGCGGTACTGGCCGATCAGGTCGATCGCCTCCGACACCGTGCCGATGAAGCCGCGCAGGGGGCCGCGCTCGGACTGACGCTCGCGCTTGACGGCCAGCGCGGCCGCGTCGCGGGCGAGCAGCCAGTGCTGGCAATGGGTCTTCTCGATGGTGGCATAGTCTCGGCCGACCGCGTCGCAATGGCGGCGCAGCACGGCGAGCTTAGTGCGGGCTTCGGCAATGTCGCCGCGCACCAGGTTGCAGGCGTCGGCCAGGCGAGCGACAGCGCGCAACGTCATCTGCTCGCCGCCGCCTGCGATCATGATCGGCGGATGCGGCTTTTGCAGCGGTTTGGGCTCGAGGATCGCGCCCTCGACACGGAAATGGCGACCGTGGAAGGTGGTGCGCGGCTCCGTCCACAGCTTCACGATCAGCTCGACCGCCTCCTCCATCTGCCGGATTCGCGTCGCCGGGCGCGGCGGAAACTCCCAGCCGTACTGGCGGTACTCGCCCTCGAAAAAGCCGGCGCCGATACCGAAGGTCAGGCGGCCGCGGCTGATCAGGTCGACGCTGGCGGCGATCTTGGCGAGATGGGCGGGATTGCGGAAGCCGACCACCGTGGCGAGCGTGGCGAGACGGATACGGCTCGTCGCCGCCGCGAGGCCGGCGAGCACGGTCCAGCTTTCCAGCACAGGCTCCTCGGCCACGCCGACGCCCGGGATCTGGATCATGTGATCCATCACCGAGAACCAGGCGAAGCCGTGCGCCTCGGCCCACAGCGCCTTGGCCCGCGCGTCCTCGAATGCCTCGGCGGGATCGCGGCCGCCGAGCCACGACGCGTGATGGATTCCGAACTTCATGAAGCCCTCGTTGCCACGTTAAGCTCGTCCATCATGATCATCGACTGTCACGCCCACGTCTTCACGCACTGGATCGGCGCCTGCGGACATCCGACGCGCGACATCCACAATCGCTATCTGCAGCGCATGATCACGCGCACGGCGGCCTCGACCTTCCGCATGCGCGACGGGGCACGGGCCGACACGCGCGCGCTCTACCGTGCCGACGATCCCGGCTGGAGCGGGCTCACCGACGTCGATTTCCGCGTCGGCCGGTTCGGCCAGCTCGAGTTCACGCATGAGGGCGAAGACCACGTCATCCAGTATATGCCGGTCGGCATGCAGGAATTGACAGCACCGCCCGAGCTCATGCTGGCGCAGATGATGTATGCCGGCGTCGACCATTGCGTGCTGCAGGCCGGCGGCCCGTACGGCGCGATGACGGAGATGAACTCTTTCGCCCAACAGCAGTATCCGGGCCGCATGACCGGCCTGATGCATGTCGACGAGGCGATGGCGGGCAGCGAGAACGAGCTCGCCAAGGTCGACCATGCAGCCGATGTGCTGAGGCTCCCGGGCCTCTACTTCAACGTCGACTCGATGGCTCGCCACGGGTTTCCCTGGCCGCTCGACGCCCAGGAGATGGCACCGTTCTGGGACAAGCTCGCGCGGCGCGACATCGTGCTCTGCCTGGAGCTCAGCTTAGGGCCGAGCTACGATCTCGCGGGCTACATGAGCCATATCGTGGCCCTGAAGACCATCCTGGCGCGCCACCGGGATCTGCGGGTGCATCTGGCGATGAGCCCGCCGGTCGCGTTCTTCGCCCGGAACGGCCGCTACGAGTTTCCTGCCGAGCTTTCCGCCGTCTATCGCCACGAGCGGCTGGCGCTCGAGGTGATGTTCCCGATCACCTACGGCGGCCTGTGGGACTATCCCTACCCCGAGGCACAGGCGCTGATCGAGAGCCTGCGCGACCAGCTTGGCGCCGACCGGCTGATGTGGGGCTCCGACATGCCCAACGTCGAGCGCTTCTGCACCTACCGCCAGTCGCTCGACTACGTGCGCAGATATTGCCCGTTCCTCACGGCGCGCGAGAAGGACTTGATCCTGGGCGACAATTGCGCGGCGCTTTACGGAATCGGAGTGACTCCTCCCCCGTAATCGGAGGAGGAACAGGAGAGCCTACTCCCGCTGGACGCGGCGCATGAAGACGGCGAGCGGAATTGCGGCGAGGGCGGCGAAGGCCATCAGGTGGAAGGCGTTGATATAGCCGATCATCGACGCTTGGCGCAGAATCTCGTTCGACAGGCTGAGCAGGGTCGATGAGCCGTCCAGACTCCAAGCCTGCGGCAGGCCGGGCATCACGAGCGACTTGTTGTAAGGCGTGATGTGCTCGGTCATCTGCGAGTAGTTGGCAGCCGTCGAGCGGCTGACGACCAGCACCGAGATCGAGATGAACAGGCTCGAGCCGAAATTGCGCATCAGCGTGAAGATGGCCGAGCCTTCCGTCACCTGGCGCGCCGGCAGGGTCGAGAAGGCCATCACCGTCATCGGCGTGAAGGCGATCGACTGGCCGAGTCCGAGCAGGAAGTTTCCCCAGAAGATGTCATGCTCGGTGAGGTTGATGTCCCATTGCGCCATCCAGAAGCCGGCCGCTGCCTGGATGGTCATGCCACAGACGATGGCGAAGCGTGGGGCGATGCGGGTGAGCTGGGCGATCACCAGGAACGCCGTCCAGTTGCCGATGCCGCGCGCGGCGATGAGGGCAGCGATGGCATTGTCGGGATAGCCACGCAGGTCGTGCAGCAGCGTCGGAAACAGCACGATGCTGATGAAGTTCAGCATGCCCATGACCAGCGCCAAGAGCACGCCGAGCGAGAAGTTGCGGTCGAGCAGCAGGCGCGGATTGAGGAACGGCTCGGGCACGGTGAGGCAATGAGCCACGAAGATCCACAGCGCCAGGGCGCCCACGAAGGCGAACAGGATCATCTGCGTCGACTCGAACCAGTCGAGACGATGGCCGCGATCGAAGATGAGCTGCGCCGCCGTCATGGCAATCGACAGCGCGATGAAGCCGATCCAGTCGAAGCGCACGATGGTGCGCGAGGTATGGTCGCGCAGCGCGAACCAGATGCAGACCAGGGCCGCCACACCCGGCGGCACGATCATGAAGAAGGCGGCGCGCCAATCGTAAGCCTCGGTGGCGATGCTGCCCAGGATCGGTCCCAGCACCGGGCCGAACACCGCGCCGATGCCCCACATGACGAGCGCCGTGGGCTGCAAGTGCTTGGGGAACGTGGCGAGCAGGATGGCCTGGCCGAGCGGCATGATCGGCGCGCCGAACGCGCCTTGCGCGACGCGGGCCAGGATCAGCGCCTCCAGGCTGCCGGCGATGCCGCACAACAGCGAGGTGACGGTGAAGCCCATCACCGTGCAGAACATCAAATTGCGCCAGCCCAACCGGCTCGCCAGCCAGCCGGTCATCGGCGTGGCGACGGCGGTGGCGACGAGGTTGAGGGTGATCACCCAGGAAATCTCTTCCTGAGTCGCCGACAGATTGCCGCGCATCTGCGGCAGCACGAGGTTGGCCAGCGTGATGGTCATGCCGAACAGCATGTTGGCGAGCTGCACCATCAACAGGATGAGCCACTGCCGGCCGCTTATCGTGAAGATGCCACCCTTCTCGGCGCTCGCAGTGCTGGCAGTGGCGGTGCTGGCAGGCGTTTCGGCGGCCATCCTGATCGTCGTCGAGCGGCACATGCCGCGAACACAAGCTGCCGATCATTCGGCAGCGACGCCGCCGATCATTCGGCAGAACGACCGAGAATGACAGGAAAAAGACGCCCCGCCGCGGTGAGCGCATTGCTGCCCTGCGCTGCCCCCTCCTCCCCAGCGACGCCACCAAGGAGGGGATACATCTTGCTCGCCTCCCCCCGGTCACCGGGGGAGGTGCCCCGTTGTACGGGGCGGAGGGGGAAGGCCCCAGGCGAGGTTCGAGAAATTCCGACGTCGGATTCAGATGGTTCTCGACTGCGGCCTTCCCCCTCCGCCCCCTGCGGGGGCACCTCCCCCGTGTGACGGGGGAGGCGAGCAAGGTGCGTCCACTTCACCGCAGCGACCGATGGCGAGAAGCGCAAACAATGTGCTGGCATAGCGCGTGCTTGCTGCAGTGCACCGTGCCCGACCGCTATAGGAGCCCGCGATGGATATCGGCGTCTTCATTCCAATCGGCAACAACGGATGGCTGATCTCGACGACGGCGCCGCAATACAAGCCGACGTTCGCGCTCAACAAGCAGGTCGTGCAGCGGGCGGAGCACTATGGCTTCGACTTCGCTCTCTCGATGATCAAGCTGCGCGGCTTCGGCGGCAGGAGCGAGTTCTGGGACCACAATCTCGAATCCTTCACCCTGATGGCCGGGCTGGCCGCCGTCACGTCGCGCATCCAGCTCTATGCCTCGGTCGCCGTGCTCACCCTTCCGCCGGCGATCGTGGCGCGCATGACCTCGACCATCGATTCGATCTCGGGCGGCCGCTTCGGCGTCAACATCGTCTCGGGCTGGGGCGAGGCCGAATATTCGCAGATGGGTCTGTGGCCGGGCGACCGCCACTTCACCGAGCGTTACGACTACAGTTCCGAATACGTCACGGTGATGCGCGAGCTGTGGGAGACAGGCACCTCCAGCTTCAAGGGCGCACACTTTCGCATGGAGGATTGCAAGCTCTCGCCGCGCCCACAAGGTCCCGTGAAGATCGTCTGCGCCGGCCAAAGCCCGCGCGGCATCCGGTTCGGCGCCGAGCACGGCGACTTCAACTTCGTCGCCGGCAAGGGCATCAACACGCCGACCGCGCATGCGCCGACCAACCAGGCCATGGCCGAGGCCGCTGCGAAAACCGGCCGCGACGTCGGCAATTACATCCTGCTGATGATGATCGCCGACGAGACCGACGACGCGGCCATCGCCAAATGGCAGCTCTACAACGACGGTGCCGACCTCGACGCCATGGCCTGGCTGGCCGACCAGGCCAACGCCGACACCAACGCGGCCGCCACCAGCACCGCCCGCCAGATGGCCGCCCCCACCGGCGCCGTCAATTTCAACATGGGGACGCTGGTCGGCTCCTACGAGAACGTGGCGCGCATGCTCGACGAATGCGCCACCGTGCCCGCCACCAAGGGCATCATGCTGGTGTTCGACGACTTCCTGATCGGCCTGGAGCAATTCGGCCAGCGCATCCAGCCGCTGATGACGTGCCGCCGGGAGAAGCTCAAGTCGGTGGCGGCGTAGCGCCGCCCGGCGACCCGATCGGCCGTGCCCCGCCCCCGACAGACGCGCCCGCCCGCCTAGGCCTTCGGCGGCGGGTAGCGTTGGAACATCGGCAACTCGTTGGCGTGCTCCATCCATTTCAGGCGCTCGGCGACCTGGATGTGGACCTGGGCCGGCACGAGATTGGGATCGTCGTAGGTGGCGCTCTGGACATCGACGAGCCCCGGCAGCACTTCGGCATTCGAATAGAAGAGGCCGGTGCCGCACTCGGGGCAGAAATGCCGCCGGCCGTGCTGCGAGGAGGCGTAGATCTTGGGCGTACCCTTGGTCACCTCGACCGCCGCTTCCGGATACATCGTCCAGCCGACCATCGGGGCCCCGGCATGGCGCCGGCAATCCGCGCAATGGCACAGCGCATGCACGATCACATCTCCCTCGGCCTGGTAACGGATCGCGCCACAATGGCAGCCGCCGGTGATCATCGCCTTCCCTCCTCCGAGGACTACAAAAGACAGCCGCCATCCTGCACCATGCCGACCGGGCAACGGTAGAGACAGAGACATCCACAGACAGAGAGAGTGAGCCGGCAATGGACTTCGATCTCGTGCTGCGCAACGCGCGCCTTTCCGACACCAGGCCGGACGAACCGGCGATCGACATCGGCGTCAAGGACGGGCGCATCGCGGCCCTGTCGCGCGGGCTGGACGGCACGGCGCGCGAAGAGATGCAGGTGGGCGGCCGGCTGGTCTCGGCGGGCTTCGTCGAGACCCACATCCATCTCGACAAGTCGTGCATCCTCGGGCGCTGCGAATGCGAGACCAAGCGCTTCCCGCATCTGGCGATGGAGCGGACGTCGGCCGTCAAGCACACCTTTACCGTCGAGGACGTGACCGAACGGGCCGGCGGCACGCTGGAGAAGTGCATCTCGCACGGCGCCACGCGCATGCGCACCCATGTCGAGGTCGATCCCAAGGTCGGCCTGCGCGGCCTCGAGGGCGTCAAGGCGCTGATCGCGCGCTACGCCTGGGCGATCGACCTCGAGATCTGCGTCATGCCGCAGGAGGGCCTGACCAACAATCCGGGCACCGACGAGCTGATGGTCGCGGCGCTGAAGAACGGCGCGACCGTGGTCGGCGCGGCACCCAACTACGACACCGACCGGCCGGCGCAGATCCGCCGTGTCTTCGAGATGGCGCGCGAGTTCGACGTCGATATCGACATGCATCTCGACAGCGGCGCTTCGGCCGAGGAACTCGACACGCTCTTGGTGTGCGAGCTCACGGAGAAATACCGTTGGGGCGGCCGGGTGGCGATCGGCCACGTCTCCAAGCTCGCCTCGATGCCCCAGCCCGACATGGACAAGGTAGCCAGGCGCATGGCCGATGCCGGCGTCGCCCTGACGGTGCTGACGGCGACCGACCTCTATCTCGGCGGCCGGCACACCGACCACAACGTGCCGCGCAACGTCGTCGATGCCAATCGGCTGGCCGAGCAGGGTGTCGTCTGCTCGATCGCCTCGAACAACATCCTCAATCCCTTCACCCCGTTCGGCGACGGCCAGTTGCTGCGGCAGGTCAATATGCAGGCGATCGTGACCCAGCGCGGCACCGACGCCGAGGTGCGCGCGGCGTGGGACATGACGACCTCGCAGGCGGCGCGGCTGATGCGCCTGAAGGACTACGGCGTGGCGGTCGGCGCGCCGGCCGACCTCGTCGTCCTCGATGCCCCTGACCCGATCACGGCGCTGCGCACCGTGGCGCCCGTGCTGGTCGCCTATAAGCGCGGCCGCCGCACGGTAACGCGCGAGCCCGTGCGGCTGCACCGGCCGTAGGACGTGCGAGTCCAATTGATTGGAGGCTCTTCGGGGAATCGAGTGGGTGGATTCGAAGGATCAAAGGGGCAAGAGTCCTTTTGAGGAGTACATCGTTCGGCCTTCTCTCAGAGTCTTTTTCTGGCACGCTGAGATCAGGACTGCGGCAGGGGCGGTGGGTATGTGGGCGAAGGCGAGCATTTCCCCGCGTTCCCTTGCCACAAGCCGACCGAGGCACGGAACGCGGGGGAAGCGCAGCCGCTCCGCGAAGCGGATCGTCCACATATCCACGGCCTTCTTCGGTGTGCCCCTCGTGAATGGTGGGCTCGAGCGGTGCGCAGAGGTCAACGCGCTCAAGTTCACGCCTCGCGGGCAAAGAAGCTCAGCGCGACCACTCCGCCCCTCGAATCTACCCACTCGATTCCCCGAAGAGCCTGATTGGACAGGTCCAATCAATTGGACGGCTCCTTGGCGATTCCCTGATAAAGAAGCGGTGACTCGGAGAAGGTGCCGCAAAGTGCCGTAAAACAAGACTTTTGCGGTTACCCAGTCGCGCGGAACAGGGAAATACTCGCACTGGAACAGGGAAACTTATCACTGGAGCAGGGAGCTTCAGACACGGCATCAGGACCTTCCACATTCGATCTCACAGCGCTTTCGGAACCGGCGCGATGGACGCGCACACTCGATGGAACACTAGGCAATATCGAACGATGCTGCCGTCGCACCCGGCGCGATGGTTCGGAAATGCGGCCGCTGGACCGCGCCACTCCAGTGGCGCTCATGGGAGGTGGGATCAACGACAAGAGCGCCACTGGAGTGGCGCGGTCCCAGCGGCAGAGTTACGCCGCCTTGCGGCGGCCTTGCGCACCCGCCGCCGCGAGCACCATCTCGGCACATTTCTCACCGATCATGATGCAGGGGGCGTTGGTGTTGCCGCTGGTGAGGGTCGGCATGATCGAGGCGTCGGCGATGCGCAGGCCCTGGAGGCCGTGCACCCTGAGCTCGTTGTCGACGACGGCCATGGGATCGGCGCCCATCTTACAGGTACCGACCGGGTGATAGGTCGTCTCGGCGTTGTTGCGTACCCACTCGAGCAGCTCCTCGTCGCTCTGCAGATGCGCGCCTGGGGCGATCTCCTCGCCCGTCACCTCCCTGAGCGGCGAGGTCGCCATCAGCTCGCGGCCCTTGCGGATGGCGGCGAGCAGGCCCTCGCGATCGGCGCGCGCCGAGAGAAAATTGAATCGGATCGCCGGCGGCTCGGCGGGGTCGGCCGACTTGATGTGGATCGAGCCGGTGCTCTCGGAGCGCAGCACATTGATGTTCATGGTGATGCCGCGGCGGCGCGCGATGCGGCGCTCGTGTCCGACCCGCTCGTAGAGGAAGGGCAGGATCGAGACGGTGGCGTCCGGCGTCTCCAGGCCGGGCCTGGTCCGGAAATACATGCGGATCGGCACCGACGTCGTCGCGAGAAAACCTTCGCCCCACAGCGCGTACTTGATCGCCTCGCGGGCGAGCCGCCAGCCGCGCGCATTGTCGTTGAAGGTGGCGTTGCGTTCTGTGATGGCGAATTTCACGCGCGGCGAATAATGGTCGCGCAAATTCTCGCCGACGCCCTTGAGCTCGTGGACCGGCGTGATGCCATGCGCTCGCAACAGGTCGGCCTGGCCGATGCCCGAGAGTTCCAGGAGCTTGGGCGAGTTGATCGAGCCGCTGCTCAGGATGACCTCGCGCGCCGCCCGCGCCTCGCGCCTGGCGCCGCCCACCGCATAGCGCACGCCGACGCAGCGCTTGCCGTCGAGGATCAGCGTCTCGGCCAGCGCGCCCTTCTCGATCACCAGATTGGCCCGCCCGCGCGCCGGATCGAGGTAGCAGAAGGCAGTGCTCTGGCGGCGGCCCTTGGCGATCGTCACCTGCGACATGCCGATGCCTTCCTGCGTCGCCCCGTTGAGGTCGGGGTTGAAGGGCAGGCCGATCTTGTCTGCCGCCGCGATCATCTTCTCGAGCAACGGGATCTTGTGGCGCGGCGTGTCGGTGATGCGGAGCGGCCCGCCGCGGCCGCGCAGCTCATCCGAGCCACCGTCGTAGTTTTCCATGCGCTTGTAGACCCGCAGCACGTCCTGCCAGCTCCAGCCGCGATTGCCGAGCTGCGCCCAGTGGTCGTAGTCCTGCGCCTGGCCGCGGATATAGACCATGCCGTTGATCGAGCTCGACCCGCCGAGCATCTTTCCGCGCGGCACCTCGATGCGGCGGCCGCCCGAGCCCTCGTCGGGTTCCGAGCTGAAGCACCAGTTGACGGCGGGCAGGTCGATCATCTTGGAAACGCCGACCGGCACGCGCGACCAGAAGTAATTCGACTCCTCGGTGCCGGCTTCGAGCAGCAACACACGATACGCGCCGCTCTCGCTCAGCCGCGCGGCAAGGGCGGCTCCCGCCGAGCCGGCGCCGACGACGATGTAGTCATAAAGGCCTTCAGCGTTCGGCGTGGTCGGCATGATCGTGCGCTCCTCCGTGGCAAACTTGACCCGGCCCGCGCGGCCATGGCAAGGCCGCGGTAAGCGCCAACGCGCACTCAGCCGCACCGCGGTACGGGAGGAAGCCATGGAATTCGACGTCATGACGCGCGCCACCACGTGGGACAACGTGTCCGCTCTGGCGCGCCGAACCGAGGCGGCGGGCTTCTCCGGCATGCTGTTCACCGAGGGCCATCAGGTGCCGTGGATGAACATCGCGGCGGCAGCGATGGCCGCGCCCTCGTTGCATTTCTCGACCGGCATCGCGATCGCGTTCGCGCGAAGCCCGATGATCACGGCGGAGATCGCCTGGGAACTGGCGCAGAACACCAAAGGCAAGTTCCGCCTCGGGCTCGGCAGCCAGGTCAAGGCACACATCACCAAGCGCTACGGGAGCCAGTTCGACAAGCCGGCGCCGCAGATGCGTGACTACGTGCGAGCGGTGAAGGCCTGCCTGTCGGCCTTCCGCCGCGAGGGTCCGCTGCAGCATGACGGCCCGTACTACAAGCTCTCACTGCTTACCGAGCAGTGGACTCCGCAGCGCCACGAGCACGAGGACATCAAGGTCGACATCTCCGCCGTCGGCCCGATCATGGTGCGGGTGGCGGGCGAGGTCGCCGACGGCGTTCACGTCCACCCCATGCACTCGATGCACTATATCGAGAATCGCCTGCTGCCCGGCATCGCCGAAGGCGCGGCGCGGGCCGGGCGCGACCCGAAGAAGGTCGACCTGATCGTCCCGGTCATCGTCGCGGCGGGCGACACGCCGGAGGAGCGCATCACGCCGATCAAGGAGGCCAAGACGACCATCGCCTTCTACGGCGCCACGCCGAACTACGCCTTCCAGTTCGACGACCTCGGCTACACCGGCATGCGCGACCAGTTGCGCGACTGCCTGCGGACGGGCGACAGCGCGCGCAGCGAGGCGCTGATCACAGACGAGATTCTCGACAAGTTCGCCGTAGTGGCGCGCTGGGACGACGTCGCCGACCGCATGATCGCCCGCTACAAGGGCATCGCCGCGCGGCTGGTGATCTACCTCGCCTCGCACTGGCGCGAAGTCGACCCGAAGGTCCTCGAACGCTGGGGCGAGGTCGCGCGCGCCGTCCGCCAGGCGGCGTAGGCGCGACCACAAAATTCATGGGCGGGCGCGCAACACCCCCTACCTCACCGTGCGGCGCGCGTAACCCCTCCCACCTCATCCTGAGGAGGCCGCGCAGCGGCCGTCTCGAAGGATGGGCACCAACGACAGTCTCTGTGGCCCATCCTTCGAGACGCCGCGCTACGCGCGGCTCCTCAGGATGAGGTGGGGGTGTGGCGGCAGCGCTTCAGGATGAGGTGTTTACTGTGGCAGGCGGCCCATCATCACGGAGATGTCGCGAGCCATCTCGAGCGCCTGCTCGATATCGAGCCTGGCGGCTCGGTGGAAGGTGCGCTTGGTCTGGCCGACGAATTCGCCGTTCCATTTGGTGATGGTCTCGGCCAATGCGAGCGCGGCTGGCAGCACCTGATCGTTGGCCACGACACGATTGACCAGGCCGAGCTCGTAGGCGCGTTGCGGCGTGATGTTCTCGCACAGCAGCAAGAGCTCGAGCGCGATCTTCTTGCCCATGACGTGCGCGGCGTGCGCCGACACGGTCGAGGCGGTGAGGCCCGCCTTCAATTCGGGATAGCCGAAACGCGCGCTTTCGGCGGCGACCACGAGATCGCTGCCGAGCGCCAGGCCGCATCCGGCGCCCAGCGCGTAGCCGTGCACGGCGGCGATGATCGGCTTGTCGATCTGCGTCAGCAGGTTGAAGAGCGCGATGCTCGTATCGGCGTGGCGCACCAGGTCTCTGCGGCTCTCCGTCGTCAGCACGCGCGGCGTCGAGGTGTCCATGCCGGCGCAGAACGCCCGGCCGGAGCCCGACAGGATCAGCACGGAGACACTATCGTCGGCCTGCGCCGCACACAATCCGTCGGTGAGCGCCTGCACGAGTTCGGCGTTGAGCGCATTGAGCTTGGCCGGCCGGTTGAGCGTCAGCAACCGCACCGCGCCCCGGTTCTCGATCAGCAGCACCTCGTCCATCGATGGTCCCTCCCCACCCGGTTCTCGCTATCTCATTCGATGCGGATGTTCGCCGCCTTCACGACCTTACGCCATGCCTCGATTTCGCTCAGTGTGAAGGCACGCAATTCGTCAGGGGTCGTCGGATTCATCGGCCCGCCCATGCCCATGAGCTTCTCGTTGATTTCGGGCGAGGTGGCAGCGGCGATGAAGTCCCTGTTGAGGCGAGCCACGATCTCCTTGGACGTGCCGCGCGGCGCGTAGACGGCCGACCAGGTGGTGAAAATGAAGCCCGGCAGGCCGGCCGCAACGGCGCCGGGTACCCCGGGCAGCATCGGCGAAGGCTCGGCCTGGGTGATGGCGAGCGGATCGGCCCAACCTGAGCTCAGGATCATCTTGGAGCTCGACAAGTCGGGCACCATGAAGGAGATCGCCCCCGAATTGAGGTCGGGCGCGCCGAGTTGGTGGTTGCGGTAGTTGACGTTCACCGCATCGACGCCGGCCAGCATGCGGTAGAGCTCGGCCGCGACACGCGCGGAGATCGCGCCCGAGCCGAAATTGTGCTTGCCGGGCTCGGCCTTCAGCAGCGCCGTCAGCTCGGCGAGCGATTTCAGCTTGAGGCCCTTGTGCACCAGCATGACCAGCGGGACCATGCTCATGCGCGTCACCGGCTCGAAATCCTTGATCGGATCGTAGGGCAGCTTGTCGTAGAGCACGGGATTGCCGGCATGCGTCATCGACGAGGTAGTGAACAGCGTGTGGCCGTCGGGCTTGGCGCGCATAGCGGCTTCGGCCGCGATGATGCCGTTGGCGCCGCCCTTGTTGTCGATGACGACCGGCTGACCCCACATCTGCGATAGCTTGCCGGCAACCAGGCGGAAGGTGACGTCGGTCGAGGCGCCGGGCGGAAACGGCACGATAAAGGTCACCGGCCCGCTCGGAAAGCTCTGCGCACGCGCGCCGCGCGTGTGGACGGCGACGTCGAGGGGAACACCGATGGCCGCACCTGCGGCCGCACTACCGGCCGCCAGCAGGCGGCGGCGATTCATTCTGAGACCTGTCATGGCTTGCGCTTCCTCACTTCCCTTCGCGCCATCTTGGCGAGCGGCGCGAGATGAGCAAGTTGTCTGCGGCCTCGCACCGGCTTAACGTCGAGCCCGAGATCGACCCGTGAAATCGCACCCCCTCCTCCTGGCCTTTGGCCTCGCCGCCGTCTTCATGCCGCTTCCGCTTACCGGCAGCCTGCGCGCGCAGGTCATTCCACCGGCCGAGGACATCGCCGCCCAGGTGCGCACCCAGGGCCATCGCTGCGACGGCGCGACAGGCGCGCTCAAGCTCGTCAAGCAGTCGTGGCCGGACGAGCCAGTGTGGATCCTGACCTGCACCAACGCGACATACAGGGTACGCCTGATTCCCGACATGGCGGCCCAGATCGAGCGCGTGCAGTAACCGCGTCCACGCGGGTCGCCGCAGTGGCGGCCTGATCGGATTCTTCTGCCTTATTTTCGAGAAAATGCGCTCCGAGTATGGTCACGGCGGAAGCAGCCGCCGCAGGGCAGAACGTGACGACCGACGATCGTGCTGTCCCATCGGCCGAGCTCGTTCTTCCGCCACAACGGAGAGAGGAAGATATGGCTACTCACATCGGAACGTGCTTCTGCGGTGCCGTCGAGATCGCGGCCACCGGTGCGCCGGAAGGGATGGGCTTCTGCCATTGCCGATCCTGCCGCTCGTGGTCGGCCGGCCCGGTCAACGCCTTCACCTTGTGGAAGCCCGAGAACGTCAAGGTCACCAAGGGCGCCGACCTGATCGGCCGCTTCATGAAGACGCCGGTGAGCGACCGCAAGTTCTGCACCAAGTGCGGCGGCCATCTGATGACCGACCATCCGCCGCTCGGCTTGGTCGACGTCTATGCGGCGACCATCCCGACGCTGAAGTTCCAACCCGGCCTGCACGTCAATTACGGCGAGGCCGTCCTGCCGATGAAGGACGGCCTGCCCAAGTTCAAGGACTTCCCCAAGGATTTCGGCGGCTCAGGCGACATGATCGCCGACTAGATTGGATCCCGATCGGCGGCCGAGGTCCAATCGATCGGGCCGAATCGCACTGGCGACTCGGCCCGGTTGGCGGACGCGGGCCCCTGGTTCGCCATCGTTGGGCGCGTGTGGCAAGCTGCCGGCGGGGACGCTTTCGACAAGAATGAATGAAAGGGAGCAAGGGGCATGAGCAGAATTTCCCGCCGCGGCCTGCTGGCCGGGTCGGTGGCACTTGCATCGGTGTCGGCGCCGGCCGGTCTGCGGGCGCAGACCGCTTGGCCTGCCAAGCAGATCCGCATGATCGCGCCTTATCCGCCGGGTGGTGGCGTCGACACGGTGGCGCGCGCCCTGTCCGAGAAGATCGCGCCCAAGCTCGGCCAGACCGTGGTGGTCGACAATCAGCCCGGTGCCGGCGGGACCATCGGCGGCGCCGCCTTGGCGCGCAGCGTCCCCGACGGCTACACGCTGATGGTGGGCAGCTTCATCGACTACTCGATCGCGCCCTTCTTCCACGAGAATCTGAGCTTCGCCATGGCGCGCGACTTCGCGGCTATCGCGGAGATCGGCAACGGCACGATCGGCGTGCTGGTCACGCCCAGTCTGCCGGTCAAGTCGGTGCAAGAGCTGATCGCCCTCGCCAAAAGCAAGCCGGGGCAGCTTTCCTACGCCTCCTCGGGCTTCGGCGGCCTGATCCATCTCAACTACGAGATGCTGAGGCAAATGACGGGCGCGGAGATGACGCACGTGCCCTACAAGGGCACCGCCTTCTTCCAGGCCGACCTCTACGAGAACCGCGTCCAGGTCTCGATCGACAACGTGCTGGCTCACCTGCCGCACATCGCCGCCGGCAAGGTGCGCTGCCTCGCCGTCACCAGCAAGGCCCGCTCGCCGCTTCTTCCCGACGTGCCGACCATGGCGGAAGCCGGCGTTCCCAACTTCGAGTCGGCGACCAACTACACGCTGTTCGCCCCCAAGGCCGTGCCGCCCGAGATCGTGCGCCGCCTCAACGAGGTCGGCAACGAGGCGATCAAGGACGGCGATTTCCGCGAGCGCATGCTGAAGCTCGGCATCGTGCCGGTGGCCGGAAGCTCGCAAGCCGAGACCGAAGCCAGGATGCAGGCCGAGATGCAGCGCTGGGCCGACGTCATCCGCAAAGGCAACATCAAGCCGAGCTGATCGCTGCCCTCCCCTGACATCGGGGAGGCGAACCAGGTGTGCCCCGACAACCGCGCAGGCGCGGGCTGGATTTCCCTCTACCGCTTGGCGTTCACGAGCTGATAGGTGCCGCGCTCGAATGTGTCGTAGACGGCCAACGCCTTGGCATCGGCGAACGGCAGGTATTGCATCATGATGACGCCCGCAATGCCGCGCGTCGGATCGATCCAGAAGAACGTGTTGTTGATGCCGCCCCAGCTCAGGCTGCCGGGCGAGCGCTTGCCGGGCACCTGATCGACAGTGATGAGGAAGCCCAGCCCCCATTTGTCTCGGCCATCGGCGATGAAGGTGAAGTCGGCGCTGCGCGGCAGCGCGGACTTGAGCGCGGGGACAGACAGCGCGCCGATGTGATTCTGGCCCATCAGTGCCACCGTCTCCGGCTTGAGCACGCGTGCTCCGTCGAGCGCGCCGCCGTTCAGGAGCATGCGCACGAAGCGCCCATAGTCGCTCGCCGTCGAGGCCAGCCCGCCGCCGCCGATCGGCGCCGGAATGGCGAGCCCGGGCTGCGGCGTCTGCAGCTCGATCGGGCCGTCCATGCGCGCGCCGGCGCGCTGCTGCGCCGCCACCAGACGCGGCCCCTTGGCCTCCGGCACCGTGTAGGACGTGTCGTCCATCTTGAGCGGGGCGAAGATGTGCTGGCGGAAATATGCCTCGAGCTTCTGGCCCGACAGCACCTCGACCAACCGGCCGACGACATCGGTGCTGGTGCTGTAGTGCCAGCGCTCGCCCGGATCGAACAGCAGCGGTCCACCGTACGGGTAGGTCTCGCCGGCGCGCGGTTTGAGATCGCGCCAGATCGTGCTGGTGAAGGGATAGGCGAGACCCGACGTGTGCGTCAGGAAGTGCCTGACCGTCGCCGGCCGCGTGGCCGGGCGAACCCGGTAAGCACCGGTCGCGGCGTCGAACGACTCGACGACCTTCAGTCCCACGAGTTCCGGGAGGTATTTCTCGGCCGGGTCGTCGAGACCGACACGACCCTGCTCGACGAGCTGCATCAGGGCAACCGACGCGACCGGCTTGGTCATCGAGGCGATGCGAAACAGCGCATCGGCCGCGAGCGGGCGTCCCGTCGCGACATCGGCCACGCCAAAGGCGCTCTGATAGAGCACGCCCTCGCGATCGACGATCAGCGCGACCACGCCCGGCACGTCCTTGCGCTCGACCGCCGCGCGCAGGCTCGTGTCGAGGGCGGCGCTCGCGGGCGAAGTCTGCGCGCTCGCAGCACCGGCCAACGCAGCAACCGCGACGCCCACGGCGGCGCCCATTCCGGCGGTCTTTGAATTCATGGAAGCCTCCCGATTGCGCCCCGCCCCGGAGGTCCAGAACAGCGACGTCGTTGGGTGAGTTGTCCTACGGATGGGAAAGGTAGGTCAACAAACGAGAGGAGATCCCGCGTCGCCTCTCCCGACCAGGGCAGCGTCCGCAGGCGTCCGGTCTCGGCGCCTGCATCGAGGGCCGCTTTCGTACGTGATGGCAGCGGCGGGCTGGCGGATGGCGAAAAGCCGTCCCGCACGACGGTGAACGGCTTTTCGCCCAGCCCCTGCGCGGCGTTCCGTGCTGGCGAAAACGCTCGCCCGGCTCGGGCGTTGATCTCTGCCACCTCGGCTTGTCGAGCGCTTTATGTGGGCTTCGCAGCACGGAGGGATTGTCGTACCTTTACGGACGGCGAGTGCAGATGGGCAGTTGGGAGTCCGGGGGGCCACATGGTTCAATCTCTCATTGCGTCGACGCAAAGCGGCAACAAGTTCTTCTACAACATCGACGCGAAAGTCGGCGCGCACGCGCCCAACCGCGTGAACGACGTGCAGCTCGTGCAGTTCGGCTATTTCGCGATGCTCCGCTCGCCCAAGAATGCCAACTCGCTGTCGGCGGCCGAGCGCGACGCGTTCGGCAAGATCGTTCTCGGCTCGCCGTGCAACGGGACGGACGCCGATCCGCTGGTCCGCGCTATCCGCGCCCATCAGGCAAGCCGTGGCGGCACCCAGGATGGCTTGGTGAGCGAGCTCAAGCCTGGACACATTGCCTACACCGATAGGACGGGCTTCCATACGCTCATTCTCGTCGCCCTCAACAACAGCATGCGGGACGTCATGGCCGGTCGGTTTCCACGCATCGACCTGCACGAATCGTGTCCTGCGGGTCTGAAGGCCTTCGTGAAGGGACTTTTCGAGTTCTAACCGGCCGCGCGCTCGGCGCCCTGCTCACGCCAATCCGGCGCGGCGAAAGCCTTCCAGATAGTGGGCGCGGTCGACGTCGCGCTTGAATGGGATGCGCTCGCCGAGCCAGGCGAGCGAGATGTTGGGCTGGGCACGGCGCAACTCGGCGAGGGCGCCTCGCGCGTCGTCGAGCTGGCCCGCCATCGCTGTCGCGGCGGTCAGCACGCGGTGGGCACCGACGAAGTCGGCCTTGAGCCGCAATCCTTCGCGCGACAGCCGGATCGCCTCGTCGTAGTTGCCGCCGACGAACTGGGCGTAGGCGGCGATGCCGCAGTAAATCGCCGCGAATGGATCGCGCGGGCTCAGGCGCATCGCCCGGCGCGCGGCACTATCACCGTCCTCCCACCGGCCGCAGTAGCTCAGCGCCACGCCGTAGAAGCCGTGCGCCAAGGCGAAGCTCGGGTTGAGCTGCAAAGCGAGCTCGAACTCGGCCAGGCAATCGTCGAAGCGGCGAGCGAACAGAAGCGCAGTGCCGAGCGCATTGTGCGCCCACGCATCCTCGGGATCGGCGCGGATGGCGGCGCGCGCCGCGCGCTCGGCGATCGGTATGGCGGTGTCCATGTCCTCCCAGCCCATGTGGGCGGTGAAGGCATGGCTGGTCGCCAGCACGCCCAGCGCCTGGGCATAGTTGGGATCGAGGCTGATCGCCTTCTCGAGCAAGGCCTGCGCGACCACGTTGTCCTGCCGCGTGACGCGCCAATAGTGCGACAACGCGCGCATGACGAGGTCCCAGGCATCGAGGCTGTCGGGCGCCTGGCGCTTGGCGTCGGAGCTTTCGGCGGCGTAGAGCTGCGGCTCGATCGCGCCGACGATGGCCTGCGAGATTTCGTCCTGGACGGCGAAGACGTCGGCCAGCGCGCGATCATAGCGCTCCGCCCAGATATGGCTGCCGGTGGCCACGGCGCTGAGCTGCGCCGTGATGCGCACGCGATCGCCGGCCTTGCGCACGCTGCCCTGCACGACGTAGCCGACGCCCAGCTCGGCGCCGATCTGGGACAGGTGAACAGCGCGGTCCTTGTAGACGAACGACGAGTTGCGCGCGATCACATACACCCAGCGCAGCCGCGACAGCGCCGTGATGACGTCCTCGCTGATGCCATCGGAGAAATACTCCTGACCGGGCTCGCCGCTCATGTTGACGAACGGCAGGACGGCGATGCCCGGACGGTCGAGCGGCGGCGGATGCGCCGGGATTACCGCCGCCAGGGGAGGCGCGGCCGGCAAGGTGGGGGCCGGCGGCAACGCAGCGTCCGCGAGAGCCGGCGGCGCGACGGACGGAGCATGCGGCGCAGCCGGATCGGCACTCATGGCCGCAGCCGCCCCCTCGGTCACAGCGCCGACGAATCGAAAGCCCTTGCGCGCCAGGGTGCGAATCAGCCGCTGGTCGCGGCCGTTGTCGCCGATGGCCCTGCGCGCGGCGTTGATGCGGCTCGTCAGGGTCGATTCCGACACCACCCGGCCCTGCCAGACGGCCTCGATCAGGTCGTCCTTGCTGACCACGCGCTCGCGGTTGTGCACCAGGAAGGCCAGCAAGTCGAAGACCTGCGGCTCGATCTCGACCCACTCGTCGCCGCGCACCAGCTCGCGGCGCTCGATATCCAACACGAAGTCGGAAAAACGGTACTGCACGCCATTCCCTGCCGCGCCCTCAGGAAATAATCAAGCTACTCTCCAGAACAAATCAAGCCGGCGCCAAAGTCTTCCGACGCCGCGCGGCCCATGGTGCCGGCTATCGACAACGCCCGGGAGGCACCGATGCCTGACACCCCCCTCACCCCTACCACGACCCCCTCGATGCCCGATCTGGTTACTCTCAAGGGCCGCCAGCAGGCTGCATGGTCGTCGGGAAATTACGCCGTCGTCGGCACGACCCTGCAGATCGTGGGCGAGCAGCTCTGCGAGGCGATGGACCTGCGCGCCGGCGCCACGGTGCTCGACGTCGCCGCCGGCAACGGCATGATGAGCCTGGCTGCGGCGCGACGCTGGTGCACGGTCGTGTCGACCGACTACGTGCCCACCCTGCTGGCGGCCGGCCAGGCGCGCGCCCAGGCCGAGGGCCACGCTATCCAGTTCCAGGAGGCCGACGCCGAGGCGCTGCCGTTCGCCGACGCCCGCTTCGACGCCGTCGTCTCGACCTTCGGCGTGATGTTCACGCCGAACCAGGACAAGGCTGCCGCCGAGATGCTGCGCGTCTGCAAGCCGGGCGGCACGATCGCTATGGCCAACTGGACGCCCGACGGCTTCATCGGCCAGGTCTTCAAGACGCTGGGCAAATACCTGCCGCCGCCGCCGGGTGCGAAGTCACCGGCGTTGTGGGGCACGCGCACGCGCCTCGACGAGATGTTCGGTGGCCACGCCACCGTCACGGCCGAGCCGCGGCATTTCAACTTCCGCTACCGCTCAGCCGAGCACTTCATGGAAATCTTCCAGACGTTCTATGGCCCGGTGCTGAAGGCCTTCGCCGCCCTCGACGGCGAGAAGCAGGGTGCGCTGCGCGCCGACCTGATGGCGCTGATGGCGCGCCTCAACCGCGCCACTGATGGCACGCTGGTGGTGCCGAGCGAGTACCTCGAGGTTGTCATCACCAAGACCAAGGCCGCGGGAGGTGCGCCATGAAGCGCCTCCTCGTCGCGACCCTGGCGGCGGCCTCGACTGCGACGGCCATGGCGATGGCAGCGCCCGCACCGACGCTGCCCGGCGACATTCCCGCCGCGCTGCGTCCGGCCACCGGCGAGACGCTGGCGGCGACACTGCCTGCCAAGGGCGTGCAGATCTACGAATGCCGGGTCCTTGGCCCTCCTCGGACTCCATCCCACATCGGCGCGGAACCACGCTTCGCCTGGAAATTCGTCGCCCCCGAAGCCGATCTGTTCGACGGTGACGGCGAGCAGATCGGCGTGCACGGCGCCGGCCCTTACTGGCAGGCGGTCGACGGCAGCCGCCTGATTGGCGAAATCAAGGCGCGCATCGACGCGCCGACGGCGCGGGCCATCCCGTGGCTCCTGTTGGCGGTGACGAGCGCAACCGGCCCGGCCGGCCGCTTCAGCCGCGTCACCAGCATCCAGCGCATCGACACGAACGGCGGCACCGCGCCGGTCGAGGCCTGCACGCCCGAGTTCACCGGCGTGAGGGTCCGCATGCCCTATAGCGCGACCTATCGCTTCTTCTCTCCTGCGTAGGGACCACGACTGTACAGGTCATTCCTCTTGGCTTCCGTTGCCGCGATGGAGCAAGGCGTCTCGCGCCACCTACCTGCAGCGGCCGGTTTCCGGTGGCCCGCGCCCAATCAATCGGATAAGCCCGTTCAGGGCGCGGACACTCGATAGAGCGCCAGCGGATTGGTCCAGAATGCCTGGTGGGCGAGTTCCGCACCGAGCGTCCTCTCGACGAGATCGATGTCGGCCGGCGCGAACGGCCGCTTGGCGCGCGTCGACGGCATGTCGGTGCCGAACACCAACGCCGTTGGAGCCGCCGCGGCGATGCGCTCCAGCGCTCTGGGCACATCCATCTGCACGCGTCCGAAGCCGGTCGCCTTCACCTTGCAGCCGGCGGCGACCAGGTCGAGCAGAACCGGCAGGCCGGCCTCGGTCATGCCGAGATGGTCGATGCTGAGCTGTGGCAGCTTGGCGAGCCTGGCCACGTGCGGCGCAAGTGCGGCGGCATCGGCGTAGAGTTCGGCATGCCAGCCCGCCACCGCATGGCAGCGCGTGGCGAGCGCCACGATGTCGTCGACGCTGTCGATGCGGCCACGGAACATGTTGAAGCGCACGGCGCGCACGCCGATCGCACCGAGCCGGGCGATCTCGGCGTCCGGATGGTCGTGCGGGATTTGCGTCACGCCCACCCAGCCCGCGCCGAGCCGCGGCAGCACATCCATCAGATAGCTCTGGTCGTCGGCCTGGAACGAGCCCGAGACGATCGCGCCCGCTTCGACGCCGAGCGGCCCGGCCGCCGCGAGGTAGGCGTCGAGCGGAAAGGCCGGCGGCACGTAGCCCTGGTTGGCGACGATCGGGAAGCGATGATCGATGATGTGGCAGTGACCATCGAACAAGCGGCGTTGGCGGCCATCAGGCATTCTTCCCTCGTTGGTTCACATCCCGAAGCAGACCAGGCACGCTGACCGGCTTCGCCCCCGGGTGGAGGCCGTTGCTGCGCCGCCAGACACTCAACTATACAGTGAAAATGACGCTGCCCCATATGCCGGCCGCCGTGATCTTCGACATGGACGGTCTGATCTTCGATACGGAGGCACTCTATCAGGAGGCGTTCTCAGCGGCGGCGACCATCGGCGGTCACGACCTTCCGGCGGCGCTCATCCGACGCACCATCGGCGTACCGTGGGCGCGGAGCCGGGTATTGCTCGTCGAAGAGATGGGACCCGGTTTCCCCATCGACCAGTACTTCGCACAGATGAAAAGCCATTTCGAGGCGCTGGCCACCACCGAGCTTCGGCTCAAGCCTGGTGTCGTCGAGCTGCTCGACTGTCTCGACCAGCTCGACATGCCGCGGTGCATCGCGACATCGTCGACCCACGCCACCGTGCAGAGCCACCTCTCCGCGCACGACTTGGCCGACCGCTTCCATGCGGTCATCGGACATGGCGATTATGCTTCGGGCAAACCCTCGCCCGACCCGTTCCTGACCGCAGCGCAACGCCTCGGCGTGATCCCCGCCCGGTGCCTGGCGCTGGAAGATTCCCACAACGGCGTTCGCGCCGCGTCGGCTGCCGGCATGATGACGCTCATGGTCCCCGATCTGCTGAGCCCGACGCCGGAAATCCAGTCCCTCTGCACGGCGATCGTCAGCGACCTGCATGCCGTCCGCACGCTCATCCTGACCGCCCAGGCGGCGGCCGCCGCCGAATGACGGTCCCCCCGAAGCGGGTCGCACCGACGTCGAAAAGAGACCCTTCCTGCAAGCGGGACGGCGTCGACATGGCCCGGCCGCTGTGACAGCGTCACCCGCAACAGCCTCTCGTGGAGACACCATGCATCCGTCGCGTCGTCAGGCCCTTGGCCTCGCCAGCGTGTTCGCCGCCCTCACCGCAGGTGCCGCGCTGCCAGCGGTGGCAGAGACCGCGAGCGCCTTCCCCTCGCGGCCGATCAAGCTGATCGTGCCGCACGCGCCGGGCGGCAACTCCGATGCGTTCGGCCGCATCCTTGCGCAAAAGCTCGGCGAACGGATCGGCCAGCAGGTCGTGGTCGAGAACAAGCCCGGCGCCGGCGGCACGTTGGCGAGCGCGATGATCGCCAAGTCTGCGGCCGACGGTTACACGCTGCTGGTCGCCGACAACGGCACGCACGCCATCGCGCCGACGCTCTACCCGCGGCTGCCCTACGACGTGTTCAAGGACTTCACCCCGATCACGCTCGCCGCCCGCTTCCCGGCCGTGATCCTGCTGCATCCCTCGGTGCCGGCGGCAACGGCCAAGGAATTCGTCGCCCTGGCCAAGGCTCAGCCCGGCAAGTTCACCTACTCGTCGGCCGGCACCGGCAACGGCTCGCATCTCACGCTCGAGCTGTTCCGCGTCGCCGCAGGCGGGCTCGACATGTTGCACGTGCCCTACAAGGGCGGCGCGCCGGCGGTGCAGGCCCTGCTGGCCGGCGAAGTGCAGCTCACGGCGGTGAGCGTCAATACCGCGCTGCCGCAGATCCAGTCGGGCAAGGTGCGCGCGCTCGGCGTCGCCTCGTCGAAGCGCTCGCCGGCGCTGCCCGACGTGCCGACCTTCATCGAGAGCGGCATCGTCTTCGAGGGCGATAGCTGGCTCGCCATCATGGGCCCGCCCGGCATTCCCTCCGACATCGCCGCCAAGCTCAACCAAGAGATCGCCGCCACACTCGGCCAGCCCGACGTCACCGAGCGCCTGGCCAAGATCGGCCTCGAGGTCGTGGCCTCGCCGCAAGCCGAGCTCACGGCGGTCCTGCAGCGCGACGTGCCCAAATGGGGCAAGGCGGTCAAGGATTCCGGCGCCGTCGCCGAATAGCGGCAGACCTCAGGAAGGCAGTGACCTAGGCGGAGCCGACTTGCTGCCGCAGCCCGACGACATCCACGCTCCGGTACGCTACTGGCAAACCTTCGTCGGCGATGCGTCGATGGTGAGCAGCGCCGAGACGAACTTGCCACCCTGGCTCGACGCCAGGGAGATGTTGCGGCCGGCTCCGGCGACACAGTAGCGTATTTCCTTGTCGGTCGCGCCAGCGGGGGCGATGGTCCGCCTGGCCGTCGGCAGGCATTGGCCGACCTGACGGTCGGCGGCGGCGAGGGCTTGCTGCATCCTCGCCACGTCGGCCGCGTTCGGCGAGCCTTCGAACAGCACGACCGAGTAGCGGCCGCCACCGACGCTCGTCTTCCCCGTCGGCCACGCCAGGTTGGCAGGCGTGACTTTTGGCGCAGCACCGTTGATGACGGCATTACCGGCAATGGCCGTCTTCAGCAGGTCGCAGATGGGAGTTTGCTGACCAAGAGCCGGGCCTGCCATCAGCAGGGGCGAGAGAGCAAGGATCAAGGTCCTCATAACGTCCTCGAATCGGCATGGCGATTCTTGAATCGCAGGACTGGAGGGCAGACCGCCGAGAGGGCATCGCCAGCCGAGAATGCAAAAATCAAGGGTCAGACAGAGCGAAGCCTACGACCATGGTTTGCGCGGTGTTGTCGCCGAAGCGGAGTCCCTGTCGAGCAGGCGCGGCGTCCAATCGATCGGACGCTGTCCAATCGATTGGAAAGAAGCGCGCCGCTAAGGGGCGCCCGCGTACCAGGCGCCGCGATGCGAGGTACGGCGGGCGAGCGGCAGGTTGATGATGTCCATGAACACCGAGACCGCACCGTCGCCGCCGGCGAGGTCGCCTTCGAGAACGTCGACGTCGAAGGTCAGGCGATCCCCTTCGAGCCTGGGCGATTTCAGCACCACCACGGCATCGACAACGCCGGCCTTGGCCTTGTTGAATACCGAGACAGTGGCGTTGGGCGGCAGCTTGGCGAAGCTGTCGGGTGCCTTGTCGCTCCACTCCTCGACGACGTGCGATGTCAGCGCGTGGCCGGCCGCGCGTACCGGCCGGTCGGCGAACACGATGGCGTTGGGCGAGACGCCGTCGAGCACCAGCTTCTTGTCCTTCAGCGTCGCGCCGCGCGCGTTGAGCACGATCATCGACGGCACCAACACCGGCGCTTTCGGCCGGCCGATCGTCTTGGGGCCAGTCTGGGGACCGGTAGCGGCCTGCGGGGCCTGGGCATAGGCGGTGGCCGACGGCAGGGCGAGCGCGCCGAGCGCGAGGGCCGCGACGGCCAGAGCAGTGAACCTGATCATGGCTTGCCTCCTCAGTAGCACGGCAGCAGCGGAGGCTTGCCGCAGGTCGGCTGGTTGTAGTTGCGCTGGTAGCGCGGATCGATGTCGGGCGGCGGCGGAGCCGGCGCGCCGCCGACATAGGAGGACGGCGGCGGCACGTACGGGCCGGTCGGCGATGGGTTCGACCAGCCAGAGAACGTGCTCGTGCCGTGCGGATCGCCGATCGCAGGGGTCTCGCCGCCAGTCGTCTGGCTCTGGCCGTAATAGGTGAAGCCGTTCGAGCCGACACCCCACCACAGCGTGTCGATGAACACCGAGGCCGGGCCGTCGGACGCGCCGAGGTTGCCTTCGAGCACGCGCACGTCGAAGGTCAGCCGCTCGCCCTCGAGCTTGGCCGCCGTCAGCACAACCACGGCATCGGCGACGCTGCTGCCGTCCTTGGAGAAGGCCGAGACAGTAGCGTTGGGCGGGTCCTTGGCGAAGCTGCCGGTGCGCCAGATCTCGACCATGTCGGGCGTCACCATGTGGCCGACCGTGCGC
This sequence comes from Reyranellaceae bacterium, assembly GCA_046349335.1. Classification (GTDB taxonomy): domain Bacteria; phylum Pseudomonadota; class Alphaproteobacteria; order Reyranellales; family Reyranellaceae; genus Reyranella. Next base: position 29,937 of record JAXMCO010000017.1, read on the forward strand.
ACCGGGCGGCTGGTGAACAGGGTCGCCGTCGGCTGCACGCCGTCGAGCACCAGCTTGCCGGCATCCTTGTCGAGCTTGACGCCGCGCGCGTTCAGCACGATCAGCGCGGTCGAGTACTGGCGCTGCTGCGGAATGCCGATCGTCTTGGCGGCCGGATGGGTGATGGCGTTGGGCGGAGCCGCAGCGGTCGAAGGCGGGCTCGGCGCCTGCGCCAGCACGGGTGCCGGCGCGAAGACCGGTGCCGCGAGCAAGGCAGCCAGCAGGCCGCACGTCCGAAGTGCCTTCATCGTGATTGGCATCGTGACTGTTCCTTCCTTCCCCGGGCGTTCGCAGCCGCGTCTTCTATAGGCGAGGAAGGGCGCGATGGTCCACCGCGGCGACCCAGTGCCGTAGTTGACTCGCCCCCGCCCGCGGCCCATTTTCCGGCCGCTTCGTATTCCCCAGTTTCATGCACCCTAACCGGGAGGCCGGATGGCCAAGGAAGATCTGATCGAGTTCACGGGCGTGGTGGCCGAGTTGCTGCCCAATGCCATGTTTCGGGTCAAGCTCGACAACGACCACACGATCCTCGCCCACACCTCGGGCAAGATGCGCAAGAATCGCATCCGCGTCCTCGCAGGCGACCGCGTCACCGTCGAGATGACGCCGTACGACCTGACCAAGGGTCGCATCACCTTCCGCTTCAAGTAGGCGTTGCGCGCGCCGTCGATCCGGCCGCCCGGCCTGCCGTCCTCCGGCCCGTCCCAGGGCCCGCCGCCCGGCTCGTCCCCGGGCCGGTCGCTCAGGCCCGCCCTGGTGCTGGCCTCCGCTTCGCCGCGCCGGCTCGATCTGTTGCGCCAGGTCGGCCTCGAGCCCGCCGCGATCGATCCAGCCGACATCGACGAGCGGCCCACCCTCGCCGAGCTGCCGCGCCCCTATGCTCTGCGCATGGCGCGGGCCAAGCTCGCGGCGGTGGCGGGACGCCATCCCGGCGCCATCGTGCTGGCGGCGGACAGCGTCGTCGCATGCGGCCGGCGCATCCTGCCCAAGGCCGAGAGTGAGCCTGAGGCGCGCGCCTGCCTTGCCCTGCTGTCGGGTCGGCGCCATCGCGTGCTGGGCGGGCTCGCCATCGGCGCCGTCGACGGCAGGGTGCGGACGCGGCTCGTGGAAACCGCCGTGCGCTTCAAGCGCCTCGAGCGAGCCGAGATCGAGGACTACATCGCCTGCGGCGAATGGCACGGCAAAGCCGGCGGCTACGCCATCCAGGGCCGCGCCGCGCGCTTCGTGGCGTTCATCTCCGGCTCGTACAGCAATGTTGTCGGCTTGCCCCTCTATGAGACCGTGACGCTGCTCGAAGCCGCGACTGCGGGGGCCCGCAAATGAACCGCATCGACCGGCTGATCTGTCAGATCGTGCCCAAGGCCTTCCTGATGGCGTTGGTCGCCGAGGGGCGGCTGGTCGAGCTGCAGATCGCGCGGCGCGATGTGCCGACCCGCGTCGGCAGCATCTTCCTCGGCAGGCTCGAACGCGTGATGCCCGACCTGGGTGCGGCCTTCGTCGATATCGGCATAGGCCGCTCGGGCTTCCTGCGTGCCGAGGACCGCGCCGGCGTGGACACCTGGCCGCCGCCCGGCGCGCCGGTGCTGGTGCAGGTCCGTCACGACGGCGAGCCCGACAAGGGCCCGCGCCTCACCATGAACGTCGCCATCGACGGCCGTTATCTCGTCTATCATCCGCTCGACACGTCGATCGCCTTCTCGCGCCGCATCGAGGGCGAGTCCGAGCGCGACCGCCTGCGCCGCCATGTCGAAGGCCTGCTCGACGGCGGCATGGTGCTGCGCACCGCGGCGGCCGGCGCGGCTCCCGAGCTTCTCTCCAACGACGCGTCGCAGCTTTCGGAGCGCTGGGAGACGTTCCGCCGGCTGGCGCTCGAGGCGCAGCCGCCAGCCGACCTGTCGGCGCGCGTGCCTGGGGAGCGCGATCCGCTGGCACGCATGCTGCGCGATCACGGCGCTTGGCTCGAGGAGGTGGTGCTCGACGAACGCCATCTCGCGCGCGACCTGCAGGACGAGTTCGATCGGCTGGGCGAGAAGATCCGCGTGCGCTGGCACAATGGGCCGATGCCGATCTTCGACATCGACGACGTGTCGGGCCAGATCGGCACGGCGCTCGCCCCGCGCATCGTGCTGGAGAGCGGCGTGGAAGTGCTGTTCGAGCCAGGCGAGACCTTGTGCGCCGTCGACGTCGACAGCGCCTCGGCAGGCGGCCGCCAGGGCCGCGCGCCGAGACGGGCGGTCGATGTCAATGTCGAGGCCGCGCCGGCGATCGCCCAGCAGCTCCGCCTGCGCAACATCGCCGGCACGGTGGTGATCGACTTCGTCACCATGCGCAGCACTTACGATCGCGACAAGGTGCAGGCCGCGCTCGCCGAGGCACTGACCGACGACCCCGTGCCGACGCAGCTCTACGGCTTCACCCGGCTCGGCCACTTCGAATTGACGCGCGCCCGCCGCGGCGCGACGCTTGCCGCCGAGCTCGAAGCGCTGGAGAAGAGCGACAATGCCTGACGAGTCGCACCATGCCTGACAGGCCCTCCTCCCCGTTGCCGCTGCGCGCGGTGCGCATCGCGGCGAACTGCCCGATCTGCAGCAAGCCCGCCGCCGAGCCCAAGCATCGCCCATTCTGCTGCAAGCGCTGCGCCGACATCGACCTCGGCCGCTGGCTCAAGGAGAGCTACCGAGTGCCGACGGACGAAGGCATGGCGGAGGACGATACGGACGGCGGCGACGGACGCGGCGACAGCGACCGCGGCGGCGCGTAATACATTTTCCTGCGCAGCAGCGCCGGAGAGGTCTCGCTGTCACGGCGCTTGCCGGACCGTCGGCGCACGGCGCCAGCCTCTATGCGGTAGTGCAGTATCGCCTCGTCGAGGGAGGCAAATCCTTCTCGCCGGAGAAAACGACCTGACCGCCTTGTCGCCAGTTCTTCCAAACCGCCAAATCATCGATCTGGACGGATTGGTCGGACGGCAGGGATTCGGAGGCGGCGCGCCAATCCACGGGCTATGAAGGCGCTTGAAGACGGCTGCCTGCGGACGGCGAAATTGCAACCATGCGAAAGTCAAAAGGCGAGCTTGTTTTCCGTGCCCGAAAGCAGCCTATGAATGTTCGTCCGGTGCTTGAACATGATCGTGAACGCCATCAGCAAGCCGAATAGATGAAAATAGAAGGTATGGCCGAAGGCCGGGGCAAACGAGAGGCCCACGAAAAGCAGCGCCGCGCAGAGCGTGCCAAGGGAAACATAGCGGGTCACGGCGACAATCGTCACGAAGAGGCCGAGGCATATCAGGGCCATGCGCCAGTCGAGCATGAACAGCACGGTCACGGCCGTCAGTGCGCCCTTGCCACCCTTGAAGCCGAAATAGACCGGCCAGTTGTGACCCATGACCGCGCCCGCGCCGGCGGCCAGGAGGCTGACGCAATCGCTGGCCTCGCCCGACTGGGCATAGATGCCGAGCTGCAGCCCAACGAGGCTGGCCACGATTCCCTTCGCGATGTCACCGGCGAGGACGAACACTGCGGCGGACTTGCCGAGCACTCTGTGCGTATTGGTGAGGCCGGCGCTCTTGCTGCCGTGACGGGTGATGTCCTTGCCGTAAAGCCTGCCTACGATTACGGCCGTGTTGAGGCTGCCCAGGAGGTAGCCTGCCGATAGAGCGGCGAGAATCTTCAGGATATCGACCATCGCGTGCCGCCCCTACTTGGCGGGGCTGGCCGACGGCGGCTGATCGGCTCGACAGCAGGCCGTTCCCGCCGGAACCGCCTCGCCCAGCGCGCGCTCCGGCTTGTGCTGCAAGCTCCAGCTCTCGGCCAGCCGCTCGGCGATGCGGGCGGCCAGCAGGCGGTTGCCGGGGCTCTGCCCGACGGCGGTCGCCAAGACGTGGACATGGTCGGCGTAGATCGTGCCGGGCACGCTCTCGAAGACGTCGCCCAGATCGTGGATCGGCACGCCGCGCTCACGCAGCGTCATCATGGCGGCGACGATGCGGCGGTAGGGGACGCCATAGGAGAGATCGCCAGCGGCGCGCCTCTCGTCGTCGGTCAACACCTTGCCCCAGGCCGGCACGGGCTGCAGGAAGAACGCCGACTTGACGCCGTTGTCGCGCGCCACCGCCTCCGTCGCACGAAGATATTTCTGGTAGAGGCCGAGCTGCACGGCGAAGTGGCGCTCGGGGCTGTCCTGCACGTCGCGCGGCAGGTTGAACAATCCTTCCACGGTCGTCTGCTTTCGCGACTTCTCGCCGTCACGGCCCTTGGCCGCCGCCTCGACGGCGAGGATCACGACGTAAGCGGCATGCGACTGGCCGAGGATCGGATCGGCCGCCAGCGCGCCCGCCAGCCGGCCCATCACCCAGCCGATCGCCGAGTCGGCGAAATTCTCGTCGGCAGCGAATGGATTGACGGCGAGGAAGCTCGCCGCCGGCGCCTCGAGGCGCTGCTGCATCTTGGGCTGGAAGTAATAGTGCTCGTTGAAGCCGCTGAGATTGACCACGGCGTCGACCGAGCCGGCATAGAGCGAGAACAGGATGAAGGACTGCGGCTCCTTCCAGGCGCCGTCGCCGCCGTTCAGCACCTGCCACGGCTTGCCGTTGGGGCTGATGAATCTCTGGTTCAGCTCTTCCTCGAGGTAGCGCGGCGCCGGCGGTGGCAGATTCTGCGCGAGCTGGGAGGCGACCGAGCCGCCGGTCACCAGGACGACATAGCGGTCGGCGGGCTTCGTGACCGGGAAGTCCGGACCGAACAGGCCGACGTTGTTGACCCACGCCATGCCGCACGGCGGGTTGGCGTGATGGACGAAGCCGACATAGGGATGCGGATAGAGCGTATCGACACCGCGGCACCCGGTTCCACGGTTGGCGTCGCGTACGTAAGTGTTCTGGGTGCGCTCGAACAGCTCGGCAGCCGGCGTATAGCGGCCTTCCGCGAGATAGAGCCAGCCGATGGCGCCCACCTCGATCGCGACCAGCACGGCTGCCATCCCGATCACGATGAAGAGGCAGCGGCGCAGAACCCGCTTCATCGCGCCTGCCTCGCGGCCCGGCCGGCCAGCGGTTCTTTCCCATACGGTACGAACATCACCGGCCTCCCGGGCAGGGTCGCCCCCACCCCGAACAGGTTCAAACAGTAACTCTACCGGCCCTGCGACGGTCTTCACACCGGAATCGGCACGACCGATGAGACGATCGGCCGGCCCTGGCCGCGTTACGCGATCGTACCGGCGTCACTCGCGCCGGCGCCGCAGCGCCAGCAGCTCGGCGGCCGCACGGTCGGCGACGATCGCTTCGCCCTTCCCCGTCCAATGGCCGTCCATCTTGCGGTAGGTTCCAGGAATACCCTCGAGCGCGGGCCGCAGGTCGACGGTGCGGATGTCGGTCTTGGCGAGCTTGGCGGCCAGCAGCGCCGTCCACTCGTCGCAGATGACGTTCCAGCTATAGGCGCGCGGCCACGGCTTCCAGAACTCGACATAGTCGGGATCGACGCTGCCCATCGGAACCAGGAAAACGACCAGCGGGATGTTGCGCGCGCGCAGCAGACGTTGGGTCGCCTCGAGCCACGACAGGGTCGCATCGACCTGGGCGGTGCCCATCAGGCGGGCGACGTCGGCACGGCTTTTCACCACCTCGAAGTCGCCGGTCTCCCAGCTCAGGAGCGTGCCGAACATCCAGTCGAGCAGGTACTCCTGCTCCAACGGATCTTTCTGCGAGCGGGCGATGTCGATGAACCGCCCGTTGCCGCGCCCGAGCACCTCGCGGAGCTTCTCTTCCGGCACATTGGGATAGTGGTAGGTCTTGGCGTAGGAAACGATACGCTTCAGCCGCTCCTCGGGCGGCGCCATCACCGCCTCGAACAGGACATCGACATCGTTGGCTGGCGCCTTGGTTCGGGAGCGAAAGAAATCCGCCATGCCCAGGCGGTTGACCATCAGCCAATTGGTGCGCGGCATCGCCAGTCCGACCAGCGAGCCGCCCGGCGATTCGTCGAACAGGCGCGGCCACATCGAGTAACCCGCGTCGGGCTGCACGAAATCGTTGCCGGCATAGAGGAAGAGCAGCACCGCGTCGGGCTCGAGCTCCAGCCCGACGTCGCGGATACGGTAGTAGTAGCTCCTCGGGTCGGTGGCTCCGATGCCGAGATTGACCGCCTCGATCTTGTCGGCTGCCGGCAGGCGTTGCTGCACGGCCGCCGGCAAGGCGAGCGGCGTGAAGCGCGATTCGACGAAGCTGTCGCCGACGAAGAGCGCGCGGAACTCGCCCGCCGGCTTGGCGATCGTTCGCTCGGCGTCGCGCACACCCCACGAGCTATCGAGGTCGGCGAGCCAGGGCGCACTGCGAAACGGCACTGCCAGCTCCCGTGCCGCTCGTAAGGGCTCGCGCGGATTGAGCGCCCGGGCCGGCCACGGCGGCACGAAGTAGGATGCCAGCACCTCGATGCCAACCAGCGTCACCGCCAACAGGATCACGCCGAACACAAGACCGAACACCCTACGCTTGGCTTTGCCCACCGATCTCACCAGCAGCTCAAGACGACGACAGCCGGCAATCTGCCACAGTCGCGACCCGAGGAGCAGCCGGCTCGCACGCAGAAGTGAAGGCCCGCGGGGCATCTTTTCAGGCGCGGCTGCCCTGAGTAGTGTCGCGACCCGTGAGGCGCGGAAAGGGCTTTGGTTATTGGAGCGTGGCGATCGCCGTCAATCTGGCGGCGGCGATCGGGGCTGCGTTGCTGTTCGGCGCCTGGAAGCGCGCGCACTCGCCACATGTCAACGTCCCCTTCCAGGACGGTGGCGGCTTCTACGAGCTGGCCGACGATGTCGGCTACATCCCGCGCGCCAATGTCCGAAAGGAAGTGCGCGAGCAGGCGCCCGACGGGCGCACGATCTTCGATACCGTCTACACCACTGGACCCGACCATTTCCGCATCGTGCCGTCGGCCGCCCCCAACCCCGAAGCCTGCGTGCTGCTGTTCGGCGATTCCTTCACCTTCGGCTTCGGCGTCGCCGACCAGGAGACCAGCGCGGCCCAGCTCGTGAAGAGGAGCAAGGGCACGGTCGCGGCGCACAATTTCGCAGTCTCGGGCTGGGGGCCGCACCAGTTCCTGGCCGGCTTGCAATCCGGCCGCTTCCCCAAGGCCGTGCGCTGCGACAAGCCGACCGATGCCGTCTACCTGATGATCCCCTCGCACATCTGGCGGGCGGTCGGCGTGGTGAGCCCGTGGGGCACCAACGGACCGCGCTACCGGCTGGATGCCAGCGGCAAGCCGGTGCGCGCCGGCACGTTGGGCGATCCCGATCCCTTCAACTGGCGACCCTGGATCGGCCTCACGGCGGTGAGCCGGACCGAGGCGTCGCGGATCACCAAAGCCATACTTGTCGAGGCTAGACGCGAACTCGAGCGGCTCTATCCGGGCATCCGCCTGCACCTGATCCTGTATCGCGTGGCGTCGTGGAGCGACGACGATTTCACGCCCGAGGACATGGTGTCCTTCGAGTACGAGCTGCAGCAGGCCGGCCTGATGCCGTTGCCGCTGGAGGCCGTCATCCCGCGTTACCGCTTCGCGCAAGGTGACTACATCCTGGCGCCGAGCGACTACCATCCCAACGCCCGCGCCTATCGCCTGATTGCCGACTTCCTCCTGCGCGAGGTCCGGGGCGAAGCGAAGTGACGACCCCTTTCCGCGGTGGATAAGGACGGCCGCGCTCCCCAAATCGGTAGAATAGCGGTCGCGAAAAGCGGCCATCGGGTTCGGCATCGACGCGAAAGGACACGCGATGGCAACGGCCAAGAACACGATCTGCTTGTGGTTCGACAAGGACGCCGAGGCGGCGGCCCGCTTCTACGCCGCGACATTTCCCGATAGCGCAGTGACTGCCATCCACCGGGCTCCGAGCGACTATCCCTCGGGCAAGGCGGGCGACGTGTTGACGGTCGAGTTCACCGTCACCGGAATTCCCTGCCTCGGTCTGAACGGTGGGCCGATGTTCAAGCACACCGAGGCCTTCTCGTTCCAGATCGCGACGGACGACCAGGAGGAGACCGACCGCTACTGGAACGCCATCGTCGGCAACGGCGGCCAGGAAAGCGCATGCGGCTGGTGCAAGGACAGGTGGGGCATCTCGTGGCAGATCACGCCGCGCGTGCTGACCGAGGCGCTGGCCGCCGGCGGCGCCGAAGCCAAGCGCGCCTTCGACGCGATGATGGGCATGACGAAGATCGACGTCGCCACCATCGCGGCGGCGCGGCGCGGCTGACGCCGCAACGGGCCCGGGCTGCGCCCGATACGCTCCGTGGGGCGCGGGTCAGTCGATTGCTGAGCTATGAACGCTTTGGTAACAATAGTGCTCGCTCAGCAGGAAATGACGCTTTTCATGCGATGCATTGAATTGCCAAATAGCCGAACAGAATTGAGCGTCCCGAAATGGGCGCCTCAGGGGCTCGTGAGCGTTTGAAAGTACCGACATGGCAGCCAAACTTACCACTGTTCCGACCATTCCTCTTTCCAAGGTCGCGGCTCAACTGGCCGAGAAGACCGGTATGACTAAAAGGGATGCCACCGGCGCCCTCGACGAATTCGTCGGCTTGGTCGTGAAGCATCTCAAGAAGGGCAACAAGGTCCGCATCACCGGCCTCGGCATCCTGGAAGTCCGCCATCGTCCGGCGCGCGTAGGCCGCAATCCGGCGACCGGCGAGACAGTCAAGATCAAGGCGTCGAAGAAAGTCGCCTCTCGAATCGCTGCAGATAGCCTGCGCGAAAGCGCTGCAGCGGAATCGGCCAGCGAGAGTATCGCCGGCGAGATTATCGGTCGCGTGGAACATCTCGTCGGCGACCGGCGGAAAGCGGAAGTTTGGTTCGAATACCAGCCCCTGCCGGCGTTTGAAAGTAAGACGCCGCGCCAACTCGTCTCGGAGGGACGGGCAAACGCCGTCCAGCTTCACCTGGATACGCTCGAGGACGGCGTCTACGCGTGACTTCGGCGACGCCGTCGGTCACTGTCAACGCTCGTCTCGTCCGTGTTCTTGCCCCCAGATGGGCCACCCTGCCGGAGAGCGGCGATGGTGCCGCACGTAGCGGTGGACGCTTCAACGCCAAAGGCCAACCGGCCCTGTACCTGTCCTTCGACCTGGTCGTGGCCGCGAATGAGTATGCCCAGGACTTGCCTACCCGGCCGGGAACCTTTTGCCGTTACGATGTATCCCTGCAGCCCGTTGCGGACCTCACGTAGGACGCGACGCTTGCCACTCTCGGCCTGACACGAGCCGATCTTTTGGCGCCGTGGAAGGATCAACTCAGCCGCGGCGCGAGGCCATCGACGTGGGGTATTTCGGACAGGCTGGTCGCGCTCGGCTATGTCGCAGCCCTTTACGAATCGGCGCTATTGGCGAACAGGCCGCCGATGGCACCGGCGCCTGGTGTGAACGTCGTCATCTGGACCTGGTCGCGAACGGCGCCAGGCCAACGAGTCGTCGCGCTCGATCCGACCGGCGAGCTGCCGCGCAACCAGGACTCGTGGCCGCCACCTTGACCTATGGTCGCCGTCGAGGCGGCCTGCCGCCGACGAGATGACTTTCGTCGTGGCGACGACGTCGGCGTATTTCCTCACCCCCTGGGCCGCACCGCTACTCCAGCCAGACGTCGTCGAGGCGCCAGTTGTTGTAGATGCTGTTGACCTGGATGGTGATGCCCTTGAGGCCGGGCTGCCAGCAGGTGGCGCCGTGCATGTAGTAGAGCATCGGCCGCACCGCCTCGTCGGTCAGCTTCTTGTCGATCTCCCAGGCGATCTTCTTGCGCTTCTCGGGATCGCGCTCGGACGACTGCGCGGTGACCATCGCATCGATGTCCTTGTTGCAGTAATCCATGTAGGTCCGGCTACCGCAGACGTAGTTCTCGAAATAGTTCTGGTCGGGATCGTCGACGCCGTTGCCGACCTGGCTGACGGCGATCGCGTAGTCGCGGCGGATCAGCTTGGGCACCCACTGCGCCGTGTCGACGAGCTGCAGCTCGGCGTCGATGTGGATATCCTTGAGCTGGCTGATCAGGATCACCGCGGCGTCGCGGTAGGTCGGCAGGTTGCGGGTCGAGACCTTGAGCTTCAACGGCTTGCCCGGGCCGTAGCCCTTGGCCGCCATGATCGCGCGCGCTTTCTCGCGGCTCTTGGCGACATCGCTGCCATAGCCCGGCAGCTCGCGCAGCATTTCCGGCGGCAGGCCCCAGCGGCCCTCGGGCAGCGGCTGCATAGCGCCGCCGGCATCGCCGGTGCCGGCGGTCATGATGTCGCGGAACGCCTTGCGGTCGAGCGTCATGGCGACGGCACGGCGCACCTCGATGTCGTCAAACGGCGGCACGGGATTCATCAGGATGTTGGCGGCGACGTTCATCGGCGCGGTTTCGCAGATCGCGTCCGGCCGGTTGGCCTTGATGTCGCCGACCAGCGGCACGGTGACCTCGAACGGGAAGATCATGTCGAACTTGTTCGACTGGAAAGCGAGGATCGCCGTCGAGCGGTTGGGAATGATGGTGTACTCGACGCCGTCGAGATAGGGTCTGCCCGGCTTCCAGTAGTTGGGATTGCGCACCAGCTTGATGGTCTGGTTGGGCTTGTACTCGACGAACTTGAACGGCCCGGTGCCGACCGGCGCCTGGCGCATCTCGCGCGGTCCAACGTGGCAGGGATAGATCGGCGAAAAGCCCGAGGCCAGTAGGCCGAGCAGCGCCGGCTGCGGCGCCTTGAGCTTGAAGACGGCCTCGCTCTCGCCGTTCGCGGTCACACTCTCGACATTGGCGTACCAGCCCTTGCGGAAATTGACCTTGAAATTCTCCGGCGCGTTGCCCTGCAGGAGATCCATCGTGCACTTCACGTCGGCGGCGGAGAACGGCTTGCCGTCGTGCCACTTGACACCCTTGCGCAAGGTGAAGGTGAGCGTCTTGCCGTCCTCGCTGAAGGTCCACTTCTCGGCGAGGTCGGGCACGATGTCGTCGAGGCTATTCTGCTTCTTGGTCGGATCGAACATGACCAAGTTGTTGAACACGCCCATCATCGGCAGCACGACCGAGATCGTGCCTTCCTCGTGGATCGACATGCTGGCCGGGCTGTCGCGGTGGGTGATTCGCAGGATGCCGCCCTGCCTCTGGGCCGAGGCGTCGGCGAGCGGTGCGGCAAGCAGCAGCGCGAGCCCCAGGACACGAACACACGCACACGGCAGACACGAAGCGACGCGTATCATCATGATTTCCTCCCCCGACATCGCGGCCCGCATTCCTGGGTTGGAACGTCTGATGCGTAGGCGGGCCTGCCCGCGTCGGTGCGAACAGCGTAGGCGTTTCTCTCGACCTCCGCCATCCAGGGTGTTGCAGGGGCAGCTCTCTCCCCTCACCGTACGGAGCCGCCCGCAAGGCCTGTTCCCGGCGCGCTGGGGATAGCTCGGACATGAAGAGTGGTATGAATGCGGCAATCCCCAGGAACAAGAAGCAAATGCGCATCCGCATCCTGGCCATCGGCCTGGCCGCCACGATAGGAGCAGAGGCCCGCGCCGACGGCTTCGCCGTTCACGACCTCGCGATCCTGGCGCCCGAGGTCGGTGCGGCTCTTGGCAGCGACTTCAGCCACAAGAGCGATCCGCGGCGAGTGACCCTGATCTGCCCCACATGCGCGGGCGAACCAGTTGTCGATCTTCAGTTGGGGCGCCAGGCGGACGGCACGGAAGAGCGCGTGCGATCGGGCGAGACGCCCTTCTCGAGGCTGGAGAAGCTCTGCCAGGAGAGGAACCCCTCGTGCCGCCTCGCCGCGCTCGACGTCGCGCCCGCCGTCGGCTGGATCAGCACCTACTCCATGGGCCTCTTGTTCGCGTCCACGGCCGTCATCCTGCGCGGCGGCGACCTGCTGACGATCCGCTCCATGGCATCGACTGCGGACGCCGCCCGCAGCAACGCCGAGAAGGTCGTGCGCGCCGTGCAGCCCAGATTGATCGGGAACTGAGCCCCCAACGGCAGGACAGACCTCCTGGAAGGAGGGCTCCGAGCGGTCGCCGTGGCCGATGGCCCAACTGCCGGCGGACCCGTCTCAGATATTCACATACGCACGGAGCGGCAGCCGGCCTCCCGACAGGAGAATGACCGATGAACGATCCGTGCTCTTCCGACTGCTTCGCCGGGGAGGCGGCAGCCGCGTTTCGCCGGCTTCATTCGGCTGCGGCTTCGACGGCGCTCGTGGCGCCGATCGCGTCTATGTCGAAGGGCGTGGTCTGGTAGATCTCGTTGATCCAGTTGCCGAACAGCAGATGGCCGTGGTTGCGCCAGCGGTTGTGGGGACGGAGCGCCGGATCGTCGGACGGGAAGTAGTTCCTGGGCAGTTGGCTGGCGCCGTCGCGCTCGTACTCCTTGGCGAGCGTTCTCGTGTCATATTCGAGGTGGTTGAACATATGCAGCATGCGGCGGCGCGGATCGTCGATCAGGCAGATGCCGCTGTCATCGCTCTCCGCGAGGATCGTGAGCCCGGCGGCCGCCTGGACATCGGCCCTGACGTTCTCGGTCCAGCGCGAGACCGGCACGTCGAACACGTCGGCGAAGCCCCGCAGGTAGGGCGACTCGGGCACGAGATTGCGATGCGGGAACACGCCGAACGCCTTGCGCGACAGCTCGTGCTTCGGCGTTCCGTAGAAGTGATAGAGGGCAGCCTGCCCCGCCCAGCAAAGCGTCAGGCAGCGATGGACGTGCGTCTGCGTCCACTCGAAGATCGACTGGAGCTCGCGCCAGTAGGTCACCTGCTCGAAGGCCAGCCGCTCGACCGGGGCGCCCGTAATGATGAAGCCGTCGTAGCGGTTGGCAGCGACGTCGCTCCACGGCCGATAGAAGGTCGCCATGTGGTCGGCCGAAGCGTTTCGGGAGACATGATCGGTGATCCGGACCAGTGTCAGCTCGATCTGCAAGGGCGTTGCCGCGAGCAACCGGGCAAGCTGGGTCTCGGTGCTGATCTTGTCCGGCATGAGATTGAGCAGCCCGATCCGGAGCGGCCGGATGTCCTGGCGGATCGCATCCCTTTCCCGCATCACCGCGACGCCTTCCGCTTCCAGCACTCGGCGAGCGGGCAGCGTGTCGGGAATCTTGATGGGCACTCTCGGTCCTTCCTCCGGGGTGACGCAAGAAGCCGGGCCGGCGAGATTGTGGCCGGGGCCACATCCTCCTGCGGAGAGCCACCTTGCCCGGATCGGCCGGCTGGCGTCGGGCGTCATCCCAACGCTCGATGCGGGAGGGTTTTAGGTCCGTGCCATGTCTCTGGCAATGGCACACACAGGCTTCGGTCACTCCGCCAACGGGCGGTCGTCCCCACCCCACTCCGTCGGGTTCATGATCTCGCCGCAATCCCGGAAACTTCGGCGACACCAACGGCAATCTTTCTCCAGAGCGATGGCCTGTCGTAGACTGACTGCAAGCGTGTGTGCCGGCGATCCGGCGCAGGGCGCTCAGGAAGGAAGGCTGTGATGCCGCGGCATTTCGGAATCCTGGTCCCCTCGACCAACACTACGGGCGAGATCGAGCTTGGCCGCCTGCCCATGGAACTGCAGGTTCACACGGGCCGGCTCGGCAAGAGCGGCAGCACGCCGTTCTCGCCGAGCCTCGACGCCGACGTGGCCTATCAGGCGAAGCTGCTCGGCGACGCGCGGGTCGAAGTGATTGCGCTGGCGCAGACCTCGGCGAGCCTGTTCGCCGACGACTACGACCAAGCGACGGTGAAGCGGATGACGGAGGCGTCGGGCGTGCCGTCGCTCACCTCCGCCCAGGCGATCGGCCGGGCGCTGCGGGCCCTCGGGGTGTCGACGGTGGCTATGGCGACACCCTATTCGGAAGAGGTGATCGGACGGGCGCGGCGCTACTACGAGACGAAGTACGGTGTCACCGTGGCCACCTCCGAGAGCCTCGGCGCCGACAATGCCTACGCCATCGGCAAGATGGACGCCGGCGTGGCCGAAGCGGCGTTTCGCCGGATCGATCGGCCAGGAGTCGATGCGCTCGTGGTGCCGGGCGGCAACTTCCCGACCATGGACTGGATCGCCGCCTGGGAGCGCCAGTTCGGCAAGCCGGTGATCACCACCAATCAGGCGACGCTGTGGGCGGTGATGCAGGCCATGAAGGTCGCCACGCCGCTGCCCGGCAAGGGTCGGCTGCTCGAGGAGCTGCCCGCCGGCTGACGGCACGGTCCATCGAAAGAAGCGTTGAAAGGGAAACGCCATGGGTCAAGGTTCGGGAATTCGCGAGGTCGCCTGGGTCGATATCGCCGGCGGCGGGCAGGTCGTACTCGACGGCAACCACGCCTTTATCGGGCACATGCAGCCGCCGCACGGGACGTCGGTGCTCGACGTATCGGACCCGGCCAATCCCAAGGTCGTGGCGTCGCTCGACATTCCGCCGGGGTTGCATTCGCACAAGGTCCGGGTGGCGAACGGCATCATGGTGACCAACCGCGAGCGTACGCGCGGCGACAAGCCGGCCGGCGATTTCGTCGGCCTGCGCATCTTCGACGTCAGCCGGCCTGGCAACCCGCGCGACATCTGCCATTGGCAGTGCGACGGCATGGGCGTTCATCGTTTCACCTTCGATGGCCGCTACGCCTACATCTCCACCGAGCAGGACGGCTACGTCGGCACCATCGTCATGATCCTCGATCTGAAAGACCCGACGAAGCCGGAAGAGGTCGGCCGCTGGTGGATGGAAGGCCAGTGGACCGCCGGCGGCGAGACGCCGAGTTGGAAAGCGAAAAACCACCGCTGCCACCATCCGATAAGGCGCGGCAATCGGCTGTATGTCAGCTACTGGTACGGCGGCGGGGTCATTCTCGACATCGCCGACATGACGAAGCCGAAGCTCATTTCCCATCTCGACTGGAGCCCGCCATTCGGCTGGCCGACGCACAGCCTGGTGCCGATCGACGTGCCGATCGCCGGCCATCGCTGGATGCTGGTCGCCGATGAGCACGTCCAGCCGCTCGACCCCAAGCTCTCGCCCGAGCTGCCGGCAGCGCTATGGATGGTGAACATCACCGACGAGACCAAGCCGGTGCCGGTCGGCTGCTTCCAGCTCCCCGAGCTGGTCGGGGTCGAGACGCCCCTGATGACGGCGTGCCACCAGCCTGTCGAGACCATCGTCGGCAACGAGGTTCCCGCCGCCTGGTTCGCCAACGGGCTCAGGGTTATCGATATCGCCAATCCGCTGGCGATGAAGCAGGCCGCCTGGTGGATGCCGGACGTGCCGCCGGGCGCCCAGCGCGTCAGCAGTAACGACGTCTATGTCGATCATCGCGGCCTGATTTACCTGATCGACCGCAACCGCGGCCTGTCGATCCTGGAGCGGGTATAGCGCACGACCGCCCCAACGTCCGGCACGTCCGACAGGCCCCAGGGCGACAACCGCGCCGCCCACGCCGCTCAGCGGAGAGATGTATTTACTGGCTGGTTAACCAGCTAGTATGTAGGCTTCGACCGCGCGGCAGATCGTCCGCCGCGGCGAACTTGCGGAAGGGCAGCACGATGGCAACGAGGAGATTGGCCCGCCGGCAGGTCTTGGCGGCCGGCCTTGGCGGAATGCTGGGGAGCGCTGTTCTGGCCCGGTCGGCCGGTGCCCAGGCGGCCTACCCGACCAAGCCGGTCAAGATCATCGTGCCGTTCCCGGCCGGCGGCGCGACCGACATCCTGGCACGTCTGGTAGGGCAGAAGCTCAGCGACGCGCTCGGCCAGCCCTTCATCGTCGAAAGCAAGCCGGGCGCCGGCGGCAACATCGGTGCCGCCCTGGTCGCCCAGTCGCCGCCCGACGGCTACACGCTGCTGATGGGCTCCCCGGGCACGCACGCGGTGAACGCTCATCTCTACGACAAGCCGGGCTACGACGGCATCAAGGACTTCGAGCCGATCTCGCTGGTGGTGAAGGCGCCCAATCTCCTGGTCGTCACGCCGAGCTTCCCACCCAAGACGCTGGTCGAGTTCATCGCCTACGCCAAGAAGAACCCGGGGCTGAATTACGGCCACACCAGCAACGGCGGAACCAAGCATCTGGCGGGCGAGCTGCTGCGACTCAAGGCCGACATCGACCTCGTGCCTGTCGCCTACAAGGGCAGCGCGCCGATGATGACGGACCTGATCGGCGGCCATCTGCAGATCGCCTTCGACGATCTCCTCACCTCCCGGCAGCATGTCCAGAACGGCTCGCTGCGCGCGCTCGCGATCACCGGCACGAGCCGCTGGCCAAGCGTCCCAGACGTGCCGCGGGTGATGGAGCTGGGCGGCGTCTTCGCCGACTACGACGTCACGGCCTGGTACGGCTTGCTGGCGCCGGCCAAGACGCCGGTCGCCATCGTCGACAGGCTGAGCGCCATCATCGCCACGGCGCTCCAGGACAAGACGTTGCGCGACGAGCTCTATGCCAAAGGCGTGGAGCCGATCGGCTCCACACCCAAGCAGTTCGTCGACTTCATCGCCGCCGAATACACGCGCTGGGGCGACGTGGTGAAGCGCGCGGGCATCAAGCTGACCTGAGCAGGACATGACGAAAGCCGCCAAGATCGAAACGGCGCCGGCGAAGGCTGGCGAAGAGCCCGACATGCGCCGCCTGCTGGCCGACGCGACGGAACGTCGAGCCGCGGTGATGGACGGCGCACGGCCCAAGGCCGTGGCCCGCCAGCGCGCCAACGGCAAGAAGACGGCGCGCGAACGCATCGAGGCGTTGTGCGATCCGGGCTCGTGGCGCGAGTTCGGCGCCCTGGTGACGGCCGCGGCCGATACCGACGTCACGCGCGATCTCGACGCACCGGCTGACGGCATCCTGACCGGGCTCGCCACGATCGATGGCCGCTGGGTCGTCGTCACCTCGCAGGACTTCACGGTCTATGGCGGCAGCAGCAGCGTCATCGGCAGCCTGAAGCTCGCCCGCGCGGTCGACAAGGCGATCGATTCGGGCCTGCCGCTGATCCGGCTCCTCGAAGGCGGCGGCCATCGCATCCAGGAAGGGCTCGACGCCCGGCACTTCGCCTCGGCCAAGGGCATCTTCAACGCCTTCACCCGCGCCTCGGGCTGGGTGCCGATCGTGGCGGCGATGCTCGGTCCGTGCTTCGCCGGCCCGACCAACCATGCCGCCCTCGCCGACTATGTCGTGATGGTGCGCGGCATCGCCACCATGGGCATGGCGGGCCCGGCCCTGGTGAAGGCCGGCACCGGCGAGGAGATCGACAAGGAGGCGCTGGGCGGTGCGGCACTGCAGGCCGACGAGACCGGCGCGGCCGATCTCGCCGTCGACAGTGAAGACGAATGCTTCGCCGCCATCCGGCGCTATCTCTCCTATCTGCCCGACAATGCCCGCGCCGAGCCGCGCCGCATCGCCTGCGACGATCCGGTGGGGCGGCGCGACGAGGCGCTGCTCGATCTCGTCCCGGCGAACCTGCGCAAGCCCTACGACGTGCGCAAGGTCGTCGCCGCGCTGTCCGATGCCGGCAGCGTCTTCGAGATCAAGCCGACCCACGCCCGCAACGTCACGACGGCATTCGCCCGCCTCGACGGACGGCCGGTCGGCTTCATCGCCAACAACCCGTTGTTCGCCGCCGGCATGCTCGACGGCAATGCCTGCGACAAGGCCGCCCACTTCATCGCCGTCTGCGACGCCTTCGGCCTGCCGCTGATCTATCTCATCGACGTGCCCGGCTTCTCGATCGGCTCCGCCGCCGAGCGCAACCGCATGCCGCGACGCAGCGCCAAGATGATCCACGAGCTCGGTAACGCCACCGTGCCGCGAGTCTCGATCGTGCTGCGCAAGGGCTACGGCCTGGGCTACGTGGCGATGTGCGGCGGGCGGGGCTTCGGCGCCGATGCCTGCTACGCCTGGCCGACCGCGCAGATCTGCGCCATGTCGGTCGAGGGTGCCGTCGACATCGCCTATCGCAAGGACATCGAGGCGGCGCCCGATCCCGAGGCGCGGCGGGCGGAGCTGATCGAGGGCTTCAAGGATCGCCTGGGCGCGCTGCGCTCCGTCGAGCATTTCGGCATCGACGACGTGATCGATCCGCGCGATACGCGCCGGCTGATCGTCGAGGCGCTGCTCACGACGCCGGCCCGGCACCGGCTCGATCTGCCGCCCAAGTTCCGCTCGATCGCACCGATTTAGGGAGCGTCCGCATATGACGGCGATGCGCGACATCTGCCGCCGGACGATCGGCGAGCCGGGCCGCGCGACCGCCCTCGACGGCCTCGTCCAGGTGAGCGCGCGTCGGACGCGCGCCAGCGTCGTGCGCGGTTGACGCGCATGCGCGCCGTCGTCTGCAGGGCCTGGGCGGACTACGCCGCACTCCCGCTCGAGGAAATCGCCGCTCCGGCGATGCGGCCGGGCGGCGTGCGCATCGCCACGCACGCCGCGGGCGTGAGCTTCGCCACGACGCTGATCACGTCCGGCAATCATCAGACCAAGCCGTCCTTTCCCTTCGTCCCGGGAACCGAGGTCGCGGGCGTCGTCACGGAGTGCGCTCCCGGCGTGACGCGCGTGGCGGTGGGCGATCGCGTCTGCGCCGCGCCGGAATGGGGCGGACATGCCGAGGAAGTGGTGGCGCTGGAGCACAACGTCTTCGCCATCCCCGACAGCCTGCCATTCGCAACGGCCGTACAGTTCCCGCTGTCCTACGGCACCGCTTACGGCGCCCTGGCGTGGCGTGCCCGCACGCGGCCGGGCGAGACGGTGCTGGTGTTTGGCGCCAGCGGCGCGGTGGGGCTGGCCGCCGTCGAGGTCGCCAAGGCGCTGGGCGCCACGGTAATCGCCTGTGTCGGGTCCGCCGCCAAGGCCGCGGTCGCGCGCCAGCACGGCGCCGATCATGTGCTGGCGGGACCAGCCGAGACGTTGCGCGACGCCATCAAGGAGATCGCCGGCAGCGGCGGCGTCGATGTCGTGTTCGATCCCGTCGGCGGCGCCGCATTCGACGTCGCGCTGCGCGCCGCCGGGCCGCTCTGCCGCGTGATCGTCATCGGCTTCGCCTCGGGCCAGCGACCGGTGGCGCCGGCGAACATCCTGCTGGTGAAGAACATCGACGTCATCGGCTTCTATTTCGGCCGCTACATCTGGGACGGTGTCGTACCGCGCCTCCCATGGGACCGTCAGGTCGCCGATGCCTTCGTCTCCTTGTTCGGCTGGTACGAGGCGGGCCTTCTCCAGCCCACCGCCTCGCTGCGCTTCCCGCTCGCGCGGTATCGCGAGGCCATGCAGGCCGTCATCGACCGCCGCGGCATCGGCAAGGTCGTCCTCGAGATGCCGGTCGCCGCGCGCACCAGCGACGGCGGGACGTGATGCGCGGCACGGCGCGCGTCGTCGTCGCCGGATCGGCCACGTTGCAGCAGGGAGGGGCCTGAGCTACAGGCTCGCATGCCTCGCCCAAAGTCCGGCAAGGCTCCGGCTGTCGCCAAGAAACAGCGCCGGAGCAACGAGCAACGCCGTCGCGACTCCGACAAGCGCCTGCTGGACGCCGGCCTTCGCCTGGTCGCCGAGAAGGGCGCCGCCGGCGCGACGTTGGCCGACATCGGGCTGGCGGCCGGCTTCAGCCGCAGCCTGCCGCTGGAACGCTTCGGCTCGAAGCAGCAATTCCTGGTCGCGCTGGTCGATCGCACCGAGCACTGGTTCAACCAGTGGGCATTCGCCGGCCTGCAAGGCAAGGAAGGACTCGAGGGGCTGACCGCCCGCATCGAGGCGCACCTGGCTTCGGCGGTGGCGAGCTGGGATGCCACCAGCGCTCTCTTCCTGCTCTATTTCGAATCGCTCACCGTGGTGCCGGAGCTGCGTCCCCGGGTAACGGCCGTGGGGGCGGCCTATCGCACGGCGCTGCGCGACCTGATCCGCCAGGGCCAGGCACGCGGCGAGATCCGCGCCGACGTCGATCCGGAGATCGAGGCCACCGCCCTGTTCGGCGCCATCCGCGGCTCGATCGCACAGTGGCTGTTCGAGCCCAAGTCGATCGACCTCGCGCGCGTCGCGCGCTCGCTGGCCGACAACACGCGCCGCTCCCTCGCCAAGAAGCCGGGCCGATAGCGGCCGCAACGGCGCGCAGGCGCCGAAAGCGGAGAGTCGACGCCAGATGAAGCCCTGACGCGACGATCGGCAAGCCCCGCGAAGAATCCTCCGCTGCGGGCTGCTCGTGCCTCGCGTCGCGACGCCTCAGCTCATGGCGGCAGGCAGGCCGCCATCGACGGCGACGGTCTGCCCGGTCACGCTGTCGGCTTGGCAATAGGCGACGGCGAGCCGCGCGATGTCGGCGGCGCTGCCGGTTCGTCCGAGGACGGTCTGGGTGCGGGCACTCTCCTTCACCTCCTCCGGCAGGCGCCCGGCCATGCGCGTGCCTTCGACCAGTCCGGGTGCGATGCAGTTCACGCTCACCTCGGGCGCCAGGGCGACGGCCAGGCAGTGCGTGAGATGGATCAACGCCGCCTTGCTCGCAGCATAGGCGATGCTGCTGCCGGTCGGCGCCAGCCCGGCGATCGAAGCGATGTTGACGATGCGCCCCGTGCCGTGGCGGCGCAGCTCGGCGGCGAAGGCGCGGCAGAGCAGAAAGGGGCCGCGCGCGTTGGTCTCTAGCACCCGATCCCAGATGTCGGCGGTCAAGGTGTCGAGCTCGCGGAACGGGATACCGATGTTCCATGCCGCGTTGTTGACCAGGATATCGAGGCGCCCGAACCGGCCGATCACGTCGCCGACGCAGCGGTCGATCGACGCCGGATCGCGCTGGTCGAGCTGCAGGGCGTGCCCTTGCCGGCCCGTCAGCCGCACCGCCTCGACCGCGGCGTCCGCGCGCGCAACGTCGCCGACATAGGAAATCGCCACATCCGTGCCGGCGCCGGCAAGCGCTTCCGCGATCGCCCTGCCGATATCGCCCGAGCCCCCAGTGACGAGCGCAACTTTTCCTGCGAGATTCACGGTATCCTCCGAAATTCGAGACGGCGTCCGACGACGGCACGGCGAGCATAATGGCTCCGACCGCCGTCGCCATTCGCTACTTCACGGCCAGCTCGGACAGCCGACGCGGCAGCCTGCCGCCGCTCGCGAGATAGACGCCGAGGCTGATGACGGCCACACCGATCCATTCCTCGACGGTCGGCCATTCGTCCAGGACCGGAATTGCGAGCAGCGTGGCGATGACCGGGCCGAGCGCGATGAAGGCGCCGGCAGCCGATGCACCGAGCAGCGCGACGGCGCGGCCGAACAGGGCGAGCGACACGACCCCTGTCAGCAGGCCTTGATAGAGCCCCTGCCAGACCAGCTCGGACCAGGGTGCCGCAAGAACGCGCGGACCGAACAGGGCGAGATAGATCGGGATATAGACGATGAGCGAGGCCACGCAGGCGATCGCTGTGGCGTGCAAGCCGTCGAGCCGCGCCTTGCGCAGCGCCACGGTGTAGGCCGCCCACAGGAGGGTGGCCGACAAGAAGATCGCCTGGCCGATGCTCTCCCGCCCGCCGAAATCGCCGAGACCGAGGCCTGCGATCATGGCGGCACCGGCGATGATCAGCACGATGCCGAATTTGCGCCAGGCGGTGAGCCTTTCCTTCAGCACGATCACCGCCATGACGGCGGTGGTGAGCGGCAACACGCCCTGAGTGAAGGCGCTGGCGTGCAACACCGGCGCGAAGGCCAGGCCGGCGCCGACGGAGAGCGTGTAGGCCGCGCCGCCGCCGATCGCGAGGGCGGCGAAGCCTGTCGGCCCGAGCCGGTCGAGTGCCCAGCCGCGCCGCATCACCACCGGCACCATAACGGTGCCGGCGATGGCGAAACGGAGCGCGATCAGGTCGGTGACGGAGAGGTGGTTCGCCATGCCCATCCGCATCACGACCAGCCAGCCTGCCCAGATCGTGATGGTGACGATGGCGCACAGCGCGCCCACCAAGAAGCGCGACGACATGGCGTCACCTTAGCAGAGCGCGGCAAGGGCACCGCGCGAACAGCGCGACGATGCAGCTCTGCAAACAGCGCGGCGTTGCAGCTCCGCGAACAGAGCCACCATTGCATCGCACGAGAGCGAGGCCGAAGACGCGCGCAGTCATGCCGCAATGGTGCCGTAGCCTGATACGTGCGATGATTAAATCGGCACGACGGCATGATGGGAGCCCCTCATGAGCAAGTGGTATGCCTGCGTGGACTGGAACGTGTGCCGGTCTTTCGAGCACACGCCATCGAGCGGCGGTGGGACGGTGTCCATCCAATCTTCGGTGGGCCTGAACGGGGTCAACCGCCCAGCCGACGTGGTCGAGATCCAAAAGGCGCTCAACCGGATATCGCCGGCGCAAGGCGGGGCGGAGCCGCTGCTGGCGGCGGACGGCCTCTGCGGCCCGCTGACCCGCGGCGCCATCCGCACGTTTCAAGCCAAGCAATTTCCCGCGATCCCGCCCGATTCGCGCGTCGATCCGAAGCAACGAACGATCGGACGGATCAATGAAATCCTATCGGCGCCGGCCGCGCCGTCGACGCAACGCGCCGCGACCATCCGGTCGAGCCTCGTCGCCGCGCCTGCTCCGACGCCCGTGCCGGCATCCGACGCCGAGAAGCCGGAAATCAAGAAGGCCTTCGCCACCATTCCGGAGTGCCTCACACTGGTCCGCGGCGCCATCCATCGCCTGGAGGCCGTCAAGCTCCTGGGAATCAATTCGCCCGTGGCGAACTGGAACTTCAAGGTCGACAGATCGCCCGATCCCGCCCGGCATATCGATCGCATCGTCGGAATCTACCGCAAGATGGAGCAGGTCCTGTTCTTCGCCGGCCGGCCGGGCACGCCGTTCCGGCTTTTCCAATGGTCGCCGCACCACCCCGATCCGAAGCAGTCCGGTGTGCCGGCCTACACCTCGCTCGGCGGCCTGGAGAAGGGCCTGGCCGAGAAGGACGAGTTCAACGAGTACAAGAACGCCGTCTACATCACGCCCGAGTTCGCCAACAAGATATTCGCTGCCAGCATCATCATCCACGAACTGGCCCACTATTGCGGCGGCTCCGAGCGCAGCATCGACAGAATCGAGCATCGCGCCAGCCCGTTTCCGCATCCGAACGGACGGCACTTGGAGGACGGCTTCCACGATTACGCGCACATGACTCCCGACGAGGCGTTCCGCAATGCGCAGAGCTACCAGGCGTTCTGCGAGCCGAACCGTGTCGGCATGCCGCCGAAGTAACGCCCTCGCCGGCCCGGCGGGACGCCCTCTCTAGCCGAGCGTCATACCGGGGTAGCCGTTGGCCGCGACCTCGTCGCAGCGGGCGCGATAGGCCGGGGCGCCGCCCTGATACTGCAGGATGCGCCGAACGTCACGGCCCTCGACGTTGGAATTGATGCCGGTCAGCCACGAGTCGACCTGAGTGTAGAGCATCCCCTCGGCCAGTCCCTCGACGTGATGCGTCCACTCGGCCTCGGCATCGGCCGTCGCTTCGACCCGCGTGATGCCCTTGTCGCGCGTGTCGCGGATCAGGCCGGTCACCCAATCGACGTTCTGCTCGATGCAGCGCGGGATGTTGCACCGTGTCGACGCGTTGTGTGGGCCGACGATGGTGAGAAGATTGGGAAATCCCGCCGACATCAGGCCGAGATAGGTCTTCGGCCCATCGGCCCAATGATCCTTCAGGCTGCGTCCGTCGGGCCCGTGGAACTCGATCCGCTCGAAGGCGCCGAGCACGGCATCGAAGCCCGTCGCATAGACGATCATGTCGACGGCGTGGTCGGCCGCACTGGTCCTGATGCCGCTCTCGGTGATGCGCTCGATCGGCGTCGCGCGCGTGTCGACCAGCCGGACGTGCGGCAGGTTGTAGGACTCGTAGTAATGGGTCTCCTGCGGTACGCGGCGGGTGCCGAAGCCGTGGCACTTGGGGATCAGCATTTCCGCCACCGCAGGCTCCTTCACGCGCTGGCGGATCTTGCGGGCAACGAAGTCGCTGAACAGGGCATTGGCCTTGGGATCGGTGAGCACGTCGCGGAAATTCGCCATCCAGATGCTGAAGCCTGGCTCGGCGTAGAGCTTCTCCCAGAAGGCTTCGCGCTCCTCGGGCGTCACCTCGAAGGTGCCGCGCGGATCGGTGTTGTGGATGTAGCAGCCCGGCGTACGGCGCAGCAGCTCGAACATCTGCGGGTAGCCCGCCTTGATCGTGCGCTGCTCGTCCTCGGTGATCGGCCGATTGTGCAGCGGCGTGCACCAGTTGGGCGTGCGCTGGAAGACCGTGAGCTGGCCGACCTGCGGCGCGATGGTCTGGATGACCTGCACGCCCGTGGCGCCCGTGCCGATGACAGCGACCTTCTTGCCCGTGAAGTCCACCGGCTCGCTCGGCCACCGGCTGGTATGGAAGGCTTGGCCGCGGAAGCTCTCGACGCCCGGGATGCGCGGCAAGGTGTGCGCCGACAGCGGCCCAACGGCGGTGACCAGGAAGCGCGCAGAAAAGTGCTCGCCGCTATCGAGCGTCACGGTCCAGAGCCGCGCCGAATCGTCGAAGGCGGCCGATGCGACGCGAGCGTCGAACTGGATGTCGCGCCGCAGGTCGAACCGGTCGGCGACGTGATTGAGGTAGCGCAGCGTCTCCGGCTGGGCGGCGAAATGCTCGCTCCAGTTCCACTCTGCCAGCAGCTCCTCGGAGAAGGAGTAGCCGTAGGTGTAGCTCTCCGAATCGAATCGCGCGCCAGGATAGCGGTTCCAGTACCAGGTGCCGCCCAGGCCGCTACCCGTCTCGAACACCCGGACCGAGAGGCCGAGCTCGCGCAACCGATAAAGCTGGTAAAGCCCCGCGATGCCCGCGCCGATGACGATCGCATCGAAGGGCATGGCTCCGGAAGACCTGACATTTCCCGCGATCGACGCCATCGAGCTCTCTTCCTCCGACATCCCCGATTGGACCCGGCAAGCGCTCGATTGTTATCGCAAATGAACCTTTGGCGTGAAGGGCAGCCGCAGCCTCCGTTTCGTGTGACGGTCGATGCCGACCCCGTCGACCTGCCGCCCCGCGTCGAGCGACGCGGCCTCTCCAATCGATTGGACAGACGCCCCGGCTGACCGACCCGGCACCGCCGGTGGCGATCGGCAAATTATTCGCCCGCAACACCATTCGCTCCTATCGCTCTCCACGAAAGTGCCGTGAAATGCGGCCAACGACGAAGGCGGACTCCCGGGAGGGCAAGGCATGCTCGATCGACCGACGAGGCGAAGGCTGCTGGCAGTGACGGCCGGCGGTGTCTTGGCCGCGACCGTGCCGGCCATCGGCGCGCGCGCCGCCGATCCCTGGCCGACCAAGCCGATCCGCGTGCTGATGCCATTCGGCGCCGGCGGCTCGATGGACGTGCTGTCGCGGCTGCTCGCGCCCATCGTGTCGGAGCAACTCGGCCAGCCGGTGGTGGTCGAGAACCGCCCGGGTGCCACCGGCACGGTGGCGATGGCGGCCGTGGCGTCGGCCCCGCCCGACGGCTACACGCTGATGTTCACGGGCAGCAGCTATGCCACCGTCGCCCTGCTGATGCGCAATCTGCCTTTCAGCATGGACGCCTTCACGCCGCTCTCGCGGTTGACCATCGGGCCGACCATCTTGACCGTGCCAAGCCAGCTCGGCCCCAAGACCGTGGCCGAATTTGTCGCCGCCGCGAAGGCCCGACCGGGCAAATGGTCGTTCGGCAGCTCGGGCGTCGGCACATCCGTTCACTTTGGCAGCGAGCTCTTCAAGCTGGACGCCGGGCTCGACCTCGCGCACGTCCCCTATCGCGCCACACCGGCGATCATCGCCGATCTTCTGGAGCAGCGCATCCAGATGTCCATCCTCGGCGTGACGGATTGCCGGCAGTACCTGCTCTCCAGGCAGTTGCGCGGACTGGCGCTCAGCCATGCCGCGCGCATGCCGGAGTTCCCCGACCTGCCGACCTTCGCCGAAGTGGGCTATCCCAATGTCCGCGCGAGCAACGATTTCGGTATCGCGATCCGGTCCGACACCCCGGCGCCGATCAAGGCGCGGCTGGAGGAAGCCTATCGCGCGGCGGT
Source organism: Reyranellaceae bacterium (assembly GCA_046349335.1). Lineage (GTDB taxonomy): Bacteria > Pseudomonadota > Alphaproteobacteria > Reyranellales > Reyranellaceae > Reyranella. Next base: position 55,963 of record JAXMCO010000017.1, read on the forward strand.
GCGCCGACCCGACATCGTGCAACGGTTGACCGACATCGGCCTGATCGTCGTCGGCACGTCCTCGGCAGAATTCAGCCGTGCGCTCGCCGAAGATACCGTCCGATACGCCGAGGTCATTCGCGTGGCCAACATCAAGCTCGAGTAGCGGCGGACGGCAACGCCTTCAATCCGGGAGAATGTCGAATGGTCACCGTTTCGAGACGATTGTCGGGCCTGTGGCTCGGCGTCGCGTTGGTTGGCCTGATGGCTGCCTCCACCGTGGCGCAGACCTACCCTTCCCAGCCGATCCGGTTCATCGTCGGATTTTCGCCCGGTAGTGCGACCGATCTCGTTGCGCGCTACCTGGCTGAGGATCTGCGCCAGCGCCTCGGCCAGCCGGTCATCGTCGAGAATCGCCCCGGCGCCAACGGCAGCATCGCCGCGACAATGGTCGCCCGGGCAGCGCCGGACGGCTACACGATCCTGATCAGCAATGCGAGCACGATGACCGCCAATCATCTGCTCTACAAGGACATCAAGTACGATCCGCAGATCGACTTCGTCCCGGTGGCGATGGTGATCTCCGCGCCGTTCGTGCTGGTGGTCAATCCGAGCAACCCGAAGACCAAGTCCGTCGCGACCTTCGCCGATTTCGTCGAGCTGGCGAGGGCCAGGCCGGATGCGATCGATTACGGCACGGGCGGCATCGGCAACCTCGCCCATCTCTCGTTCGAGCTGCTCGGCGCGACCATCGGCGCCCGCATGGTGCACGTCCCCTATGCCGGCGCGGCGCCTGCGCAGGCGGCACTGCTCTCCGGCCAGGTCGACGCCGCGTTCGACACGCCCAATGCCCTGCCGCTGATCCAGTCGGGCAGGCTGAAGGCGCTGGCAGTGTCGACGACCGTTCGCTGGCGCGACCTGCCCGACGTGCCGACGGTCGCCGAGTCGGGCTATCCCAGCTTCGCCACCTCGTTCTGGACCGGCGTGATCGCGCCGCCCAAGACACCGCAGCCCGTGATCGACACGCTCTACAAGGCGATCGTAGCGGCGACGGAGGATCCCAAGACCAAGGCGTTGCTGCTCGCCCAGGGCAACATCGAGGTGCTCACCCCGGCCGCCTTCGCCAACAAGATCGCCGAAGAAGGCAAGCTCAACGCCGAGGTCCTCAAGAAGGCGGGAATCGAGAAGCAGTGACCAATCGATTGGACAGCGTCAGCGAGCCGCGAGGTTCACCGATAGCGCCTCCGGCAGCCGGTCGAGTCCGTAGACGCGCACGGCCGTGTCGCTGAACAGCGCGGTTTTCTCCGCGACACTCGCGCCGGCGGCCAGACGCTTGAAGGCGTTCCACAGCACCTTGTAGCTGCACATGCCCTTGTCGACCGGGAAGTTGCTTTCGAACATGCAGCGCGCCGCACCGAACGCTTCGATGCAGCTCTCGACGTAGGGCCGCCAGGCATCGGCCAGCGCTTGCGAGTCGGGCGGTTGCGACCGGCGGTGAAAGTCGAAGCCGGTGACGTACATCGCAAGACCGCCCAGCTTGACCACGACGTTGGGCAATGCCGCCAGCGCCAGCATGCGCTGCTTCCACTCGGGAAACACTTCGGCCTGTTTGCCGGCAAACGGGCCAATGCCGAGCGGGCCGCCGACATGGTCGACGACGATCGTGAGCTCGGGCACGGCGCGCGCCAGTGCGACCACGTGCGGCAACTGCGTGTGGTAGCACCACACGTCGAGCGGCAAGCCGTGGGCCGCGAGTCGGCGTGCGCCCTGGGCGAACGTCGGGTTCTCCAGCGGGCCGGGCGGCGGCGCGACCAGGTTGGTCGTGACCTCCGGCGAAGGGTGCCAGGCGGTGCGATTGCGGATGCCGCAGAAGCGCCCGCCGGCCGCAGCGCGGTGCGCGTCGAGCAGCATGTCGACCTTCGCGCCCACGGTCAGGTCGACCATGCCAATGATTCCGGCGCAAGCGCGCGTCGAGCCGAAACGGCCGCTGGCGCTCGTGGCAGCGATGCCGGTGACGAACTCGGTCTCACCCAGAGACTGCTCCTCGGCCGGCCCGGCGGCGCGATACATCTCGCCGCACTGCACGAAGATCGTGGCGCGAACGTCGTGGCCGCTGCCGGTGTCGGCCAGTAGCTCGGGCAGGAGGTACGAGCCCTCGCCGCGCTGCCACAGATGATGGTGCGGGTCGACGATCGGCAGGGCGGGCTCGAGCACCGGCTCCTCCGTCAGGCGCAGCCAGTCCTCGCGCACGATAATCTGGCGGCCGTGGCCCAACAATGGATCGGCGGCGGACGGGGACGCGGCGACCATGGTCTACTCGATGCGGATGTTGGCGGCCTTCACCATGTCGGCGAAGAACGCGATCTGCTGCTCGCGGAAGGCGGCGAACTCGGCGACCGTGTTGGGCCGCGTGAGCGCCCCCAGCTCGACCAGGCGCGCCGCCGTCGCCGGCGCGCGGAACACGGCATTCATCTCCTCGTTCAGCCGGCGCGATCAGCGCCGGGTCGGTGCCGGCCGGGGCAAACACGCCGTTCCACTCCCAGGTCTCGAAGCCCGGCAATGTCTCCGCCATCGCCGGCACGCCGGGCAGCACCTCGACCGGCTTCGGCCCGGTATGGACCATGCAGGTCACCTCCTTGGCCGAGCGCAGCGCCACGGTGCCCGGTACATTGCCGAACTGCATCGGCACGCGGCCGGCGAACAGATCGTTGCGGGCGGCGCCCATCTCCTTGTAGGGGACGTGATTGATCTTGATGCCGGCGCGTTGGTTCAAGAGCTCGAGCGTCACGTGCTGCACCGTGCCGACACCGGTCGACGCACAATCGAGCCCGCCCGGCTTGCTCTTGGCGAGCGCAATCAGCTCGGGCACCGTCTTGGCCTCGAACTTGACGTTGCAGTTCAGCGTGTTGGGCGCCTGCATCGACAAGAACACCGGCAGCAGCTCGCGCAGCGTGTCGTAGGGCAGCTTGCCGGCGAACAGCGACGGGTTCACCGAATGCGCGGTGGCGTCGTAAAGCAGCGTGTAGCCGTCGTTGGGCGCGCGCGCCACGATCTGCGCCGCAACGGTGCCGGCGGCGCCCGGCTTGTTGTCGACGGTGAAAGCCTGGCCCAGCTTGTCCGTCAGCGCCGCGCATAGGATGCGGCAGATGACATCGGCCGTGCCGCCGGGACTATAGGCGTTGACGACGCGCACGCCGCGCGCCGGATAAGCCTGGGCCTGCACGACCGCCGGCGCCGCCAGCGCCGCGGCAGCGCCGAGCACGCTTCGACGCCCCAAGGTCGGGATACGCCTAGTCGGCACACGTGTGTGCGACATAATTTTCCTCCGATCGCTCGCGGCTCTCGCGGCCGCCGGCAAAACTCTGCGGGCCCAAATCGGCTGCCGGCAAGCGCTATCGGCGGCGATCCCCTGCTCTTCGAAACGGCGTCGGGGATGCAGCGACGGGAGGCTAGTCCTTCGCCGGCGCCTTGGTGTAGTCGGCGTCGCTCACCGCTTCGAGCCAGGTCGTCGCCTGACCTTTTTCGTCGGTCTCCGACATGGCGAGATGACACATCATCGTGTCGGGCGCCGAGCCGTGCCAATGGCGGGCGTTGGGCGGGATCACCACGGTATCGCCCGGCCGTATTTCCTGAACCGGCTGGCCGTCCAGTTGATAGCGGCCGACGCCGGACAGCACGAAGAGGATCTGTCCGACGGCGTGCTGGTGCCAGTTGGTTCGGCCGCCCGGCATGAAGGTCACGCGCGAGGCGCGCAGCCGCGACGGGCCTTCGGGCGCCCATACCGGATCGGACATTACCGGGCCGACGAAATTTGCCGCTTCCGCCTTGGCCGTCGAGCGGCTCGAGGCACGCATGATCCTGGGTTTCAAAGGCTCCTCCTTCTTTGGTGGCAGCCTAACGCCCAGCGGATCGCATCGCCAGCCCTCGCCGCACTGCCGCTTTGCAGAGCTTCCTCGGAACCGATGCAATTCTGCCGATTGACGACATGTGGCACAGGCGTTGCAGTGATGCTCCGAACCCACCGTACCTTTCACGTCAAACCGGGAACCCTATGCCGATGAAGCTGCTCCGACTGGCCGGGGCCTGCGCGCTCGCCGCCTCGACGATCGCTGCGCCGGAGGCCCTGGCCCAGGGCAAGGTCCTGAAGGTCTCGCTCTCCACCGAGCTGCAGATCCTCGATCCCATCGTCACTCGGATCAACTCGGCGCGGGTCTTCGCCTATCTGGCCTACGATACGCTGATCGGCATGGACAGCGCGGGCAATTTCAAGCCGCAGATGCTCGAAAGCTGGGTGCTGAGCGACGACAAGCTCGCCTACACCTTCACGCTGCGCGACGGCCTTAGCTGGAACGACGGCACGGCGGTGACGTCCGACGATTGCATCGCCTCGATCGAGCGCTGGGCCAAGCGCGATCCTTTCGGCGGCGCGATGATGGAGGCGGTCGGCGAGCTGCGTGCCCTCGATGCCAAGCGCTTCACGATCCGGTTGCGCCGGCCGTTCGGCTTCGTCATCGAGGCGCTCGGCCGCTCCGGCCATCAGGTCCCCGTCATGATGCCCGCCCGGCTGGCGCGTCTGGAAGCGTCCAAGCCGGTGCCGGAGGTCGTGGGCTCGGGCCCGTTCACGTTCCTCAGAAAGGAGTGGCGACCGGGCGACATGGCGAGCTTCGTTCCCAATCCGCTCTACCGGCCGCGTTCCGAGGCGCCCGATGGCCTGGCCGGGGCCAAGGTCGTGAAGCTCGACCGCGTGGACATCGTCAGCATCGCCGACCAGACCACGCGCGCCAGCGCGCTGGAAGCGGGCGAGCTCGACTGGCTGGAGATTGCGCCGCTCGACCATGTCGCGGCCATGCGCGCCGATCGCGGCATCGTCGTCGGCAAGCCGAGCGGCACGGACCAGTTCCTCGCCGTGCTGAACGTCAACCACGCCAACCCGCCGTTCAACGACATCAAGGTGCGCAAGGCACTGCAGGCCGCCATCGTCCAGCCGGAGATCGCGGCGGCGGTCGGCCTGCCGGCCGACCTCGTCACGCCGTTCTGCGGCTCGATCTACGGCTGCAACACCCCCGCCTCGACCGAGGCCGGTAGCGCCGTGCTGCAGGGTGCCGGACCGGAGCGGGCGCGCCAGCTCCTCAAGGAAGCGGGTTACAAGGGCGAGCCGGTCGTCCTCTTCCACTCCCAGACGTCGGCCCTGCTCAATCCCATCGGCATGGTGGTGGCCGCCCAGCTCCGCCGTGCTGGCTTCAACGTGCAGATCGAGTCGCGCGATTCCGCCACCATGCAGCAGCGCCGCTTCCAGCGCTCGGCCTGGTCGATCGTGCCGATCGTCGTGAATGGCATCGACCTGATGAATCCCCTTGCCAACCCGCTGGTCGCCGGCAACTGCTTCGAGACCGCGCCCGGCTGGTACTGCGATCCGAAGATGACCGACCTGCTGCAACGGTACGCCGCGGCGATCGAGCCCCCCGAGCAGCGCCGGCTGGCCGAGCAAATCCAGGTCGCCGCGCACGACAACGTCAACTACGTCATCGCCGGCCAGTTCGCCGCGCCTCCAGCCTGGCGATCCAGCCTGACCGGCGTGGTGCCGTTCGCCTTTCCCGTGTTCTGGAATATCGCCCGCCGCTGACGTATCGATGCCGGTGCCGGACAAGCCCAAGGGAGAAGCAGACGTGCCAAAGCGAACCATCAAGCTCGGCGTCTCGATGATCGGCCTGGGCTATCATCTGGCGAACTGGCGCCACCCGGACGCACCGGCGGACGGCAACATGTCGCTGCAGCATTGCATCCGCGTGATCCAGTCGGCCGAGCGCGGGCTGTTCGACATGGGCTTTCTCGCCGATGGCGTGGGCATCCGCTTCCATGACGAACCGAAGGGCGCGCTCTGCCGGACGGCGAAGAACGTGCAGTTCGAGCCGCTGACGCTCCTCTCCGCGCTGGCGATGGTGACCAAGAACATCGGCCTGGTGGCGACCGCGTCGACGACCTACAACGAGCCCTATCACGTCGCGCGGAAGTTCGCCTCGCTCGACCACATCAGCGGCGGGCGCGCGGGCTGGAACGTCGTGACGTCGGTCACCGACATGGAAGCGCGCAATTTCAACCGGGACTCCGCGCCGGGCTACGATGTGCGCTACGATCGCGCCGCCGAGTTCGTCGAGGTGGTGCGCGGCCTGTGGGACAGTTGGGAGGACGACGCGTTCGTTCGCGACAAGGCTTCCGGCATCAACTACGACCCGGCGAAGCTGCATCCCCTCAATCACAGCGGGCCGCACTTCAAGGTTGCCGGCCCCCTCAATGTCGCGCGCACGCCGCAGGGCGCCCCGGTCATCGTCCAGGCCGGCGCCAGCGAGCAGGGGCGCGAGCTCGCCGCCGCCACGGCAGACGTCGTGTATGCCGCCGCCCAGACGCTCGAAGCCGCGCAAGCCTACTACGCCTCGGTCAAGGGCCGCATGGCCAAGTACGGCCGATCTCCCGACGCGCTCAAGATCATGCCTGGCCTGATGGCGATTCCCGGCCGGACGCGGCAGGAGGCGCAGGATCGCTACGACGTCCTGCAGGAGCTGGTCGATCCCCTGGTCGGGCTGGGCGCCTTGTCGAACTATCTCGGCGATCTCTCTGCCTTCCCGCTCGACGGGCCGGTGCCGGAGCCCCAGAATCGCCGCATGCACTCACGCGCAGGCATCTTTCTCGACATCGCGCGGCGCGACAATCTCACCATCCGCCAGCTCTATCTCAGCGTCGCCGGCGGCAACGGCCACCGCACCGTCATCGGCACGCCGGCCGACATCGCCGACGCCATGGAGGAATGGTTTCACAACGAGGCGGCAGACGGCTTCAACATCCTGCCGCCCTGGCTGCCGGGCGGGCTCGACGACGTGGTGGACATGGTGGTGCCCGAGCTGCAACGCCGCGGCCTCTACCGCACCGCCTACGAAGGCCGGACCTTGCGCGAAAATCTCGGCCTTCCCTATGCCGCCTTCGGCAAGGCGGCATACCGGCCGGCTGCCGAGTGAGACGCCGCCCGGGAGAAGGCCGAGCCCCCTTCCCGCACCTCGGTCGTCGGCGGCGATATTGCGCCGCCGTGGCGCGGTCGCGCGTCCGGCGCCCGGGCGAGCGCCCACCTTGCAGGACACGAGGCTTACGTTGAAGCTCGGCATCGTCTCCGACCTCCATTGCAACATCGACGGACTCGATCGGGCTTTGGAGCTCATGGGCGCCATCGACGTGCTGCTGTGCCTCGGCGACAGCATCTACGAGTATCGCTTCTCCAATGCGGTGGTCGGCCGGCTGCGGGCACTCGATGCACTCACCATCCTGGGCAACCACGAGGAGATATTCCTCGGGCCGGCCGGCGAGCGGGCGCGGTCCCGGCCGGGCATCGACCGACCCATGCTCGATTGGCTCGCCGGGCAGCCGCATCGGCGCGCGTTGAGCATCGGCGGCAAGCGCATCCTGATGGTCCATTCCACGCCGTGGGAGCCGCGCGGCGACTATGTGCTGCCCACCAGCTCCGACCTGCAGCGCTTCGGCGAGGCCGACGCCGACATCGTGCTCTATGGCCATACGCACCGGCAGGTCGTCTGTCGCATCGGCCGGACACTGGTGGTCAATCCCGGCTCGACCGGCGAAGGCCGCGACCCGAGCAACGGCTGGCAGTTGAGCTGCGCCGTGCTCGACACGGCGACAGAGGAGGTCGTGATGCACGACTTCCCGACGCCGCCGCCCGCCGATCGCTAGAGCGGGTTTGCCTCGAGCGGAAGCCTCGCCCTATGATTGCATTCGTCGCCGGGCGCGCGCTTCTCGTTGTCCTCGCCGGCGAATCTGTTGCGGAGCGGAGACTGATCGCCGCTCCAGATATTGGCCGGTCGGATTCAGCCGGCCGAGCGCACCGCCTCCTCGAAATGGGCGCCCACGACCGTGACGACCAGGTCGTTGTAGTCGTGATCGCCGCCGTCGCGGCGGTCCTCAAACGACACCGTGTCGGTGTGGAATGGCGACCCCGCGGCACCGACATGCGAGAGGCCGTCGCCGTTGGCGGCGGCGAGCGAGGTGAACACGTTGCCCGCGTTCACGATCAGGAACCCGAACGCCTTGCTCGGATCGAGGTCGAGGTGGACCTCCCTCGACTGCCCGAATCCCGGGTTGGCGATCAACCCGTTCGCCATCGCGCGCTGCAGGGCGGCGGCGGCAAAGCCTGCGTTCCCGGGCGCGAGTGCGTTGCCGGCAGCGGTCCCCGATACGGTGAGATGCTCGGGGTCGATCTCGAAATATCCGAACGAGACGTCATCGGTTCCGTTGTCGGCCAGCGCGACGGTGACGGCCGACGCGGATGCGGCCTTGATCAGCATGGCCGACGTGGCCTTGAGATCGGCGTCCTTCAGGATGTTCGGCTCACCGAGGGGCGTCACGACAGCGCCGACATGCGCCTTGTAGTCGGAGATCTGCTTCAGCGCATCGAGCACGGCCGTGCCGAACTCGTTCTTCACGTTGAAGGCGGCGCCGGGCGTGGGCGCGACGGCCTGGTCGCCGACGGACGTCCATTGGCTGCCGCGGTAGGAGATCGGCGTCGAGGTGTCGCCGCCGCCCCACAGGATGGCGAACACCTTGTCGAGAAGCGCGGCGGTCCTGCCGGTGGCGGGGTCGATGAGTCCGGTCGCCGGCTGCCACGCCGCCGCGGTGCTGGTCACGACCTCGCCGTAGGTCGTGCCCTTCGACAGGAAGTAGGCAGCCGTCTCGTCCGTCGGCAGATTGGCGATGGCGGTGGCCAGCCCGCTGGCCTGCAGGCGGGCGTTGCCGAAGAAGAAGCTTTCCGTGATGCCGAAATGCGGGGTCGAGGCTCCGCCGATCGCGCCGCCTTGGGCCAGCATCGCAGCATCGGCGGGGTCGTTGCTCGGCAGGCCGGCCGACGGGATTTGCCACAGCATGATCGCCTGCTTGTCGGCCGACATGACGTGGCTCGTCAGGCGGTCGTAGAACTGCAGCGCCCGCGTCCAGGCCACCTCGTGGAAATCGTAGGCATGGCCCGCCAGCACGCCGCCCGACGTCTCGTCGCGTTCGTATTTGTCGAACGTGACGAAATCGAGATAGGGCGCGGCCTTCTGCCACCCGAGCGCGTTCAGGGCGTCGGCGGTGCGACTCGCGGCCGCTTCCGGGTCGTAGGTGGTGCCCTTGAGCGACGCGGCGATGCTGTCGTGCCCGGCCCACAGGTTGAACACGGTGGATAGGGTGACCTTTGGCGCGAACTGCTTGATGATCCAGGCCTGGGCGGCAAGGTAGTCGGTGATGTCGCCGGTGAAGGCGATCGGCGCGATCGCATTGGAGACGGCCTTGGGATTAGGCTTCTCGCCGGGGAAATAGACGATGCCGGCATAACCCGGGTCGCCGCGCAAGGCCCATACGGCATCGATGGCCCGCTCGAGAATCTTGTCGAACTCGATCACCGTCTTGCTGACGGGCGCCTGGGGCAGCGTGCCGTCCTTGACGTAGATGGCGCCTTCCTCGCGCGGATCGATGTTGATGCTGATCCCGTTGGCGACGAAGTTCTTGGTCATCGCGCCGATCGCGTCCGGATTGAAGAGGATCGACCCGCTCTCGCCGTTCTGGAGGGTCGCCTTCTGGAAGGCGCCGGCCTGAAGGGCGAGGTTGGCGAACTGGTTGATCGGCTTGGTGTAATCCTGCACCGGCCGGCCCGTGGTCGGGTCCGTCCTGGTCTCGCCGCGCACGTCGATGTTCGAGACGGCGCCCTCGCTGGTCGAGAAGTCGTTCGAGTAGACGACCAGGGTCGGCGTCGCGATGCCGGCCGCCTTGGCGCTCGTCGCCAAGGCGTAGATCTTGCCGCCGCTCAGCGACCCCGGCGTGAGCAGCGCATCGCGCGTGTCGGAGGCATTGCCGCTGCCAAAGTAGGTGAAGAAGCTGTCGAGCGCATTCTTGTAGGCGCCACTGGCGAAGCTCGACAGGGTTGCCTGGATGCCCGGGCTCTGCTCCCAGACCTGACCCATCGAGATTCGATCGAGCGCCCAACCGCTCGGCGTGTAGTCGCGCATAAGCGCCCCTCCGTCGTTGGCGAATGGGCCGACCAGGGTCGGGCATTACCGGCCGGCCCATCTAGCCAGCGCTGCCGGGGCGATGACAAGGCTTATCGCCGACCGGCGGCTACGGACCCGTTGAGTTCCCGACCGAAGTCGGACCCGTCCCCCTGCGACCTAATCGAAGCGCTTCCGACGATAAGTTGCCCCTGGCTCCCGCGAGACTCTACTGCCCGAGAGGGCAGCAAGCGGAGGCAGGTTCGGCCGCATCCAATGTCACTCGACAAGCGAGACGCCGCGACGCGTAGCGATCGGGCGCGTGCCCGAACCGGTGCAGTCAGCCCTGACGGTCGAGTTTCCGGTGAAGGTCACGGTCAGGCCGACCACCTGGGTGCAGCCGTTCGATACGGTGGAGTTGCCGATGAAAGTGACCTCGGAATTGGGCATGTAGATGGCACCCTGCAGGGTCGAGGTCGTGTCGCCGGTAACCGTCTGGCTCGAGCCTGCATTGCTGCGGTCGCCGAAGAAGAGAATCCCCGATAGTGCCCCCGACGTAGGCGCCGCCAGCGCCAGATGGACCGTGCCCGCGAGACGAACCCGGGCGCCGGCGCGCACATAGAACGTCACGCCCGACCCCTGCATCGTGACGGCTGAGGTCGCGCCGCTGTTGCCGCCGTTGAAGGTCAAGTCACCATTTTCGACGATGTACAGGCCCGGCGCGAAGGTGACGATGCCCTTGACGTCCAGGCCATTGCAGAAGCGCATCGAGAGCATACCGCTCGGATGGTTGTAGGTCGGCGTAACGGTCGTTTCTTCGCCCGGCCTACCCACCTTGTTGTTCTGGCAGGGGCCAACCGCCAAGGGCTGGGCGACCGAGGCATAGGGATCCGGCACGACCGCCGAATGGGTTCTGACGGCATTGCACACGGTCAGGGTGAGGTTGGCTGTGGTGACCGCGCCGCCCACGGCGTAGACGCAGCCGACGGTCAAATGGGCTCCCGACCCCGACATCAAGAACGAGTTGGCGACATTCGAATCTGAGGCGATATCGCAGTTCGTCAAGTTCACGACCGTCGAGCCTGTCACCGTCACCGCACCTCCTGCGGTAGGGGAAAGCGCGAGAATGCAGCCGCCCGACCCACCGCCCGTGGTGGCGACCGCGCGACCGGAGATCGTCACCGGATGATTGGAGAAGACCGACGAGAACAATCTCGGCCGCAACTCCGTCAGGATGACCTCCACACCACCCACCTGCCCGGCACGCGAGCCACCGAGCGGGGGACTGTTGACGACGATGGAGCCGACCGTACCGGACAGACCCGAGGCGAGAGCGACGGTGCGCGCGGCCGCATCGATCTGCGCCTTGCTGTCGCCCGCCAGCAGCCGCACCCCCGCGGCATGGGCGGAGACATCGGCAGCGTGCTGGAGCTTGCGCTGGCTGAGGTACCAAAAGCCGCTCTCGGCACCGAGCCCGATGCCACCGACGACAATCGGAAACGAGATCGCAGCAACGACGGCGACCGTGCCGCTCCTGTCGCGCCGAAGATCGCGTACCCGCGTCCAGGCCAGATGAAGCACCCTCTTCATCGAAGGCCAGTCGGCGGCTCGCTCCCTTATGAACTTGACCATGGCTCTACTCCCGGGCCACCCCTTCTGTGTCTCAGGTAACGCGCATGATCTGGATCGCCGCCGGCGTGATGACGACGGCGAACAAGACCGGCAGGAAGAACAGGATCATCGGAACGGTCAGCTTCGGCGGCAGGGCCGCGGCCTTCTTCTCGGCCGCCGTCAGACGCTCGTCACGGCTCTCCTGCGCGAGCACGCGCAGCGACTGGCCGACCGACGTGCCGTAATGGTCGGCCTGCAGCAGAGCGGTCACCGCCGATCGGATATCCTCGACGCCTGTCCGCTCGGCCAGGTTCTCGTAGACCTGGCGGCGCTCGGGCAGATAGGACAGCTCGGCGGTCGTGAGGTTGAGCTCCTCCGCGAGGTCGATCGACTGGGTTCCGATCTCGTCCGCCACCTTGCGGAAGGCCTCCTCGATACCCATGCCGGACTCGACGCAGATCAGCATCAGATCGAGAGTGTCCGGCCATGCTTGGCGAATCGATTGCTGCCGCTTCGCGATCTTGTTGCTGAGATAGATCGCCGGCGCATAGTAGCCCAACAGCGCCGCACCGATGACGATCGCCAGATTGAGGAATAGCGGCAGCGGCAGTTGCAGAATCGCGAAGACGTAGACGGCGGCGAAGGCGCCCAGCAACACCGGCGTCAGCACGCGAATAGAGACGAAGGTTACGACCGGGCCGCGCCCTCGATAGCCCGCCATGCGCAGCCGGAACAGGACAGCGCTGTCCTCCGCCTGACCCGCCAGATTGAAGCGGTCGAAAATGTCCTTGTAGAACTTCTTGGGCTCTGTCCTGAGCGACGGCAGCCCGTCGCCGAAGAGCTTGTTGCGCTCGCGAATCCGAATGGCCTCGCGCTCCTCCGCCAGCCGGCGCACGCGCGCGCGAAGATCGTCGCGCGTGAGATGGGGCCAGGTGACGAACAGGCACGCCAGGAAGGCCGACAGCGCCGCGAAGCAGGCGATGATCAGATCGAGGTTGGCAGTCAGAGCCTTCGTCAGGTTCGCGATCATGGTCCCCTCAGATGCTGAAGTTGACCATCTTGCGCATCACGAGGATGCCCATGAGCATCCACAATCCGCAGAAGAAGAGCACCACCCGGCCCATCGTCTCGTTGAAGAGCATTGCGATGTAGTCCGGCGTGATCAGATAAAGGAGGCCGGCAACGGCGACTGGCATCGCGCCGATGATGATCGCCGCTGCGACGGCCTCCGCGCTGAGCGCCTTGATCTTCGATCTCATCTTCTTGCGGCCGCGCAGCACGTTCGAGAGGTTGGCCAACGCTTCCGACAAGCCACCGCCGGTGCGCGCCTGTATGCCGATGACGATCGAGAAGAAGCTGGCCTCGGGAAGCGGCATCCGGTCGGGTAGGCGATCGATCGCCTCGTCCAGAGGCACGCCGAGGCTGTGCTCCTCCAGAATGGTCTTGAACAGGCTGCGTATCGGTTCACGGGCCTCCGATGCGACGATGTTCAAGCAGTCGATGAGCGGCAGGCCGGCCCGGACGCCGCGAACGATGACATCGACGGCATTGGGAAAATCGCGGGAAAAGCGCTTGAAGCGGCGTCCGCGTCGCCAGCCGACATAGCCGTGCGGCAGGAGCAGCCCACCGACGATGCCGAATGCCACAGCAGCCACCATGCCGAGGCCCAGCAGGAACAGCGACGCCAGCCACACCGCGACCCCGACGACGAGGCAAACGAGGTGGTAGGTGTTCTTGCGCCACGCGAGGTCGGCTTGCCGCAAGCGCGCGGTGAGCGTCGGCTTGGAGTTCCGCTTCAGCTTGACGCCGACCTCCTCCTCGGCTTCGCGCAGCGTCTCTTCGACCGACCGTTTGCGCTGCGTCCCGTCATTGCCCTTCGCGGCGCCGGCAGACTCGGCGATCGCCGCGGAGATCGCGGCGATCCGGCGGTCGAGCGCCGCGCGGCCGACCAGCCGCGGATACAGGCCCGCCAACATCAGGCTGCCGGCGGAGCAGGTCGCCAGAAGAAAGATGAGCAGGACCAGGACGGCCGTCGGCAGCATCGTGCGTGTTCTCCGCGCGTCCCGTCAGTCGCGGCTGGCGAGTTGGGCGGTGTCCAAGGCCGTGGCGAGCCGCTGGTCCTCGCCGTAGTAGCGTGCCCGGTCCCAGAAGCGCGGCCGGCCGACGCCCGTGGAGCGATGCCGCCCGACGACCCGACCGGCATGATCCTCGCCCTGGACCTCGAAGACGAACAGGTCCTGGGTGATCGGAACCTCGCCCTCCATGCCGACGATCTCGGTGATGTGCGTGATGCGGCGCGAGCCGTCGCGCAGCCGTTCCGCCTGGATGATCACGTCGACCGAGGAGCAGATGATCTCGCGGATGGTCTTCGACGGCAGACTATAGCCGCCCATCGTCACCAGGGATTCGAGGCGGGACAGCGCTTCGCGCGGGCTGTTGGCATGCAAGGTGCCCATCGATCCGTCGTGGCCAGTGTTCATCGCCTGCAGCAGGTCGAACGCCTCCGGACCTCGCACCTCGCCGACGATGATGCGCTCGGGGCGCATACGCAGGCAGTTGCGAACGAGGCTGCGCATCGTGACCTCGCCCCGCCCTTCGAGGTTCGGCGGACGGGTCTCGAGCCGCACGACGTGTGGCTGCTGGAGCTGCAGCTCGGCGACGTCCTCGCAGGTGATGACGCGCTCGTCGGCGTCGATGTAGCGCGTCAGGCAATTCAGCAGGGTCGTCTTGCCCGAGCCCGTGCCGCCCGAGATGACCACGTTGCAGCGCACGCGGCCGATGATCTTGAGGATTTCCGCCCCCTCGGGCGAGATCGCGCCGAACTGCACGATCTGATCGAGCGTGAGCTTGTCCTTGCGGAACTTGCGGATGGTGAGCGCGGCGCCGTCGAGAGCGAGCGGCGGGAGGATGACGTTGACGCGCGAGCCGTCCGCCAGGCGCGCATCGCAGATCGGCGAGGATTCGTCGACCCGCCGGCCTACCTGGCTGACGATTCTCTGGCACACGTTGAGCAACTGCGCATTGTCGCGGAACCGGATGTCGGTCTCCTGCACCTTGCCGTCGACCTCGATGAAGATGCGCTCGCTGCCGTTCACCATGATGTCGGCGATATCGTCGCGAGCCAGCAGCGGCTCGAGCGGACCATAGCCCAGCACGTCGTTGCAGATGTCCTCGAGCAGCCCCTCCTGCTCCGCCGCCGACATCACGAACTTCTTGGTCGTCACGATCTCGGCGACGGTCTCGCCGATCTCGGTGCGCGCCTGCGCGGTGCTCATCTTGGTGAGCTGCGAGACGTCGATGATCTCGATCAGCGCTCCGAACACCTGGCGCTTGATGTCGAAATACTCGTCGGTCTTGCGGCTGCGATCGCCTCCGGCTGCGTCAGTCGACTTGCCGGCAGGCTGAGCCATGGTCATGAGCCCCGACGAATCGTCCGCGAAGTCTGCTCTCCTGCCGAACATTCACCCGATCCCCCTCATCGGTCAGAAATGCTTCACGGCATATTTGTAGCTGCGGAAAGGCGAACGTGCGGCGCAATCGTCTCCAAAGTGACAGTTTGCAGTGGTCGCCGACGGACATGACACGGCACCTGCACGATCGCGGGGCTCCGCCGACGGTGTCGTATTTTCGCGTAAACCTTGCTGCCGTCGTCATCGGTGCGCGTTGTGCGGGGCCGGTTACGACCGCGAACTCTCTTCAAAATGGAGGGATCGGTCGCACCAGATCGGAGCCGATCTGCGATGACCGCCGCGAGCGCTTCGCCTTAGGGTTGCTTCGCACCTGATTTTCGGCTCACCGGGGGTCGGGGCGGGGGTGTCGCGACGGGGAATGGGGGCTATTGCATCCCAGGCGCGAAATCTTCGAGGCAAATTCATTGAGCTGACAAGGATTGTTATCATGAAGAGCTTGCTTTCTCGTTTCGCCCAGAACGAATCGGGCGCCACGGCCATCGAGTACGGCCTTATCGCCAGCCTCATCGCCGTCGTGATCATCGGCGCCGTGACGCTGGTCGGCACCAACCTCACGGCGAAGTTCAACGCCATCGCGACGGCTCTGACCTGAGGCCGCCGGCGTCCGTTGTCGGATGAAGCGGAGGGACCAGGTCCCTCCGCCTTCTCGCCGGCCGATCGCAGCAGGTTGCGGAGCCACACATCGCCATGACGACGATTGCCTCCGTGTCGGCGGTTGCCGGTACCCTCGCCTTCACCTTCACCATGGTCCATTCGGCGTTGACGGACTTGACGACGCTGAAGATACGCAACCGGGTCGTGTTGGCGTCGCTATCGGCCTACGTCGTGCTGGCGCCGCTCGCGGGTTTCGACCCGTCTCACATTTTCTGGAGCGCGGTCGCTGCCGCTATCGTGCTCGCGGCGGGGTTCTTGCTGTTCGCGCTCGGCTGGATCGGCGGCGGCGATGCCAAGCTCGCCGCGGTGACGGCCTTGTGGTGCGGCGCCGACCAGACCGCGGCCTATCTTCTTTATGCCGCCTTGCTGGGGGGCGGTCTCACGACGATCTTGCTGATCTTCCGAGCTCAGCCGATGCCGGCCAGATTGGCCTCGGCGGGCTGGGTCGTCCGCCTTCATTCGCGCCAATGCGGCGTTCCCTATGGTGTCGCCCTCGCCCTGGCCGGGCTCATGGTGATCCACGACACGCGCTGGTCTTCCCTGTCGCCCTTTTGAGCCGGCCGCACCTCAACCAAGGAGACCCGCATGATCCGCGTCGCTCTTCTCATCGCTGCCGTCACCGCCGGCGCCTTGGCGGCATGGCTGTCGCTGGTCATGCGAGCCGACCCTGGACCCAGGAGGGAGGTCGAGATTGCCGTGCCGGTGCCAACGCCGACACCGGCGCCAACCCGTGAATTGCTGGTCGCGGCTGCCGATCTCGGCCGTGGGCAGGCTCTGGCGCGCGAGCACCTGCAATGGCAGGCGTGGCCGGAGAGCACCGTCACCGCCTTGCACATCACGCGGTCGGCACGGCCGGATGCATTGGAGGCCCTGGTGGGCCGCATTGCCCGCTCGCGCGCTGCCGCGGGTCAGCCGATCCTCGAAGAGATGCTGTTGCCGCGAAACACGGGCTTCCTCTCGGCGGCCCTGCCGGCCGGCAAGCGTGCGGTGGCGGTCCGAATCTCGCCGGAGAACACCGCTGGCGGATTCATCCTGCCGAACGACCGGGTGGACGTCATCAACACCGTGGCCACCGAAGGTCGCGGCAACGGGGAACGCCATCATGTCAGCCGCACGATCCTGAAGAACATTCCGGTATTGGCGATCGACCAGACGGCCGACGAGAAAGGCCGTGACGAGTCGAACAAGGAGGACAAAAGCCGGCCGAGGGCCACAGTTGTCGGCAAGACGGCGACTCTCGAGGTCGACTCGCAACAGGCGGAGGTCCTGGCGGCAGGCGAGGCCACCGGCTCGCTGTCCCTCGCGCTGCGCTCGATCGCCGACATGGACGAGAAGGAGACCGTCGAGCGCCGCACGCCCGTCCCGACCATGCTGGTCGTGCGCGGCAGCAAGACGGAACTCCTGAGTGCGCGCTGAGGGGGCTCCGGAGGACGTGAGTTGGAGGGTTGTATGACGAGCGTACTTCAGGAGTCCTCGATGGAGGTCTCGCATCGCGGTCCCGGTCGCGTCCTCGAAATGCACCGGATCCCGCGGATCAGCGTCCAGGCCTTCCACGATTCGCCCGAGGCGGCAGCGGTTCTAGAGCAAGTCGTCGCGGACCGGCGAATGGCCGGCACGCGGGCGACGCTGCATGCGGGCGGCATCCGAGCCGCCCTCGAGCTCTTTCACCGGACGGCTTCGCCGGATCTTCTGATCGTCGAATCGACGGCAGGCATCGACGAGCTTCGCCGCAGTCTCGACGAGCTGGCCAACGTCTGCGTGGCGGGAACCAAGCTGCTCCTGATCGGACACGCCAACGATATCGCCTTCTACCGCGAGCTGCTGCGCCTGGGCGTCAGCGAGTACATCGTGGCGCCCGGCGATCCGCTCTCGATCATCGGCGCCATCGCCCGACTCTACGAGACGGCAGGAACCGCCAAGCTCGGGCGGAGCGTGGCCTTCATCGGCGCCAAAGGCGGCGTCGGCTCCTCCCTCATCGCCCGCAACGTCGCCTCGACCATCGCCCGTTCCTATCGCGGCGCCGTCATCCTGGCCGACCTCGACCTGCCCTACGGCAGCGCGAACGACGAATTCGACGTCGAGGCGCCGCCGGGCATGGCGCAGGCGCTGGAAGATCGGAGCCGCCTCGATCAGGTGCTGCTCGAGCGCCTGCTGTGGAATTGCGAGGACAATCTCAGCCTGCTCGCGGCACCGGCCTCGCTCGACCACCCTTTCGACCTGGACGAGGATACCTTCGAGCGGGTGCTCGACGTCGCGCAATCGAGCGTGCCGTTCGTGGTGCTCGACATTCCCCACGTTTGGACGTCGTGGGCATGCAAGACCCTGCTCGCGGCCGACGAGGTGGTGATCACCGCGATGCCCGATCTCGCCAACCTGCGCAACGCCCGGAACCTGCTCGAGCGCTTGACGCGGGCGCGCCCGAACGATGCGCCGCCGAGACTCGTCCTCAATCAGGTCGGGGTGCCCAAGCGGGCCGAGATCGAGCCCGCGCGCTTCGCTTCCGTGCTGCAGGTCCAGCCGATCGCCAGCATTCCGTTCGATCCCGCCACGATCAGCACCGCGGCGAATCGAAGTAAAATGATCGCCGACGTGTCCTCCGGCCGATCGGCGGCAGCCAAGGCCATCGCGACCATCGCGCAGGCGGTCTCCGGCCGGACGGCGGTGCGCAGTCGGCGCCCGAGCTTCGCGCTACCTCGCTTGTGGAAGAGGTAAAATGGCGCGCGCGTCGACATCGGCGCGGACGCTGACGACCAAGCGTGCCATCCTATGGCACTGGGCGCGCCGGCTGATACGGGGCGAGGACGGGATAGCGTCGATCGAGTTCGCATTCCTGGCGCCGGTCCTGTTTTTCGCTCTTCTGGCGACGGTCGATGTCGGCCGCGCGGAGTACCAGCGCATGACGATCGACCATGCCCTGCGCGCAGGCGCTCAGAGCGCCATGACCGATCCTGGCGTGACCACCGTGCAGCAGGTTGTGAACAGCGTGGCGGCTCGGAACTTCACGCTGGCATCGCCGGGAAGCTCGACGTCCGAGATGCTGACCACGAATGTCAGGCGCTATTGCGCTTGTCCGTCGGCGCCCGCCGCCTCGGTCGATTGCCTGACGAGCTGCTCGGGCTCCTCGCCGACATACGTCTACTATTCGCTCTCGGGCACCTACGGCGTCGTCGGCATGATCATGCCGACAGTCACGTTGAATCCCTCCATTCTCGTGCAAGTGCGTTGAGCCGCCCATGATGACGCTCAGGCGGTTCCGGCACTGCACGGCAGGTTCGGCCGGAATCGAATTCTCGATCGTCTGCCTGGTCTTCGTGCTCGGCGTGCTCGGCGTGCTCGAATGCGGACGTGCGGTCAATATCCGCACCCAGCTCTCGCAGGCGGCGGACTATGGAGCGCGAAATGTCTTCACCAACAAGCTGATTACCGACACTGCCTTGCGGGACTCGATCAGGTCGGTCTTCACGGCCGGAACCGTCGGCTTGCTGACCGTCTCCATCGTGCATGAAACCGTCGACGGCATGCCATGTCGGACGATCACGCTCAGCTATCCCTACTCGCCTTCGCTCGCCCAGTTCTCCGCGTTCGCCGTAACGATGAGCGTCGTGCGCCGAACGCCGGAGATCTAGAGCGCGCTCCGGCCGCAGGGCTCCTCACCCCAGGCTGCGCATCTTGGTGATGGTCAACGCAGCCATATCGACCTGCGACATGATGCGATGAAGCTTCGACGCAAGGAACGTCCGAAGCTTGACGGCGTCGGCAGTCGCAGAGGGTCCGCCGCTCGCCACATCGTCCTCGCTCGCAGCTTCCAGGTCCGGCTCGAGCTCGGCCAGCGCATTCTCGGCGGCCATACGGATGACACTCAGCGGCTGGTTGATCTCGTGGGCGATGTCGGTCGCCAGCCTGGTCTCGTAGGGCACCTGGACCGAGTCCGGCGTTGCACAGAGGCCCAGACGTTCCGTCACGTCGTGCCCGATCACCAGGATGCTATTCTCTCCCGCAGGAGAGGGTTGGCGCGACAGGGACAGCCGCACGAGGCGAGCGCCTGCACCGGACGGAGCGGTCTGGAAGCGGACCTCGTCGGTGGCTTCCCCGCCGGCGGCAAATTGCATCAATTCCGGAACCGACTGCACCGACGGCTGAACCGGGTCCAGGCGAAACAACGTGGCAAAGCGTTCGTTGCAGGAAAGAACGGCACCGGTCGGGGCGACGATGGCGACCAGCACGGAGGGAGCCTCCATGAGAGCAGCGAGCAGCCGGGGCGCGCTGGCTATCGCCGAGGAAGTAGACGAGCTTGCGGTCATGCATCACCTCGCGGCCGATGCCGGCCGGAATTGCTGCCCCCCAGGCCCGTGCCCGGGCTTCTCGCCTTGTCACGCCAATGGTCGCAGACGCCGTCCAGAGCAAGACACGGCAAGCCTTCGAGAGTCCAACCCATCGAAATCGTCATTGTCCACACGTCCCAAACCTCGAGTGCAACCGACGGGGTTCCCACGCCGCCATCGGTTCCAACTCCCCCAGGACGAGACACTACCCCCAAAGCGGGCCTTGACCCAGTGCGAACTTCGAGAAAAGTATCCGCAATGGTAGAAATTTCGTTATCTGTGCAGGTCGCAAGGTGATGCGGGCACCGGACAGTGGAACCGACGCGCGGCAGAGCCTCGACGTTGTCGTCGTCGACGACAACGCCGAAGCCGTCGAGGAGCTCGTGGAGTATCTTGCCAGGGCCAATCTGGTGTGCAAATCGGCCCTCAACGCCTGGGTGGCCTTGGAGCTTTTCGCCAGCGGATGGCGCCCCAGCGTCGTAGTCGCCGACCTGCGAATGCCCGAGCTGGACGGTATGGAATTCGCGGCGAAGTTGCAACAACTCGACGAGGCCGAGCGGCCGGAGATCATCTTCGTGAGCGGTCATGCGGGCTTCGACGATGCCGTCGCTGCGATCCGCTTGGGGGCCCGCGACATGCTGATGAAGCCGATCGACGGCGTCCGCCTGGTCAAGGCCGTTAAGTCGGCTCAGCTCGCCCGACAAATGCGGCGACGAAGCGAGGCGGCGCTCGGCGACGAGCGGACCGTCGTGGCGGCCGAGGATGCGGCCTCGCGGCGCCAGGCGCTGGACGATCTGCGCGCGATCCGGCGCGACCGGGAGACGCGTCGACAACGCGAAGAGGAGACTCGCGCCGCGCCGCCGGCTGTACCGGGCGAAGGCGTCGATCCGAGGCGGCAGGCGTTGAACGATCTGCGCGCCATCCGCCGCGTCCGCGGCCAGCACTTTGCCGCCGAGCTGTTCTCCGACCCGAACTGGGAGATGCTGCTCGACCTCTATGCCGGCGCGATCGAGCACCAGGACGTCACGGTGACCAGCCTCGGGGCGGCGTCGGGCGTGCCTTTGACGACGGCCTTGCGTCGGATGGAAACGCTGCAGAGCCATGGGCTCATCCAGCGTTTGGAAGACAAGGGCGATCGGCGCCGTACGATCGTCAAGCTCACCGACGACGGGCTGAACGCCGTCGAGCGCTTTTTCGAGAGCTATTTGGCTCGCCGCCAATCCTGACGGATCCGAACATGCGCGTGCTGGTCATCGACGACGACGACGCCCTCCGTTCCGAGATCACGGAATACTTCCGACGCCGCGACCATATCGTCTCCGCGTGCGGATCGGTATCAGAGGCGCAACGAACGCTGGGCCAGATGTTGGGCTCTGCTGATCCTCCCGACGCCGTGATTTGCGATGTCAGGCTTTCCGATGGAAGCGGCATCGATTTCTGCATGAGCCATGCACAACGAGTGCCGACAGCTCGGTGGATCATCATGTCGGGCGGCTACGATCACGAGCACGTAGCGACCCGGGAAGGGGCCGGGGCCAACTTGCCTGCCTTCCGCCTCGTCAACAAGCCGCTGTCGCTGCGCGTGCTGCTCGCGTTGGCTGTTGGCCCCTGATTCGCCTCGACTTTTTCGTGAATCTTTAGTAACTTGCAGTCATTATTTCGTTAGAAATATCAATCAAGAATTCTTGCATCGCTGTAGTGGCGAAATGAATAGCAGCATGTAATGCGGGCAGTTGGGGCAGCAGTTTTTCGGCACTGGCTCGACGACTTGGCGCACGCGTTCAAGGCAACGTCATTGCGCAGCTATCTCGTCCTGTTGGTCATCACCTACGGGGTCGCCAGCATGATCGCCTTGGCGGTCCTGCTGGTCGAGTTGCGGGCGGAGGCACTCGTGACCGCTCAGCGATTCGTGGGCGCGCTGGCGCAGGTCGTGGCGGAACAAGTCGAAAGTTCCATCGAGAACCTCGAGCAGTCGCTCCTGTCTGCCGGCGAAGTCCTGGGCGACACCCAGCCCGACAGCACGATCGACGCTACCGCGCTGCGCCTCAAGATGCAGAGCCTGCTGGCCGGTCGGCCGTATCTGCAGGCAGTGCTCGTCTTCGATCACCGAGGGCGCATGCTGCCGGATTCGCTCGGAGCGAGCGACGACGTCGGCTCGTCTGGCCATCCCTATTTCGAGCCTTTCAGACAGGCGACCGAAGCCGATTTCATCCTGTGTCCTCCGATTCGCCGAGCAGGAGAGTGGATCGTTCCCGTGATTCACGCGGTGCGCAGGGCGGACGGTGAGTTGGCTGGCGTGATTGCGGGTGAGGTCAAGCCGCAATTCCTCGATGGGATCTGGACCACCTTCAATGCCGATCGAAGCATCGTCGTCGAGCTGTACCGGCGCGACGGTCCATTGATGATGCGGACGCCTGTCGTCGATTCCACCCTGGAGGGACGGTTAGCGGATCCCGGCATCATCGAGCGCCTGTCCACCGACGGCCTCTTGAGCATCTATCGCAGCAAGAGCCCCATCGACGGGGTGACGCGCATTTCCGGCGAGCATCCGATCACGCGCTATCCCGATCTCTATGTCGTGGTCGGCGAGAGCTTCGAGCAGGCGCTAGCGGCTTGGCGCAACACCCGGGCGATCATCCTCGGACTGTGGCTTTTCGCGACCGTCGTTCTCGCCTTCCTCGTCTTCTGCCTGGTGAAGGTTTGGCGTGCGCGCCAGGCCATCGAAGCACGGTATCGGCTCCTGTTCGATGCCAATCCGCTGCCGATGGGCGTCGTCGACCTCGCCACCCAGAGATACTTGGCCGTCAACACGGCCATGATCGAAGCCTATGGCTGGTCGCGCCAGGAATTCCTCGACATGACGCCGGCCGGCATCCGCCTGCCCGAGGACATGCACATGTTGCATGCGGCCCTGAAAGACGATCTCGCCGGCACGACCATCTACGGCCGCCATCGCAAGCGGAATGGCACGGTCATCGATGTCGAGGTCAACCTGTCGAAGATCGATTTCGGCGGCCGGCCGGCGCTGCTGGCGACGGCGCGCGACATGACGGCCCGCAATCGCGCCGAGCGCGAACGCCGCGCGGCGGAGGCGCAGCTTCGGCAGGCGCAAAAGATGGAGGCCGTCGGCCAGCTCACTGGCGGCGTGGCGCACGACTTCAACAACATACTGATGATCATCCTGGCCAATGCCGACGCGCTCGAGGAGGAGCACGAGCTCGAGCCGCAGGCGCGCCGGCACGTCGTGGAGATCGGCAACGCGACCCATCGGGCCGCCGACTTGATCCGGCAGCTTCTCGCCTTTTCGCGCAAGCAGCCGCTGAAGCCGGAAGCGACCGATATCAACAAGCTGGTGGTCTCGATCGAGCGCCTGCTGCGTCGCACCCTCGGCGCGCAAATCCAGGTCGACTCGATCCTGGCCGACGATCTCTGGCCGGTGAGTGTCGATCACAGCCAGCTCGAGACGGCGTTGGTCAACCTCTGCATCAACGCACGCGATTCCATGCACGGCGGCGGTCGGCTGCTCATCGAGTCGAGCAATGTCGAGCTCGACGCCGAGCGCCTCGCCGGAAATCCCGACATCTCTCCCGGCGACTACGTCTTGCTGGCCGTAACCGATACCGGCACGGGCATTCCGGCCGAGCTTCTGCCCAAGGTCTTCGAGCCCTTCTTCACCACCAAGGAGCCCGGTAAGGGGACCGGCCTCGGCCTCGCCATGGTGTACAGCTTCGTCAAGCAGTCCCAAGGGCACATCACGATTTACAGCGAGATCGGGCGTGGCACCACGGTGAAGGTGTATCTGCCGCGCAGCGACTCGTCGACCCGCGAGACCCGCGACGACGACGGCGAGCCGCTGCCGCTGGGACGCGAGCGGCTCCTGGTGATCGAGGACGACGAGCAGGTTCGCCGCAGCGTCGTCCATCAGCTCGAGAGCCTCGGCTACTCCGTCCGAGGGGCGGCCGATGGCGCAGCCGGCCTTGCCGCGTGTGCATCGGCGAATCCGCCCTTCGACCTGATCCTGACCGATGTCGTCATGCCCGGCCCGGCTGGCAGGGCCGTTGCCGAGGAAGTTGGACGGCTTCATCCAGGCACGCCAACCGTCTTCATGTCCGGCTATACGGAAAATGCCATCCAGCGCAACGGCAGTGCCTTCACGGGAGTTCGCGCATTGACCAAGCCGTTCCGCAAGCGCGATCTGGCCCACATCATTCGCGAAGCGCTCGATGCGCGGCTTCGCTGAAAGCGTCGTTCGGCGATGCCGAGCGCGTCATTGATCTACGACGCCGGAACCCATTTGTTGCGGCCGATGGCGTCGCCTTGGTATTGTCGCATTCGGCGCTTCGCGCCCAACACGAACAAGGGATGGCGGATGGGCCAACCATGAAGCTAGCGCCGATTTTCGGGGTGTCCCTCGCGCTTTTCCTGACGGCGTGCGGCGTTGACTTCACGGCATCGACAGCGTCAGGCGACAGCTACCAGGCGGCTGTGCGCCAGGCAGACGAGGCCCGCAGCTCGGGCGACCTGCAGACCGCGATCGCCCTCTACGGGCGAGCCTTGCAGGCCGATCCGGAAGGTGTCGAGGCCAAGCTCGGATTGGGGGAGACATATCTGTCGATCGGTGCGCCCGAGGAAGCGGCCGCCCAATTTCGCGATGTGCTGGCGCAGCGATCAGGCAATGCGGTCGCACGGCGCGGCCTCGCAGCGGCGCTGATCGGCATGAACCAGCCCGAGCTCGCCGAGCAGCAGCTCGACACGGCGTTGCAAGCCGACGCGCGCGACTATCGCGCTCTGAATGCGTTGGGCGTAGCGCTCGACATGCAAGGCCGTCACGCCGAAGCGCAGGTAAGATACCGACGCGGCATCGAGCTGGCGCCCGACAGCATATCCTTGCGCAGCAATCTCGGCCTCTCGCTGGCGATCAGCGGCGAGCCCGGTCCGGCGATCGCCCTGCTGGAGCCGATCGCTCTATCGCGCGGCGCCGACGCCCGGGTACGCCAGAATCTCTCCTTCGCTTACGTCATGGCGGGCGAATACGAAAAGGCTCTGCAGATGAGCCGCCGCGACCTGCCCGAGCAGGAAGCCCAACGCCAACTGTCCAGCTTCATGTCGCTGAGAAACCTGCCGGTCGACGCGCGCAGCGCCGAGGTCCGTCGCAGCCCGTATTTCTTTGGTCAGTAGCGGCGGACATTTCCTGCTTGCCTCCTCCGCCATGCAGCTACGGAGTGGACCGTTGTCTAGTCCCTCCCCCGTAATCGGCGGCGGTGCCCGTCATACCGGGCGGAGAGGGAAGGCCACAGACTGAATACTTCGGGTTCCGACGTTGGAATCAGAGGGAAGTCGACGATGGCTTTCCCCCTCCGCCCGTTGCCGGAGCACCTCCCCGGTGGCGCTGATGACAGCGCCACTGGAGGAGGAATTCGAGCGGAGTCCCTCCCTAGCCTTCTAAATCTGCCGCTGCGTCAGTTGGTCGGCCCGGCAGGGGCGCCGCCGGAGGGTGGGGCGGAAGTGCCGCCACCGGCGCCGCCACTCGACCCGTACATCGAGCCCAGCATGTTGCCGAGCCCGCCGCCACCGCCGGAATTGTCGGCGGTCGGCGCGCCGACGATCCCCGACGTGTTGAGAGCGCGCACCCTGCCTTCGCGGTAGCGCGCGATCGCGGCGGCGTTGACGGTGGCGTCGGCGGGTCCGGCAGGGCGTCCGGCGACGGCATCGCGCGGGCGCGCCAGCATCTCGCCCATGTTGTAGGCGTCGCCGCAGCCGAAGCCCGGCATGGCGCCCTCGTTCTGATTGGCGATGGTCGCCGGATTGTAGTCCGGGCAGAAGAAGCGCCCGATCAGATATTCGGAGCGCACGACGACGACCGCATTGGGGCCCATCTTCATCGTCGGCTCGATCTGCGTGCTGACCCACCGAGCGCCCGCGTTCGAGAGCGCCTGGCTCACTCTCTGCGCGCGATGCCGCTGCAGAGCGCCACCCGAGCCGTCGGAAACGACGACGAATTCGTCGCGCTGCGCGCGTCGTCCCGACGCGGCCAGCTTGCCGATCTCGGCGACCTGGGCCGGTGTCGGATCGCCTTGGCTCGGGGCGAAGTTGACGGAGAGCATGACGTCGGCGCGAACCGGGTCGTGTCGCGTATCGACCTCGGCCTGCTGCGCCACCGGGGACAAGCCATTGCAGGCCACGAGAGCAGCGGCGGCAGCGAGCGCCGCGACGGATCGAAGGAACGTGCTCACGGCCACGGCTAGTCGAGCTTGAAGCCCGCTCTCGGCGAGCCCGCTGCCGTTTCCCCGCTCACGCTGACGCGGCGCGGCGGCGTCGGATGGTTGAAGCGCTGCATGACGAGCCGATCCACGTCGGTCGGCGGCACGCGGTCGGTGAGTGGCGTACGCAGGCGCCCACTGGTCGGCTCGACGAGATAGGGCGTGATGATGATCACCAGCTCGGTCTCGGAGCGTTGATAGGCGTCGGACTTGAACAGCGAGCCGAGCACGGGGATATCGCCGAGCCACGGGAACTTCACGACATCCTGAGTCGAGGTCTGCTGCAGCAGGCCGGCGATGGCGAAGCTCTGGCCGCTGCCGAGCTCGATCGTGGTCGAGGCCTTGCGCGTGCGGATGGCGGGGACGGTGACGACGGCGGTGGCGGTCAGCGGCACGCTCACCGCCCCGACCGGCGACAGCTCGCTGACCTCGGGCGCCACCTTGAGGTTGATGCGATCGCCGATGATCGTCGGCGTGAAGCCCAGGCTGACGCCGACCTGCTTGTATTGCACGGTCATGGTGCCGACCAGCGTGCCGCCTTGGGGGATGATCAGCGGGATCTCTCCGCCGGCGAGAAAGCTCGCCGTCTCGCCGGACATGGCGATCAGGTTGGGTTCCGCCAGGATCGTCGCCTGGCCTTGGGTCGCGAGGAAGTCGATGAAGGCGTTGAGACCGTTGTCCGAGGTCTGGAAGGCCAAGGCGCCGGAAGCCGGCAGAAGCGGCTGCGGATTGATCGTCCGCACGGCGAAGCCGCCGAGAATGGCACCCGTGCCGAACATGGCGATGCTGTTGATGTTCTGCCAATTGATGCCGACCCGCTTCAGCGAATCGCGCTTGACCTCGGCAACCTTGACCCGCAACTGCACCTGCGTCGGCGAGTCGATGCGAATGTTGCTGACCACCTTGGAGGCGACACCGCCGACCTGCTGGAGCGCGAGGCGCCGCGCATCCTCGGCGACGGCGGCGGACTTGGCGGTTCCGCCGAGCACGATCGTTTCGCCCTGGTTGTCGAAGGTGATACCGTTGTTCGGATGCACCGTGTCGAGCGCGCCCTTGACCCGGCTGAGCGGCGAGGTGACCCGGACGATGGTGTTGAGCAGGACGCGGTCCTGAGCGTCGACGGCGTACAGCACCGTGTCTCCGGCCTTCTTGCCCACGACGTAGATGCTGGTCGGCGAGACCACCTGCACGTCGGCGATGTCGGGCGCGGCAATGAACACGGAGCTGGCGGGCCCCGGCAACTTCAGGTTAGTGCCCTTGTGGACCTCGAGAGTAAGGCTCGGCGCTTCCGTCGGGACGATCTGGCTCTGCCCGAACGGTCGGGCCGGCGCGCCCGTGATGGTGGGAGCAGGCTGGCTCGGCGGGCCGGCGGTCGTCGGTGGCGGGATGGGAACGGGCGGCGGAGCCTGCACGGGCGGCGTGGTTCGCGGCGGGCTGGCTTGCGCCTGCTGGGTCGTGTTGCCGTCGATCGACGGTGCGGCGGTCGATGGTGCGGGCGCCGACGTCCCCTTCCCGCCCGATACGTCGGGCTTCAAGCTCGCCATGATGGCGCGGACCCGCTCCGACTCGCGCCGATTGAGATCGTCGGCAACCGAATCGGTTTCGCTCTCGACGTCGGCCTCCTTGCTGCGCGCCGGCTTCTTGGCCGGCGCGGTGCGTTGCGCGGTCTTGGCCTTCGGGGTCGCATCGGGGGCGGTCGGTTGACTCTGCGCGAACGCGGATATCGCCAACACGCTAGCGAACAGCGTTCCGGCGAGTGCCAAGGATAGAATGGAACGCGTCTGCGAAACGTGATGGTGCAACTGCAATGCCCGACTCTCTGCACTGGAGGTCCGGAGGGCTGATCGTCGCCACAACTTCAAGGATCATCCCTCCTTGGCAGGGCACCTTCAATCGAATGCGCCAAAATTGAGGCTACCTAATGTCATACATTAGGTCAATTATCTAACCCTAAGTATTAGAACCAATTTGGAATTGAATTGTGATTTGATCTGTTCGCTCGAGAAGCGAACCGGCGTATCCTTCTTGGTTGTGACGTTCCACGGCTGCCGCGCGACACCGGGATCAAGAACCGGAGGGCGATGCTTTGAAATCAGGCTGCAGCTCGTCGATACTTCATGCAGGGTGCCGCGCGTGCGTAGGCGAGACACCGTCACCATGCGAGAAGAGACTGCGAGGCGAAAACAAGTGGCGCCAACCACGCCCATAGATCAGCGCCTCTCGACGGTGCTCGGAGACATGACGTGACAGCCGGTCGAGGTCCGTCGCGCATGCGGCCGCTATCGCGGCTGTTGGTAGCGTGCGCGAGCGTCGCGGCCGCCTTCTTGCAAATCGTGCCGGCGCAGGGCGAGCCGCAAGGATCGCCCGTCAAGATCGTGGACAGCGGTCCCGACAAATCCACCGCGGCGGATGCGCGTGCCGAGGGCGTGCGCCGGTCCATCGACGATCTGTGCCGCGTGCTGAGACAGGCGGCGGCCGACAACGATCTGCCCGAGGAATTCTTCACACGCCTGATCTGGCAAGAGAGCCGCTTCGACCCGACGGCTGTCAGCCCGGCGGGCGCACAAGGCATTGCGCAATTCATGCCCCAGACGGCTGCGTCGCGCGGCCTCGTCAACGCGTTCGAGCCGTACCAGGCGCTGCGGGCGGCGGCGAGCTACCTACGCGACCTGCGCGCGACGTTCGGCGGCAATCTGGGCTTGGCCGCGGCCGCGTACAACGCCGGGCGCGGCCAAGTGGAAGCCTGGCTCGCCGGCCGCAGCACGCTGCCTGGCGAGACTGTGGCCTATGTTCGCATCGTCACCGGCCATGCCGTCGAAGCCTGGGCCTCGCAGCGCGCCCGGCTGCTGGCGCCCGACCCGTCCGGAGGGATGGGCTGCGCCGAGTTCGCCAAGCTCGCGATCGACGCCTCGCCCCGATGGCTCGCAACCGGTGTCCCGGCGTGGCGCCCCTGGGTCATCGACCAGGTCGCCGTTCGTCCCGACGGTCGCGTCCCGGCGGGCAAGTACATCGTCTTTCCCGGACAATCGACGGCAGCAGCCCCATTGCCCGCACGGGCATGCGCCGTGAGCGTTCGGCGTCCAGCGCTCGGCAATCAATCGGACAAGCGCGACCAGTCCGGGTGCGATACCGCGGGGCCGGGCCGCCTCATCATCGTCCGCGGCCCGGGCGGATAGCGCCGCACGCAATGCGCCGTATTGGAACAAAGCCAATGCGGCCACACGGAGCAACTGGCGCTCGTCCCGAGTCGCATTGAAGTTGCACGCCCGTCGTGGGGCGCCTGATTACGAACGTCTCGGACGTGAGCGTCGCCAATCATCGGCCCATTGGCCGCGTCCTCGACCTTGCCGGCTCGCAAGCCGTTCGCTCCGGAAAGGCGCCAAATCGCTCGCCCACACTCCGCGCCTTGCGGCTGGACGATGTGTCCCTTCCGACGCCCTCCGGCCGGCGCACGCGCAGCGCTCGTCAGTGTCAGCCCGCCATACGCCGCGTGCTCACGCTTGCGCGTGACGCCGGCCTACGAGTGAACAGCAGTGACGTTGCGACCTTCACCGCGCAGAGCGGCCAAACCGCGACTGTACGACAGAGCGACACGGGACAGAGCACCAGACCGGACGAGTCGTGTGCGTGCGACATGCGCCGCTGCCTCGATTGACAGATTGTAAGATTGTCAGACAATATTCAACATGGTTAGCGAGTTGTACATACCGCCCTCCCCCGCACCGCTGCGCCGTGCGATCGAGATGCGTCTGCGCGCGGCAATCGTCGAAGGGCGCTTCAAGCCGGGTGATCGCCTGATCGAACGGGAAATGTGCGAGTTGCTGGGCGTGAGCCGAGCGTCGTTGCGCGAGGCGCTGCGGCAGCTCGAGGCCGAGGAGCTGGTGACGATCGTGCCGCATCGCGGACCTGTCGTTTCGGCACTCACCGTCGAGGAAGCCAAGCAGCTCTACGACGTTCGCGCCATGCTCGAGGGCTTGGCAGCTCGCCGGTTTGCCGAGATCGCTTCGGACGAAGACATCGCCGCACTTCGCCGGGCGCTCGAGGCCTTCGCCGACGTCGTGCGAGGCAAGAGCAGCGTATCGTTGCTCGCGGCCAAAGCAGGATTCTACGAGGCGTTGCTCGAAAGATGCGGCAATCGAATTGCCGGCCGGATCCTGACCCAGCTCAACAACCGGGTAGGTCTGCTCCGATCGACGTCGATGTCGCAGAAGGGCCGCCTCGAGAACACCCTCGCTGAGGTCACCCGCATCGTCGACGCGATCGAAAGACGGGATCCGGATGGTGCCTGGCAGGCCACCGTCGAGCATATCGCCAGAGCCGCAGACGTGGCGATCAAAGTGCTGAGCGAACAGCACGAGGGAAATTCGGGGAGAGCTGGAAATGCGAGGGTCAGCGTCGGCTGATCGGTTGCCCCTGCCGCTGGCGGCTGCGGTGCCAGCACGTGCGGCCTGCTGATCTCGCGCAATCGCCCGCAGCACGCCGGGCCGTAGAACGGCTCGGCCGCCACGGCGCCACACGACAAGACGGAATGGAATGGAGTGAATGCCGAAAGTTGAAAGTAAAGCGTTCGACGCGATCATCGTCGGGGCCGGATTCTCGGGCCTCTACCAGCTCCACTGCCTGCGGGATCGGCTGGGCCTCACGGCGCTCGTCCTCGAAGCGGGCGCCGGCGTCGGCGGCACGTGGTACTGGAACCGATACCCTGGAGCGCGCTGCGACTCGGAGAGCCATGGCTACTGCTACTCGTTCTCGAAGGAGCTCTTCGAGGGTTGGGAATGGTCCGAACGCTATCCGGCGCAGGCGGAAATCCTGCGCTACCTCGACTACGTTGC
>JAXMCO010000018.1:0-81613 GCA_046349335.1 Reyranellaceae bacterium
TACGTGCGCGACGACCGGCCGTTTGGCGGCGCCGATCCGCCGGCGGCGGCTTACTTCTACTCGCCCGACCGCGGCGGCGTGCACCCCGAGACGCACTTGGCCTCCTACGCCGGGTTGATGCAGGCCGATGCCTATGCCGGCTTCAACCGGCTCTACGAGGCCGGCCGCAAGCCCGGGCCGATCGTCGAGGCGGTGTGCTGGGCCCATGCGCGGCGCAAGTTCTTCGACCTGGCGCGGCTCACCAAGGCGCCGATCGCGCTGGAGGCGGTGGCCCGCACCGATGCGCTGTTCGCCATCGAGCGCGAGATCAACGGCAAGCCACCCTCGGAGCGCCGGCGCGCGCGCCAGGAACGCAGCCGGCCGCGGGTCGAGGCGCTGGAAGCCTGGCTGCGCGCGCAATACGACAGGCTGTCTCCGGCCGGCCAAGTCGCCAAGGCGATCGCCTACAGCCTCAATCGCTGGGACGGCTTGGCCCGCTTCCTCGACGATGGCCGTCTGTGCATGACCAACAACGCCGCCGAACGGGCGCTGCGCGGCATCGCCGTCGGACGGCACAACTGGACCTTCGCCGGTTCCGACGCCGGCGGCCGGCGCGCCGCCGCGATCTACACCTTGATCGAGACCGCCAAGCTCAACGACATCGATCCCCAAGCATGGCTTGCCGACGTGCTCGCACGTCTGCAGGACCATCCGGCCAGGCGCATTGCCGACCTGCTGCCCTGGAACTGGAAAAAACTCCAACACCAGCAACAACCAGCGGCCGCGTAGGTCCTCGATCAGATCCTGCTCACGCCATCAACTGTCAGTCCCGCGGTCCCCGCCGGACGCGTACATTACATCGACCTTGCTTTATTTGGTGGAAGCTGACGTGCAACCTAAAGCATTTGGCAGCATTCCGAGGGCGATGTGGTGGTCTATCGCCACTCTCACGACGGTAGGATACGGTGACGTCACACCTGTTACAGCTGTGGGTCGGACCTTTGCAGGCATCACTACCCTGACGGGAATAGGTCTAATTGCAATGCCGACAGGAATTTTGGCCGCCGCGTTTAGTGATGCGTTGCGGAGGCATAGGATGAATAACCAGCGCTACACAGAAGAGGAAGGTGAGCAGTAGGGCGCCTCGAAAAATTGCACTTCGCATCGAGCATCGGATTCGGGCGTTTCGCTTGGACCAGCTTGCGACGACGGCACCATAGAAGGGGCGCCAACCGTCGCCGCCGCGGTGTTGTTTTTCTTATCGTCAGGATCGGCCATTCGCGAGTTCCTCTGCCCATCGATGAGCAGAGTTCTTCTGCTCGTCGAAGAGCATAGGTGCTTCCACGAACGAGCCCTTGCCCGTACGGCAGCCGGCCGGCTTGGCACACCTGACGATTTCGCCGGCATCGCAGCATTCCTTGCCAGCCCGGCGTCGGATTTCATCACCGGTGCCGACATCGCGGTCGATGGCGGCTTGCTGTGGGGCGCGTAACCGGTAGGCGCCGATTCGTCGATCCGGACAGCCGGGTCGTGCGGGAAAGGGCCCGTATCCTCCCAGGCTGAGGACCCCGGCCGCGCGCCACTCACGCTCGAATCGTCTCTGTGGCCGTGCTGTCGCCCGGTCGCGCGCCGCCGCCCGAGATGCTACGGTTCTCCACGGTCGCCACGTTCCCTCGAACCCGGCGGCGCGTAGATGACGCCCGCCGGACAGTCCCACTGGCGGGCGTCATTCGTTGCGGGTTTGTCGATCGCTACGCCTTGAGGTTCACCGCAGCCAGCTTGCCGCGCTCTTCCTGCACGTCGTAGGTGACCTTCTGGCCGTCGTTGAGGCCGTTCAGGCCCGCGCGCTCGACCGCACTGATATGGACGAAGACGTCCTTGCCGCCGTTGTCGGACTGAATGAATCCGAATCCTTTAGTGGCGTTGAACCACTTAACCGTGCCTGTAGCCATGTTCGTCTTGGCGCCGCTGCTCTTCCTGCTGGACAAGGACGAAGAATCGCGATGCCCAAAGACGTGCTTCATTGGGGTTCCGCCATGGTTCCGCATAAAATCAAAGGGCCTAGCCGTTTCCAGCTAAGCCCTTGATTTTATTGGTGGAGCCAGACGGGATCGAACCGACGACCTCTACAATGCCATTGTAGCGCTCTCCCAGCTGAGCTATGGCCCCGAAATCCTTGGGAAGCGGCGGCGAGGTATAAATCCTGGCCTTCCCGCTTGCAACAGCGGCTAGCGGTCGCCCTCGCCCTTGTCGTCCTCCACTTCGACCTCGACCTCGAGGTCCTCGGTCTCGTCGGCCAGATCGTCAGTATCCTCCAGCGCCTCGTCGCCCTCGACGTCGGGCACCTCGTCGCCGACCAGCGCCGCCTCGTCGACCTTCTTCTTGGCCGCGGCCTTGGCCGCCGCAGCGGCCGACGCCGCCGCAGCCGCCGTCGCGGCGGCAGCCGCGCCGCGGCCGCGCCGCACCTTCACGAAGTCCTCGCGATCATGCTCGCGGCCGCACTTCGGGCACCTGATCGGGCTCTTGTTCAGGTCGTAGAAGCGCGCGCCACAACTCTGGCAGGTGCGCTTGATGCCCCAGCTCGCCTTGACCACGCAGGAAACTCCCGGAAATTCCGCAGAATCGGCCGACTTGGCCGCGAGGGAGCGCGTATGTCACGCGTCTTTCACCCTGTCAAAACCAAATTCCGGCATGCTAGGAGCACGGCGCGCCGGATTTCCGCCGTCCTTCGGGAGGCCAAGCTGTCCAATCGACCCTCAGCCACCAAGCTCGTCGCCCGATCGGCGCGCCGTCTGCAAGGCCGCGTTCGCGCGCCCGGCGACAAGTCGGTGTCGCATCGCGTCCTGATGTTCGGCGCGTTGGCGCTCGGCGAATCCACCGTGCAAGGCCTGCTGGAAGGCGAGGACGTGCTGTGCACGGCGGCCGCGCTGCGCGCCCTGGGGGCGAAAGTCACGCACGAGCCCGAGCAGGGGCTGTGGCGGGTCCGCGGGTTCGGGGTCGGCGGCGGCCGCGAGCCCGACGACGTGCTCGATCTCGGCAATTCGGGCACGTCGGCGCGCCTGCTGGCGGGCATCCTGGCGAGCCATCCGTTCACCAGCTTCATGACCGGCGATGCCTCGCTGCGCAGCCGACCGATGAAGCGCGTCGTCGATCCCTTGTCGCGCATGGGCGCCCGCTTCGAGGGGCGCGAAGGTGGACGCTTGCCGCTGGCCATCGTCGGCACGGACGAGATGGTGCCGATCGAGTATCGCCTGCCGGTCGCCTCGGCCCAGGTCAAGAGTGCCGTCCTGCTGGCTGGCCTGAACACGGCCGGCGAGACCACGGTGATCGAGCCCGCGGCGACGCGCGACCATACCGAGCGCCTGCTGCGCCATTTCGGCGCCGAGGTGCATGTCGCACCGGCCGAGGGCGGCGGCAAGCGTATCACGGTGGTCGGCTGGCCGGAGCTCGAGGCGCGCGACGTCGTCGTGCCGGGCGATCCGTCCTCGGCCGCCTTCGCCGTCGTAGCGGCGGCGATCTTGCCGGGCAGCGACGTCACGATCGAGCACGTCGGTATCAATCCCTTGCGCATCGGCCTCTTCCGAACCTTGAGCGAAATGGGCGCCGACATCGTGTTCGAGAATGTGCGCGAGGCCGGCGGCGAGCCGGTCGCCGACCTTCACGTCCGCGGCGGTGGCCTCAGGGGGGTCGAGGTGCCAGCCGAGAGGGCACCGGCCATGATCGACGAGTACCCGATCCTGGCCGTTGCCGCCGCCTGCGCCGAGGGCACGACGCGCATGCTCGGGCTTGCCGAACTGCGCGCCAAGGAAAGCGATCGCCTGTCGAGCGTGGCGGCCGGACTGCAGGTCAATGGCGTCAGGCACGAGATCGGCCCCGACAGCCTGACCGTGCACGGCGCCGGGGCGGTACCCGCCGGCGGCGGCCTGGTGACGACCCGTCTCGACCATCGTATCGCCATGGCGTTCCTGGTGCTTGGCCTGGCTGCCCGCGAACCGGTCGCCGTCGACGATGGATCGCCGATCGACACCAGCTTCCCGGGCTTCGCCAGCCTCATGAACCAGCTCGGCGCCCAGATCGGGCCGGTATCCAGGCCAGCGTGACCCGCCTCGTCATCGCCATCGACGGGCCGTCGGCCTCCGGCAAGGGCACCCTGGCCAAGCGGCTCGCCAGCCATTTCGGGCTGCCTCACCTCGACACCGGCCTGCTCTATCGGGCAGTCGGCTGGCGCGCCGAACGCTCGGGCGAGCCCCCCGCTGAAATCGCAGCCACCCTGCAGACACAGGACCTCGGCGATCCCGATCTTCGAGGGGACGAAGCCGGTCAGGCCGGTTCGCGGGTGGCGGCGCTGCCCGACGTGCGGGCCAACCTGCTGGCGTTCCAGAGACGGTTCGCCAGCCAGGAGGCGGGCGCGGTGCTCGACGGGCGGGACATTGGCACCGTGATCTGCCCGGACGCACCGGTGAAGCTCTTCGTGACGGCCAGCGTCGAGGCCCGGGCGGAACGCCGATACCAGGAGTTGCGCGGGCGCGGGGCCGATCCTATAAGGTCGCGCGTTCTTGCCGAGATGGCGGAGCGGGACCGTCGCGACAGCGAACGGGCGGCTGCCCCTTTGAAAGCCGCACCCGACGCCTATCTTCTCGATACCAGCGACATGGATGCCGATGCGGCCTTCGCCGCCGCCTTGGCATTCATGGCGAGCAAGGGCTTTCGATCCGCCGGGCCGTAAGTCGCCGCCGGCGGGTCGAAGACGTTCAGCGGCGATTGCGAACGGACGAGTCGTCCGGACGCGGGTGTTTTCAGGCAGTGGATCCGCCGGACTCAACCGGCTGGCCGACGGGCGGCAGCGTTCGCCCGGGATCGAAGGAAAGAGGTATTGAATGGCCAAGGGCAGCGCCCTGCGCAAAACGCCGAACGACGCCGCCAGCGCGGAGTTCGCAGCACTTCTCGACGAATCGCTGGGCGGTTCGGCGAGCTTCGAAGGCACGGTCATCAAGGGCCGCGTCATCCGGATTGCCAATGATTTCGTCGTCGTCGATGTCGGCCTCAAGTCCGAGGGCCGCGTCGCCCTGCGCGAGTTCGCCAACGGGATGGGCGCGCCAGAGGTCAAGGAAGGCGACGAGGTCGACATTTTCGTCGATCGCATGGAGAACAAGGACGGCGAAGCCGTCCTGTCGCGCGACAAGGCCCGCCGCGAGGAAGCCTGGACCGTGCTCGAGAAGGCCTTCACCGACCAGGAACGGGTGATGGGCACCATCTTCGGCCGCGTGAAGGGCGGCTTCACGGTCGACCTGTCGGGCGCCGTGGCCTTCCTGCCGGGCAGCCAGGTCGATGTGCGCCCGGTGCGCGATGTTGGCCCACTGATGGGTCAGGCCCAGCAATTCGCCATCCTCAAGATGGACCGCCGCCGCGGCAACATCGTCGTGTCGCGCCGCGCCGTCATGGAAGAGACCCGGGCCGAGGATCGCACCCGCCTGATGGGCGCGCTGTCGGAAGGCCAGATCCTCGATGGCGTGGTCAAGAACATCACCGACTATGGCGCGTTCGTCGATCTGGGCGGCGTCGACGGTCTGTTGCACGTCACCGATATCGCCTGGAAGCGCATCAACCATCCGTCGGAGGCGCTCACCATTGGCCAGCAGGTCAAGGTGCAGGTCATCCGCTTCAACTCCGAGACGCAGCGCATCTCGCTCGGCATGAAGCAGCTCATGAGCGACCCGTGGGACGGCGCCGGCGCCAAGTACCCGGTCGGCCTCAAGCTCAAGGGCCGCGTCACCAACATCACCGACTACGGCGCCTTCGTCGAGCTGGAGCCGGGCGTCGAGGGCCTGGTCCATGTCAGCGAGATGAGCTGGACCAAGAAGAACGTGCATCCCGGCAAGATCGTGTCGACCTCGCAGGAGGTCGAAGTCATGGTGCTGGACGTCGACATGTCCAAGCGCCGTATCTCGCTCGGCCTCAAGCAGTGCCTGGCCAATCCGTGGGAGAGCTTCGCAGAGCAGTGCCCGGCCGGCACCGAGCTCGAAGGCGAGGTCCGCAACATCACCGAGTTCGGCCTGTTCGTCGGCCTGCCCGGCGACATCGACGGCATGGTCCATCTCAGCGACCTGTCGTGGGACAAGGCCGGCGACGAGGCGATCCGCGACTTCAAGAAGGGCGACCAGGTCAAGGTCAAGGTCCTCGATGTCGACATCGACAAGGAGCGCATCTCGCTCGGCATCAAGCAGCTCGCCAACGATCCGTTCGAGAAGGTCGGTGCGGTGGCCAAGAAGGGTGACGTGGTCACCGTCATTGTCGCCGGCATCCAGGACAACGGCATCGAGGTCACGGTGCAGGACGGCATCACCGGCTTCATCCGCAAATCGGAACTGTCCCGTGACCGCTCCGAGCAGCGTCCCGACCGCTACGCCATTGGCGACAAGCTCGACGCCAAGATCACCAACATCGACCGCGCCTCGCGCCGGGTCGTGCTGTCGGTCAAGGCGCGCGAACTCGACGAGGAAAAGAAGGCGATGGCCGATTTCGGCTCGTCCGATTCGGGCGCCAGCCTGGGCGACATCCTGGGGGCCGCGCTGAGCCGCGCCCAGCGCAAGGGCGAGGAAGACGCGAAGTAATCGCCCGTCGCTGCAAAAAATCACGAGGGCCGGCCCATTGGGCCGGCCTTTTCTTTTGGTTTCAAGGGCTTACCTTGACCAAGGGGTGATTTGCGCTAAAATGAACAAATGACCAAGTCGGAGCTGATTGCCCGCCTGGCGGCCCAAAATCCTCATCTCTATCAAAGAGATGTCGAGCGTATCGTGGCGACGGTCTTCGATGAAATCTCCAAGGCCTTGGCAAATGGGCATCGGGTCGAATTGCGAGGCTTTGGCGCATTCTCCGTGAAGAAGCGCGATCCGCGCACGGGACGCAACCCGCGGACCGGCGAGCAGGTCGCGGTGGCCTCCAAGCGCGTGCCCTATTTCAAGACCGGCAAGGATTTGCGCGACCGGCTCAACAAGGAAGCCGCTCTCGCCGCGGGCCTGCTGCAAGCCGAGCCGGTGGGCGACAAGAAGTAGCGTTCCCTCGCATCCCGGCGCGGCGCTGTGCCATGGTGGGCGTCCTATGAAGATCCTGTCGCGCGCTCTGCTCCTGCTCTTCGTCCTGATCGGCGTGCTGATCGCAGTCAGCAACAGCCAGTCGGTTCAGCTCGCCTTGTGGCCGCTGCCGCACATCATCGTCATGCCGCTGTACCTGCTGGTCGTGCTGCTTCTGCTGCTGGGTGTGCTGGCGGGCCTCGGCATCGGCTGGTGGGTCGGCCGCCACCATCGCAGGCGCGCCCGCGAGGCCGCCGTCGAGGCAAACCGCCTCGAGCGCGAGATCCAGCGCGTCCGCCAAGCCGTGGCGGCGACCGCGCCGTCGCCTGCCGTCGGTCCGGCAGCGCCGCATGAGCAGAAGGCGATCGAGCGGCAAAGCGCCCTGGTGGCCCCCGACCTCGCCGGGGCCAATCGACGCGGTCCGTTCTCGTGAGGCGGCCGACAATCACGAACGGGCGCAGGCGCAGGACGTGAAGATCCTGTCCGCTGCCGAGGTCGACCGCGCCCTGGACGATCTGGCGCTGATCGATCGCCTCGACGCGATGTTCCATGCCGGCTGCGAGATGCCGGTGCGCCACCATCACACCGTCGAGGCGCCCAATGGACCCGGGTCGGCCGATGCCACGCTGCTGCTGATGCCGGCGTGGACGCGTGGGCCGGGCGGCCATATCGGCATCAAGCTGGTCACGGTCTTTCCCGACAACGGCAGCCGTGGCTTGCCGTCGATCTTCGGTCAGTATCTGCTGCTCGACGGCGGCACCGGTGCGCCGGTGGCCCAGCTCGACGGCACGATGTTGACCAAGCGGCGTACCGCTTGCGCCTCGGGCCTGGCGTCGCGCTACCTGTCGCGGGCCGAGTCGAGACGATTGGCGATGCTCGGCACCGGCGCGCTGGCGCCCCAATTGATCCGCGTGCATGCGAAGGTGCGACCGATCGAGGAAGTCTCGATATGGGGCCGGCGGCCCGAGCAAGCACAAGCGCTCGCGGCCGAACTCGCCGTATCGCTGCCGCACGATCTCGGCCGACCGATCGTGGTTCGTGCCGAACCGGATCGTCGCCGCGCCATCGTCGCCGCCGACATCGTGTCCTGCGCCACCCTGTCCAGGACCGCCCTCGTCGAAGGCGACTGGCTGCATCCGGGGCAGCATGTCGACCTGGTCGGTGCCTTTACGCCCGAGATGCGCGAAAGCGACGACCGGGCGGTGGCTCGCGCCTGCGTCCATGTCGATACGCGCGCCGGCGCGCTCAAGGAGGGTGGCGACATCGTCCAACCCCTGGCGAACGGCACGATCGCGGCGAAGGACATCTTGGCCGACCTGTTCGAGCTGGCGCGCGGCGAGAAAGCCGGACGCGCGGCCGACGACCATACCAGCATCACCTTGTTCAAGTCGGTCGGCGCCGCGCTCGAGGATCTGGCGGCGGCCGAGCTCGCCGTCACGGCTCGATAAGCGCTCCCGCCGCCTTCAGCGCGTCGATCTCGGCCGCGCTGAGGCCGGCCTCCTGCAGCACCGCGCGTGAGTCGGCCCCCTGCAACGGCGCCAGGCTGCGGATCGCGGGCGGCGTGCGGCTCATGCGCATGGGCGGCTCGACCATCAGGACCTCGCCCTCGCTGGGATGCGGATACTTCTTGAAGAGCTGCCGCCACACGAGGTGGGGGTCGTCGAGCAGGTCGCCGGGGCGCATCACCGGCGCGTTGGGGATCTGTGCGCGATCGAGGATCTCGACCCATTCGGCCGTCGTCCTGGTCGGCGCCAGCGCCTCGACCATCGTGTACATGTCGTTGATGTGCAGCGAGCGTGCGTTGAGGGTCGAGTAGCGCGGGTCCTCGAGCACCTCGGGGCGGCCGATGATCTCGAAGAAGTTGCGCCAGTGCTTGTCGATGTAGGGCAGGATGGCCATCCAGCCGTCGGCCGTGCGGAAGGGCTTGCGTGTGCGGGCGAGCAGACGCGAGTAGCCGACCTCGCCCGTATCGCTGAACGTCCGTTCCCACAGATGCTCGACCATCAGCCAGGCGGCCATGGTCTCGAACATCGGCACCTCGACGCACTGGCCTTCGCCGGTACGCTGGCGATGCATCAGCGCGCTCAGGGTGGCGAACGCGAAGGTGAGGCCGACCGTCTTGTCGGCGATGATGGTGGGTGGATAGCGGGGCACCTCGTCGCCGGCCGCCCGGCCCATCAGGTCGGCGATGCCGAACCGGGCCTGGATGGCATCGTCGTAGGCCGGCAGCTTTCCGTAGGGGCCGTCGGCCGAGTAGCCGTAGGCGCCGACATAGACGATGTCGGGCTTGATCTTGCGGATATCCTCGTAGCCCAGCCGCAATCCTTCGATGGCCTGCGGCCGGAAAGCGTGAACGAAGGCATCCGCGCTTGCGACCACCTTGAGCAGGGCGGCGCGCGCCTGCTCGTTCTTGAGATCGAGGCATAGCGATCGCTTGTTGCGATTGACGTAGAGGTAGGTGGGACCCATGCCCGCGGTCTTGCCCGGCTTGCCGATGTGGCGGACAGCGTCGCCTTCGGGCGCCTCGACCTTGATGACATCGGCGCCTTGGTCGGCCAGCAGCATCGTGCCGTATGGACCGAGAATGACGTTGGTGAGATCGACGATCCTGATTCCTGCGAGTGCGCCAGCCATGCTTTCGGTCTTTCGAGGGACGGGCGCGAGACTGCCATTGCCTCGACGGGACGTCACGGGCCGCGCTTTGCGAGGCAGAACATCGACAGAACGAGATTGCCGTTTCTCGTGCCGACGATGCACGGCCCGGCGGGCCAATCCGATTCATCGGTCGTCGCACATCGCGCCGTCCGAGAGTCGCGACGCCATGTATCCGGCTCGAGAGCGGATAGAGACACAATTGGTTGCGATGATCGATCCGCGTCAGGCATCGGCCCGCTGTTATCGGTGATCTCTCGCGTGGATCGCGGCCGACGGCCGATGTCGGCCGACTCACGATGTCGGTGTTGGGCATCGACCCTTCGCAACGCCGAGCGCGTTGGTCGGAAATGAGGCCGACCCTGCGACGACGCATGTAGCCGGCTGTCCAGCGCACTCCGCGTCGTCGGCGATCGGCGAGACATGCGTTGTCGGTTGCAGGCAAGTCTCTCTCGCTACCCGGATATGGTTGGACGCGAACCGATCACGAGACGACTCATTTCACCTCCATCTTCAAGTGATATGAAATCGTTGTGCGACGCGCGCCGGAGGTGTAGCGAAGGAGTCAACAAAGGGCGGGGGGCGATGCGAAGCAACGTCGCAAAGAAACAGCAAGAACCCAGGTCGACGATCAATTCGGCGCCGCGGCCCTACCGTATCGAAGAGCAGATCGGCTATCTCTTGCGACGCTCGCATCAGCGTGCGAGCGCGATCTTTCAGGCGACGATCGGCGATCCGAACATCACGCCGACCCAGTACTCCAGCATGGTGAGGCTGCACGAAAACCCCGAGCTGTCGCAGAACTTGCTCGGCCGTCTCGTCGGCATGGACAAGGCGACGATGCAAGGTGTCGTGCGTCGGCTGAAGACGCGCCGGCTGGTCGATTCTCGACCCGATCCGGGCGACGCGCGGCGCACGCTGATCAGCCTCACTGTCGAGGGACAGCGTCTGATCACCAAGCTCATGGTCAATGGGCCGGCGGTATCGCGCGAGACCTTGAAGCCGCTCAACGCCCAGGAACAACGACAGCTCCTCGAGCTGCTCGCCAGGCTCACCTGATTTCATCCGGACCGCGGGCAGGATGCCCGCGGTCCGCATGATTGCGGCCAAAGGTTTTCGTTGTTGCCCGTCGTTGACTCGCAAGGTCGCTGTGTCATCGTATGTACACGAACGACATGACTGCCTACGTCCGTCCTCACCGCCTCGACGAGGCACTGAATGCTTTGGTCAGACCACATACCGTGCTGGCCGGCGGGACCGACTTCTATCCGGCGCGTGTCGGTCGGCCGATCGTGGGGGATGTGCTCGATATTGGCGCGATCGCGGAGCTCCGAGGCATCTCGGCCCATGCGCAAGGATGGCGGCTGGGAGCGACCACCACCTGGAGCGAGCTGATCGAGTCGGATCTGCCGCCCCTGTTCGACGGCTTGAAGCAGGCCGGCCGCGAGGTCGGCGGTCGGCAGATCCAGAACGCCGGGACTCTCGCCGGCAATTTGTGCAATGCCTCGCCGGCCGCTGACGGCGTGCCGTGCCTGCTGGCGCTGGGGGCTGAGATCGACATTGCGAGCCGTCGCGGCAGCCGCCGCCTGCCGATCGACCAGTTCATCACTGACGTCCGCCGTACATCCCTCGCCGCCGACGAGTTGGTGGTGGCCATCCACGTGCCGAGGCCGCGCCATGAGGCGCGCAGCGGCTTCCTGAAGCTCGGCGCCCGGCGCTATCTCGTGATCTCGATCGCCATGGTGGCCGCAACCCTGGAGGTTGCCGACGGGCGGGTCGTCTCGGCGGCAATCGCCGTCGGTGCCTGCTCGCCTGTCGCCGCACGGCTGCCGGCGCTGGAGGCCGCGCTGGTCGGCGCGGCGCTGGACGCACGCCTGCCCGAGCGCATCAAGGTCGCGCATCTCGCACCCCTGGCGCCCATCGACGACGTGCGCGGCAGTGCCGCCTATCGCCGCGATGCCGCGGCCGTGCTGGTGCGGCGGTTGCTCGGAGTTCTGGCGACATGAAGGTGGCGTTCACCCTGAACGGTCGGCCGACCGATTGGACAGGCGTGCCGACCACCCGACTGGCGGCGGCTTTGCGCGATGATTTGGGCCTCATCGGCACGAAGATCGGCTGCGATGCCGGCGATTGCGGTGCCTGCACTGTGCTGGTCGATGGGCGACCGCTCTGCGCCTGCCTGCTGGCGATGGGCCAGGTGGAAGGGTGCGTCGTCGAAACAGTCGAGGGTCTGGTCGGCCGCGATGGGATGCTGGGAGCCTTGCAGGAGGCCTTCCTGGCGCATGGCGCCGCGCAGTGCGGCATCTGTACCCCTGGCATGCTGATGGCAGCGGAAGGCCTGTTGCGCCGGACGAAGCGGCCGAGCCGATACGAGATTGAGGACGCGCTGGGCGGTGTGCTCTGCCGCTGCACCGGCTATGGCAAGATCATCGATGCGGTATTGGCCGTGGGCAACAGCGCTGTGCCGGCGACGCCCGCTGCCGGCGGTGCTGTCGGGGCGCGCCTGGCGCGCGTCGACGGCGTGCCCAAGGTAAC
The DNA here is from genome assembly GCA_046349335.1 of Reyranellaceae bacterium. GTDB lineage: Bacteria > Pseudomonadota > Alphaproteobacteria > Reyranellales > Reyranellaceae > Reyranella. The sequence continues at coordinate 12,237 of JAXMCO010000018.1, forward strand.
GGGCGCCGACCGCTTCGGCGCTGATGGCATCCCGGCCGACGCATTGTGGGTTCGTGCGGTGCGCTCGCCGCATGCACGCGCGCGCTTCGAGCTGGGCGATCTCGGTCCGTTGCGCGCGCGGCTGGCCGCCGTGCTGACGGCAGCCGACGTCCCATTCAATGGCTTCGGCATCTATCCTGAGATCAAGGATCAGCCGGTGCTGGCCGACGGCATCGTTCGCTATCGCGGCGAGGCGGTGCTGGCGCTGGTCGGCGCCCGCCACGATGTGCTCGCCGTTCGCGACGACGAGGTGCCTATCGCCTGGGCGGTCGAGCAGCCGGTGCTCGGGATCGAGGCTGCGACGGCACCCGACGCGCCTCTGGTTCAGGCGGACAGGCCCGCCAACCTTCTGCTGGAGGGCGGCGTGCGGCGCGGCGATGCCGCCGGCTCGTTCGCCGAGTGCGCCGCGGTGGCCGAGGACGTGTTCGAGACCGCCTTTGTCGAACACGCCTACATCGAGCCCGAGGCGGGTTGGGCCCAGCGGGTCGGCGATCGCCTCGAGCTCCACGTCACGACCCAGACGCCCTACATGGATCGCGACGAGGTCGCGAGCGTCATGCGGCTGCGGCCGGAGGCCGTGCGCATCGTGCCGACCGCGTGCGGCGGCGGGTTCGGTGGCAAGCTCGACCTGTCGGTCCATCCGCTGATTGCGCTCGCCGCCTGGACGCTGGGTCGGCCGGTCGCCTGCGTCTACACCCGGCCGGAAAGCATGGCATCCAGCACCAAGCGCCATCCCGCCCGGGTCGCCGCCCGGTTCGGCTGCGATGGCGACGGCAAGCTGCTGGCCTGCGAGGTGACGGCGACGTTCGACACCGGCGCCTATGCCTCCTGGGGGCCGACCGTCGCCAACCGGGTGCCGGTGCATGCCATGGGTCCCTACGCCATCCCCAACGTGCGGACTTGGGGTGCCGCCTACTTCACCAACGGGCCGCCGGCCGGCGCCTTTCGCGGCTTCGGCGTGCCGCAGGCCGCCATCGCCCACGAAGCGATGATGGACGAGCTGGCCGATACGCTGGCGATCGATCGCTTGGAGTTCCGCCATCGCAACGCCTTGCGGGTCGGCGACACGACGGCGACCGGGCAGACGCTCGCGCATTCCGCCGGCCTCGCCCAATGTCTCGATGCGCTGCGTCCGCACTGGCGGCAGGCGCACGCCGACTCGGCCGCGTTCAACGCCACTCCTCTCGACGTCTTGCGCGGGCCGCGGCGACGGGGCGTCGGCATCGGCTGCATGTGGTACGGCATCGGCAACACGTCGATGTCCAATCCCTCGCGCATGCGCGTTGGCCTGTCGCCCGCCGGCACGGTGACGCTCTACAGCGGCGCCGTCGATATCGGCCAGGGCTCCAACACGATCCTGACCCAGATCGTCGCCGATGCGCTGGGGCTGCCGGCCGCGCAGGTGGCGCTGGTCACCGGCGATACCGATCTCACGGCCGATGCCGGCAAGACCTCGGCATCGCGCCAGACCTTCGTGTCGGGCATGGCGGCTGAGCGCGCCGGCCTCGATCTGCGCCGCCAGGTCCTACGCCTGGCCAATGCCGGCTCCGATGCCCGCCTTGTCCTCGACGGTCCGCGCATGGTCGTGCACGACGGCAGCGACGTGCGAACCATCGACCTTGCCGATGTCGGCCCGCTGATCGGCGAGGGCACGTTCGATCCGCCGACCACGCCGCTCGATGCGGACGGCCAGGGCGTGCCTTATGCGACCTACGCTTTCGCCGCCCAGATGGCGACAGTCGAGGTCGATCTCGAGCTCGGCACGGTGAAGGTGCTGCGCATTGTGGCGGCGCACGATGTCGGCAAGGCGATCAATCCCACCCTGGTCGAGGGGCAGATCCAGGGCGGCGTCGCGCAGGGCCTGGGGTTGGCGCTGATGGAGGAGTATCTGCCCGGGCGCACCGAGAACCTGCACGACTATCTCGTGCCGACGATCGGCGACGTGCCCGAGATCGACTGCATCCTGATCGAGGATCGCGAGCCGCTCGGCCCCTCCGGCGCCAAGGGCGTCGGCGAGCCTGGCCTGGTGCCGACGGCGCCGGCCATCCTGGGCGCCATCCAGCAAGCGACCGGGGTGCGCATGAAGCGAGTTCCGGTGTTGCCGCACCGCCTGCGCGAGGCCATCGTCGCCTCGAGGGAGAAGCGACCGTGAGTGACGATCTTGCCCTCACCGAGGCCGAGCGCGGCGCTGGCATCGTGCGCTGCGATGCTTGCCCCGTGCTCTGCCGTATCCGGCCCGGTCGTGCCGGCGCATGCGACCGGTACGCCAATGAAGGCGGCCGGCTGGTGCGCGTCGATCCGCTCGTCCTGCTCGCCAAGCCCGACCTGGCGCGCCTGGCCATCGCCGAGGGCAGCGATGCCTGGCGCGGCGAGCTCGGCAAGGGGGAGGGCGCCTTCGTCACCGGCATCGGCGCCACCACGACCTATCCCGACTACAAGCCCGCACCCTTCATCGTGTCGTCGCGCCACGACGGCGTCGACATGGTCACCGTGGTGACCGAAGGCATCTTCAGCTACTGCGGCGTCAAGGTGAAGATCGACACCGACCGCTATCTCGGTCCCGAGCAGGCGGCGGTGCGGGTCAAGGGCGAGGCCATCGGCCACGTCACGACGATGGAGTACGGCTCGCAGATGCTGTCGCTGGGCGGCGTGCATCACCTGACCGGCGGCAGCAAGAAGGAGGGCGTGGTCACCTGCGAGGCGTTGCTGGCGCTGTGCAATCGCGACGCGGTCGAGCTGGTGATCGATGGCGGTGCGACGGTGGTGGTGCAGGCCGACCGGCCGCCGATCGTCAACGGCGCGCGCGAGGAACGCATGCGCGTCGGCTGCGGCTCGGCCGCGATCGGCATGTTCGCGCCGCAATGGAAGGATCATGTCGACGAGGTGATCGTGGTCGACGACCACATAACAGGCGTGCTGAGCGAGCACCAGGGCGGCCGCTTCCTCGACATGAAGCCGGCCGGCATCCGGGTGCGCGGCCGCCGCTCGACACCCGGCCGCTATTTCCAGGTCGCCGAGCCGGGGCTGGGCTGGGGCGGCACCAACGTCTCCGATCCGCTGGAGATCATCGAGAAGATCGACCCCAAGCAGGCGTGGCCCGGGCTGAAGCTGCTGATGGTGTCGACTACCGGCGAGCATTCGGCGTGGTTCGAGCTCGACGAGACGCTGAAGCCGCGCGCCGCCGAAATGCCGACTGCGGTGCGCCATGTGGTCGAGCGCATCGCCGAGAATTGCGAGCCCGCGCTCTGCACCGTGCTGTTCATGGCCGGCGCCGGCGGCTCGCTGCGCGCCGGAGTCACCGAGAATCCGGTGCGGCTCACGCGCTCGGTGCGCGAGGCCCTGACCAAGGTCACGCTGGGCGGCGTGCCGGCCTATGTCTGGCCGGGTGGCGGCATCACCTTGATGGTCGACGTGGCGCGCATGCCCGAGAAGTCGTTCGGCTACGTGCCGACCCCGGCCCTGGTGGCGCCGATCGAGTTCACCCTGCGGGCCGCCGACTACGCGGCCCTGGGCGGCTACGCCTCGCGCGCCGTCACCTTGGAGGAGGTGCTGGCGCGGGCCGACAAGGTGCGGGTCGACGAGATCGGCGCATGAGTGCCGTCGCTGCGCGTCTGGGCGACGGCCGGCTGCATTTGCAGCATGGGCCGATCGACCTGATCGTCGAGGCGTTCGGGCTGCCGGGCGAGGTCGAGCGCGCCTACGGCCAAGCGATCGCGCGCTTCGGCGATATCCTGCAGCGCCTGGTAGACGAGCTCCCGCTCCTGCGCCGGCCGGTCGGCGACGCCTACCCGCTGCTGCGCGGCCCCGTCGTGCGACGCATGGCCGAAGCCGTGTGGCCGCATCGCGCCGTCTACATCACGCCGATGGCCGCCGTCGCCGGCGCCGTCGCCGACGAGATGCTGCAGGCCCTCGTGCAGGGCCGGATGCTCGACAAGGCCTACGTCAACAACGGCGGTGACATCGCCTTCCATTTGGCGCCGGGTCACGAACTGCGCGCCGGCATCTTCCTGGCGGCTCTCGACGGCATGGTGCGCCTCACCGCCGACCGACCGGTGCGCGGCATTGCGACATCGGGCTGGGGCGGCCGATCGTTCTCCCTCGGCATTGCCGATTCGGTGACCGTGCTGGCCGCGACAGCGGCGGCGGCCGACGCCGCTGCGACGCTGATCGCCAATGCCGTCGATATCGATCATCCGGCCATCGAGCGCCGGCCGGCGCGCGATCTCGACCCCGATAGCGATCTTCGAGATCTGCCGGTAACGGTTGCTGTCGGTTGGCTGCCACCAGGGCTGATCGACGAGGCGCTGGACCGAGGCACCGACGAAGCACGTCGGCTCCGCGTCGCCGGGCATATCGAAGGTGCCGCCCTGTCGCTGCAGGGACGTTGGCGGATCGAGATGCCAGCCGATGCGAGGGTCGGTAACGAAACAGGGGCTTCATTTCACGAGATGACTGCACTCAGCAATATTGTCATCCGGAGCGCAGCAAAGGACCTTTAGTCTCGAGGTAGTCGGGAAAGGGCCGTCGCTGCGCTCGGGATGACAGTGTCTTTGTCGCGCTCCCACCTGCCAGTATGGGAATCTGAAGCACTCCGTTACAGACCACCAGTCAGGGAAGCAGACTTCAGGCCTCGACCAGGACCTCGAAGCCTCCGAAGATCATGCGCTTGCCGTCGAAAGGCATCGGATTGACGTTGGCCTGAACACGGGGGTCGGCCATCACCTTCTTCATGCCTTCGTCGCGGGCCTGCCTCGACGGCCATACGATCCAGGAGAAGACGACCGTCTCGTCGTCCTTCTTCTGCACCGCCATCGGGAAGGACGTGAGCTTGCCGTCCGGGACGTCGTCGCCCCAGCATTCGACCACTTTCACCGCGCCATGTTCCTTGAAAATCGGTGCGGCCATCTCGGCATGCTTCCTGAAGGTGTCGCGGTTGGAAGTTGGCACTGCCAACACAAATCCATCGACGTAGGTCATGATCCTTGATCTCCTCGCAAACGCTCACTTGGTTGGACAGGTTCTCTGTCGTGTCGAATATATAGTTAACCATATTGTTATGTATTCATGGACTGTCAACCCGGGCTCACCGCAAACCTGCCGGGACCGCCCGTCCGATTTCCGCTATGACCCGCTAAACTCGGAGGCGCTGAAAGTGGCGACAGCAGGCGTAAGCGATCCCCTCGCGGAGGCCCTGGCGGTCCTCGATGCCTTCATGGCCGCGCTGAATCGCGGCGATGAAGCGGGAGTCAATGCCACCTTCAACTTTCCGCACGTCCGGCTGGCGAGCGGCAAGGTCGTATCGTGGCAGAGGCGGGGAGACTACGAGCTCGAAGGTTTCCGGGCACGGGCTGGCGAGGGCTGGGCGGAGAGCCGCTGGGACGAGCGCACACCGATCCATGTCGGCGACAGCAAGGTCCATCTCGCTGTCCAGTTCAGCCGCTGGCGTCGCGATGGCTCGCTGATCGGCCGCTACAAATCGATCTACATCGTGACACTGCAGGATGGTCGCTGGGGCATACAGGCGCGCTCGAGCTACGCCGCCTGAGGGGCGTGGCCGCCCGAGCGTCCTTGTGGAAGGGGGGCTGGCCTCGTTAGGGTCTGCTCAGGTGTGAAGTCTTCGCTGGAGGGGAATGTCATGTTGACCCGCAATCGCCTGCTGACCGCCCTGTCGGGCTTGGTCGCGTTATCGCTCGCCGGGCCGGCCGCCGCGCAGGCGCCGCCGATCAAGATCGGCGAGCTCAACAGCTACAAGGTCTTTCCGGCCTTTCTCGAGCCCTACAAGAAGGGTTGGGAGCTGGCCGTCGAGGAAGTGAATGCGGCGGGCGGTGTGCTCGGCCGCAAGATCGAGGTCGTGAGCCGCGACGACAACGGCAATCCCGGCGACGCGGTGCGTGCCGCAGAGGAGCTGTTGAGCCGCGAGGGCGTCGCCTTTCTGATCGGCACCTTCCCCTCCAATGTCGGGCTGGCGGTCGCCGACTTCGCCAAGCAACGCAAGGTGCTGTTCATCGCCGCCGAGCCGCTGACCGACAAGATCGTGTGGGATGCCGGAAACCCCTACACCTTCCGGCTGCGCACATCGACCTACATGCAGACGGCGATGCTGATCCCCGACGCGGTCAAGCTCGCCAAGAAGCGTTGGGCGATCGTCTATCCCAACTACGAGTACGGCCAGTCGGCGACGGCGGCCTTCAAGAAGCTCCTGAGCGCCAAGCAGCCCGGCGTCGAGTTCGTCACCGAGCAGGCGACGCCGCTCGGCAAGATCGACGCCGGCGCCGTGGTCCAGGCGCTGGCCGACGCCAAGCCGGACGCGATCTTCTCCTCGCTGTTCGGCCCCGACCTCGCCAAGTTCGTGCGCGAAGGCCAGCAGCGCGGCGTCTTCAAGGGTGTCGAGGTGTTCAACCTGCTGGCCGGCGAGCCCGAGTACCTCGATCCGCTGAAGGACGAGTCGCCCGACGGCTGGTACGTCACCGGCTATCCCTGGAGCGAGATCAAGACGCCCGAGCACACCAAGTTCCTCACCGCCTATCAGGCCAAGTACAAGGACTATCCGCGGCTCGGCTCGGTGGTCGGCTATGCGACCGTGATGTCGGCGGTCGCGGCGATCAAGAAGGCGGGCTCGCTCGATCAGGACAAGCTGGTCGCCGCGATGTCCGGCCTCACCCTGCTGACGCCATTCGGCATGGTCGAATACCGGCCGCTCGACCACCAGTCGACCATGGGCGCCTATGTCGGCCGTATCGGCGTCAAGGACGGCAAGGGCTACATGAAGGAATGGCGCTTCGTCGACGGCAAGGATGCGCTGCCGCCCGATGACGAGATCAAGAAGCTGCGCCCGGTGAACTGATTAGGCCGGTAGGCACGGCTACCGGAAGCGGCGCTCTTCTCATCCTCCTCCCCAGCTCTGCTGGAGAGGCGTCGCGTCACATGCGACGGAGGGGTCTTGAGCAGCGAGACTGAGGCTCGTGACCCCTCCGTCGGCGAAGACGCCGACACCTGTACCTTTTCCACGCGGTTCCTTGCAGGAGACGGCGAGGGACGAGCGGAGTGTAGCGTAGCGGAACTCCGTTCGTCCCTCGGACGACGGTCCGACTGTCGTATTCTGCCGGGACCGAGCCGGTCCGTCGGGAGCACCAACGGCACCTCGTGACGAGATCACCTGGGGAGGACATGTGCCCCAACGGATTGGCTGCGATCGATGCCCAGTGGGGAGTCTGCGCCGGTCTTGCCTCGAGCGGACCGAGCGCCCGTACAGGTCTTGGCAGGGGTCGCAGTGGCTCGCCGTTTGAAAGGAGTACGAGCGTGAACAGAGCAAGGCAATGGTATGCCGGCGTCGATTGGGCCAGAGACAGTCATCTCGTGCGGCTCATCGATGAGCAGGGCCGCGACATCGGCGAGAAGATCTTCGAGCATTCCGGCCAGGCGCTGGCCGCCATGGCCGACTGGCTGATCGCCCAAAGCGGGGCCGACGATCCCGGCCAGCTCCACATCGCCATCGAGGTGCCGCATGGCCCGGTGGTCGAGGCGCTGATGGAGCGCCAATTCAACATCTGGGCCATCAACCCCAAGCAGATGGACCGCTTCCGCGACCGCTACAGTCCGGCCGGCGCCAAGGACGACCGCCGCGACGGCCTGGTCATGGCGTCGGCCTTGCGCACCGATCCGCATTGCTTCCGCCGTCTCGGCGCCACCGATCCGGTCATCATCGAGTTGCGCGAATGGTCGCGCATTGCCGAGGAACTCGGCGCCGAACGCACCCGTCTCACCAATCGCATGCGTGAGCAGCTGTGGCGCTACTTCCCGGCCTTCCTCGACCTGGGCGCCGACATGGAAGCGCCCTGGCTGCTCGAGCTCTGGCAGCTCGTCCCCACCCCGGACAGGGCCAAACGTGTCCGCCAGGGCTCGATCGCCGCCATCCTCAAGCGCAACCGCATCCGCCGCCTCGACGCCGCACAGGCCCTCGACATCCTGCGCCAAAAGCCGATCACCGTCGCCGACGGCACGACCAAGGCCGCCTGCGCTCACATCACCACCCTGATCGACCGCATTCGCCTGATCAACCGCCAGATCAGCGATGCTCACCAGACACTCGATAGCCTCACCGCAAAGCTCGGCGACGAACAAGAGGCCCAGCCGGGGCAGCCAAAGCAGCGTGACGTCGACATCCTCGCCTCCTCGCCAGGAATCGGAACGACTGTCCTCGCCACGCTGCTGGCAGATGCCACTGATGCCCTGCAGCGGCGAGACTATCACGCCCTGCGATGCCTGACAGGCGTCGCTCCCGTCACTAAGCGATCCGGCAAAAGCTGCTTCGTCGTCCGACGATATGCTTGTCACCGACGCCTCGCCAATGCCGTCTTCCATTGGGCTCGCGTCGCCGTCCAGCACGACCCCGCCAGCCGAACCAAATACGCCGCATTGCGCGCCCGAGGACACGGTCATGCCAGAGCCCTGCGATCCGTCGCTGACCGTCTCCTAAGGGTCATCTGTGCCATGCTCAGAAACGGAACGAACTTCTCCCAAACCCTCGCCCTTAATGCCGCTTGATAAAGGGTGGGGAGTCCTCCCCAAAGGAGTTAGGGAGGAGCCGTGAGTTAGTCGATGACCACCGTCGTCCCCGCGCGCCAGGCCAGGTAGCCGCGCTTGCGCAGGGCGCAGGCGGGGCAGTGGCCGCAGCCGTGGCCCCACGCCTCGCGCGGGCCGCGCTCGTTTTCGTAGCAGGTGTGGGTGTGCTCGAGGACGACGTCGACCAGGGCGTCGCCGCCGAGCTCTCGCGCGAGCGACCAGGTCTCCGCCTTGTCGAGCCACATCAGCGGCGTGTGCAGCACGAAGCTGCGATCCATGCCGAGATTGAGCGCGACCTGCAGTGCCTTGACGGTGTTGTCGCGGCAGTCGGGATAGCCCGAGAAATCGGTCTCGCACATGCCGCCGACCAGGTTGCGGATGCCGCGCCGCCAGGCGACGGCCGCGGCGAAGGTGAAGAACAGCAGATTGCGGCCGGGCACGAAGCTGTTGGGCAGGCCGTCCTTCTCCATCGTGAAGGCGACGTTGCGCGTGAGCGACGTCTCGCTGATCTGGCCGAGCACTGCCATGTCGATGAAATGGTCCTCGCCCAGCCGGTCGGACCAGGCGGGAAACTTGCGCCTGATCTCGGCCAGGACCACCAGCCGTTGATCGAGCTCGATCCGATGGCGCTGTTGATAGTCGAAAGCCACGGTCTCGACATGCGCAAATCGCTCTAGCGCCCAGGCCAGGCACGTGGTGGAATCCTGGCCGCCGGAGAACAGGACGAGGGCCGATCGAGCATCGTTCATGAAGGGCTTTATCGCCCGCAACCTTTCTCCGCGCTACCGCGTTGGATATCTCATCGACAGCATATGCGAAGAGGGGTGAACCATGTTCGTCTCCGATATTCTTTCGCAAAAAAGGTGGCGCCGTCTTCACGGTGTCCCCGACGGCCTCTGTGGCCGAGATCTCCCAGCAGCTCAGCGCGCGGCGGATCGGCTCGGTGCTGGTGCTCGACGCCGATGGCTCGGTGGCCGGCATCGTGTCCGAGCGCGACCTCATGCGGGCCCTGGCGCGGCACGGCGCCAAGGCGATGGAGCTCGAGGCGCGCCAGGTGATGACCCGCGAGGTCGTCACCTGCGATCCCGACGATTCGATCGACGGCGTCATGCAGACCATGACCGACGGCCGCTTCCGCCACCTGCCGGTGGTGCGCCATGGCGAGCTGCTCGGCGTGGTGTCGATCGGCGACGTCGTCAAGGCGCGCCTGGAAGAGGCGCAGCACGAGACCGAGGCGCTCAAGGCGTATATCGTCGCCGGCTGATATCTTCGCCGGCTGACGGGCGACTTCTTGGTCTCCGGGGGCGAACTCCGCTAGGGTCGCGCGCACCCTGGACGGAGTTCGCATGTCTCTTCCTCTGCATGGCAAGGTCGCGCTGGTCACCGGCGCCGGCAAGAATATCGGGCGCGCCATCGCGCTGACCCTGGCGCGCGACGGCGCGACCATCCTGGTCAATGGCCGGTCCGACAAGGCGGCGGTCGATGGCGTGGTCGGCGAGATCGCGGCGGCGGGCGGACGCGCCGTCGCCGCCATGGGCGATGTCTCGGACCCCGCTGTCGCGCCGCGGCTGGCCGCTGAAGCCGAAAAGCAGTTCGGCGGCGTCGACATCCTGGTGAGCAATGCCGGACTGCGCCGCCAGACCTCGTTTCTCGACATGTCGTTCGAGGAATGGCGCGAGATCCTGTCGGTGGCGCTCGACGGCGCCTTCCTGCTGGGCAAGGCCTTTGTTCCGCAGATGGTCGCCAAGGGGCAGGGTGGCGCCTTCGTGGCGATGTCGGGCATCTCGACCCATGTCGGCACGCCCAACCGCTGCCATGTCTCGGCGTCGAAGTCGGGTCTCGAAGGGTTGATGCGTGCGCTGGCCGTCGAGCTGGCGCCGCACCGCATCACCTGCAACGCGATCTCGCCCGGTGCCATCGACACCACGCGCGGCGCGTCGGGCGGGCCGATCCCCGCCAATCGGATCAATCGGCCGATCCCGCTCGGCCGCTTCGGCACGGTCGACGAGATCGCCGCCATGGTCCGCCTGCTGGTCGGGCCGGAAGGCACCTTCATCACCGGTCAGACGATCCACGTGAACGGCGGTGAGTTCCTGACGTGAGGAACCTGATCACCGACGTGCCCGGCGTGCTGGTCGGCAATGCCCAGGATCGGCGCGCAGCGACTGGCGTCACCGTGGCGATCTTCGAGACCAGCGTGGAGGCGAGCGTCGCCACCTTGGGCGGCGCGCCGGGCTCGCGCGCCGTTACCCTGCTCGAGCCAGAAGCGCGCGGGCTGGTCGATGCCATCGTGCTGTCCGGCGGCTCGCTCTACGGGCTCGATGCGGCCGGCGGCGTCACCGCCGTGCTGCGGGCCCAGGGCAAGGGCGCGCAGTTCGGCGGCATCGCCTTGCCGGTCGCCGTGCAGGCGATCCTGTTCGATCTCATGAATGGCGGCGCGAAGGATTGGCTGGCGGGGTCCGAGGTGCGACAGCCGCCGTACTGGGACCTCGGCCGCGACGCAGCCCTCGCCGCGGCGGAGACGTTCGAGCTGGGCAGTGTTGGCGCGGGCCTCGGGGCGACGACGGCGACAGTGAAAGGCGGGTTGGGATCGGCCAGCGCCCGCACGCGCCAGGGCTTTACCGTCGGCGCCCTGGTCGCGGTGAATGCCGTCGGCTCGGCGACCTTCGGCGCCGAGGGCCATTTCTGGGCGGCGCCCTACGAGCAGGCGGGCGAGTTCGGCGGGCGCGGCTGGCCGGCGCGCTTCCCGGTCGAGGCGCTGACGATTAGCCTGAAGGGCCAGCCCGCGCCGGCGACGGCCACGACGATCGGCATGGTGGTGACGGACGCGCTGCTTACCAAGAGTGAATGCAAGCGGCTCGCCATCATGGCCAATGACGGGCTGTCGAAGGCGCTGCGCCCGGTGCATGCGCCCAACGACGGCGACACGGTGTTCGCGGCGGCAACCGGCCGGGCCGGGCCGGCCGGCGATCCGCCGGTGCTGGCCGAGCTGGGCACCGTGGCCGCCGACTGCCTAGCGCGGGCGGTGGCGCGCGGCGTGCATGAAGCGACGGCGTTGCCGTACGAGAATTCGTTGCCCGACTGGAAGACGGGGTTCGGAGGCGTGCGCGCATGATGGGATATCTGGTGGTGTTCGTGGGCGCGGGGGTCGGCGGCTCGATCCGCCACTTCATGAACACCTGGGTCGCGCATCTGCTCGGCACGCACTTCCCCTACCATACCTTCGTCATCAACATCCTGGGGTCGCTGGCGATGGGCCTGGTTGCCGGCTGGTTCATCCAACGCAGTGATCCCGAGGGCCATATTCGGCTGTTCCTGGCGACCGGAATTCTCGGCGGATTCACCACTTTCTCGGCCTTCTCGCTCGATGCCGTGCTGCTGTGGGAGCGGCATGAACACCTGCTGGCGGCCCTCTATATCGGCGGCTCGGTGGCGCTCGCGATCGCCGGCCTCGTTGCGGGACTGTGGATCATGAGGACGGCGCTGGCGTGAGCCGGCGCGCCTTCGATGTCGTCATCGTCGGTGCCGGTGCTGCCGGGCTGATGTGCGCGCTGCGCGCCGGCCAGCGCGGCCGATCGGTGCTGCTGCTCGATCATGCCGACAAGGTCGGCAAGAAGATCCTCATTTCGGGCGGCGGGCGCTGCAACTTCACCAACCTGCATTGCCGGCCCGAATCGTTCCTGTCGGCCAACCCGCATTTCTGCAAATCGGCGCTGGCGCGCTATACGCAGCACGACTTCGTCGCCCTGGTCGACAAGCATCGCATCGCCTGGCACGAGAAGACGCTCGGCCAGCTCTTCTGCGACGGCTCGGCGCGGCAGATCGTGGCCATGCTGCTGGCCGAATGCGCGGCCACTTGCGTCGATGTCCGTCCGGCGCATCGCATCCGCGCGATCGGCAAGTCGCACCAATTCGCGGTCGACACCGACCACGGCGACTTCACCGCACCGGCCCTGGTGCTGGCGACCGGCGGCCTGTCGATTCCCAAGATGGGGGCCACCGGATTTGCCCACGACACGGCGCGCCGCTTCGGCCTTGCCGTCACCGAGACGCGACCGGGACTCGTGCCGCTGACGCTGCCGGTGCCCGAGCTCAGCGGTGTGTCGCTGGAGGTGGTGACCAGCCTCGGCAAGGCGCGCTTTCGCGAGGCCATGCTGTTCACCCATCGCGGCCTGTCCGGTCCGGCGATCTTGCAAATCTCCTCTTACTGGCGAGCCGGTCAGGAGATCGCCATCGACCTGCTGCCCGATCTCGAGGCCGCCGCGTTTCTGAAGGAACGCAAGCGCACGCGACCGAAGGCCGAATTGCGCACGGTCCTGGGGGAAGTCCTGCCCGCGCGTCTCGCCCAGACACTTGCCGGTGAGGGCACGATGGCCAATGTGCCCGACCGCGATCTCCTGGCGCTCGCGGCCCGATTGAAGGCGTGGAAGGCCTTGCCGAACGGGACGGAAGGCTACGCCAAGGCGGAGGTCACGGTGGGCGGCGTCGATACCGCGGAGCTCTCGTCGCGCACCCTGGAATCCAAGAAGGTGCCGGGCCTCCACGTCATCGGCGAGGCGGTCGACGTCACCGGCTGGCTGGGCGGCTACAATTTCCAGTGGGCGTGGTCGTCGGGCTGGGTCGCGGGCGAGGCGGTTTGAGCTGGCGGACGGCCACGACACACCGTTTGCAATGACCGATGCATGGTTTTCACACGGCTGGTCGTCGGTGGCGGTTCGACCGAACGGCGACGAGATCCTTTGTCGTGCCGCGATCACCGATCCGAAGGAGGCGACGGGCCGCGTTCTCGAGGTTGCCGGCGAAGGCATTGCCGCACGGTTGGGCGCCTGACGCATGGCCAGCTCGTGCGCAGCGATCCGAAGGGCGGAGATATCCGCTGTGCATGATGGCGCAACCGCTGGCGCATGCTCGATGATGCGCCAGATCGTGGACCATCCCGGCGGCAAGCAGCGGGCAGGCTCGTCTCAGCCTGCGATCGGGATGAACCTTCGCTTTGTCTCACCGCTGCCCGGGCTCTAGGATCGTAGCCCAGGACGGGAGGGAGACTCGGAATGTGGCATCTGTGGCTTGTGGCCGGAGCCTTGCTGCTGTCGGCCTGTGCCACCGCGCCGCTGGCCTCGGTGGAGGCGGACAAGCAAGGCAAGGCGTTCCAGGCGTTGCCGCAGCAGGCTGCCCTCTATGTCTACCGTGAATCGATCTTTGGCGCGGCGACGTCCGTTTCCGTCGAGCTTGGCCAGCAGAAGCTGGGGCGCCTGACGGCCGATACCTGGATGCGCCTCGATCTCGATCCCGCGCGGTATTCCGTCCGCTGCACGACGATGGAGAATTCCGATACCGCCACCGTCGATCTGGCGGCCGGCCAGGTCCGCTTCCTCGAAGTGGCCATGCGCGTCGGCTGGACCTGGCCGCGGTGCGCGGTCGTCGAGACCGACGCCAGCGAGGGGCGAAGCGCCGTCCTGTCGGGGCGCCGTGCGGTCGCCTCGGCGGTCGCGCCGCCGCCTGCGGCGCCGACGGGCCCACTGCTCCTGATCTACCGCGACGATCAGAGCAACGAGCGGCGCATCAACCTGATCATCCGCTACGAAGCCCCGCTGGGTCGCAGTCGCGTGGTTCCGTTCACCATCGAGAACCTGCAGCAGGAGAAGGCATGCGGTGGCACCTTCACCGCGGACGGTTCGCGCACCGGCCGCTTCACCCTGTCGTGCGGCTTTCTCGAAGGCAGCGGCACCTACCAGGTGGCGCCCGGTGATCGCATCGACCAGTTCGTGGCGCGCGGCCAGAATCCGAGAGGCCAGCCGATCATGCTGGTGGTCGGCAACCCGGCCGGCGCGCCGGCACGGCTGTAGCGCTCCTCGATGCGACAGGACAAGCCCGCGCTCGCGGAGACCGCCGTGGACCCGCCCGACGCGGCGCTCTCGGCATTCGCCGACGTGCCGTTGACCAGCCCGGGGTTCGTCGACGGCACGCTGTCGTACACGACTCACGACGCCATGGCCGACTTCCTGGTTAGCCTCGCCCGGAGGTCGCATCGCGCGCGGCTCTCGAGCCTCGGCCGCTCGCAGCTCGGCCGCGACATCCCGGTGCTCTTCTTCACCCATGAAGGGCTCGCCGAGCCAGAGGCGATCGCGGCCCTTGGCCGGCCGGTGATCTGGCTGATCGCGCAACAGCACGGCAACGAGCATGCTGGCGGCGAGGCGATGCTGGCCCTCGCGGCGGCGCTGGCCACGGGCGAGCTGGCGCCTTTGCTCGAGCGGCTGAGCATCGTCGTCGTGCCGCGCATCAATCCCGACGGCGCCGCCGCTGACCAGCGCGTGCTGGCGAGCGGCAACGATCTCAACCGCGACCACCTGCTGCTGAGTCAGGACGAAAGCCGGGCGCTGCATGCCGCCATGCGGCGCCTGCCGCCCGACGTCGTGTTCGATCATCATGAGTTCAGTGTTGCCCGTCGCTGGGTCGAGAAGTTCGGCGGCTCCCACTTGCTCGACGTCATGATCCTCGAGGCGACGCATCCTGGGGTGCCGCGCAGCCTCACCGACATCGCTCGCCGTCTGTATCGGCCGGTGCTCGAGAGGACCCTCGAACATCATGGTCTTGCCAGCCACGACTACGTGACCACGGCCGCTGACAAGAGCGATCCGCTGGTATCGCTCGGCGGCAACGCGCCGGGCATCGCCCGCAATGCGTTCGGCCTCGGCGGCAGCGTCTCCTATCTGATCGAGACGCGCGGCGTCGGCCTCGGACTGCAGCGCTACCGCAAGCGCGTCGCCACGCACTATGTGCTGGCCAAGGCATTGCTCGAAGCGTCGGCGGGCGAGGGGCCTGCGTTGCGCGCAGCCGTAGCGGCGGCGCGACGGGAAGCCGCGGCCGATCGCGGCCCGCTGGTCGTGACTCACGAGCTGGCGCGCCGGCCCCTGGAATTGCCGTTGGTCGATCCCGGCAGCGGCGAGAGCCGGCCGACTGCGGTGACTCTGGCCGATAGCCGTCTGCTGGCGACCGTCGAGCAACGCGACCGGCCGCACGGCTACCTGGTGCTGCGCGAGGGGGCGGCCGTGGCCACGTTGCTCGCCTTGCTGCAGGTGCGGACAGCGAGGCTCACCGAGACGACCCGCCTCGACGTGGAGGCCTACGATGTCGAGCGCCTCGGCAGGCTCTCGCGCCGCGCCGGCGAGGCGATCAATCCCGACCGCTCGGTGAACGTCACGCTGCGCCCCACAACGATCGATGTGCCGGCTGGCGCGCTCTATGTGCCGATGAACCAGCCGGCCTGCGGCATTGTCGCCGCCGCCCTGGAGCCCGATTCTCCCGGCAGCTATCTGGGCGTTGGCGTCATTCCCATGGCCGGCGACGAAGTCGAGGCGCCGGTCTATCGGGTGATAGGGGAGGCTCCGACACTCCAAGCCCGCCTCCAACCCCACGGCTACCGAGTGGAGACATCTCTAGTCCCTCCGTAGCAACCCCGCGAGGGGAAGCGAGCCCGAGATGTCGCTTGCGTCGGCCGATTAGTCTTGGTGGAGTGTCGCCAGACTGTAATAAAAAGGACACATCGCAGTCTTGTGGCCTATCGATATAACCGGGGGCTTCTCAGGGAGGATTGTGGAGATGACGCGGATTCGTTTTTCGGCCGTTGCGGTGGCCGCCGTATTGGCGAGCACGCCGGCGGCATGGGCTCAGACCGAAATCCAATGGTGGCATGCCATGGGCGGCAATCTGGGCGAGACGGTCAATGCCCTGGCCGAAGGCTTCAACAAGTCGCAGACGGAATACAAGGTCACGCCGGTCTACAAGGGCTCGTACACCGAGACCTTGACGGCTGCGATCGCGGCCTTCCGCGCCAAGCAGGCACCGCACATCGTGCAGGTCTTCGAGGTCGGCACCGCCAACATGATGGCCGCCAAGGGTGCGGTCTATCCGGTCTTCCAGCTCATGGCCGACGCCAAGGAGCCATTCGATCCCAAGGCCTATATCGGGCCGGTCTACGGCTATTACTCGACGACCGACGGCAAGCTGCTGTCGATGCCGTTCAACTCGTCGACCCCGGTTCTTTATTGGAACAAGGAGCTGCTGGCCAAGGCGGGCTACGACCCGAACAAGCCGCCGACGACTTGGCCGGAGCTGGGCGAGATGGCCAAGAAGGCGGTTGCGGCCGGCGCCAAGTGCGGCTTCACCCCGCAATGGCAGACGTGGACGATGATCGAGAATTACGGTGCCTGGCACAATCTGCCGTATGCCACCAAGGCCAACGGCTTCGGCGGCACCGACATCGAGCTGAAATTCAATGACGCGCCGCGGGTAAAATTCATCCAGATGCTGGCCGACTGGGGCAAGGACAAGACGTTCGTCTATGGCGGCCGCGAGGGCAAGTCGACGGCGCTGTTCACGGCGGGCGACTGCGTTTTCCATATCGCCTCGTCGGCCACGGCGTCGGCGATCGACAAGGCGCTCGGCACCGACAAGTTCGGCATCGCCATGATGCCCTACTCACCCGATGTGGCGCCTAAGCCGCAGAACTCGATCATCGGCGGCGCCACGCTGTGGGTGCTGCAGGGCAAGCCGGCAGCCGAGTACAAGGGCGTTGCCAAGTTCCTGACCTATCTCGCGAGCGCGCCGGTGCAGGCGAAGTGGCACCAGGAGACGGGCTATGTGCCGGTCACCCTCGCCGCAGCCGAGATCACGGAGAAGGACGGTTTCTACAAGAAGTTCCCCGGCCGCGATATCGCGGTCAAGGAGCTGACGCTCAATCCGCCGACCGAGAACTCCAAGGGCCTGCGCATCGGCAACTTCGTGCAGATACGCGACGTCGTCGACGAGGAGCTGGAAGCGGTGTGGTCGGGCAAGAAGGACGCCAAGGCTGCCCTCGACGACGCGGTGAAGCGCGGCAACGAGCTGCTCAAGAAGTTCGAAGCCGCCAACAAGTAGGCATCTGCTTGTCGGTTCTCTCCGCCACCTCGCGTCACTCCGATTCCTATTCCTCTCCCCCGTCGGGGGAGAGGCAAGG
This sequence comes from Reyranellaceae bacterium, assembly GCA_046349335.1. Taxonomy (GTDB): domain Bacteria; phylum Pseudomonadota; class Alphaproteobacteria; order Reyranellales; family Reyranellaceae; genus Reyranella. The sequence goes on from JAXMCO010000018.1 coordinate 29,833, forward strand.
TGAGGGGAAGCGACGTGGATGAGCCCCTCGCCCATCCTCCCTCCCGAGCGGGACTATGGCATCTACACATCTCGAATCCCTCCCCGTCGTCGGGGGAGGTGCCCCGTCATACGGGGCGGAGGGGAAGGCCGCAGGCGAGATTCTTCGGATTCCGACGTCGGACTCGGGGAATCTTGACTGCGGCTTTCCCCCTCCGCCCCCTTTCGGGGCACCTCCCCCGACGACGGGGAGGGATTCGAGATGTGTAGATGCCATAGCCGAGCGGGAGAGAGGAGCCTGAAGATCTGACGCATGGAAAAGCGCGTCACCTTCAACGAGCGATGGCTGCCCTATCTGCTGGTGGCACCGCAGATCGTCGTCACCCTCGTCTTTTTCTTCTGGCCGTCGGGACAGATGGTCTGGCAGTCGTTGCTGATCGAGGATGCCTTCGGCGGCAACACCAAGTTCGTCTGGTTCGACAACTTCCTCCATCTGTTCAGCGAGGGCTCGTACTGGGCCTCGGTGCGCATCACCTTGATGTTCAGTGCGCTGGTCGCGACCCTCGGGCTCGCGGTTTCGCTCCTGCTGGCGGTCATGGCCGACCGCGTGATCCGCGGGGCCGGCATCTACAAGACGTTCCTGGTCTGGCCCTACGCGGTGGCGCCGGCCGTCGCCGGCGTGCTGTGGGGCTTTCTGTTCAACCCGTCGGTCGGCATCGTCGCCTGGCTGCTGAGCGGGATCGGCCTCGATTTCAATTACGTGAGCAACGGCAACCAGGCGTTCCTGCTCGTGGTGTTCGCCGCTGTGTGGTCGCAGGTCAGCTACAACTTCCTGTTCTTCCTGGCCGGCCTGCAATCGATCCCGCGCTCGCTCATCGAGGCCGCGGCCATCGACGGCGCGGGGCCCGGCCGCCGCTTCTGGGACATCGTCTTTCCGCTGCTCTCGCCCACCGGCTTTTTCCTGCTGGTGATCAACATCATCTATGCCTTCTTCGGCACCTTCGGCATCGTCGGCTCGCTCACCCAGGGCGGCCCGGGCCAGGCCACCAACATCCTGGTCTGGAAGGTCTACAACGACGGCTTCCGCGGCCAGGATCTCGGCGGCTCGGCGGCCCAGTCGGTGGTCCTGATGATCGTGGTCGTCCTGCTCACCTTCGTGCAGTTCCGCTTCATCGAGCGTCGGGTGCATTACTGATGGTCGAGAACCGTCCCTTCGTCACGTTCCTGAGCCATCTCGTGGTCATCCTGGGCGTGCTCATCATCGCCTTTCCCGTCTGGATGACCTTCGTCGCCTCGACCCACGACCAGACGACCATGCTGCGATCGCCGGTGCCGCTGCTGCCCGGCCCGCATCTCATCGACAACTACCGGCAGATCCTGTTCGAGGGCTATGGCCGCGGCTTCAGCGACAACCCGACCTGGCTCACCCTGGTGAACAGCCTAGTCATGGCGATGGGCGTGGCTGTCGGCAAGATCGCCATCTCGATCATCTCGGCCTTCGCCATCGTCTATTTCCGCTTCCCGCTGCGCATGACCTTCTTCTGGGCGATCTTCGTCACCCTGATGCTGCCGGTCGAGGTGCGCATCGTGCCGACCTACGGCGTCGTGGCCAGCCTCGGCATGCTCGATTCATATTCCGGCCTGATCGTTCCGGTGATCGCTTCGGCCACCGCGACATTCCTGTTCCGACAGTTCTTCTTGAGCGTGCCCGACGAGCTCACCGAGGCGGCGCGCGTCGACGGCGCCACGCCGATGCGCTTCTTCCGGGATATCCTGCTGCCGATGAGCCGCACCTCGATCGCCGCCCTGTTCGTGATCCAGTTCATCTATGGCTGGAACCAGTATCTCTGGCCGCTGCTGATCACGACCAAGGAGAGCTTCTACACCGTGGTCATGGCGGTCTCGCGCCAGGCCACCGCCGTCGACGCGACGCCGAGCTGGAACCTGCTGATGGCCATGGCGATGCTCGCCATGTTGCCGCCGGTGCTGGTCGTGGTGTTCATGCAGCGCCAGTTCGTGCGCGGCCTCGTCGAGACGGAGAAGTAGGCCATGGCGCAAGTCCACCTGCGTGGCGTCAAGAAGACCTATGACAACAAGGTCGAAATCATCCACGGCATCGACATGGAGATCGCCGACGGCGAGTTCATCGTCATCGTGGGTCCCTCGGGGTGCGGCAAGTCCACCCTGCTGCGCATGGTGGCGGGGCTCGAGCGCATCACCGGGGGTCAGGTCGCGATCGGGGAGCGCGTGGTCAACGAGCTCGAGCCCAAGGACCGCGACATCGCCATGGTGTTCCAGAACTACGCGCTCTATCCGCATATGAGCGTGTACGACAACATGGCCTACGGCCTGAAGATCCGCGGTATGCCCAAGGCCGAGATCGACCAGCGGGTGCGCAAGGCCGCCAAGACGCTGGAGCTCGGCAGCTTCCTCGACCGTCGGCCGCGCCAGCTCTCGGGCGGCCAGCGACAGCGCGTCGCCATGGGCCGCGCCATCGTGCGCGAACCCGCGGTGTTCCTGTTCGACGAGCCGCTCAGCAATCTCGACGCCAAGCTGCGCGTGCAGATGCGGCTCGAGATCAAGCGCCTGCAGCGCGAGCTCGCCGTCACCTCGATCTACGTCACGCACGACCAGGTCGAGGCGATGACACTGGCCGACCGGCTGATCGTCATGAATGCCGGAATCGCCGACCAGATCGGCACCCCGATGGATGTCTACGACCGGCCGGCCTCGACCTTCGTGGCGGGCTTCATCGGCTCGCCGGCGATGAACTTCCTCGCTGCCAAGGTGTCGGCCGATCGACGCTCGGTCGATGTCGTCGGCACCGGCGCCGCGGCGATCACCCTGCCGCTCGGGCGGACGACCACGGCGGCAGCCGGCACGCCGGTCGCGCTCGGCATCCGGCCCGAGCATCTCCATCCAGCCGACGACGGCGCGCTCGCCTTCGACGTGGAGCTGGCCGAGCCGCTCGGCGCCGACACGTTGCTGCACGGCCGTTTCGGCGAGGCGCGCGAGCTGGTGACGGTCCGTCAATCCGGCCACGTTCTCGCCAAGCCCGGCGAGAAGCGGCGCTTCAAGGCCGAGCCCGGCCATCTGCACCTGTTCGATTCGAACACCGGCAAGCGCATCGCCGACGCGTGACCTCGTTTCGAGATCCCTCGCTCTGCTCGGGATGACGGTCTCGTTGTCATCCCGAGCGTAGCGAGGGATCTTTCTCATGAGCGTCAATCGAGCGCGAGAACCTGCTTCAGGCGCGTGAACATCGCATAGTGCCAGTATGGGCCGCCGTGATCGTCGAAGCCCATGATGTCGTCGCGCATCGCATAGGTGAAGTCGGTCGGCGCCGCCGGGATCAGCTCGACGTTGGCAGGCAGACTGGCCAGAACCGGGTCGTCCTTCGGTCCGAACATGTGCAGCAAGTAGATCTTGGCCCTGGTCGCACCGGCGATGGCCTGCAGCAGTGCGATCGAGACCTTGTCGGTGTAAGCGGCGGCGGGCTCCGGGCTCGCGCAATAAGCCGCGTTGAACTTGCAATGCATCGGGACGGTGTCGAGCATCAGCCGATCGGCTCCATCTAGGCGGGCTCGGATCAGCCGGTCGTTGGCTGAAAGTGCGACCTCGGGAAAGCTGGTCGCCATCCAGGTTTGGATGCTGCGCAGGCGGGCCGGGGCAGCAACATGGCGTTCCTTGTAGTAATGCGCGTAGCCGAGGACGATGACGTCGTTGGCGCCAACGCGATCCTTGATCTGCTCGAGCGTGACCAACGCGTTGGCCCACGAATAGCCGCCGAGAGCGTGCAGGTGAATGGCGTCGCGGGAAAAGGCGGTCTGCAGCAGGAAACCGAAGGTCTGGCCGTCATTGACGCCGTCACCGAACACGAAGGAATCGCCCAGGACATGGATGTGCCGGAGGGGGGTAGCCGGCATGGTCCCCGTGAAGCGCGCGCCGTCGGTGCGGATGGTTACGGCGGTGTCGATGTGCTCGGACTTGCTGCCGCGCTGGCGGATGTAGCGAAAGACGTAGCGGCCGGGATTGGCACGGTAGCCTTGGCGATCGTCCGGGGTGAAAAACCCGTCTGGCAACCGAACCATGCGTGTGTAGGTCGACCGATCCGGGAACAGCGCGGCCCAACCTTCGTGCAAGACGCGAATCGTCGGCGAGCCGATGTCGTCGCCCGCGACCTCGCTGATCCGGCTCCTGTACTGCAAGAACAGGAACGCCGCCGATAGCAGCTCCACGGTCGCCACGACGAGGACGACGAGGATTGCATAGAAGGCCGCTCTTCTTCTTCGGCTCACAGGTGTCGGTCCAGTCACGGAGACGAAGAATATCAACTTGCGGTGCGGAGCCGACAATGGCCATTCCGCCGCTGGCAGCGGCGGCGGATTCGAAGCGGGTGGCGCCGGACCGAGGGGACCTGGGGGTGGCTCAGCGGTGCGGGTTCTGGCGGTAGTGATCGCCGAGCGCGTCGTGGCCGAAATCGGCGGCGAGGTCGCGCCACACCGAGTGGACATGGTTGGCGCCATTCTGCGTGTTGTCGTGCTCGATCAAGGTCACCGGCCCGTGCACGCGGAAGTAATGCGCCTCGCCGGGCACAAGTGAACCCGCCCACGCGAAGCGGAAGCGCTCCAGCCCCTGTTCCATGACGCGCCGCTTCTGCGCGGCGAGAAGATCGGGCGCAAGCGTGCCGAGGAAACGATCCATCAGCGCCTCGACCAGGCCGCGCGCGGCAGGCGTCATCGCCGCGAGCTCGAGGCCGCGCGGCTGGCCGAGATCCTGCTCGCGCTGCGGGCTCGCCACGATCTCGCCGAACGAGCGATTGGCGATCAGCGCGCTGCGCCGCTGGGTGTCGCCGAGGCCGGTCATGATCTGGCGGGCCAGATCCTCCGCCGCGCCGAGCAGGCGAAAGCCCTTGTCGGGCCCGTCGCGCACGGTGGCGGGATGGGCGCCGACGAAGAACGGTGTCGCCGACACGTGGCCGGGGGCCGGCAGAGCGACGTTGAGCGACAGGTGATGGCCTTCGAACCGCCAACCCCAGGGAAAGCGGCCCGGCATGCCGAACACCGAGACGTAGTATCGGCCGGGGTCGCGGAAGCTGCCCTGCTGCTCGCGCAGCACGCCTTCGAGCAGGCGCACGCCGTCGAGCATTTCCAGGCCGCGCTGGTTGAGCACCGTGGCGAACAGGGCGCGCGCGGCTGCCGCTTGCGACGGATTCATCTCACCCAGGCTGAGGCCGGGCCGGCTGCGCGGGATGTAGTGCCAGTCGAGCCGGTTGCCCGATTCGAAGGCGGTCAGGACCTGCTTACGCTGGCCGTCGTCGAGCGTGCCCAGGAAGCGGTTCGCCTGCTCGGCGATGCGCCGCGCGGCATCGACCGTCTGGGCGCTGGCTCCGCCGAACGGCAGGAAGGTCGCCGCCGCCAGCACGAGCCGCCGCGTCGGCCACTCGTGATGATGGGCATGCGAGTGCCCATCGTGGTCATTCGGATGATCGTGCGGATGCCAGCCGTCGTGTGGCATGGCGCACCCACGGACCCCGATCAGGTCGAGGTGCGCGGATACTTCAGGGTGCAGCCGTAGGCCCGCGTCGAGGAGTCGGTGACCGGCTTGCCGGCGATCACCTCGTCGAGGCCGATGCGGACATACTGCTTGGCCTTCGGAATGTCGTCGACGCTGGACGACGGGATCGAATCGATGCCGCCCTTGTAGACCAGCGTGCCCGACGCATCGATGATGTACATGTGCGGCGTCACGGTGGCGCCGTAGGCCTTGGCGATCTTGCTTTGCGGGTCGAGCAGCACGGCCGCCGGGGCGGCGTCGAGGCGCTTCACGATATCGTTGGCCTGCGCCGCCGTGACGTGGCCCTGCTCGCCGGCCGCCGACGACGCCGAGGTCAGCCACACCACGCCCTTGGTCGCCGCCTCGCGTTGCTGCGTCTGCATGTTCTTGGCGTTGTAGTGCTTGCGGACGTAGGGGCAGTCGTGATTGGTTGTCTCGATCACCACGATCTTGCCCTTGAGGTCGGCGAGCGACCAGGTCTTGCCGTTGCTGTCGACGGCGGTAAACAGCGGCGCGGGCTTGCCGATGTCGGGGCCGGCGGCGAACGCCACGGCCGGCATCAGCGCCGCCGCGGTGCCGGCGAGAACGAGGCCACGACGTCGGATGAGGATGCTCGACATGACGGTCTCCTAGCGTTTGGCCTGCTGGATCGAGGCAAGCTCGGACAGGATGAGCGATTCGGTGAGCACTTGCGGCAGGATCTTCGGCCGCTCGGCCCCCGGGGCCCAGAAAAGATAGAGCGGAACGCCGACGCGGCCCAGTTCCTTCAACGAAGTTGTGATCTCGGGATCGCGATTGGTCCAGTCTCCCTTGAGTTTCACAACCCCCGCCTGTTCAAAGGCCCGACGCGCGGCCGGCGTCTCCAGCGCCACCCGTTCGTTGACCAAGCAAGTAATGCACCAGGCGGCAGTGAAATCGACGAACACCGGCTTGCCGGCGGCAACCGCCTGTTGGACCCGCTCGCGCGAATATCTTTCCCAGCCGTCGAAGCTTACGCCGCTCACGGGGCCGCCCGATGCGGAGGCCGCCGTGGCCGGTCCGTCCTCGAGCTTGAGCGTCGCGGCAAGCGCCAGCACCACCGCCGCCGCGGCAAGCCCGCGCCGCGCCCAAGTTGCCGCCCAGGCGCTGCTGCCCAGCCGCAGCAGCCAGAGGGCGAAGGCGATCAGGATCATGCCGCCCAGCGCGTAGAGCACGCCGTCGGCTCCGGTCTGCTGGGTGAGCACCCAGATCATCCACACCGCCGAGGCGTACATCGGGAAGGCGAGGAACTGGCGCAGCCGGTCCATCCACGGGCCGGGCCGCGGCATCAGGCGCTGCAAAGCCGGCGTCATCGACAGCACGAGAAACGGCAGGGCGAGTCCGAGACCCATCGCCAGCAGCACCGCCACGGTTTGCGGCGCGGGCTGGCTCAAGGCAAAGCCCAACGCCGCCGCCATGAAGGGCGCCGTGCAGGGCGTGGCGACGATGACGGCGAGCACGCCGGTGAAGAAGGCGCCCGTCGCGCCGCCGCGCGCTGCCAGCCCCTGGCCGATGCCGGCGAAGCGACCGCCGATCTCGAACACGCCGGAGAGGTTCAGCCCGACGACAAAGAACAGATAGGCGATCAGCAGGGAGAAGATCGGCGACTGGAACTGGAAGCCCCAACTCACCTCCCCAAGACTGCTGCGCAGCGCGATGACGACCGCTGCCATGGCGGCGAACGAGGCCAGGACTCCCGCCGTGTAGGCAACGCCGTCGCGCCGCATCTCGCCGCGTTCGTGGCCCGCCAAGCGGGCGAAGGCAGCGGCCTTCATCGCCAGCACCGGGAACACGCAGGGCATCAGGTTGAGGATCAGGCCCCCGAGCAGGGCGAACAGCAACGCCTGAGCGAGTGAGAGTCGCTCGGTGCCCTCCGCGGCGGCGAACGACGCCCCGAGCGATGCCGCCGGCACGAAAGCCGGATCGAGCCTGGCCGAAATGTCGAAGGCTTGGCGGATGTCGCCGCCGCCGGTCTTCTCGGTCAGCACCAGAGTGCCAACCAGCCGCTCGGGCAGGGCGGCCTTGGCGTCGCCGCGCTTCAGCGGAATGCGGACTCCGTCGACGCCGACGCTGGCAGCTTGCCTTGCCATGCTGGCGATCGGCCCCCACTCGGCCGGGAAGAAGTAGACGTCGCGGATCGTGTCGGGCTTCAGCCCACGCGCCTCGACGAGGAGTGTCGGATCACCCGATCTCGCGACACTGTAGCGCGCCGGCCACGGGCTCTCGGTCGGCACATTCCGTCGGGCCTTGTCGAAGATCGCGAGGGTTGCCGGCGGCGCCGGTGTGGCCGCATTGCCGATCGGCAGGTCGAGGGAGAGCTTGGCCTCCTCGGGAATGCACACGTCCTCGCACACCAGCCAATTGGTATCGGCGGTGATCGCTAGCGCAGAGCCTTTGAAATCGGCCGGCGGCACGATGCGCACCAACAGCATCGCCTCGTCCTGGAAGCCGTAGTTGATAATGCCGCTGACATCGAACAGATGCGGTGTCGGCCAGACGATCGGATCGGCCTTCACGCCCTCCGGCAGCGTCCAGCGGATCTCGATCGGCAGGCCCGAATCGCCCGGGTTCTTCCAGTAGGTGTGCCATTTCGGCCGGATGGTCTGGCGCAGGCCGACCCAGAACGGCTGGCCTGGCTTCACCGCCGCAACATCGGCCAGCAGCTCGGCGCGGACATTGTCGGTCTGCGTCACCGACTGGCCGAAGGCGGGTAACGCCATCAGCAGGCCGAGCAGCAGGGCGAGGATACGCGACATGGCGTAGTAAGTGACCCTGGCTCCGGGCGCTGGCAAGGCAATCCGGATCAACGCGGCGTGATATTTTGCCGTCCCCTGGCCGACACATTAAGGTCCGAATCATGGTGCGGTTGGATGATGGGCGCTTGCTCGCGGCGCTGGACGAGTTGGCTGGGATCGGAGCGATCGAGGGCGGCGGCTGCGCAAGGCTTGCGCTCAGCGACGAGGACAAGACGGGCCGCGATCTCGTGGTCGGCTGGATGAAGGCGCTGGGCCTTGCCGTCCAGGTCGACGCCATCGGCAACGTGATCGGCCTGCGCGCCGGCCGTGAGAAGCTGTCGCCGGTCATGACCGGCAGCCACATCGACACCGTGCGCACCGGCGGTCGCTACGACGGCAATTACGGTGTGCTGGCGGGACTCGAGGTCGTGCGGGCGCTCAATGTGGCCGGCATCACGACGCGCCGGCCGATTGCCGTCGCCTTTTTCACCAACGAGGAGGGGGCGCGCTTCCAGCCCGATATGATGGGCAGCCTGGTCTATGCCGGCGGCCTTGGCCTCAACGAGGCCTATGCCGCCGTCGACAAGGACGGCCAGTCAGTAGGCGACGAGCTGCGCCGCATCGGCTATCTCGGCGCCGCCCGGCCGGGCGCCGTGCGGCCGCATGCCTTCGTCGAGCTGCACATCGAGCAGGGACCGATCCTTGACGAAGAAAAGGTGCGGATCGGCGTGGTCGAAAGCGTGCAGGGCATCTCGTGGACCGAGTACACCGTGACCGGCGTCTCCAACCACGCCGGCACGACGCCGATGCGTCTGCGCCGCGATGCCGGCTACCTCGCAGCGTCGGTCAACCTGTTCGCGCGCAAGCTCGCCTGGGAGATGGGCGGCAACCAGGTGGCCACCGTGGGCGCGTTGGCGCTGCGGCCGAACCTGATCAACGTCGTGCCCAATCGCGCCGTGTTCACGGTCGATCTGCGCAACACCGACGAGGCGCTGCTGAAGCAGGCCGAAGCCCGGGTTGCCGAGCACATCGCCGAGGTGGCGCGCGAGGAGCGCGTCGACGTCGACGCCAAGGTGCTGGCGCGCTTCGAGCCGGTCATCTTCGATGGCGCGTTGGTCGACCGCGTCGAGCACCATGCCCGCGCCCTGTCGCTCAGCACGCGCCGCATGCCGTCAGGTGCCGGCCACGACGCCCAGATGATGCAGCGCCTCTGTCCGACGGCGATGATCTTCGTGCCCTCGGTCGCCGGCCTCAGCCATAACGTCAAGGAGCACACGGAAGCCGCCGATCTCGCCGCCGGCGCGCAAGTGCTGCTCAACCTGATGATCGAATTGGCCGAAGCGTGAAGCGCTATCGCACCCTGGCAGGAGGAAGAAGGAATGGCCGTAGCTGACAACAACGCGCGCCGTATCGTGTTCACCGGCGCGGCCGGCGGCATCGGCACCATGATCCGGCCGCTGCTGGCGAAGGCCTATCCCGGCCTGATTCTGAGCGACAAGGTCGAGCCGAAGAACCTCAGACCCGGCGAGACCTTCGTCGCCGCCGATCTCGCCAAGCCGGAAGAGGTCGCCGCGGCTGTCGAAGGTGCCGACGCCGTGATCCATCTCGGTGGCTACTCGGTGGAGGGGCCGTGGGACGCTATCCTGCAATCCAACATCGTCGGCTGCTACAATCTGTTCGAGGCGGCGCGGCAGGCCGGCGTCAAGCGGGTGGTCTTCGCCTCGTCTAACCACGCCGTCGGCTTCTACCCGCGCAAGCGGCGCATCGGCACCGACGTCACGGTGCGGCCGGACAGTCGCTACGGCGTCAGCAAGGCGTTCGGCGAGGCGGTGGGGGCGCTCTACGCCGACAAGCACGGCATGAGCGTGACTTGCCTGCGCATCGGCAATGTCGGCCCGCGCCCGCTCGATGTGCGGCGGCTGGCGATCTGGCTGCTGCCCGAGGACCTGGTGCAGTTGATCCAGATCGGCCTCGAGCATCCCGATATCCGTTTCGAGATCCTCTACGGCGCGTCGGACAACGCCACCGCGTGGTGGGACAATTCCCGGGCGCGCCAGCTCGGCTATCGGCCGACCGGCAAGTCGAAGGACCATCGCGCCCACGCCGAGGCCGAGCAGGCGAAGATCGGCCCCGACGCGGTGGGCGACTTGTTTCAGGGCGGCAGCTTCTGCTCGCTGGAATTTACCAACAAGGTCGAGCGCGCCGGGCCGTAGGGAGGGTTGTATCTTCCGGGCCGAGGGCGCCCCGCTCGCTCGTGAGCTTGAGCGCGCGGGACGCCCACGGTCCGGCGCAGAATATGCAATACTTTCCGCGGAAGGTGACGATGACGCGTTTTTTGACTGTCGGGGCGGCGCAAATGGGCCCCATCCAGCGCAGCCACAGCCGCCGCGACGTGGTCGAGCGGCTGGTCGGCCATCTGCGCGAGGCCAAGCGCATGGGCTGCGAGCTGGTGGCTTTTCCCGAGCTTACCTTGACCACGTTCTTCCCGCGCTGGTGGATGACCGACCAGGCGGAGATCGATTCGTTCTTCGAGCAGGAAATGCCGTCGAACGAGACGGCGCCGCTGTTCAACGAGGCAAAGCGGCTCGCAATGGGCTTCTGCCTCGGCTATGCCGAGCTCGCCGTCGAGAACGGCACGGTGCGCCGCTTCAACACGTCGATCCTGGTCGAGCGCGACGGCACGATCGTCGGCAAGTACCGTAAGGTCCATCTGCCGGGCCATTCCGAGCACGAGCCCGAACGGCCGTTCCAGCATCTCGAGAAGCGCTATTTCGAAGTCGGTAATCTCGGCTTCCCGGTGTGGCGCGCCTTCGGCGGCAACATGGGCATGTGTATCTGCAACGACCGGCGCTGGCCCGAGACTTATCGTGTGATGGGCCTGCAAAATGTCGAGATGGTGCTGTTGGGCTACAACACGCCGCTGCACAACGCGCCGTCGCCCGACCACGACGAGCATTCTTGGTTCCACAATCAGCTCTCCATGCAGGCCGGGGCCTACCAGAACGGCACCTGGGTGGTCGGCGTCGCCAAGGGCGGTGACGAGGAGGGCGTGCCCTCGCTCGCCGACAGCATGATCGTGGCGCCCTCGGGCAAGGTGGTGGCGCGCGCCGGCGGCGATGGCGACGAGCTGATCGTCCATCGCTGCGACCTCGATGCGGGCCGCAGCTACAAGCGCACGACCTTCAATTTCGCGGTCCATCGCCAGCCCGATCAATATCGTCTGATCGTCGAACGCAAGGGTGCCGTCGACCCGACGTGAAGGGCGCCGTGCGACGGATCGGCAGGGCCGCAGTGGGGTGCGTTGCGGCCCCGATGGTGAGACAGAGCGGCGTCGGGCTGGGCGCGGTGGGCGACGAGCTCGCCTTCGCCGACTCGATCTCGTTCGGCCCGCCGTCGTCGACCGTCCCTGAATCGCGCTCCCGACACATGACCCAAGGGTGCTGAGACGTCATGGAATTCCTGGCTGACAATTCGCTCGGCACGCTGGTGCTGATCGTCCTGTTCTCTGCCCTGGTGATGGCCTATGCCTTCGAGTTCGTGAACGGCTTTCACGATACCGCCAACGCCGTCGTCACGGTGATCTATACGCACTCGCTGACGCCGACCCAGGCGGTCGTATGGTCGGGCCTGTGGAACTTCATCGGCGTCGCCCTGTCGACCGGCGCCGTCGCCTTCGCCATCGTCGCCCTGCTACCGATCGAGCTCGTCCTGCATGTGCGTACCGAGGCGGGTATCGCCATGGTGTTGGCCCTGCTTCTGTCGGCGATCGTCTGGAACGTCGGCACCTGGTATCTCGGCCTGCCGGCCTCCAGCTCGCATACCTTGATCGGCTCGATCGTCGGTGTCGGCCTCGCCAACTCGCTGCTGAACGGAGATAGCTTCGGCGAAGGCGTGAACTGGGGCAAGGTCAGCGAGACGGTGGTCGCCCTGGTGACCTCGCCGCTGATCGGCTTCGTCTGTGCTGCCCTTCTGCTCCTGCTGCTCCGTTTCGCCATTCGCAATCCAGCGCTCTATAGGGCACCGGAAGGCAAGGCGCCGCCGCCGTGGAGCATTCGCGCCGTGCTGCTGCTGACCTGCACGGGTGTGAGCTTCGCCCACGGCTCGAACGACGGTCAGAAGGGCATGGGCCTGGTCATGCTGATCCTGATCGCACTCGCGCCGTCAACCTACGCGCTCAACCTGCCGGCGGCACCACAGCAATTGCAGACGATCCTCACCGATTCGCGCGCTGCGCAGCCGATGCTCGTTGCCAAGGCCGGCACCGCCACGCCGATTGCCGACGACAATCTGGCCGATACCGTCCTGTCGCGTTTCCTGACCAGCGGCAAGCTCGACGACCAGACCTGGCCCGCTCTCGTCCTCAAGAACGCCGACATTGCCGTCCTGATCGGCAGCATCGACAAGGTGAGCGAGCTGTCGCTGATCGAGCGCTCGCGCTTGCGCCGCGATCTCTACCTGGTCGATGGCGCCATCGTGAAGCTTATCAAGTACGGCTACGTCACCAGGGCGGAGGCGCCGACGCTCGAGGCCCTACGTGCCCACTATCGGCCGCTCACGCACTACATTCCCGACTGGGTCAAGTTCTCGGTCGCCGTGACGCTCGGCCTCGGCACCATGATCGGCTGGAAGCGGGTGGTGCGCACGGTCGGCGAGAAGATCGGCCATTCGCACCTCACCTACGCCCAGGGCGCTGCGGCCGAGACCGTCGCCATGCTGACGATCGGCACCGCCGATGTCATCGGCGCGCCGGTCAGCACGACCCATATCCTATCGTCCGGTGTCGCCGGCGCCATGTCTGCCAGCCGGGCCAAGCTGCAGCGCGAGACGCTGCGCAACATCCTGCTCGCCTGGGTCTTGACCTTGCCGGCCTGCGTGCTGCTCGGCTCGGTGATGTTCGCCGGGCTGCTCTATGCCTTCCTGCGTCTGTTCAACTGACCCTGTTCGGCTGCATTCAATCGGCCGAGCAGGGTCAGCCGAACGTGCCGAAGCTGCGGTCCGGCGTGCCGCGGAACAGCGACATGTGAGTATGGGTGGCGATGAACGGATCGCCGATCGCCTTGCGGCTCAACGTCACCGTGGTGCGGCCGGGCCGGTCGAAACGCTCGCCGTTGGCATGGAAGCCATCCGACTGCCATACGCCCATTCCCGCCGCCATCAGCCGGTCGGGCGAGACGATGGCCTCGATCTTGTCGAGGTCGTAGCGGAAATTGCGGATCGTGCCCCAGACGTTGCGCCACTGGTTCTGCTCGGCGCGCTCGCGCCCGGTCATGAAGTCGGTGAAGGTGCCGAAGGCGATCATGTCGTCGGCGAAAATCGGGCGGGCGCCGATGTAGTCGACAGCCCGGCAGTGGCTCGCCAGTGTGTCGAACCAGGCGCGTACGGCGGCGAGGTCGTCGGGATGCACAGGATTCAGCAGATTCATCGTGTGGGTGCTCCTATAGTCCGTAGCGTTGCCAATGCAGCCGCTCCTCGAGCGCTGCCAGAGTCGCCGGTCCGATCGCCTCGATGCCGCCACCGAGGCCGAAGCGCGACAGCAGCCGCCGGCGCGGGCCGATCACCGGCAGATGCACCTTGGCACCGAAGCGCACTTGCAGGGTGCTGCGCAGTTCGCCGAGACCGTCGACCAGACCGTATTCGAGGCCGCGTCGGCCGGTCCAGAATTCGCCGGTGAACAGCATCGTCTCCTCGCCTTTGAGCCTGCCGGCGCGGCGCTCGCGCACCCAGTCCTTGAAGCCGTCGTGGACCTCGGACTGCAGACGCTTCAGGCGTTCGACATCCTCGGCCTTCTCGGGCCGGAACGGATCGAGCATGGATTTGCTCTCGCCCGAGGTATAGACGCGCCGCTCGACGCCGATGCGGGCGATCAGGTCTTGGAAGCCGAAGCCGGCGCTGATCACGCCGATCGAGCCGACGATGGAGCTCGGATCGGCGATGATCTCGTCGGCGGCACAGGCGAGCCAGTAGCCGCCCGACGCCGCGACGTCCTCGACGAAGGCGATGACCTTCAGGCCCTTCTCGTCGGCCAGCAGGCGGATGCGCTGGCCGATCAGCGCCGACTGGACTGGCGAGCCGCCGGGCGAGTTGATCGATAGCGCCACTGCCTTGGCGCCACGCATGTCGAAAGCACGCTTGAGCAACGGGGCGACCGATTCGATCGACAGCGCGCGACCGCCGAGCATCCCGCCGGAGGCGATGACCCCGGAGAGACGAACGACCGGTACGACCGGTCCCCGACGAAAGCGATTCTTCAACCAGGCGAGCATGCCGGCACTGTTGCGGTGCGGGAGTCAGAAGGCAAGCGGGGCGGCTTGGCGCAGGATCGCCTCTGCCTCGGCTGTGTAGGCGCCGGAGGGGCCGTGCAGAGTAAGAGGTGGCGAGTCGCGCCGTGACAGGCCCTTATGGCGGCGCGCTCGCACCAGCACGCGCGCCGCCGGCGGCAGACGCTTCACGGTGAGATCGCCCCAGCCGAGCGTGACCAGGTGGCCGACGATCTCGGCTTCGCGATCGGCGCGATGAATCATGACCAGGCTGCCGCCAGGGCGCGCCGCCCCGCAGGCCACGGCGAGCCAGCGGGCGAGATCGGCGCTCGATTCAACGGTGGCGAGTGCCTTGCTGCGATCGGGCGGCGGATCGGCGACGCGGGCCGCGAGGTAGGGCGGGTTGGTCGCCACGACGTCGAACGATCCGATTCCCTCCGGCAGATCCTGCGCCAGGTCGTGAACGATCGTGTGTACACGATCGCCCATGTCGTTGAGGACTGCATTGCTCTGGGCCAAGTCGGCCAGCTCCGCCTGCAACTCGATGCCCAGGACGCTGCAGCCGGCGACGCGAGTGGCGAGGCATAGGCCGACAGCACCGACACCGGCCCCGAGGTCGAGCACCCGGGCACCGGGCGCGGCCTCGATGGCTGCGGCCAGCAGCACTGCGTCGACGGCGACGCGGTAACCGCGTCGAGGCTGCAATAACTTCACGCGGCCGCCAAGCAGCCGATCCTCGGTTACGCCCCGATCCATGGCGTTGATCTGGCCTATGCCTGTGATCATGTCACGACATCGTGTCGCAACAAGCGGGCGATCCGAGGCACTATCCTGCGGAAATGGCTACCGTCGTCTCCCTCGAAGGCAAACGCAAGGCGCCGACCCTCGACCCGCTGCTTGCGCTTTGCGCCGACAGCATGGCGCAGGTCGATCGCGAGATCCGCACACGCATGCGCTCGCCGGTGGCCTTGATCCCAGAGCTCGCCACCCATCTGGTCGGTGCCGGCGGCAAGCGGCTGCGACCGCTGCTGACGGTCGCGGCGGCCCGGCTCTGCGGCCATCCTTCGACCGACGATCGCGCCATCAGGCTCGCGACCTGCGTCGAGTTCATCCATTCCGCCACCTTGCTGCACGACGACGTGGTCGATGTCAGTATGCTGCGCCGCGGCAAGCCCACCGCCAACTCGGTGTGGGGCGACAAGGCCTCCGTGCTGGTTGGCGATTTCCTGTTCACGCGCGCCTTCGAGCTGATGGTCGAGGTCGGCTCGCTCGACGTCCTGGCCGTGCTGTCGCGCGCCTCGTCGACGATCGCCGAGGGCGAAGTGCTGCAGCTCACGAGCCAGCGCGACATCAGCACGCCGGAGGCGACCTATCTCGAGGTCATCAAGGCCAAGACCGCCAAGCTGTTCGCGGCTGCCGCTGAGGTGGGCGCCATGGTTGCCGGCCGCAACGGACCCGAGCGCGTCGCGCTCGAGAGCTTCGGCATGAATCTCGGCATCGCCTTCCAGCTTGTCGATGATGCACTCGATTATTCCGGCCGCGAAGCCCAGCTCGGCAAGACGGTCGGCGACGATTTCCGCGAAGGCAAGATCACCCTGCCGGTAATCCTGGCCTTCCTGCGCGGCCGTGCCTCGGAGCGCGAGTTCTGGAAGCGGACCATCGAGTCGCTCGACCAGCACGACGGTGATCTCGAACGGGCGCAATCGCTGATCGACCGTCACGGCGCGCTGGCCGACACCTTCGAACGCGCCCGCCACTACGGTGCCATGGCACGCGACGCGCTCGGTCTGTTTCCCGACTCGGCCCTCAAGGCGGCCCTGCTCGAGGCCGTCGACTTCGCCATCGACCGGGCGCACTGAGCGCCGTCACCTCGAACTCTCCTCACCGTAATCGGGGGAGGTGCCCCCGAGAGAGGGCGGAGGGGGAAGGCCGCAGTCGAGATGCTGTCGGAATCCGACGTCGGAATTGAGGTAACTCGACTGCGGCCTTTCCCCTCCGGCCCTACAGGCCACCTCCCCCGATGCGGGGGAGGAGAATGAGGTGCTATGAGTCGACCATGGCCGCAACGCATATTCTTGCCATCGACCAGGGTACCACCAGCACGCGGGCGATCGTGTTCGATGCCAGGGGACGGCCGCTTGCTTCGGCGCAGAAGGAGCTACCGCAGATCTTCCCCGAGTCCGGCTGGGTCGAGCACGACGCAGAGGAGATCTGGCGGGCGACCGTCGAGGTGTGCCGCGGCGCCCTGGCGCGCGCCGGGCTCGCGGCGACGGCGCTGGCCGGCATCGGCATCACCAACCAACGCGAGACCACGGTGGTGTGGGATCGCGCCACCGGCAAGCCGATCCACAACGCCATCGTCTGGCAGGACCGCCGCACCGCGGAGCGCTGCGCCGAGCTGAAGCGTGCTGGGCACGAGGCCGAGGTCGCGCGTCGCACCGGCCTGCTGCTCGATCCGTATTTCTCCGGGACGAAGATCGCCTGGATCCTCGACCACGTCGCTGGGGCGCGCGCCGCGGCGGTCAAGGGCGCGCTCGCGGTGGGCACCATCGAGTGCTTTCTGCTGTGGCGGCTGAGCGGCGGCAAGGTCCACGCCAGCGACGCCACCAATGCCAGCCGTACCCTGCTGTTCAACATCCACAACGGCGCCTGGGACGATGAGCTGCTGCGCCTGCTCGACGTGCCGGCAAATCTCTTGCCTGCCGTCGTCGATTGTTCGGGTGAGCTCGCGGTCGCCACACCGGATATTCTCGGCGCCGCCGTGCCGGTGCTGGGTATGGCCGGCGACCAGCAGGCGGCCACGGTCGGCCAGGCCTGCATCAGGCCCGGCATGATCAAGGCGACCTACGGCACCGGCTGCTTTGCCTTGCTCAACACCGGCAGCATCGCCATGCGCTCGTACAACCGGCTGCTCACCACCATCGCCTATCAGCTCGCCGGCCGGCGTACCTACGCGCTGGAGGGCAGCATCTTCATCGCCGGTGCCGCCGTGCAATGGCTGCGCGACGGCCTCGGCCTGATCGAAAAGTCTGGTGACGTCGAGGCGCTCGCTGCGCGGGCCCGGCCGGACCATGGCGTCTTCCTCGTGCCGGCCTTCGTCGGCCTCGGCGCGCCCTACTGGGATGCCGACGCGCGCGGCGCTCTGTTCGGGCTGACCCGCGACAGCGGGCCGGCCGAGATTGCCGCCGCCACCCTCGATTCGGTGTGCTACCAGACGCGCGACCTGATCGAGGCGATGCGCGGCGACGGCGCCCAGCTCGACGCGCTGCGCGTCGACGGCGGCATGGTGGTGAACGATCCGTTGATGCAACGCCTGGCCGATACCGTGGGCCTGCCGGTCGAGCGCCCGACCGTCACCGAGACGACGGCGCTGGGGGCGGCTTTCCTGGCCGGCCTGCAAGCTGGCTTTTGGCCATCGCTCGAGGCCCTGGCTGCGACCTGGAGTCTCGACCGCGCATTCCAGCCGGCCGAGGACGCCGCCTCACGCGATCGCCGTTGCGCCGGTTGGCACGATGCCGTGCGACGCGTGCGCAGTCACTGATTGCACGCCAGCGGATATGTCCATGGCGCGGCCGGCAATCCTTGCGATCTCGAAGGTGATCTCGTTCGCGTTGCGCCGAACTGTCTTTGCGGTTCGTGCGCCGACCGGCAGCGCTTACGCCTCCATCGATGCGGCGCTCGAACCCGATCGACCGGTACCGCTGCGCTGACCGGCATCAAGACGTGGGTCGTGAACGGCGCCCGCGCCCCATTGGATTACCGAGGTCGCTTCAGGCGCCGTAGTCGGATGGCGGGCGATTCCGGCGCGTCGCCTTGAGAATGAGATGGTCGAGCGATATCGGACCCGGGCCTGCGATTCCCAGCCAGGCGAACATCACGAAGTAAGACACTTCCTCGAAGCCCAGCAGTGTTTGCAGCGAATCGACGTCGCCCCACTTCGCCGAGGCGATTGCCACCAGCATGATGATCATCATCGGCACCGAGACGATGCGGGTCAGCAGACCGGCCAGAAGCATCAGGCCGCCGACGAATTCCATGCCCGAAACGAACGGCGTGAGGATTTCGGGCGCGGGGATTCCCCATTCGCGGAAGTTCTCGATCATGCGGGGTAGGGCGCTCAGCTTTTGCCAGCCGGTCCACAGGAACACCCAGCCGACGACGATGCGAACGGCCAGCGGCGCCGCCCAGCCGAGATAGCCGCTCACCACGCGTGGCCAGTCGTACAGGATCGTGACAAGCGAGTTCATTCGCGCACCTCGCGTCCTCGCTTCGCGGTCTGGTGGCTGTCCAGCAGCCGTCGCAGTCATCGAAACCCGTGCCATGGAACGGAATTCTCCAGCGTTACCGTCGAAGCGAACGAAGCCCGGCCGACGTGGGCGCCGGCGTCATGCCGGCGGACCCACGTCGTCGTTCCATGCGAGGCTTTACATCACCTTGCCGCCCTTGGCGGTGCACTCGCCCGCGTTGGCCGCTTCGGTGAAACCTTGGCCCTTGCACGCGTTCTGACCCTTGCAGGCGTTGCTGGCACCCTTGCAGGCGCTCTGCCCCTTGCAGGCATTGCTGCCGGTGCACTTGACGCCGGCGGCGAAGGCGGTGCTGGCGAAGGTGCTGGCGGCGAAGATCGAGGCGGCGGTGGCGATCAGCGTACGCTTGTTCATGAAGGTCCTCCTGGAAAGACGAGCCGGTTGCTCGCAGTCAGTCATTCGGGTCGGGCCGGTCGGTCGTTACACCGGCGGCACAGATTTTTTTGCCAAGCCAGGGGCGGCGTGCTTTCGTCGGTGCCCGGTTGCGACTTTTTGCCGGCCTTTGTCGATGGCGTGTGTGGAAGATCGACGAAGACCGTGTGTAACGTTCCAGTCCGCGCACACGAACATGTGAAAGAACGTAGTTGGCTGACCAGAGCGATCTTTCCGATTTGATGCGGCTGGCCAGGCAAGGGAACGAGGACGCCTACAGACGGCTTCTCGGTCGGGTTTCAGTTTGGCTGCGAGGCGTCGTGCGGCGCGGACTGGCCACGGCAGGACGAAGTGCGGCGGATTGCGAGGACGTTGTCCAGGAGACTTTGCTGGCTATGCATCTGAAGCGCGATACCTGGGACGACACGCAGCCGATCGAGCCGTGGCTGCGCGCGATCGCCCGCCACAAGCTCGTCGACCATCTGCGTCGGCGCGGTTATCGCGACCATGTCAGCATCGACGATCAGGTGGATACTCTCGCGACGCCGACCGATCCCCATGCCGACGCAAGGGCGGATTCGCGACGATTGCTGGAGAGTCTGCCGGAACGCCAGCGCAGGATCGTCGAGGAAATTTCGCTCGAAGGGCGGCGGGCGGCCGAGGTAGCGGTGCGCCTCGGCATGAGCGAGGGCGCCGTTCGCGTCACGCTGCACCGGGCCCTCAAGGCGCTGGCCGCCTTCTATCGCAAAGAGCAATCATGAAGACGGAAAACCTGATCGAGGTGCTGGTCGCCGATCGCACGGCGCGGAGCAGGCCGATGGGACGGCTGCTCGCCGGTGCGCTCGCCGTGGGTGCGGCCGCCTCGCTCGCGATATTCCTGGTTGCGTTGGGTGTCCGTGCCGACATCGCCGAAGCACTCGTGACGTGGCGGTTCGAGCTCAAGGTTGCCCTAGTCCTTTTGGCTCTGGGGTTGGCGTTCAGCCTGTGCGTGTCCTTGTCGCGCCCAGTGGCGCCCAGCCACGCCGGACGGCGCCTGGTGCCGCTGGCCGCCTTGGCCGTGGCGGCGGTCGCGATGGAGCTCGCAATCCTTCCCAGCGCTGCGTGGGTCGCGCAACTGGTGGGCAGCAATGCAGTGATCTGCCTGACGGCGATTCCCGCCCTGGCAGTCGCCCCGCTCGCTGCGGTGCTGTGGATCCTGCGATCGGGAGCGCCCGCCTCGCCCGCGCTCGCTGGTGCCGCGGCCGGTCTTCTCGCCGCGACGTCCGGGGCGTCGCTCTATGCCTTTCACTGCTTCGACGATTCGCCGCTGTTCGTCCTCACGTGGTACGTCCTGGCGGCCGTGCCGGTCGTCGTTGTCGGGGCGATCGTCGGGCGCCGGCTGCTGCGTTGGTGAGCGCCATCTGCGGCAGTCCGTACCGAACCTGACTTACCCTGCATACACGGCGGGATCGAGTTCGAAGGCGAGACCCTGCCAGCCATGATCGCCGGCCTCGAGCCTTCTGCGGTTGTCTTTCGCGATGTCCCGGAACAGGCGCAGCGCCTCGTGATCGTCGAGGCCGGCTGTGTCGCGGTCGAGGTGCTCGCGTAACAGCGTGCAACGGAAGGCGCGGACCGTATCGGGTTCCGAGAGAGCGACGTTCATCTCGCCATTCCCGAAGAGCGACCAGCGATGGAGATTGCACGAGCCGACGGTGGCCCATTCGTCGTCGACCAGCATGAGCTTGCCGTGGACGTAGACCGATTTGCGAGTTCCGTCGGCACCTATGCCGGCAATTCCTGCCAGCATGAAGTTCGCGTAGGTGCCGAGCTTCGCCCGCCTGTCGCGGATTGCGCGGCGCTCCTGCGGGACGGGCAAGGTGACATCCGGCTCGGCGGGCACCAGCAGAACTATGTCGACGCCGCGCGCGAGCGCCCGATCCAGGCAATCGATGATCTCGGGGACGTCGACGTATTGGTTCTCGATGTAGATCGAGCGTCGCGCGGCGTCGATGGCGGCGCGGTATTGATCGAAATTCGAGCGCTCGCCTGCGGCGACGTCGAATGTGCGTCCGTCGGGCGGCGCCTGCCCGTCGCGACAGCGTCCGGGATGAAGGGTTCGCTGGACTTGCACGAGAGCGCCGCCACGCCTGCCGGGTACGCGGGTCGGAAACAGCAGGTCGGTCTCGCTGCCGGCACCCCAGATTCCGTCCGGCATCTGCCGTTCACTCGCTTCGTTCCAGCGCTGCACGAAGTTGTGGTGAACGTCGACCGTCGAGGGGCCCTTCATCTCGACATAGACGTCGTGATTGTGCCCCTCGCCGTTGTGGCCGGGCGCGACCATGGAATGGGGATTGAGGTTGATCCCGCCGACGAAGGCCGTTTCTTCCTCGGTGCCGGCATCGATCAGCCAGCTCTTCTGGTGTTGGCAGAAGCCCGGATGGGCGCGATCCCAGCGGATCTTGACCCCAGATCGTCGCGCCTCGAGCAGGCCGATATGGGCCGGGGAACCCCAAAAGGCGTTGCGCTTGTGTCGCTCGGTTTCGGCATCCGGGCGCCAGAAAATGAGACGCACGTCGACGCCGCGGGCGGCGGCGCGATCGAGAACGTCGAGGGCACTCCCCCGACCGTCGGGCATCTCGAAGGATGCCCACATGAACGTCACCGTCGCCCAGACGCTCCGGCGGGCCGCCTCGATCGCCTCGCAGATGCGCCGGAAGGCCGGTTCGCCGTCGATCAGCGGCCGCACCAGGTTGCCGGGCCGGACCGGATAGGAAGCCGAAGGCACGAAGGGAATGGCGTTCGTCATCGGCGGCACGCGACCAACTCTGCGGTGTGCGCGCGGACTTCCCGCTTCGCCAAGCAAGAAGCGAGGGCCTCGCAGCCTGGTGCGCCGGGATAGGGCGTGACTTGCGATAGTGCCTCGAGCCTGCTGGTGGTGGTGCCCGAGGAATGCCAGTGCGTGCTCTTCATGACGCTCCAGCCCTGGAACCGGAACGGATGGGTAGGCCGGCGTAGGAATTCGTCGCGGCCGTACGCCAGTGCGATCGGTTCAGCGGCGATCGCGCCGAGCCGGCTCGTGCGCTCGGCCAGCGCGTCCCGCCACCGCCGTGCAACGGCAGATCGACGCCGGCGGCATGGCGCGTCATGGGGGCGGTTCCGACCGGTCACTCGTGCAGCCTAAACCGATCGGAACAGAGTGAGAACTGGCGGCTGTCGCCTATAAGCTCGGGAAGACCCGCGGCCATGGCATAGGGGGCGGCGACACGTAGGGGATCGAGTCGGCAGCCTCAGCCTCGGCGGTGCGTTGGTTCGGTTGCGCGTCGTTGGCTCGAGCCTGGGAAGCGCACTGCCGTTCGGCCGAGTCGATGCCGGCGAACGTCAGGCACGTTGCCGGGAGAAATCCGGCCATCCTCAATTGCATCATCACGTCCTCCAGGGAGCAACATGGGAAACAATCGCTGCGTAGGCCCCGGTGAGGCGCCCCGCGCCAAGACATCTGGGCGCGGCGGGAGACGGTTCAAGAGGCGGCAGTCCAGGCCGGAAAATTTTGTACCCGGGCCGACTGCGCCGTCGCCAAGGTGCTAACAAGGGCGTCGAGGAAACGTCCAGGGGAGAAGCCCGGCCATGAAAGTCGATTCGAAAATCCGCTCGATCCAGACGCTTGCCGCCGATGCCGGCTGGCGCAACTACTACTTCGTCAAGGTGACGACCGAGGACGGTATCGTCGGCTGGAGCGAGTACGACGAAGGCTTTGGCGCGCCGGGTGTCGGCACCGCGATCGAGAAGCTGTCGACCCGCCTGATCGGCCAACCGGTCGGCGACCACGAGCGGCTCTACAGCGAGCTCTACTCGGTCACCCGCCCAGCGGCGGGCGGCGTCGTCGCGCTGGCGTTGGGCGCCATCGAGAACGCGCTGCTCGACGCCAAGGCCAAGGCGCTCGGCGTGCCGTGCTACGTGCTGCTGGGCGGCAAGATCCGCGATCGCATCCGGGTCTACTGGTCGCACTGCGCGACCTGGCGCATCAACCATCCGAGTTATTTCAAGCCGGCGATCACCGACCTCGAGGGCGTCAAGGCGATCGGCCGCGAGGTGCGCGAGAAGGGCTTTACGGCGATGAAGACCAACATCTTCATCTACGACCAGGACAAGAAGAATCCCAAGGGTTGGCGGCCGGGCTTCGGCGTGCCTGCCTATCCCGAGCGCAATGTCGACCGCACCGTGCTGCGCAATCTGCGCATGCATCTCGAGGCGATCCGCGAGGGCGCCGGCCCCGATGTCGACCTGCTGCTCGACCTCAACTTCAACGCCAGCACAGAGGGATACCTCAAGATCCTGCGCGCCATCCGCGACCTCGACATGTTCTGGATCGAGATCGACACCTACAGCCCCGAGGCGCTCGGCCTGATCCGCCGCCAGAGCCCGCATCCGATCTCGTCGTGCGAGACCCTGCTCGGTATCCGCGAATTCCTGCCGTACTTTCGTGAGCAGTCGATGGACGTGGCGATCATCGACACGCCGTGGAACGGCGTCTGGCAGTCGATGAAGATCGCCAATCTCGCGGAGGCGCACGAGGTCAACGTGGCACCGCACAATTTCTACGGCCACCTGTGCACGATGATGAATGCCCATTTCGCCGCCTGCGTACCCAACCTGCGCATCATGGAGACCGACGTCGATCGGCTCGAATGGGACCACGAGCTGTTCACCCATGTGCCCGAGATCGTCGACGGCCACCTGGTGATGCCGTCGCGCCCCGGCTGGGGCACCGAGCCGAACGAGGAGGCGATCCGCGCCCATCCGCCAAAGAGCACCACCGGCGGACTGGCGAGCTACGGTCGCAAGGGGTGACGCACCATGACTGGTCGCCCCACGAGCAACGACAAGCCTGCCGGCTCCCCCGTGGCGCCACAGGCCCGCTACTGGAACAGCCCGGCAACGGCCCATTGGGTCACTCTCCAGCAGCGCCTGGACGCGCTGTTCGAATCACTTTCGTACACCGCCATCGACCAGGCACAGCCTCTACCCGGCGAGCATGCGATCGACGTTGGCTGCGGCTGTGGTGCAACAGTGCTCGACCTTGCGCGCCGTGTTGGCGCATCGGGTAGCGTCACGGGCGTCGATGTCTCCGAGCAGATGCTCGCGAGGGCGGCAGAGCGCGTGGCGGCGGAACGTCTTTCCCAGGTCGAGCTGAAGCTCGCCGATGCCGAGACGCATGTCTTCGTGCCCGAGAGCGCGGACCTCGTCTTCTCCCGGCTCGGCGCCATGTTCTTCAGCGACCCCGTTACCGCTTTCACCAACCTTCGGGGCGCCCTCAAGCCGTCTGGTCGAATGGTGCTCGCCTGCCCGCGGGCTGCTACGGAGAACCGCTACATCACGGCGGCGGTGCAAGCCGTAAAGCCATTGCTACCGACTGGCTCCATACCGGCCGCCAAGCCGGACGAGCCCGGCATGTTCTCCTTGGCGGATCCCGATCGGGTACGGCGAATCCTCGGGGCTGCCGGCTTCCGTGACGTCACCCTCCTGCCTCGCGACGAGTCCATGAATCTTGCCGGGCCGGGCGGTGCCGCAGATGCCGCCGCTTTCTCGCTCCAGTTTGGGCCAATGACCCGCGTGCAGCAAGACTCCGGGCCAGAACTGCAAAGAGCCATCCTCGATGCCGTTACCGAGGCCTACCGCCAGCTCGAGGGGCCGCAAGGCATCGTGCTCGCTGGAGCGTTCTGGATCATCGTCGCGCATCCTTGAGGACATCCCATCAGCACAGGAGTCTTCGGCTGTGGCCGGAACAGCTCGGGTCGCGAGCGCCGTTCGGGCACTGTCGGGACCCGACGAAATCAGTAGGCGACCTGCTTGCGATACGAATCCTTCACGGCGATCAGGCCGTCACGGAACTCGAACACGTCGCAGCCGACAGAGACGACTTTGCTGCCATCGGGACGGGTCGCGGTGAACGTCCACTGTGTCACCCCGCGGTTGCCGGCGATGAAATGCTTGGGATCGGTCCATTGGGCGTCGGGCATGGCCTTGAAGGCTTCGACCGTGGCGGCACGAACCGCCGCGGGGCCCGACAGACGCCGTCCATCGGCATCGGGGCCGGCACTCAGGATCATGACGCAATCCGGCGTCATCATCGAAAGGATCGCGTCGGCGTCATGCCGGTTCCAGGCATCGGCAAAACGGTCGAGAAACGCTTCGTTGACTTCGCCGGTCATGAGCTCCCCCTTTGTTCGTGTGCCACCATTCTGCTCCAACGACGATGCATTCTCCACCGTCCACGAAGAGGCGCGACGCCGCCCGCCGGATAGCTGGTTTGAGATAGTCTCGGGTGACTGGGGGGTGAGGATCTTGTCCGTCGCGATCGAGCAGTCTTTGTCTTTCCACGCCTGTTCCTGCCGGCGCTCTCCCAGCGGTGCGAGGGCTCGCGATCTCGAGGGTGGCGCTGCCGATCATGACGAGAGTGCGCGCGCAACAGTTGCTTGCGCTTCGCCTCGTCACTAGGTTGCGCCCGGCATGCGTTCCCGAGCCAATCCCGTCTATTGCGGCGTCGACACCACCGACCTTGCCCAGGCCACCCGGCTGATCCAGTCGATCGCCGGTGGACCCAACCCAGCCGTCGGCGGCATCAAGCTCGGGCTCGAATTTTTTCTGGCGCACGGGGCGCCGGGCGTTCGCTACGCCTTTCCGATGCCGGTGCGGGCCACCGGGGTCGGTTTCTTCCTCGATCTCAAGCTGCACGACATTCCCAACACCGTGGCCGGCGGCATCCGCGCTGTGATCGAGCTCGAGCCGACCTACATCACGATCCACGTCCAGGGCGGGCGGGAAATGTTGCGGGCGGCGGTCGCCGAAGCGGCCGGGCAGGCCGCCCGGCTGGACGTGGTGCGGCCCAGGCTGCTCGGCGTCACCGTGCTGACCTCGCTCGACCGCAGCGATCTGGAGGCCACAGGCGTGCCGTCCGATCCGTCCGACCAGGTGCTGCGGCTCGCCGCTCTGGCGCAGGAGAGCGGCCTCGACGGCGTCATCTGCTCGCCGCTCGAGATTGCCGCCCTGCGTCAGGCCCATGGCCCCGACTTCGTGCTGATGGTGCCGGGCATCCGTCCCTTGGGCAGCGACGCCAACGACCAGAAGCGGGCCATGACGCCGCGCCAGGCGGTCGATCTCGGTGCCACCCATCTGGTGGTCGGCCGGCCGATTTGTCAGGCGGCCGATCCACGTGCTGCCGCCGAGGCGATCGCGCGCGAGGCAGGGGTCAACCAGTTATGAGCGTCGACGCCAAGATCTGCGGGCTGACGACGCCGGAGGTGGTCGATGCCGCCGTACGCGCCGGGGCACGCTGGGTGGGCTTCGTGACCTATCCGCCCTCGCCGCGCCATGTCGCCTCGATCGAGCAGCTCGCGGCACTGGGCAAGCGCGTCCCGAAGGGTGTAGGCCGTGTTGGCCTGTTCGTCGACGCCGACGACCGATTGCTCGACGAACGCCTGGCGAGCGGCGCGATCGATCTGCTGCAGCTCCAGGGGGCCGAGACGCCGCAGCGCGTCGCCGAGATCAGGGCGCGCACGGCCACGCCGGTGATGAAGGTGATCAAGGTCGCCGAGGCCGCCGATGTCGAGCGTGGCATCACGGCCTTTGCCGGCGTCGCCGACCGGCTGATGTTCGAGGCGGCCGGAGGCGCGCTGCCCGGCGGCAATGCGCGCGCGTTCGACTGGACGATCCTGTCCGGTCGCAGCGTGCCGCTGCCATGGTTCCTGGCCGGCGGGCTCACGGCAGACAATGTCGCCGAGGCGGTGCGCGTCACGGGCGCACGCACGGTCGATGTTTCCTCTGGCGTCGAATCGAGCCGCGGTGTGAAATCGATCGCGTTGATCGACGCCTTCCTCGCAGCGGTGAAGGCGCTCTGAAGGGGAGACTGCCGATGAAGACCGAACGACGGCTGAAGGAGCTCGGCATCGAGCTCACCATGCCTACCGCGCCGTTGGCCAACTATGTCAACGCGGTGCGCACCGGCAATCTGCTCTATCTCGCCGGCAAGGGGCCGGGCCTGCCCGGCCATCCGCTGCCGGTCGGCAAGGTCGGCCGGGACTTCACCAAGGAGCAGGGCTACGAGTTCGCACGCCAGACCGGTCTCAGCCTGATCGCCGTCATGAAGGCGGAGCTGGGCGACCTCGATCGGGTCAAGCGCATCGTCAAGGTGCTGGGCATGGTCAATGCCACGCCCGAGTTCGGCGAGCAGCCCGAGGTGATCAATGGCTGCTCCGACCTGTTCGTCACCGTGTTCGGCGATCGTGGGCGGCACGCCCGCTCGGCGGTCGGCATGGGCTCGCTGCCGCGCGGCATCCCGGTCGAGATCGAGGTCATCGTCGAGGTCAACGCCGGTCCGGCGCGCGGCGGTGCCGCGGCAGCGACACGCAAGTCGGCGGTCCGGGCCAAGAGAAAATCGGCCAAGGCCAAGCGCAGGTAGGGCATCTTTTGACCGACCCCGGGCGGGGCTGCTAAGGCCCATGCACCTCTCCGCCCATGGAGAGGTGCATGAAGTGTCTTTCAGGAAACGCGATGCCCACGTCACCCAACAGCTTCCGTACCGGCCCCGACGAGCGCGGGCACTTCGGCATTTTCGGCGGCCGATACGTCGCCGAGACGCTGATGCCGCTCATCCTCGAGCTGGAGAAGGCCTATAACGAGGCCAAGGCCGACGAGCAGTTCAAGGGCGAGCTGACGTATCTTCTGACGCACTATGCCGGCCGGCCGAGCCCGCTCTATTTCGCCGAGCGCCTGACGCGCCATCTCGGCGGCGCCAAGATCTACTTCAAGCGCGACGAGCTCAATCACACCGGCAGCCACAAGATCAATAACGTGCTGGGCCAGGTGCTGCTCGCCAAGCGCATGGGCAAGACGCGGGTGATCGCCGAGACCGGCGCGGGCCAGCACGGCGTCGCCACGGCGACGGCGTGCGCGCTGTTCGACATCCCCTGCGTGGTGTTCATGGGCGCGGTCGATGTCGATCGGCAGGCGCCCAACGTCGTGCGCATGAAAATGCTGGGCGCCGAGGTGCGACCGGTGACGGCCGGCTCGTCGACCTTGAAGGACGCCATGAACGAGGCGCTGCGCGACTGGGTGGCGACCTGCGAGACGACCTTCTACTGCATCGGCACGGTGGCCGGGCCACACCCCTACCCGGCGATGGTGCGCGACTTCCAGTGCGTGATCGGCAACGAGGTGCGCCAGCAGGTGATGGAGGCGGAGGGTCGCCTGCCCGATACGCTGGTCGCCTGCATCGGCGGCGGCTCGAACGCGATGGGCCTTTTCCATCCCTTCCTCGACGACAAGAGCGTGCGCATCGTCGGCGTCGAGGCGGGCGGCAAGGGCGTCGAGACCGGCGAGCACGCGGCCTCGCTGACCGGTGGACGGCCGGGCGTGCTGCACGGCAACCGTACTTATCTCTTGCAAGACAGCGAGGGCCAGATCACCGAGGCGCATTCGATCTCGGCCGGCCTCGACTATCCCGGCATCGGCCCCGAACATTCTTGGCTGAAGGAGCTGGGTCGCGTCGAGTACGTGTCGGCGACCGACGAGGAGGCGCTCGAAGCCTTCCAGCTCTTGTGCAAGCTCGAGGGCATCATCCCCGCGCTCGAGCCGGCGCATGCACTGGCCCATGTCACCAAGCTCGCGCCGACCCTGCCCAAGGAAAATCTCCTGGTGATGAATCTCTGCGGTCGCGGCGACAAGGACGTGTTCGCCGTTGCCGAGCGTCTCGGCATGAAGATCTGACCATGAGCCGCATCACTCAGCGCTTCGCCCGGCTCGCTGCCGACAAACGTGCCGGCCTGGTCGCCTACATCTCCGCCGGCGATCCCGATCTTGCGATCAGCTACGACATCCTGAAGGGATTGCCCGATGCTGGTGCCGATCTGATCGAGCTCGGCATGCCGTTTACCGATCCGATGGCCGACGGGCCGTCGATCCAGCTCGCCGGTCAGCGCGCGCTCAAGGCCGGCATTACCGTCGATGCGACCTTCGACATGGTGCGCCGCTTTCGCCGCGAGGCGAGCGATCGTGACACGCCGATCCTGCTCATGGGCTACTACAACCTCGTCTATCAGCGCGGCGTAAAGCGTTTCTGCAAGGAAGCGGCCGAAGCCGGCGTCGACGGCTTCATTCTGGTCGACCTGCCGCCCGAGGAGGCGGACGAGTTGAAGCCGCATGCGGTTGCATACGGGCTCGACACGGTGCTGCTGACCGCGCCTACGACCGACGACAAGCGCCTGCCCGCTGTCCTCGCCTATTCATCGGGCTTCGTCTATTTTGTCTCGGTGCTCGGCATCACCGGGACGAAATCGGCGAGCGAAGACGCCGTCGCCGCGCATGTCGCTCGCATCCGGCGGCACACCGCGCTGCCGATCGGCGTCGGCTTCGGCATCAAGACTCCGGAGCAGGCCGCTGCCGTCGCACGTCACGCCGATGCAGCCGTCGTCGGCTCTGCGATCGTCGATCGCGTGAAAGCGGGACTCGACGAAGACGGCAAACCGAAGGCCGGTCTCGCACAGGGCGTGCTCTCTTACGTCGAGACCCTGGCCCATGGCGTGCGCAGCGTGCGCAAAGGGTAGTTTCGTTTCAGCGCCGCTGCAGCCGTAGGGCGATGCTGTGACCAATGGTGATGGAGCGTCGCTCCGTCATTGGCAAGTCATCTGTTCGCTCCATATGCAGGCCTCCAATCAGCGACGAGGAGCAGGCGCATGGACGGCAGCACCATCGACCGCAACGATAGGCTTCACGATTCTTTCATCACGGCGCTCGCCCATCTCGATGCCGAGCAGCGCGAGCCCGATCGTTGGGAAGAGGAGTGCTTGTCGTACGCGCTCGGTGCGCTGGCCTGCGGTCTCCAACTGGTCGCGCATGTCGAGCTCGAAGCGTTCTGGCGGCCGCTCGATCAGCGCTCGCCCGACGCCGTGGCAGCCCTTGCCGCGAAACCCGCGCGCTTCACCAAGGAAATGTTGAGGCACGGCCTGGCCTATGTGCGGCGGCGCTACGGCCATGTCTCCGCGGTCGACGCCGGCATGCCGCCCGCCCTTGCCGCGGGGCAGCGCGCGATATCGTCATTGCACGGTTGAGAGTCTGACGCTCGTTGCAGCAAGAGTGCTCGGCGCTACGCCTCGTCGTCGAACAGCAGGTCGGCGACATAGGGGTTGGTCTTGCGTTCCCAGCCGAAGGTCGAGGTCTGGCCGTGGCCGGGAACGAAGGTGACGTCGTCGCCGAACGGCCATAGGCGCTTGCGGATCGAGCCGAGGAGCTGCTCGTGGTTGCCGCGCGGAAAATCGGTGCGGCCGATCGAGCCGCGAAACAGCACGTCGCCGACGAACGCGACCTTGGACGGCCGGTGTACGAACACGACGTGGCCGGGCGTGTGACCAGGGCAGTGCACGACGTCGAGCGTGAGGTTGCCCAGGTTCACCGTCTCGCCGTTGTCCAGCCAGCGGTCGGGAACGAACGGCTTGTAGGTCGGGAAATTGTACTTGCGGCCCGATTGGGGCAGTTCCTCGATCAGATAGAGGTCGTCGCGGTGTGGGCCCTCGATCTCGACGCCATAGTGCTCGGCCATGGTGCCGGCGGCCGAGGCGTGGTCGACATGGCCGTGGGTCAGCAGAACCTTGGCGATCTGGATGCCCTGCTGGTCGATCGCCGTCTGCAGTTGGTCGAAGTCGCCCCCAGGATCGACGGCGGTGCCCTGCATCGTCTCGTCGCACCAGATGATGGAGCAGTTCTGCTGGAACGGGGTGACGGGAGCGATCATGACCTTGAGCATGGCATCGATCTAATGCCTCCCGCGGCCGGGCGGAAGGGCGTATGGTGCTGGCCTCCATGCGTCAGCGGCAATGAACGTGCGATTCCTGCTCTGCCTTCTCGGTCTGATCGGCCTCTCCTTCGCCCCGGCGCGGGCGCAGATCGCGGCAGTGGCCTCCCCTTCCGGCCCGGTGCAGGCCGGCCCCTACCTCGTGGTCGATGCCGCTACCGGCGAGACCCTGCTGGAGCGCAATGCCGGCGTGCTCTGGTATCCCGCGTCGCTCACCAAGATGATGACGATGTACATCGTCTTCGAGGAGCTCAAGGCCGGCCGGCTGACCCTGGCGACGCTGGTGCCGTTCTCCGAGCATGCGCGCAGTCAGCCGCCGTCCAAGCTTGGCGTTGGCCCCGGCCAGGCGATCACGGTCGAGCAGGCGCTGCAGTCGCTGGTCGCACGGTCGGCCAACGACACGGCAACGGCGTTGGGCGAGCTGATATCGGGCTCGACACCGGCTTTCGCCGCGCGGATGACCGAGACGGCGGCACGGCTCGGCATGAGTGCCACCCAGTTCCGCAATGCCAGCGGCTGGCCGGACCCGAGCCAGGTGACCACGGCGCGCGACATGGCCATGCTCGCCATGGCGCTGATCAAGCAGTTTCCCGAGTATTACGGCTACTTCCACACCCAGGAATTCATGTTCGGCAAGACCCGGATCGGGCCGGGCATGAAGTTCCTCGACCTCTATGCGCCCTATGCCGACGGGCTGAAGACCGGCTTCATCTGCGCCTCGGGCTTCAACATCGTCGGCAGCGCCGTGCGCGACGGCCGTCGGCTGATCGCCGTGGCGTTCGGCTTCCGCCGCGCCGATCTGCGCGACGAATTCACGGTCCGCCTGCTCGACGAGGCCTACGCTCTGAAGACCGGCGGCAACCGGCAGAAAATCTGGCAGGTGCGCAACGGCACCGGCGGGCCGGCGACGGTGTTGCCGCAGGGCGAGTGCGGCACCATTCGCTACGACATGCCGGGCGATGCGGCATGGCTCGGCACCTATCCCGACTGGAAGAGCGCGCGCCAGGTCTACGATATCGGCCAGTCGGAGCTCGCCCGGCTCGGCATCACGCGGCTCGGCAAGGAGTACATCCTGCCCGTCACCGCCAACAAGGTGACCAGACAAGCCGCCATCATTGCCGATCTCGAGCCGGCCGCCGCCGAGCGCCTGTGCGCCGATTACGTCAAGCGCAAGCTGTTCTGCCAGGTCAAGAAGCCCGAGGAATTCGTCGCCCCGTTCGGCGGTTTCTGGCGCTGAAGGGCGGCTTGGCCGGCTCCGGCATTCGTGCGATACCGCGGCCATGAACTGGCCGCGCCCATGAACTGGCTGACCAATTTCGTCCGGCCCAAGCTGCGAGCTCTGGTCGCGCGCAAGGAGGCACCGGAGAATCTCTGGCTGAAATGCCCGAAGTGCGAACAGATGCTGTTCATGCGCGATTGGGAAGCCAACCAGGAAGTCTGCGCCCATTGCGGCCATCACATGCGCATCCGGCCGATGAAGCGGCTGCCGCATTTGTTCGACGACGGCAAGTTCGAGCTCCACTCATTGCCGCGTGTCGTCGCCGATCCGCTGAAGTTCCGCGACACCAAGCGATACGATGCGCGTCTCAAGGAGGCGCAGGCCAAATCCGAGGGTGGCGCGACCGACGCACTGGTCGTGGCGAGCGGCACCATGGGTGGGCGTGCCACGGTGTTGGCGCTACTCGATTTCGGCTTCATGGGCGGATCGATGGGCACGGCGGTGGGCGAAGGGCTGGTGATGGCGGCCGAGCTCGCCGTGGCGCGCAGGGCGCCGCTGGTCGTGTTCTCCGCCTCGGGTGGGGCGCGCATGCAGGAAGGCATCCTGTCGCTGATGCAGCTCACGCGCACCACCATCGCCGTGCGCAAGGTGAAGCAGGCGGGCTTGCCCTACATTGTCGTGCTGACCGATCCGACGACCGGCGGCGTGTCGGCCTCGTTCGCCATGCTGGGCGACGTCCACATCGCCGAGCCCGATGCCATCATCGGCTTCGCCGGCCAGCGCGTCATCCAGGATACGATCCGGCAGGAGCTGCCCGAGGGCTTCCAGCGTTCGGAATATCTGCTCCAGCACGGCATGATCGACACGGTCGTGCACCGCCACAAGCTGCGCGAGACTCTGGTCCGGCTGATCGCGCTGCTGATGGGGCCGAGCGCGCCGACACCTGCGCCGGTGCCGGCCGTCGCGGCGCGATGAGGGTGGCCACCAACTTGCCTCCCCCGTTTTCCGGGGGAGGTGCCCCCGGGAGGGGGCGGAGCGGGAAGGCCTCAATCGAGATTCGAATGAGTCCGACGTCGGAACCGGGCGGACCTCGTCTGAGGCTTTCCCCCTTCGGCCCTCCGGGCCACCTCCCCCGATTACGGGGGAGGCAAATGAACATTGCATGACCCTGATCGATCCCCTGGTCGAGCGCGTCATGCGGCTGCATCCGCGCTCGATCGATCTCGATCTCGGCCGTATCGAGGCGCTGCTCGCCAAGCTGGGCAACCCGCAACGCCGCCTGCCGCCTGCCGTCCATGTAGCGGGCACCAACGGAAAGGGCTCGCTGGTCGCCTACCTGCGCGCCATGGCCGAGGCGGCCGGCTATCGTGTCCATGTCTACACCTCGCCGCATCTGGTGCGCTTCAACGAGCGCATCCGCGTCGCCGGCGAGATCATCGACGACGACGCCCTCGACGACCTGATCACCGAGTGCGAGCAGGCC
Source organism: Reyranellaceae bacterium (assembly GCA_046349335.1). Classification (GTDB taxonomy): domain Bacteria; phylum Pseudomonadota; class Alphaproteobacteria; order Reyranellales; family Reyranellaceae; genus Reyranella. Next base: position 63,576 of record JAXMCO010000018.1, read on the forward strand.
AACGGCGAGAAGCCGATCACCTTTTTCGAGATCACCACGGCGGCGGCCTATCTCGCCTTCGCGCGCGTGCCGGCCGACCTGTCGGTAATCGAGGTCGGGCTGGGCGGCCGCCATGACGCCACCAACGTGATCGATCCGGTGCTATCGGCGATCACGCCGATCGGTTACGACCATACCGGCTTCCTGGGCGACAAGCTCGACGGCATTGCGCGCGAGAAGGCCGGCATCCTGAAGCACGCCGTGCCGGCGGTGATCGGCCGCCAGCGCGACGTCAGCGCCGAGGTGATCGCCAAGGAGGCGGGCCGGCTCGCGGCGCCTCTGTTCCGCCTCGGCCGCGAATGGCAGATGATGCCGACCGCGTCGGGCTTCCGCTACGAGAGCGACCTCTGTGCGGTCGACCTGCCGGCGCCAGCCCTGGTCGGCGTGCATCAGCTCGACAATGCGGCGACCGCGGTCGCCTGCATCGAACGGCTGCGCGCTGCGCGGTTCCGCATCGACGATGCGGCGATCGTGAAGGGGCTTGCTTCGGTCGAATGGCCGGCGCGGCTGCAGAGGTTGACGCACGGGCCGTTGGTCGAAGCCCTGCCGCCGGGCTGCGAGCTGTGGCTCGACGGCGGCCACAACGAGGATTGCGGCATCGCGCTCGCCCGCCAGGCGGTGGAGTGGGCGAGGGAACCGGCGCCGCTGCCGCTCTATCTGGTGTTCGGCATGCTGACGACCAAGGATGCCTCGGGTTTCCTGCGGCCGCTGGCGCGCCATGCCCTCAGCGCGCGCGCCGTGCCGATCGAGGGCCATTCCGCCTACACGCCGCAGGAAGCGTCGGCGCAGGCCAACGATGTCGGATTGGATTGCATTCCCGCCAGCGATATCGGCGCGGCACTGGAGGACCTTCTGGCCAGTCAGCCCGCGCCAATGCGCATCCTGATCTGCGGCTCGCTCTACGTCGCCGGTACCGTGCTGGCCCGCAACGGGTGAAGGCTCACTTCTGCTCGAGATAGCCGTCGCTGGCGGCGAGCGACGCAGCGCCTCCCGCCTTCAGCCAATGCAGGGCGACGCGATCGTCGCGTAGATAAGCCAGCCAGTAGGCCGTGGAGACGGCCTTGATCAGGGCGTAGCCGCGCGCCTCGACGGCGGCGAAATCGATCGTCTCGCGCCCGACGGTGCCGAGATCGCGCAGAGCCGGCGTGCCGTTGAAGAACATGTGGTCGGCTCGATCGATCACGAGCAGGAACTTGTTGCCGCTCGCGGGCATCGCCGCAAAAGGGACCAACCGCTGCTCGACCGTCGCGCCGAGGCCGGGAAATAGTCGACCGTCGAGCGTGCCGGTGATCAGCAGGGCGGGTCGCATGAAGGCGGCGAACTGATGGTCGGGATCGGCGCCCAGAGCCTGAGGGCTGAAGGCGAGGAAGGCAGAGAACCGGCTTTCGGGCAGATCGGCGGCCAGCCGATCGGCAACGCCGGGAGCGGGTCGTTGGCCGCCGAGAAACAGGGTCGTGACCGCGCCGAACGAGTGCCCACTCATGCCGAGACGGTCGAGGTTCAGGCGCGCGGCGACTGGGTCGCCGGCCGACTGCCGCCTGCGCAGAGCGGCGACGACGAACTTGATGTCGGCGATGCGGGCCAGGAACTGGCGCAGATCGGCACCGCTTCTGAGGCTACTCCACCGCTCGCCGGGCGGCTTCTCCTTCCACAGGCTTTCGTCGCTGCCGGGGTGCTGCACGTGGACGACTGCAAAGCCTCGGCTCGCCCACTGCTCGCCCCATTCGCGGCCGCCATCGCGCGAGCCGCCCAGCCCGTGCGAGAACACGATCGTCGGCACGCGCTCGCCGCTTTCGGGCAATCGGATGCGTACGGGAACGTAGCGGTTGCGTGCGTCGTCGACCCAGGTGTCGTCGATCTGCCGCACGGTAAAGGAGCCGGGTGCCGCATAACCAGGATCGGCGCTGCCGGCGCCCCTTGCAAGAAGGGCGATGCCCAGCAGCGACAGCAAGGCGACTGCCAGCGACTTCACGTGGCGGTCTCCCCGAGACACCTCGCTACGCGCGGCGTCTCGGGACGGGGACTTCTCGTAGGATGGTGCCCGTTCGTGCTGGATTCAGCTTACGACGGTGTTGATCCAGCTCACCAGCTTCTGCTTCGGCTCGGCGCCGATCTTGGTGGCGGCGACCTGGCCGTTCTTGAACAGCAGCAGGGTCGGGATCGAGCGAACGCCGTAGCGCGTCGGCGCCATCGGGTTCTCGTCGATGTTGAGCTTAACGACCTTGAGCTTGCCGTCCATCTCCTTGGCGATATCCTCGAGCGACGGGCCGATCATGCGGCACGGGCCGCACCATTCAGCCCAGAAATCGACCAGGACGGGTGTGTCGGACTTCAGGACTTCCTGCTCGAACGAGGCATCGGTTGCTTTGACGGTCATCCGGACTTCTCCCAAAAACAAATCAGGCCGGTCGATCGACCGGCGCCGCCCTTGCGTCAGAAGCTAGGAACGCACCCCGGGCAAGTCAAGATGCGGCCGCGTAAGGCATTGATTGCGCGAGCGTTTCGCCATCGATCTCCATCAGCAAGGGGGCTGCTGTCCAGAGCAGGAAAGCCCTTACGGCGCGCCCGGGATAGATGTCTTCGATGAGCGCCCGGTAAAGCGCGAGCTGACGCCGGTAGGCGAGCGGTACGTCGCGGGCGTGGGCGGGCGGCGGCCGGTTGGTCTTGTAGTCGACGATCAGCACCTCGCGGGCGGTGACCGCCAAGCGGTCGACCTGGCCGGCGACGGTGAAGGTGCCGCGCGGCGTTCGCACCGTGCCGACCAACGGCACCTCGGCGCGCGAGCCCTCGGCGAACAGCGAGGCGTGGCCCGGTGCGGCGATCACGGCGAGCGCCTCTTCGGCCCATTGGGCGATCTCGTCTGCCGTGAGCCCGTGCGCCGGCTGGGCGAGGAAGCGCCGGGCGGCTGCCGCCCGCTCCGCCGTCGGCAGCGCCGGCAGATGGCGCAACAGATCGTGCAGCAGCAATCCACGGGCGAAGCGGCGGGAATCGCCGGCGGACAAGGGGCTGTAGGCGTGCGGCGGTGCGGTCGTCTCGTCGGGCAAAGGCTGCGATGGCGCCAGGGGCGTGGGTGGATCGGGCTCGGCCGGCGCAGGCGCCTCTAGCCAGAGCGGCAACGGGGCGACCTCTTCGAGAGCGAGCTCGGCCTGCTCGGCAATCGTGATGGTACCCGGATTGGTGAGCTCGAAGCCCTCTCCTGCCCAGCCCGCCGCGCCGAGCAGGGGCGTGAAATCGAAGGTCTTCGTCACAGCGCGCTGGCGTGTCGGTGCGCGGTCGGGGGCGGCCGTGCTGCTGGCCCCGAGGCCGGCGGCGATGCGCTCGTACCAGCAGCCGCGGTCGGGTTCCTTGGTATTGATCCAGCCGCCGACATAGAGCCGGTCCTCGGCGCGCGTCATGGCGACATAGAGAAGGCGATTTTGCTCCCGCCGGTCGCGCTCGGTCGCCGCCTGTCGCCATTCCTGCGCCGCCGTGTTGGCATCGCCGGCGCGCGGCAGCCACAGCCGGGAGTCGCCGTCCTCGGCGGCGAGCAGCCGGTCGACGGTGCGTGGCGTGCGCGTGGTGTCGGGCAAGTAGACGATCGGCGCCTGCAGGCCCTTCGAGGCGTGCACCGTCAGGATGCGAACTTCACGGCGACGATTCTGGTCGAGATCGCGCTTGATGTCGCCGCCGCCCATCTCGAACCAGCGCACGAACCCTTGCAGCGAGGGGCCTTCGACCTGCTGGTATTGAAGAGCCCGCGCCAGCAGCTCGTCGATCGGGTCGGCGGCTTCGCGGCCCAGCCGTTCGAGCAAGCGCATGCGACCCTTCTGGGGACCGAGAACGTCGGCGAAGAAATCGAACGGCGTCGCGAGGTCGGCACGACCGAGCCAGTCGGCGAGGCGGGCATGAACGGCTGCGAAGGCTGGCTCGGCGGCGTGCGCCCGCAACGCCTGCCAAAGCGAGCCGCGCCGTTGCCAGGCCAGGGTGAAGAGCCGCTCCTCGTCGAGGCCGATCAACGGCGACTTCAGCAGGCAGGCGAGGTTGAGGTCGTCCTGCGGCAGCAGCACGAAGCGCGCCATCGCCATCAGATCCTGGATGGCGAGCTCTTGAGCGAGGTCGAGTCGGTCGACGCCCGCGACCTCGATGCGCTCGCGCTTCAGCTCTCGCACCAGCGCATGCACGAACTCGTTGCGCCGGCGCACCAGCACCATGAAATGGCCTTCGTGCAACAGCTCGCCCTTGCGCGCCCGCCGTTCGCGGCCAATCAGCCCCTTGGCGTGGCGGGCGATGAGCTGGGCGAGCCGCTGATGCGGTCGCGCCATCTCGTCCTGTGCCGCATCGAGGTTGCTGGTGTCGATCTCGCTTTCGACGGCACGGACGAGCGGCCAAACCTCGACGCGTCCCGGCTCGCCGGTGCGGCTCGCCAAGTGTTCCACCTCGACATCTGCCGTCGCGACGCCGTTTGCCGCGGCAGCCTCCCCGAATACCCAGTCGACGGCGTCGAGCACCGCCGAGGTCGAGCGGAAGGACACATGCAGGCCGACCGGCACGAAGCGTTGCGCGGCAAGCTCGGTGCGCTCGGTGAACCACAGGCGCATCTCCTCGAGCTTGCGCGGATCGGCGCGCTGGAAGCCGAAGATCGACTGCTTGACGTCGCCGACGGCGAAGATGGTGCGCGGCCGCTCGACCGCGCCCTCGCCGGCGAAGAATTCCTCGGTCAGGCGGCGGATCACCTCCCACTGATCGGGGTTGGTGTCCTGCGCTTCGTCGACCAGCACATGGTCGATCCCGCCGTCGAGCTTGTAGAGCACCCAGGCAGCGCTCGCCGCCGTCTCGAGCAGGCGGCGCGTATGGACGATCAGGTCGTCGTAATCGAGCGCGGCGCGCCGCCGCTTGGCCTCTGCGTACCGATCGGAGATATCGAGGCCGAGGCGCAGCAGCGCCATCGTGCCATCGACCAGTGCCGCGCTCGCGATGCGCTCGATCGCCGTCACCAGCCGCTCGGCCTCTGTGCGCAGGACGCGGTCGATGTCCGGCATCCTGGAGCTCGCTGCCTTGGTGGCGAGACGGGCCTGGATTTTGCCGTCCTTGGTGAAGAAGGCCGCAGCGTAGTCCGACCACAGGGCGGTGCGGTTGTCGCCGGCGGCCAGCCAGTCGGCGATCAGTTGGCCGCGCGTGATATCGGTCTTGCGGCCGTCTAGAAGCGCGTGTGCGGCGTCGGTGAGGCCCGGCTTGTCGAAAGCGGAGTCGCGGCAGGCTGCCTCTGTGAGCCCGACGTCGGTGTCTTCGGGGGCAGAGCCCAGCGCGCGGGCCAGTCGTGCTCTCACGCGCCTCAGGCCGGCGGCGTCGCGGACCCGGGCGAGCAGCCAGGCGCGCTCGGCGAGCAGGTTCGACAGGAGCTGGCTGTATTCGGCGACTGAGACCTTGTTGGCCACGACGGCGAGCGCCTGGGCGAGGTCGGTCGGCGCGGCGTCGCTCGCCAGTTCTTCCATCTGCGCGTCGCGCGCCTTTTGGAGCAGCGCCCGCGCCTCGGGTTCGTCGAGCACCTCGAAGCCCGGCGCCACGCCGGCCTCGAGCGGGAAGCGTTTGAGCAGTGCCTGGCAGAAGGCGTGGATGGTGAGGATGTTGATGCCGCCCGGCGCATCGAGCACACGGGCGAACAGGCGGCGGGCGACCACGCGCTCGTCGGGTTCGGGCCGGCGGTCGATCAGCTTGGCGATCTCGTCGTCCAGCACCGCGTCGCTGGCGAGCGCCCAGCGGCCGAGCTGGCTCGCCAGCCGATTGCGCATCTCGGCGGCCGCCGCCTTGGTGAAGGTGAGGCAGAGGATGCGCTGGGGCGGCACGCGGTCGAGCAGCAGGCGCGTCACGCGATCGGTCAGCACCTTGGTCTTGCCGGTCCCGGCATTGGCCTCGACCCACGCCGAGTGCCGCGGCGTCGTCGCCTGCCGCTGCGCCCGTGTGGCGAGTGCGAGCGCGTCGGTCATGGGCGCGACGCTCCATTCGCTCGCGACTCATGTTCCTCTCCCCCGCTGGGGGGAGAGGCTAGGTGAGGGGGCGATGACATGCGTGACCCCCTCACCCAACCTCTCCCTCTAATGGAGGAGAGGAGCTCGAGATTGAGGAGAGGAATGTTCATCCTCACTCCTCGCCTCCGCCGGCAGTCGACCATTCGGCGATGCGTTCGAGGTGCTTGTAATCGTTGAAGAACGGCATGAAGGCCGACCACGGCACGGCACGATAGGGTGTGTCGGGCGAGGCGTAGAGCGTCGCCATGCGCTCGACCAACTCGAGCATGCGCGGCACCAGCGCGTCGCTGTCCTCGACCGGCTTCACCGCGCCGCCGTCTCCCAGCCCATTGGCTTGCCAGTAGGACACGTGTGCGCTGCCGGCCCGGCCACTCAGCCTGGCGAAGCCGCCGCGTTCGGCCATCGCCGCCTCGAGCAGAAGCTGCGGCGCGAACAGCGCCTCCATCTCTCTTTTCTGGGGCACGCGGCCGGTCTTGTAGTCGATGATCTCCCACACGTCGGGCCCGATTTCGTCGATGCGGTCGGCGCGCGCCTCGATGCGCAGCGGGCCGAGCTGCAGCGCGCCGTCGATCTCGCTGCCGAGCACGCGTGTGCCGGCGGTGCGGCGCGCACTCTCCGTGGCGATGAACCAGCGTGCCAGACGCTTGAAGCGGGGCCACCAGAAGGCGCGTTCGGCGGGCGCCGCTAACACTCCGGCGAGGTGCTGCGCGCCCATGGCTTCGAAGCGCACCAGCGCGTCGGGCGGCAGCAGGCCGGAGGGATGCGCCTTCAGGAAGGCTTCGAAGGCACCATGCAGGGCGGTTCCGCGCTCGGCGGCGCCGAGTTCCGCCTCCAACGGATCGAGCAGGCGCAGGTCGAGGATGCGCCGTGCATAGAGCCCATAAGGATCGCGCCGCCATTGCTCGATGCTGGAGACCGGCAGCACCGTCGGGCGCGCCGCGACCGGCGGCCTGGGTTCGGGGCGCAGCCACGGGGTGTAGGCGACCGGCGCATCGATCGCCTCGGCCCAGGCGATCAGGCCGCGCCGGCCGCGCTGGATGTATTCGGGCGGCGCAATCGGTGCGCCGGGGTCGTAGCCGAACAGCGCATCGAGGCGAGCGAGCCAGCGCGACGGTACGGTGGGCGCGCCGCCTTCGCGCTCGGCACGGGTCAGCAGCACGCGCTCGGCGCCGAGTGCCTCGGTGAAGTCGTGTGCCGACAGGCCGACCCGGCGTTCGGGTTGCGGCAGGCCGAGTGCGGCGCGCATCGGCCGGTTGATCCACGGACCGGTGTCGACCGACGGCGGCCAAGTGCCTTCGTTGAGCCCGCCCAGCACCAGCAGGTCGGCGCGTTGCAGGCGGGCCTCGAGCGGCCCCCAGATGGCGAGCCGTGGATGGCGCCCCCAGGTCGGCCGCACGATCTCCGGCTCGAGCATGGCGGCGAGTAGAGACGGCCATTCACGGCCGGCGATCGGGTCACGGTCCCGCCAGGCCTGGCGCAGGCGGGCGAGCGCATCCGCCAGCGCTTCCCCTGCCTCGCTCGACCACAGCGGCTGCGACGCGGCGATCTGCTCGGCAGCAGCGATCGTCGCGTCGAGCAGGCGGTCGGGCGGTGCTCTGTCGGTCATGGCCTGCACCAGATCGGCAGTCGTCGCCTCGATCCTGTCGAGCAGGGCGGCGATGCGGTCGCGTTCGGCTGGGTCGCCGAACTTGGCCACGGCAAGCCGCTCGCGGATCTCGCCGAAGCCGGGCGCCGGCTTCAGCCCGCGCAGGCACTTGGCGTCGAGCTGCCGGGTCGTGGCGAGCAGCTCGCCGCGGGCGCCGCCGAGGGTGCAGAGCGGATGCTTGAGCAATGCCAGAAGCGCCACCGGCGCGAAGCGCTGGTCGACAGCATCGACCAGGAGCTGCAGCAGGGCGGCGGGCGGCGTGTGGCTGAGAGGCTGGCCTGCCGAATCGTCGATCTCGATCCGCCATCGCCGCAGTTCGGCGGCGACGCGGCGGGCCAGCGCCCGGTCGGGCGTTACCAGTGCCGCGGTGCGGCCTGGCGTATCCAGGACCTCGCGCAGTGCCAGCGCGATCACCACCGCTTCCTGGTGCGGTGTGGCGCAATCGGCGCGCGTTACGTGCTCGAGCGACGAGGCAGGTGGGCGCACCCATGCCTCGCTGGTTTCGGCTGGTCGCATCAGTTCGCTCGCCAGCTTTCCGCGCGGAGCGGGCCCCGCGCCCGGCCAGTCGGCAACGGCCGTGCGCTCGATGCCGAGCGCCCACAGCAGCTCGCGCAGGCCGAACTGCGGATGCGAAGGGTCGAGCGCGTGCCAGCTCGCCTCGTCGATGTCTCGATCGAGGCCGGGCAGCACGACCGCGCCCTTCGGCAGCCCGGCGATGACGGCGAGGAGTTCCCGTGTCGCCGGCTGCGAGCCGGTCGAGCCGGCGGCGATCACCGGCGTAGCCGGCGGCTGGGCGCGCCAGCGCTCGGCCTGGGCGCGGATCGAGCGCGTGCGCCGCTCGATCGCGTCGACCTGGCCGCGCTCGGCCAGGATGCGCGGCCAGTGTTCGCCGACGATGGCGAGAAATTTCAGCGTGCGCTGCCAGTGGCTGGCGAAGGTGCTGTCGACCAGATCGGCCAGGCGATCGAACGACACGCCTTCGATGGCGAGCTCGTCGATCAGGCCGGCCAGCTCACGCGCGAGCTTGAGCGCCTGCGCCGCAGATTGAGCGACGCGCTGGCCGTCCTCGTCGGTGAAGGCGGTGACGAGCTGGGCGAGCAGCGCCTCGCGCTCGGTCGGGGCGATGGCCGGCGGCAGGGCGAGGGCGCTCGCGTCGTCACTGGCCATTGGCTCCCATGCCCCGTCGTCGACATCGCCCAGCGGCGCCAGCCGTGGCAGCAGCAGCGGCTTGCCGTCGGACGCGCGCAGGAAAGCCTCGCGCAGCGCCCGCACCGAGCGCCGCGTCGGCAGCAGGATCAGCGCGTCGGCCAATGACAGCGGGTTCTTGCCGTACGTCGTCAGGAGGCCGTGCGCCAGGACATCGGCAAAGCGACGGTCGAGGCCGATGGTGAAGACATGCGTCATGTCTGGATACTCAGCCCAGCACGCGTTCCGCCTCGGCGAGCTGCTTGGGCGTGCCGATATGGAACCAGTCGCCTTCGTTGACCGTGCCGTACAGGCGCCGTGCCGCTTCGGCGCGATGCCACAGCGTCAGCAGTGAGAACGGACCATCGGGCGAGTCCTCGAACAGGCGAGTGTCGCAGATCGAGATGCTGGCGAACACGTAGGGCGTGAGCTGAGCGACGCCGCGATGGCGAATGTGGCCGCCCGGTTCGAGGAAATAGTCACCGCGCTCGCCCGGCTCGCGGCCGATCACCTTGTGGATGGGATGCAGCAGCAGCAAGGCGTCCATGCGCTCTGGGTTCCATCGTCCGGCCATGCGGGGCAGGAGCTGATGCTCCCTGTCGCGCCACATCATGTCGCCGTTGATGACGAAGAACGGGCCGGGGCCGAGCACGGGCAGGGCGTTCTTCACGCTGCCGCCGGTTTCGAGCAGGCGCTCCTCGTGGATGATGTGGGCGCGGCCGTTCAGGCGGTCGGCGATCTGCTGGCCGAGATAGTGGACATTGACGACGATCTTGGTGACGCCCGCCTCGACCAGCTTGTCGACCGTGCGTTCGACCATCGACCTGCCGGCGACCGGGATCAGCGGCTTGGGCGTCGTGTCGGTGAGCGGCCGCATACGCTCGCCGCGGCCCGCTGCCAGGATCATCGCGGTCTCGATCATGCTGCGCCCACGCGTCGCAAGCCCGGTGGCAGCACGCGATCGACCCACGCTCTGAGCGGCTGCAGCGCCTCGTGGGTCAGAGCCTGCTCGAATTGCCGCCAGACACGCGGCAGGAAGGGCAGGTAGTCGCGCTTGCCGTCGCGTTCGAGCAGGCGGACGAACAGGCCGATGATGCGCGCATGACGCTGCGCGGCCATCAGCGCGAAGCCCGCCCGGAAGCCCGCCCGATCGGCCAGGCCAGTTTCGTCGAGATAGCGTTCGAGACAGGCGGCGTGCACGGCGGGCGACACGTCGTGGCGCGCATCCTCGATCAGGGAGGCGAGGTCGTAGGCGGCGTGGCCGCGCTGGGCATCCTGGAAATCGAGCAGGCCGCACGCCTTTGCGCCGGGCCGTGCCGGCAGCCACATCAGGTTGGCCCGGTGATAGTCGCGCAGCAGCAATGTGTCGTCGGACGGCGGCAGCACGCAAAGCGCTGCACGCCACGCCGCGCGATAGCGCTCGGCTTCGTCGGCTGGTAGCGCCGCCTCCGTGGCGGCGGGGACGTACCATTCGGGCAGCAACATGGTCGCCTCGATCAAGGCCTCGCCAGAATAGACCGGGAGGGCAGGTAGCAACGCACGCGGGCCGGCCCGATGCAAGGCGACCAGCACGTCGGTCGCGCGGGCATAGAGCTCGGCTTCATCGCCGCCGGCGGCGAGCACGCGGGTGAAGGTATCGTCACCGAAATCCTCGATCAGCAGGAAGCCCGCGTCGGCGTCCTCGGCGTAGATTTGGGGGGCGCTCAGCCCGAGCCCGGTCAGGTGGCGGTCGACGCGCACGAAGGGCGACACATCCTCGCCGGGTGGCATGTCCATGATGATCGCCGACTGGCGCGGCCGGATCAGCCGATAGTAGCGCCGGAACGAGGCATCGCCCGCGAGCCGGCGCTCGCCGGCGTCGCCCCAGCCGGCGCGATGTGCGAACAGGGCACGCTCCTTGTCGCGTTCAGAGGCCGGCAAAGCGCGCTCCTCCGTCGATCTCGGCGCGTCGGCCGGTGCGGTCGAGCGTCAGGCTGACGGTGAGCCGATCGACTGGCAGCAAGGGGCCCAGGCGCTCGGGCCATTCGACCAGGGTGACCCCGTCGACCCGTGCCTCTTCCCAGCCGAGCTCGAGCACCTGCTCGGCCGCCTCCAGCCGGTAGAGATCGAAATGCCAGAACGCACCGCGCGGCGTGTCGTAGATCTCGACGAGGGTAAAGGTCGGGCTGGGTACGATCAGCGCTGGATCACCCGTCGCGGCGCGCAGCACGGCCCGTGCGAGCGTTGTTTTGCCGGCGCCCAGCCCGCCCTGCAGGGCGACCAGGTCACCGGGCATCAGGCGCTGGGCGATCGCCGCACCGAGTCTCTCGGTGGCAGCTTCGTCGGGCAAGGACAAGGAGTAGGTCGGCACCACAATTCCCAGTGCCGACACATAGCACGGCGGCGGCGGTGTCCGCCCCGTGCAACGATTGATCGTGCGTCGATCAGTAGCGGTAGAGGTCGCCCTTGAACGGGCCGGCCTCGGGCACGCCGATGTACTTCGCTTGGTCGGGGCGCAGCTTGGTGAGCTTGGCGCCGACTTTTGCGAGATGCAGCGCCGCCACCTTCTCGTCGAGCGCCTTGGGCAAGGTGTAGACCTTCTTCTCGTACTTGGCCGGATTGGCGAAGATCTCGATCTGCGCCAACGTCTGGTTGGAGAACGAGGCCGACATCACGAAGCTCGGATGGCCGGTGGCATTGCCGAGATTCACCAGGCGACCCTCCGACAGCACGATGATGCGCTTGCCGTCGGGGAACTCGATCTCGTCGACCTGCGGCTTGACGTGGTGCCACTTGAAGTTCCGAAGGCTCGCGATCTGAATTTCGCTGTCGAAGTGGCCGATGTTGCAGACCACGGCGCGATGCTTCATCGCCTTCATGTGGTCGAGCGTGATCACGTCGACGTTGCCGGTGGCGGTGACGAAGATGTCGGCCTTCGGCGCGGCATCTTCCATGGTCACCACCTCGTAGCCTTCCATCGCCGCCTGCAGGGCGCAGATCGGATCGACCTCGGAGACCATCACGCGGCAGCCGGCCTGGCGCAGCGAGGCGGCCGAGCCTTTGCCGACGTCACCGAAACCCGCGACCATGGCGACCTTGCCGGCCATCATCACGTCGGTGCCGCGACGGATGCCGTCGACCAGCGATTCGCGGCAGCCGTAGAGATTGTCGAACTTGGACTTGGTGACCGAGTCGTTGACGTTGATGGCCGGCCACAGCAGGCGACCTTCCTTCTCCATCTGGTAGAGCCGGTGCACGCCGGTCGTCGTCTCCTCTGTGACGCCGCGGATGGCGGCCCCGAGCTTGGCGTACCAGCCGGGCTTCTCCTTGTTGGTCTTGGCGATCGCCTTGTAGAGGACCTCTTCCTCCTCGTTGGTCGGCTTGGCGATCAGCGACGGATCCTTCTCGGCGCGAATGCCGAGATGGACGAGCAGGGTGGCGTCGCCGCCGTCATCGAGAATCATGTTGGGCGCGCCGCCGTCGCTCCATTCGAAGATCTTGTGCGTATACTCCCAATACTCCTCGAGGCTCTCGCCCTTGATGGCGAACACCGGCGTGCCCGACTGGGCGATTGCGGCGGCGGCATGATCCTGTGTCGAGTAGATGTTGCACGATGCCCAGCGCACGTCGGCGCCGAGCGCCTTCAGGGTCTCGATCAGCACCGCCGTCTGAATGGTCATGTGCAGCGAACCGGCCACGCGCGCGCCCTTGAGCGGCTTCTTCGGTCCGAACTCGGTGCGGATCGCCATCAGGCCGGGCATCTCGGTCTCGGCCATATCGATTTCCTTGCGGCCCCAATCGGCGAGCCCGATATCCTTGACGACGTAATCCTGGGCCATGTGGCGCTCCTGGCAGTGCGGGGAGAGGGAAGGTGGGCCGTGTCATAACAGCGGCCCTGCGGCCCCTCAACGCGCCCGGCGCCCAGATACGCACATATAAGCAACTATTTATGCCTATATGCGTCGGGCTTTATGCCGTGTGCCGCTCAACGCGTTGCAATGGCTGCCGCCGCGCCTGCCACGGTGATGCCGCTGCCGCGATTGACGAGGCGGACGGCGCGGACCGAGGTGAACAGCCGGCGGGCCCGGATCGCCGGAATCGTGTAGGCGCCGAACACACCGCACACCATGGCCACGACGACGGTCGCGAGTTCGGCAAAGGCAAGCGGCGTCAGCCGGCTGAGATCGACGACGGACGGCAACAAGGCGAGGAAGAAGACGATCGCCTCGGGATTGCCGAGGTTGATGGCGAGCCCGGTCAGAAACAGGCCCTTGTCTTGGCCTGTGTCGTTGCTCGTGTCGAGTTGCTGCGCGGGGCCGTCCACAGCTTCCCGGCAAGCCAGAGCAGGTAGGCTGCGCCGGCGTAGCGGATGACGATGAATACCGGGGCGAAGGCTGCCACCAGTGCCGCAAGGCCCGCGGCGGCGACGGACAGCCAGGCCACCGTACCCACCGCGACACCGGCGACGAAGGTGGCCGCTCCACCCGGGCCGCGCGCCAGCACGCGAGCGAGCAGGGCGGCTACCGCCGGTCCGGGCAGGATGGCGACGGCGAAGTAAGCGGCAGCGAAGACGAGCAGACGGTCGATGTCCATGACGGAGTCCCTTTTTCGACGAATGTCGAGGTCGGCCGCGCAGACAAATGCCGGTCGGTCGTCGAATGCCGGATCGCGAAAAGCGGAGAAGCGGCGCAACCATCACGTCATCGACACTCACGACTCTCCGGCATCGGTTCCACGGGAGGATCGATGTCGGATAATCGCGTTGATCGACGTGAAACGCTTACGGCCGCCCCTTCACGAGGCGACAGGCGAGACCACGGTACATTCCCATCGAGGGCGCAACACCGAGATTAGTGGTGTCTCGGCTCACCCTCCAACATGCGAGTGAGGATCCGATCGAATTCCCGAACGTGATCGGCATCGGCGGCGATACTCGTGTAACAGGTCCTCTTGTCCGCCGGGACAATAGGCAACTTTTAGTTGTGTATTGTTATAATCGGAAGATAAACCCTTCCTCATAAATTCATCGTTTCTTGCGGTTGCCTGAAATCTGCAACGCATACGTCGGTACTCGTTTGGCGAAGCTTTCCAAGGCTGGGAAGTGCTGCGCGATGCCGCATTTATGGAGTTGTATATGGCGCTCGATCTCGATCAGGAGGAGACCAATTTCAGCCGTGCCGTCCGCCATTTTCCACCAGAGCAAGACTTCGATAAAACAACCAAAAGTTTCATCGATCTGTCACATTTTGGCGAGAAGAAGGTAGCGGTTGTGTCGATGTCTCTGATTGCGGCAATGCTGCTGGTCAATGCCGCAAACGACGCTTCTGCCCAGACGATCGGCGCACTTGAGCCACAGCCACAAGCCGCCACCAAGCCGATGACGCCGCAACGGTTAGCCTGGTTGAAGGGGCGCTGTTCACAGTTGGTCGCCTACTACGACTACTACGGAGTGAGTCGCGGTGAGAATTCCGACGGGGCGCGCAACCATGCGCGCATCGGTGCTGTCGTCGAATGCTCGGAGACAAATTATCGAACTGGAATCGACACCATGGCCGCCTTGCTGAAGCGGAAGGCGTTCGTGGTCCCCAAGCCTGGAACGCCTTCCATCGAGCCCGAGGACGATGGGGCACCTGTCGCCGACGTTATGCGGCGGTCCTCATTCTAAGTTGTTTGTCTGGCGCGGGTCGCCGATGCCGTTGGGCGTCCGGCGTCAATGTGCCCTGAGGGCGACCCGCTCACTTCGGGCGCCCGGCGGTCCGTAGTGCTTGACGGCGTGGCCACCGTTGCAAAGGGCGGAGCCATTCAAGATGGGCGCGATCGTCGACATCAATCGGTCGGCATCCGGTCCATAGAAGTACAAGTGGCATTTCCCGCCACCGAACCCGTCGCCGTCATAGTCTCCAGCCTTCGTGCGAGCGACGGCCCCAGCCAGCCGGTCAGTCAATCGATGGACAGAGTCGCGTTCCTCCTGGGAGCCAAACTCTCCGCCATGAAGATCGAGATGAACGACGACACCTTGTTCGGCGGACTCGGATGGCGCTTTCACCGGTTTCGACCAGTCTGCCGTTCGATGCTCTGCGGCATCAGGCGCTGCCTGTCGAGCTCGCCCTTGATCAGCTCGGCGACCACGCGATTGCCTTGCGCCGAATGGTGGTCGGTGCGGTACAGCGCGTCGATGCCGCGCGCCGCAATTTCGGCTTGAAGCGGCTCGGCGAGATCGAGCGTCGTCAGCCCCGCCTCGGTCGCACAATCCATCACCGTGCGCACGATGCGGAAATCCCTCTCCTTGCCGCGGGCATCCGCCATGGCGTGGTCGCGGCTGTACTGAGCCAGCATCATCACCGGCACGCCGAGGCCCGCGAGCTTCGTCATCAGCAGGCAGCCGATGGCCTCGCCGGTGCCGGGCGGCGCACCCCGGACCTCGTCGAAGTACCAGCCGCGCTGCATGCCGAGTCGCTGCGTGACGTCCTCGGCCAACGCCGACCAGCCGAGCAGACGGCCTGCCATTGGCAGCGTAGCGCGCCCTTGCTGCGGAACCGGGACGTTGCGCAGCTCGAGCTCGCCGTTCGTCGCCACGAAGTAGGGCTTCTGGCGGCTCCATGCGACGGAGAGTTCGCTGCGTCTGATATCGTCGGGCGTGAACCCGGCCACAATGAGGTGCGGCTTGACCCGCGGCGCCATCGTCACGGTATGCAGGACCGTCTGGTCGAGGGAATAGCCGCTGACGCCGCCATTCAGCACCGTACGGCCGATCATCGTTTGCAGGTAGGCTGGCCAGCTTTCGCCATCTCCAACCTCTTCGCCCTGGGTGAAGGACGACCCGGTGGCGAGAACCGGCGCCTTGTCGACGGGACCTCCGGGAGGCGTAGCGCGAAAGCCCTGGCCGTCGGTGCTGAAGGAAGATGCCTTGCAGTTCGGTGGCCACACCCAGCCGAGCATCGCGTCGTACGCGTATGCACACGGTCCGCTGCCTTGGTCGCTGATGCCCATGCGTACTGCGGCGAAGTTCGGCCAATGGATCAGGGTAATTGGCCCTCCGCGCAACAGCCGATAGCCGATTTCGAGAACCGCCAACGTGAGCAGCACCGAACTGACGGCCAAGGCAAGATTCGCAAGACGCTTTGTCCGCCCGTGCTGCGATGGCTGCACCGCTCGTGCTTCCGGCTCTTTCCAGTTGTTCGGCGTCCTATGCGCCTTCGCGAGACGATTTTCGCCCGTCTCACCCTCGACGCTCATGGTCACACCTCCGCTGTGGCGGATTAGCACCTGGAAATGTGAAATGGGAAGGGCGCGGCCGGCTTCGCGCCCGACCTGCGGTCCTCCGGCTCGCCGCCTCAATCCTCGCCGAACTTGCCCTCGATCAGGCTCGACAACGCAGCCATGACCTCGACCGCCTGGCGGCCCGAGCAGGCGAGCTCGATCGCGCTCCCCAGGCCTGCGGCCAACATCATCAGGCCCATGATCGACAGGCCGGAGACCTCCTGGCCTTTGAAGGCGACTTTGACCTGGCAGTCGAACTGGCCGACGGTGCGCACGAACTTGGCGGCGGCGCGGGCGTGCAGGCCGCGCTTGTTGGTAATCTGCAGGGTGCGCCGGACCATACCGATCTCGGCTTCCGCCGTGACGTGCGGCGCGTCGTCGTTCACGAAGCTTCCTTGGCCAGGATACGCGAGGCGACGGTGATGTACTTGCGGCCGGCTTCCTGCGCCATGCGCACGGCTTCGGCGATCGGCCGGGCGCGCACCGACGCGAGCTTCACCAGCATCGGCAGGTTGACACCGGCCAGCACCTCGATGCGGGCGCGCTCCATGATCGAGATCGCGAGATTGGACGGCGTGCCGCCGAACATGTCGGTCAGCACGATGACGCCATCGCCGCTCTCGCAGGCCTGGACATTCTCCAGGATCTCGGCGCGGCGCTTTTCCATGTCGTCTTCGGGGCCGATGCATACCGCCGCGACGCCCTGCTGCGGCCCGACGACATGTTCCAGCGCTGCAATGAATTCCCGCGCCAGATTGCCGTGGGTAACCAGTACGATACCGATCATGCCTTGCTCTACCCTGCGCCGCCTGCCTCCCCGGCCGCATCGGCGTCCCGGTGAGAGAGAGTGACCGAGCGGCCCGCGCCGCGCAACCAGCCTGCCAGCTCCTCGGCGACCGTTACTGAACGGTGCCGGCCGCCGGTGCAACCAATGGCGATCGTCAAATAGCTCTTGCCTTCTGCGTCAAATCGCGGCAGCAGCGGCCCGATCAAGCCCTTCAGGCCATCGAGGAAGGGACGGTACCCGGGATCGTCGGCGACGAAGGCGGCGACCGCCGGGTTGCGCCCGGTCAGCGGCTTGAGATTGGGCACGTAGTGCGGATTCCGGAGGAAGCGCACGTCGAACACCAGATCGGCTTCGCGCGGCAGGCCGCGCCGGTAGGAGAACGACATCACGGCCAGCCGCGTGCCGACGGCGCCGAGCGCGAAGTGGCCGGCCAGGAGTTGCTTGAAATGCTGCGGCGAAAGGGCCGAGGTGTCGATCACCAGGTCGGCCTGGTCGCGCACCCGGCCGATATGCTTGCGCTCCTCGCTGATCGCATCGATCAACGGTCGGTCGGGTGCCAGCGGATGGGGGCGGCGCGATTCGGTGTAGCGCCGCTGCAGGATCTCCGTGTCGCAGTCGAGGAACAGCAGGCGTACCGCGACGTCGGCGCGTTGGCGCAATTCCTGGACCCGCCGCACCAAGGCGTGCGGGTCGAAGCCGAAGGTGCGCGTGTCGATGCCGAAGGCGAGGGGGACGGCGCGATCGCCAGGATTGCCTGCTGTCGAGTTCATGACATCGCCGAGCAACATCAGCGGCACGTTATCGACCGCAACGTAGCCCATATCGCCGAGGGCATGCAGCGCCGTGATGCGCCCTGCCCCGGAAAGGCCGGTGACCACGACGAACGGGCGCGATGCGCTGCGCGGTGGGGGCAGAGGGGCGATGGAGGGGACGCTTGTCATGGTGGCGCTCCGCTCTCGATCTGCCTTCCCCATTTTACGACTACAGAGTGGACACATCTTGTTCGCCTCCCCTGTCGTCGGGGGAGGTGCCCCGTCACGCGGGGCGGAGGGGGGAAGCCGCAGACAAGATTCTTCGGAATCCGACGTCGGAATTGGAGGAAGCTCGACCGAGGCTTTCCCTCTCCGCCCCCTGCGGG
>JAXMCO010000019.1:0-62873 GCA_046349335.1 Reyranellaceae bacterium
CCTGTTGGCGATGCGCATGCTCCTGAATGCGCCGTTCGGTCGCGCGCTGCAGGGTGTTCGCGACAACGAGACCCGTATGGAGGCGATCGGCTTTCCGGCCTACCGTGTGAAGCTTCTGGCGTTCGTGATTGCCGGCGCGGTAGCGGGCCTGTGCGGCGGGCTTCTCGCCAGCCTGAATGGGCTGGTCGGTCCCAACCTGCTGCACTGGACCGAATCCGGCTTGCTGATGATCATGGTGATCCTGGGCGGCGCCGGCCGGCTGCTGGGCGGCGTGCTCGGCGCCACCGCGCTCTTGATCGCGCAGGAGGCGATCTCCGGACACACGATCCATTGGCCGCTCGCCATCGGTGTGGTCTTGCTCGCCGTCGTGCTGTTCGCGCCGCACGGCCTTTCCGGCCTGATGCCGCGCGGGCGCGCCAACCCATGACCGCGCCCGCGCTCAGCGTCGCCGGCCTGCAGAAGCGCTTTGGCGGCGTGGTGGCGGTCGACGGCGTGAGCCTCGACATCGCCCCGGGCGAGCTGCACGCCGTGATCGGACCGAACGGCGCCGGCAAGACGACGCTGATCAGTCTGCTCTCCGGCGCGCTCGCGCCCAATGCTGGCACCATCCTGCTCGACGGCCGCGACATCACCGGCCTTGCCATGCACCGGCGCGTGCGGTTGGGGCTGGCGCGCTCCTACCAGATCACCAGCCTGTTTCCGAACTTCACCGTGCTGGAGAACCTGGCGCTTGCCGTCCAGGGAGCCGGTGGCCGGCACGACCTGGCGCACGCCCGCGCCGAGCTGGAAGGGATCGGGCTCGCCGACCGCGCCGATCGGCTTGCCGGGGCGCTGGCGCATGGCGAGCGCCGCCAGCTCGAGCTCGGCCTGGCGTTGGCGACCGGTGCGAAGATCCTCCTGCTCGACGAGCCGATGGCGGGGATGGCAGCCGAGGAGGCGGCCCGCATCGTCGGCCTGATCGAGGCGCTCAAGGGCCAACGCACCATCCTGCTGGTCGAGCACGACATGGACGCGGTGTTTCGCCTGGCCGACCGCATTACCACGCTGGTCTATGGCCGCGTCATCGCCAGCGGCGCGCCCGACGAGATCCGCCGCCATCCCGAGGTGCGCCGGGCCTATCTCGGGGAAGAGGCCGCCGCGTGACGCGGTTACTCGAGATCGAAGGCGTGCAGGCGGGCTATGGCGACTTGCCGGTGCTGTTCGGCGTCGACCTCGTGATCGAGCCGGGCGAGGCGGTGGCGTTGCTGGGGCGCAACGGCATGGGCAAGACCACGACCGTCCGCAGCATCGTCGGGCTCGCCAAGGCAACCGCCGGCGCCATTCGCTACCAGGGCCAGCGCATCGATGGCTGGGCGGCCGATCGCATCGGCCGCGCCGGCATCGCGCTGGTGCCCGAAGGCAGGCGGATCTTTGCCAATCTCAGCGTGCGCGAGAACCTCGTGGCCTTCGCCGCCCGGCGCAGCGGTGCCGCCGTGCCGTGGACGCTCGAGCGCATCTACGCGCTGTTCCCGCGACTGGCGGAGCGCGCGAGCAACATGGGCGTCGAGCTGTCCGGCGGCGAGCAGCAGATGCTGGCGATTGGCCGCGCGTTGATGACCAACCCCAAGCTACTCATCCTCGACGAGGCGACCGAAGGCCTGGCGCCGCTGCTACGCGATGAAATCTGGCGCGTGCTTGCCGAGGTGAGCCGGAGCGGGCTCGCCCTCCTGGTGATCGACAAATATGTCGACCGGCTGGTCGGGCTCTGCGCGCGCCACACCATCCTGGAGCGCGGGCGGGTCGCCTGGGCCGGCACGTCGGCCGAGCTCGCCGCCGACCGCGGCCTTTGGCAGCGCCATCTCGGTGTCTAGTCGCCTAGCATGCACGGCCGGATGACATCATCGGTCGCTTGGCGCTATGTGCGATGCATCCGCCTGCAGGACCGGACGAAGGGGGACGAGGATCTTGAACCAGTTGGAGCGGCACGGCGAACAAACGGCGTGCTGGAACGACGAGAACCATCGTTTCGACTACGAGCAGCTCGATGTCGTCGCTGGCACGGGCTGCTGGATTGCGGACAGTCGAGATCGGAGGCTTTTCGACGCCGCTTCGGGCCATAGCTGCGTCAATCTCGGCTACGCCAACGAAGAGCTGATCGCGGCCGCGACCGAGAGCTATCGCAAGCTGGCCTATTGCTCCCCCGAGCATCGCTGCCGGCCGGTCGGCGACCTTGCCGCGAAGCTCGATCGGCTCCTGGGCGGCGGCTATCGCATCCGCTATGCCGCCACCGGCGGAGGCGCCAACGAGCAGGCCATCGAGATTGCCCGGCGGTACTGGCTGCACCAGGGCAAGCCGGGCAAGCGCAACATCATCGCGTTCGATCGGGCGTATCACGGGTCGACCGGCTCGGCCAGCTTCGCGAGCGGGCCCGGCATTCTGCAATCGCCGCTCGCCGATCGCAGCCCGGAGTTCCGCCACATCGCCGGTGCCCGCGATACGGTCGAGGGAAGGTCGAGAGACCTCGACGCCCTGCGCGCCCGGTTCGAGGCGGAGATAGAAGCGCTCGGGTCGCACACCATTGCGGCGGTCATGGTGGAACCCGTGGCTTTCGCCGGCGGCGTCATCCTGCCGCCGCCCGGCTTCCTGGAGATGCTTTCCCTGGTCGGCAAGCGGCACGAGATATTGCTGATCGTCGACGAGATCATCACGGGCTTCGGGCGCAGCGGCACGTGGTTCGGCTTCCAGCGCGCGGACCGCGTTCGCCCGGACATGGTCACCATGGCCAAGGGAATCACCTCGGCCTACTTCCCGCTTTCCGCCGTCGCCGTCTCGAACCACATCTTCGAGACGTTCCTCGCGCCCGGCCACGCCATGACCAAGCTGATCACCATGGCGGGCCATCCGGTCGGCTGCGACATTGCCCTCAAGGTCATCGAGATCATGGAGCGGGATGGTCTGGTCGACCAGGTCCGCCGCAACGCCGAAAGGCATTTCTCCCGGCTCTCGACGCTGCGCGGCTTGCCGGAGGTGCGCGACGTGCGCGGCGCCGGCCATATGTGGGGGCTGGAATTCGCCGGCGCAGGGGCGCGCGATGGCGCCGCGGTAGCGTGCGAGGTCGCCAGCCGCTGCTTCGCGGCCGGTCTACTCGTCCTTCAAGCCGACAACCTGATCCGCATCAACCCGCCACTCGTCGCCAGCGACAGCGAGATCGAGTTCGTCGTCGAGACGCTGTGTGCTGCCGTTCGGGAGACATTGGCGGCGTCGTGACGAAGGCGAATGCAATGCCGCCATTGGCCCAACCCGCGCCGGAGAGGTGAGATGACCAAAGCGGAAGCGCTTGCGTTGGAGGAGTACCGCCGGGCACACGTGCCGCTCTACAACGATCAGAAGCTCAAGCTCGGCGTGTTCGGGATCAATTGCAGCTACGGGCTCAACATCTCGCACGCGCCGACCACCTACAAGGTGACCTGGCAGCACACGTCCGAGATCGTCAAGCGTGCCGATGCCATGGGCTTCGAGCTGGCCCTGCCGGTGGCGCGATGGCGTGGCTTCGGCGGCACGACCGACTTCAACGGCGAGTCGTTCGAGACATACACCTGGGCGGCGGGGCTCGCCGCGGCGACCACGAACATCATGATCGCCGCGACGTCGCACGTGCCGACGGTGCACCCCATCGTCGCCGCCAAGCAGGCGACGACGATCGACCATATCTCCAACGGGCGCTTCGTGCTCAATCTCGTGATGGGCTGGTTCACGCCGGAGATGGAGATGTTCCACGGCGCGCAACGAGCGCACGACGATCGCTATCGCTACGGCGCCGAGTGGCTGGCCGTCGTCAAGCGCCTGTGGACCGAGGAGGAGCCGTTCGATTTCGAATCGGAGAGTTTCCGCATCAAGCAGGCCCAGGCCCATCCCAAGCCCATCCAGAGGCCCTATCCCGTCCTGATCAATGCCGGACATTCGCCGGCGGCCACCGATTTCTCCGCCCGCGAGGTCGATTTCAGCTTCGTGGGTTTCGATAGCGTCGAGTCGGTGAAGGCCGTGGCCGCCCGCGTCCGTGACAAGGCTCGCACGGAGCATCGGCGTTCTATCGGTATCTGCACCTCGGCCCTCGTCGTCTGCCGGGAAACCGAGGCCGAGGCCCGCCAAGTCTATCGCAGCATCATCGAGCATGGCGACTGGGTGGCCGCGGACAATCTCATGAAGGTGCTCGGCATCGAGAGCCAGTCGTTCAACGACCGAATCCAGAAGTATCGCGAGAGGCTGGTCGCGGGCTGGGGCACGAATCCGATCATCGGCACGCCCGAGCAGGTGACATCCCAGCTCGCCCAGGTCTCGGCCGCCGGCATCGACGGCGTGGTGTTCGGCTTCCTCGACTACAACGAAGAGCTCAAGTATTTCGACAGCGCGGTGATGCCGCTGCTGCGTCAGGCGGGGCTGCGGAGCTAGGCTGCGTTGCGCTTCGGTGTCGATCCTGCGGATCGGCA
Source organism: Reyranellaceae bacterium (assembly GCA_046349335.1). Lineage (GTDB taxonomy): Bacteria > Pseudomonadota > Alphaproteobacteria > Reyranellales > Reyranellaceae > Reyranella. The sequence goes on from JAXMCO010000019.1 coordinate 4,467, forward strand.
CGCATTGCCAAGTTTACGCGCGCCCGGCATGGTGAGTTCCCGTTTGGAGGAACATTCCGTTGCGTCAGTGCTAAATTAGCGGTCCGAGATCGGTCGACACCGAACTCCCTGACCGTTTTCCGTCTCCCCTGTCGAATGACGAGGGGACACGCGTGGCGATGCCGCGCAGCACTGGTCGTTGGAGTTCCTCTTGTCTCATCCTCTTCTGACATCGCCCATTGGCCGGAGTCTTCTGCGTCTGGCCGGACCGACCACTGGGCTGATGGCGGTGCAAATCCTGGTCGCCGCGGCCGACGTCTACTTCATCGGCCTGTTGGGCACGGATGCGCTGGCAGCCATCGCTCTCGTGTTTCCGTTCCAGATGCTCATGCAGAACATCGCCATGGGCGGCATGGGCGGCGGTGTTGCGTCGGCCTTGGCGCGGGCGCTGGGGGGCGGCAGGGTCGACGACGCGCAAGCGCTCGTGCTGCACGCACTCATCCTGGCAGTTGCGTTCGCCTCGGCCTTCGCCCTGCTCGCCTGGACTGCCGCACCGCGGCTCTATGGCCTGATGGGGGTGCCGGCGCGGCGCTGGAGGCCGCCGTGGCCTACAGCGACGTCTGGTTTGCGGGCGCGGTCCTGCTGTGGGCCAGCGCCTTCGCGGGGGCCTTGATGCGGGGCGGCGGCGATGCCGCGACGCCCGGCCTCTACGGGTTGGTCCTGTCGCTCGTCTACGTTCCCACAGCGGCGATCCTGGCCCTCGGCATCGGCGCGTGGCCGGGGCTCGGGCTCGTCGGGCTCGCCGTCGCCTCGATCCTCACCACGGGCGTGACCGTGGTGCTGCTGGCTCGCGCCCTGTGGAGCGGCCGCCTGGGATTCGAGCCTGCGTTGCGCGGCATCCGATTGCAGCGTCGGCTGTTCGCCGAAGTGCTGCGGGTGGGCGTCCTGGGGTCGTTCACGACGCTGACCGCCAACGTCTCCGCCATGGTGATGACGGGACTGGTCGGCCGCTTCGGTGTCGCGGCGCTGGCCGGTTACGGCATCGGCCTGCGCCTCGAGTTCATGGTGGCGCCTCTTGCCTTCGGGATCGGAACTGGTCTTGTCACCCTGGTTGGTGTGGCGGCCGGTGCCGAGGCCTGGCAACGCGCGGTCAGGGTGGCATGGGCGGGTGGCCTGGCGGCGTTCGGCCTCATCGGCCTGATTGGCTGGACGGTTGCCCTGCTGCCGCAGGAGTGGGCGCTGTTGTTCGCCACCGACGCCGAGGTCGTCGCTGCCAGTGTCTCCTATACGACGCGCGTGGCGCCGTTCTATTGCCTGTTCGGCATTGGCCTGACGCTGAGCTTCGCGAGCCAGGGCGCCGGCCGCATGACCATGCCCGTCGTTGCCGGGTTCGTTCGCATGGTTGTCTCGATCCTCCTCGGCTGGTTCATGATCGAGTCGGTGGACGCGGGTATCGGCGGCGTGTTCCTGGCGATTGCCGCCGGCATGACGGTCTACGGCTGCCTGATCGCCGGCTCGCTGCTCATCGCGCCGTGGCGAGGGCGGGTCGCCCGCTGAATTCGGCTCGATAGTGGCGCCTTCGCGGTGTGTCGTCGGGCTGCTTCGGCAGCAAGGAGGTCCTGTTGGCCCGCGCACCTGTCCTCGACCAGCTCAGAGGAAATCATGGATGCGCACGGGCCGACGAGTCGGCCGGCCAAGGCCACAGCGCTACGTCGCTTGCGCGTTCGAGTGAAAAGCATCTGCCGGAGCGCTTGCTGCCCGAGCAGCCGGGCTGCCACACTCATCTTGTACGGATGCGATGGATGCGAAGGGCATGTGCGATCCGATGGACCTGGAGATCTGCGCGGCGACGGCTACCCATGCCCCAGTCATCAGCGCGGTGATCGTGGAATCGCTCCGTGCGACCAATGCCAAGGACTACCCGCCTGACGTCATCGAGCGCATCGCCGGGAACTTCTCGCCGGGCCGGGTCCGGGACCTGTTGGCAAAGCGCGATGCCATCGTCGCCGTGCTCGATGGGCGGGTCGTCGGGACAGCCAGTCTCGATGGCGATGTCGTGCGCACGGTGTTCGTCGCACCGGACGTCCAAGACAGGGGTGTCGACGTGAAGCTGATGCGCGAGCTGGAGCGGCGTGCCCGCGCCAGGGGCCTGGCGATGCTTTCGGTCTCGTCGTCGATTACCGCCGAAGGCTTCTATGCCAAGCTGGGCTTCGTCGCCGTTCGCGACAGCTACCACGGTGCCGAACGCACCATCATCATGGTGCGCTCCCTCTGAGTTATCCGAGCCTTCCCGGCCGTTCTCAATCGTGAAGCTCCGCGGCCGGCGCTTCATCGAGCTCCGCGAGCATTCGATCGGCTTCGGCCTGAAGCCTGTCGAGGCAGACGACCAGCGTCTCGGCGGTGCCGGCGGGCAGGGCACCCAGGAGCCTTCTCTGCCGCCGACGCGCATTGGCCATGATCGCGTCATGCACGTCCTTGCCTTGCTTGGTCAGGCTGACGAGCGTTCGCCGCATGTCGAGCTTGTCGGAGGTACGCTGCACGAGGCCGTGCCGTTCGAGCTTGTCGACCGATAGGCCGACCCATGCCTTGTCCGTCGCCAGCGCGCGGCTGATGTCGCGCGCGGTCGTGGTTCCGTGCAGGGCGACGATCGACAGCACGCGCCATTCGGGCAGCGTCACGTTGAACTGCTTACGGTACCGGCGGTTGCTGTAGAGGCCGAGCGTATTGGACAGGCGGAGCAGACGGTAGGTCAGCAGGTCGGTGACTGATTTCGGCTCGCGCATGCGATGGCTTAGCAGTTGACGGTCGCGTTGCTCAAGCCATATGGTAGTGATCACTACTAATGTCCGCGAGAGGGAGAGGCGTTTGGACGTCGCCTGCGTGTCCGCCACCGCCAACGATCTGGGCGAATCGCCGTGCTGGGATGCCGATGCCCGGCGCCTCTACTGGATCGACGCCTGGCGGACCGAGGTCCATGCCTTCGACCCGGCGACGCGCGAGACGTCCTTCGTCGATCTCGGGCCGGCACTGGCCGGACTGCCGCTCGGGTCGATCGCCTGCAAGGCCGGGGGTGGGCTGATCGGCGGCGTCAAAGGCGGCTTCCATCATCTCGACCTCGTTCCGCCCGCGGCGCGCCTGATCGCTGCCGTCGAAGCGGATCGCCCCTCCACGAACAGGCTGAACGACGGCAAGTGCGATCGCGCCGGCCGCTTCTGGTGCGCATCGGTCAACACCGATCATCGCACGCCGACTGCTGCCCTGTGGCGGCTCGAGCAGGGCACGCTGCCGGTGCTGATGGAGGATGGCCTGACCGTCGGCAACGGCATCGCCTGGAGTCCCGACGATCGGCGGATGTATCTCGCGGACACACTGGCGGGGGTCGTCTGGCAGTACGATTTCGACCTCGCCAGCGGCGCGCTCGCCAATCGTCGGCTGTTCGTGTCGACCGCGCACATTCGCGGCTTTGTCGACGGCGCGACCGTCGATGCCGACGGCTTCTACTGGGCGGCACTGTTTCGTGGCGGCGCAGTCGCGCAGTTCGATCCGGACGGCAAGCTCGTGCGGCACATCCGCCTGCCAGTCTCCAACCCCACGATGTGCACGTTCGGCGGGCCGGACCTCGACATTCTCTACGTCACTACGGCCAGCCGCTTTCTCGACTCAGCCCAGCGACGCGACCAGCCGCTGGCCGGGCACCTCTTCGCCATCACGGGCACCGGCGCGCGCGGCCTCGCCGAGCCGAGGTTCGGCGCATGAGCCGGCTGCCGCTGCGCGGCGTGCGCGTGCTCGAATGCGCCAGCGTCATCGCCGGCCCCTATAGCTCCTATCTGCTCACTCTGCTGGGCGCGGAGACGATCAAGATCGAGCGGCCGGGGCAGGGCGACTGGATGCGCAGCCAAGGCGGCGACGCGGCGCTGGTCGCCGCGGGCCTCGGCAGCACGTTCCTGTCGTGCAACGCCGGCAAGCGATCGGTGGCTTTGAACCTCAAGAATCCGAAGGGCCAAGAGATCGCGCGCGAGATCGCGGCTGGTGTCGACGTCATGATCGAGAACTGGCGCCCCGGCACGGCTGAGAGGCTGGGCGTTGGCTTCGAGGCGATCAAGGCGGTCAATCCACGGATCGTCTACTGCTCGATCTCGGGCTTCGGCCAGGACGGCCCCATGTCGCCACGTCCCGCCTACGACCACATCATCCAGGCAGTGTCCGGGATCATGTCGGTTACCGGAACGCCGCAGACGGCGCCGAGCCGGACCGGGCCACCACTGGTGGACTATCTGACCGGCCTGTCGGCGACCGTCGCCATCCTCGCTGCCTTGCGCGAACGCGACCGCACCGGCGAGGCCCAGTCGATCGACGTCGGCATGCTCGATTGCGCCGTCGCCGGAATGGGTTCGATCCTGTCGGCGCACGTCAATGGCGGGGTGCCCGCCGCGCCGATCGGCAATACGGCGGCGAGCGGCGCGCCGGGGTCTGGCCTGTTCCAGACCGCGACCTCGCCCTTGACCGTCGTCGCCAATACCGAGGCGCAATTCGTGGCGCTGTGCGGCGTGCTCGGCCGGCCCGAGCTCGCTGGCGATCCGCGCTTCCGCGAACCCGCCGCCCGCAAGCAGAACCAGGATGCCTTGCGCACCATCATCGCAGCGTGCCTGACCCAGCGCTCGGCGATCGACTGGGAGGGAAGGTTGGCGGCCGCCGGTGTGCCGGCGGGTGCGGTCCGCACGGTGCCGGAGCTGCTCGACGAGGCGCACGTCGCGGCGCGAGATCTGTCGCGCCGCCTCGCCTTGCAGGATCAGGGGCGCGATGCCGCGCTGCCGTCAGCCGGCTTCAAGCTCAACGGGTCGAGAGTTGCGCCCGAGCGCGGCCCGCCGCTGCTCGCGGCCGACAACGAGAGCGTGCTTGCCGAGCTCGGCTACGACGCGGCGGAGCGGCAGGCCCTGCGCCAGGACGGCGTTTGGTGAGCAGCGCGACGGGGACGGTGGCGGGCGTCGCGCCCGCACGACAACGAGAGGGAGCGAAACAGATGAGAGAGCGGATCGTGGCCGGCGTGCTGGCCTTCGGCGTAGCGGCATCGGCCGTCCTGGCTGCGCCGACGATGGCGCAGGACAAGCTTGCCGCCAGCGTCGGCTACTATCCCGGCGCGCTGATCTCCATGCCCGTGCTGGTCGCCCACGAGCAGAAATTCTTCGAGAGGAATGGCCTCGCGGTGGAGCTCGTGCCGGTCGCCAGCGGGCCGGCGATGACCTCGGCGGTCGCCAGCGGCAGCGTGACCTTCGTCAACAACTCCTGGGACAATCTCATCCTGGCCGTCGACAAGGGCCTGCCGGTGCGGGCGGTGGCCGGCTCGACGGTGAAGGTGCCGTTCGCCCTGCTCGTCCGCAAGGGCATCGCCCTGCCGCACCTGGCCGAGGGCTATCCCGGCGTGATCAAGGATCTGATCGGCAAGAACTGGGGCGTCGTAGCGCTCGGCGTCTCGGTGCACTTCATGGCGCAGACGATCCTGACCGATGCCGGCTTCAAGCCGAGTGAGGTGACGTTCCTCGCCGTCGGTCTGCCCAATACCGCGCGGCCCGCCTTGCAGCGCGGTACGGTCGATGCCTACCTCAGCATCGAGCCGTTGCCTTCGATTGCCGCGGCCAAGGACGAGGGAACCGTCGTCGTCGATCTGGCGAAGAATCAGGGTCCCAAGGTCTTCCACGATCTCGGCTACAACGGCTGGTGGGCGTCGACGTCGACGATCAAGGACAAGCCGGAGCTGGTGGCACGCTTCGCCAAGTCACTCGAGGACTCGTACTGCTGGTTCAGCAAGCCCGAGAATCTCGACCAGGTCGTCGCCCTGCTGCAGAAGACCGTGAAGGTCCCCGACCTGTCCGACGACGCCTACAAGGCCATGGTGAAAGGATTGCTGCCGACCTTCGGCCCCGATATCACCGCGCGCACCGTCGATACCTGGTCCAAGCTGCTGGTCGACAACAAGCAGCTCGGCGCACCGAAGACCCGCGCCGACGTGGTCGCGGCGACGGCGCGGGAGAGCTTTAGCTGCCCGCGGTAGGGATTGCCGCGATGGCCGAGCACGCAACGGCGGACAAGGTCGGCGGACGGCCGGGCGACATCAGCGTGCGCGGCCTCGGCGTGACGTTCGGCCAGGCACGCGCCGTGCTGGCGGAGGTCGACGTGGCCGTGCGGCAGGGCGAGTTCGTCGCGCTGATCGGTGCCAGCGGCTGCGGGAAGACCACGCTGTTGAATGTCATCGCGGGGCTCGTGCCCGCGGCGCGCGGAACGGTGACGATCGCCGGCACGCCGCCGGCCGCCGGCCGTCGCGACATCTGCTACGTGCTCGCCCGCGACGCGCTGCTGCCGTGGCGCACCGTCATGGGCAATGTCGAGTATGGCCTCGAGCTTTCGGGCATCGGCCGCGAGGAAAGGGCGCGCCGGGCGGCGACCTATGTCGAGAAGGTCGGCCTCGCGAGCGCGCGCGATCTCTATCCCTCCCGGCTGTCCCAAGGCATGCGGCAGCGCGCGTCGCTGGCGCGCGCCTTTGCCGTCGGCCGCAGCCTCTATCTCATGGACGAGCCCTTCAGCGCGCTCGATTCGCAAACCAAGCTCGTGCTGCACGATCAGCTTCTCGGGCTGTGGGAGAGCAGCCGCGCCACCGTCGTCTTCGTGACCCACGATATCGGCGAGGCGATCACGCTCGCGGATCGGGTGCTGGTCATGTCGAAGAAGGGGACCGGAGTGGTCGACGAGATCCGCGTCGACCTCGTGCGCCCGCGCTCGGCCGAGGCGCTGCAGGCGGACGCCCACTATCACGATCTCTACCGCAGGACCTGGACCGCCCTGAAGGCGAGCGCGCAATGACCGATGTCGCCAACTCGGAAGCCAGTCTCGGGTCGGCCACCCGCGCGCGTGGCGGCCGCTCGGCATCGATCTTCGCGGCGCGGGCGCTGTTTCTCGCCGTCATTCTGGCGATCTGGCAGGGCGCCGTCGCCCTGGGCCTCGCCGATGCCGCCTTCGTGTCGACGCCGGTCGGTGTCGCCCAATCCCTGTGGCTCCTGTTCAGGGACGGCGAGGTCCTGCCTGCTCTCGGCACGACGGTGCTCGAGATCGCGCTCGCCTTCGCCCTGTCGGTGGTGCTCGGCATCGCCAGCGCCGTCGTCCTCGATCGCAACGACTGGCTCAACCGCATCGTCTCGCCCTTCCTGACGGCGTTCAACAGCATGCCGCGGATCGCGCTCGGTCCGCTGTTCATCCTGTGGTTCGGCATCGGCATCGCCTCGAAGGTCGTGCTCGCCTTCTCGCTCGGTTACTTCATCATGCTGCTGAGCACGCTGGGCGGCCTCAAGAATGTCGATCGCGACCTCCTGCTCATGTCACGGCTGTTCGGCGCATCCGAGCTCCGGCTGTTCCGCGACATCCGGTTTCCCTGGGCGCTGCCCAGCATCTTCGCCGGGCTCAAGCTCACCTTGATCTACTGCAGCGCCGGCGCGGTGATCGGCGAGATGATCGCCGCCCGGAGCGGTCTCGGCGTGCTGCTGCAGAGCTTCAGCGGCCGCTTCGACGTCGCGGGCGTGCTCGCCCTCATCCTGATCGTCGCCTTGCTGGTGATGGCGCTGACGTCTCTCATGGACCTGGTCGAGCGCCGCTTGCTGGAATGGAGCAAGGGCAGCACGGATGTGCCCGGATGATGTCCGGCGCCCGGAACGGCGCGCGCGGCATCGTCGATGTGGAGTTTCTGCTTCCCAATATTCGATCGGCCTCGCATATTTCCGGGATCGTGCCGAAGTGACCAGGCAAGGAAGGGTGTGCCGGCCCTTGCGTCGTGTCGCCGCCCTGCGCTGAAGAAGACATTATCGACGCGACGAAGCGAGGAATGCCTTTGAGCGTCCTGACGACACTCTCGCGCAAGAGCTACAGTGCCGCGGCATTCGATGCCTTCTCGCCGCGGCGGATGTTCGATCTCGGCACCGCCCGTGCCTTGGCGTGGATGTGCCAGCTCGCCTACGAAGCCGCCGAGCCCGGCAAGGTTCACGACATTCTCCAGGATTGGGACATGGAGCCGGTCGGTGAGGGCGTCCTCTCGGGCACCGTTCACGCTGTCTTGCCGATTGCCAAGACCGAGGGCGTGGTCGCGTCGGGGCATGACGCTACGATCCTGGCGTTCGCCGGGACCGACCCGCTGTCGCTCGCCAACTGGATCACCGATCTCGATGCCCGGACAGCCCCCAATGGCATGGCTGGCGGCTATAAGCGGGCCTTCGAGGCGGTGCTTCCTTCGGTGGTCGCCATCGCCAGAGCACAGGCCCGGAGGGGCCGGCCCCTCTTCTTGACTGGCCACAGCCTCGGCGGCGCGTTGGCGGTCGTCGCGGCTCATGAATTGCAGGCCAGTGGCGTGGAGGTGGAAGGCGTCTACACGTTTGGCATGCCGCGTCCCGGCGATGCCGGATTTGCCGACACTCTCTATCGTCCCTTGCTTGGCGCGCGCACCTATCGGCTGGTCTATGGTGCCGACATCGTTCCCACCGTCGCGCCTTCTTGGATGGGCTTTCGCCATGTCGGCCGTTTGCTGCTGTGCCGCAGCGGCAGTCGGTTCGGTCACGATTCCCTTTCGGACACCGCCGACCTCGATGATCCGCACTTCGTGCCGGACCTGCCCAGCAGCTTGAGGGAGCCGGCGAGCAAGTTGCGCTCGCTGGCGCAGAGGCTCTCCGGCCAGGTTGGCCTGGCGGCGAAGATCGCCCGAGGAGAGGTGCCGGCTCGTCAGGACTCCGAGTTGGTCGCTGCCATGATCGAGCTGCTGCCGCCAGGGCTGCGCGATCATCTGCCCGACCGCTACATCGGCGCCCTCACGCCCCCGACATGATCGAGGCAGGGCCGACGATTCGGCCGCACGATCCGCCGCCGCCAGGGGATTCCCTCCGATCTGTGTCGAACCGACGCGGCATGTCGCGCTTCGCTGCCGGATGCAATCCAGTCGGCGGGTGCTTCGCGTCCGGGCCGAGGCTAGAATGTCCGCTGTGGAGCAGAGCCCGACAACGATCGATTTTCACGCGGTGCTTCTCGGGTTACGCATCGATACGCGGGGCCTCGAGCACCCCGACACCATAGGTCTGTCGCCGCTAACTCTGCGTGTCGGGCGCCGGGGCGTAGCCTTCGCCTTCCGCTTCGGCGTCGTCGTTTTCGCGGGTGTCCCGCCGGCCGACGAACGCACCGTGTTGGAGACATTGCGCGCGCGCGTGGTCGAGCCTTTGGATACGACCGAGCGCGATCGGACGACGGTATCCCTCGGCAGTGACGACAGGCTCGACCAGGTCGGCGCGATCTTCCTGAAGGACGATGCGCCCGAGCGACTGCAGGTCGTCGCCAACGTGCTGGCCAAGAGCCTCGTGCTGACGCAGCAGGAGTCCGAGCTCGCCGTCGCCGTCGACCGCATCGACCAGCTCGCCATGGAGCTCAAGCGCAAGGGGCGCGGCGTGCGGCAGGCGCGCGATCTCGTGCGCCAGATCGGCGACAGCCTGCTGACCCAGCATCGCATGGTCGGCCGCGTCGCCGTGGAGGACAAGCCCGACATCCTGTGGGACTGGCCCGAGCTTGAGCGCTTCTATGCCCGGCTCGCCGACGAGTACGAGCTGGTGGAGCGCGGCCAGGCGGTGGATCGCAAGCTCGCCCTGGTGGGCGACACCATCCGCACGCTGCTCGAGCTGGTGCAGGACCAGCGCACTGTCCGCCTGGAATGGTACATCATCATCCTGATCGCGATCGAGATCCTGCTGTCGGTGTACGAGCTGTTCTTCCGCGGCCGTTAGCGTCGCGCCGGGCTGCGGGCGCTCGGGGCGGAAGGCTCTACCGGGCCGCTTCGGCCCGGCCCTCGACGCGGCGGAAGTAGAGGTGGCCGGCGATGCCCATGATCAGCAACAGGACGCCAAGATAGAGCTCGGTCCGGGTCGGGCCGATCAGATTGAACAGTGGCGTCGCGCCGAGATTGAACACCAGCATCGAGGCCGCCATGATCGCCAGCCGCAGGCGGAAGACACGGGCGATCTCGACGCCGCGAAAGACGGTCTGCATGCGGGTGATCATCGGGATGAAATAGAACGGTCCGCCGAAGCCCGAGATCAGACCGGAAGCCATCATGGCCGGCAGCTTGTAGGGGTTGTCGAGGCCCCAGGCGGCGAGCGCCAGCAGGACGAAGCCCGTTCCCATGGCGACGTAGCCCAGGAACATGGTCTGCAACGGCTTCTGGAACTTGACGCTGCCGGCCACCAGGTTGCCGACCACGTCGCCGACGCCGCAGGTTCCGATGATCAGGCCGAGCGCCGCGAGCCCGTGCAGGCCGAACAAATGCGGGTCGTGCTCGAGCACGATGAGCGTGATGGCAAGCTGCAGGGCGACGCTCCACGGCCCGTTGGCGATGGCGTTGACCAGCAGCAGGATGCCGGTCACCGGCTCGCGCAGCATCAGGCGTGCCCCGTCGAGCAGGGCGTCCCAGGCGCCGCGCCAGCCGCCGCGCGACGGCCGAGGCGGCACGCTCGAATCGTAGGTCCGGTCGCGCACCGCCCACACGGCGACGGCGGACAGGACGAAGCCGACCGCCGTGACCGACAGGAAATGAATTACCGGCAACAACGTGTTCAGCACTGCGGCGAGCATCGGCCCGACCAGCCGGGCCAGCCGCCAGGTAGCGTCGAACAGGCCGTTGATCGCCTGCATCTCGTCGCGATTGGGCACCAGCACCGGCACCGCCGACTGCAGCGCCGGCGTGAACACCATGCGCAGCGCCGCGAGCCCCATCACCGACAGGATCAGAAGCGGGATCGAGATGCCCCAGACGTAGTAGCCGAGGACCGGCACCAGGGCGAGCACGGCGCTCGCGTACTTGGCGCCGATCATGGCGCGGTCGGCGCGCCAGCGATCGAACAGCGAGGCGCCGATCAGTCCGACCACCAGCATGGCGCCGTACTGCGCGGCATTGACGTAGCCTGCGGCATTGCCGATCTGCTCGGCGGCGATCCACACGACGGCGACCCGGAACAGGTCTTCGCCGATGGTCGAGGCGGCGAGCCCCGACCAGATCGTGGCGATGCCGGAGTCCTTGAGCGGACGGAGGACGGCGATCATTGGGCTATCGGTTCACAGAATTAGCGGATCCACACCCCGCCGTCCTTGCTGCGATAGCCGAGCGACCGGTAGGTGGCGTCGACCAGCGACTGGCCGCGCTGGTTCATCAGGATGCCGGGTCCCATCTGGTTCATCGTGTAACCGAAGGAGAGACCGGCGGAGGGATCGGCGAAGCCCAGGGAGCCGCCGGCGCCGACATGGCCGAAGGCGGCGCTGCCCAGGATGACGCTGTCGACATCCTCGCCGAACAGCTTGGCGCCGATGCTGCGCTTGCGGTTGTCCATCGACTTCATGAAGCCGGGCGCAAAGCGCGTCGGGATGCGCAGGGTGGCGTCGTCGTGGGTTGCCATCGAGACCTCGCCCATGCGGGCGAGCGTCGCGGCATCGACCAAAGTGCCGCCGCCGTTGGCCAGGGGCTTGTACAGGCCGGCAAGTCCACGTGCGTTGGTGACTCCGTTGGCGGCACCCAGTTCGGCGGCGCGACCGGCTCGTGTGTTGACACCGCCAAACCACCAGCCGCCCACATTCATCATGAACAGGAACGGGATCGATTGCTTGTCGGTCGCGAGATCGCGCAGGAAGGGCGTCCGGGCATCCTCGGCCTTGAGCGGATAGGGGAGCACCGGCGCGACGCGTGGCTCGATCGCCTCGGGCAGGCCGATCCAGAAATCGAGCCCGAGCGGCTCCGCGATCTCCTCGCGGAAGAACGTGCCTAGCGATCTGCCGCTTGCCCGCCGCACCATCTCGCCGACCGTCCAGCCGAAGGTGAAGCCGTGATAGCCGTTGCGCGTGCCGGGCTGCCAGAACGGCTGCTCAGCGGCGAGCAGCCCTGTCATGTAGTCCCAGTCATAGGCGCCGCCGTCCTTGATCCGCGTGCGCAGCGCCGGCACGCCGGCCGAATGGTCGAGCATCATGCGCGTGGTGACGCGTTCCTTGCCGTTCTGGCCGAATTCGGGCCACAGCTCGACGACCGGCGCGTCGAGATCGAGCTGGCCGCGGCTCGCCAGCACGTGCGCGCACAAGGCCGTCGCGCCCTTGGTGCAGGAGAATACGACGCTCACCGTGTCGGCTTCCCACGCCGTGCCGTTCGTCGGATCGGCGATCCCGCCCCATAGATCGACGACGGTCTCGCCATCGACGGTGACGCACACCGAAGCGCCGAGCTCGCCGTTGTTCTGCAGGTTCTCGACGAAGGCTTCGGCGACACGCTCGAATCCCGGTTTGCAAACTTCCTGGATCATAGGGTTGTTCATTTCACACAGCTTGCCTCCCCCGTCCTACGGGGGAGGTGGCCCGCAGGGCCGGAGGGGGAAAGCCGCGATCGAGATGATTCAGATTCCGACGTCGGGCCTTCATAAATCGCCTTTGAGGCCCGCTCCCACCGCCTCCTCGCGGGGGCACCTCCTCTGTGAGACGGGGGAGGAGAGTGAAGACGCGGCAGCACATTGGCCTCAACCGGGCATCGGCAGGTCGAAGGCTTCGAGCAGGAAGCGGGCAGCCTTCGACAGGGCGGTCTCGTCGATGCCGTGGCCGACGCCGGGCGAGATGTGCACGCCGACTCGCAGGCCTTTCTTCTCCAGCGCCTCGGCGGCACGCTCAGTCAGGACATGCGGCAGCATCTCGTCGCTGTCGCCGTGCGCCAGCAGGATCGGCGGCCGCGACTTCAGCTCCGCCTCGAGGGCTTCCGCACCGGCCAGCATGCCGGAGAATCCGACGATGCCGGCCAGCCGATTGCGCCGCCGCAAGCCGACATGCAGCGCCATCATGGTGCCTTGTGAGAAGCCCACCAGGCAGGTCTTGCTCTCGTCGAGGCCGTGCTCGGCGAGCTTCGCGTCGATGAAGGCATTGACGAATGGCGCCGCGGCCCGCACGCCGGCCAGAGTCGCCGCCGGATCGAGGCGCGTGATGGGAAACCATTGGTAGCCGTACGGATTGCCGTCGCACGGGTAGGGCGCGTTGGGCGAATGGAACACCACGTCGGGCATCAGGGGGCCGAGCACCGGTGCCAGCCCGATCAGGTCGTTGCCGTCGGCCCCATAGCCATGCAGGAGGATCACGAGATGGCCGGGTCTGCCGCCGCCATGTGGGCCATGGCTCGGGCCGTCGAGCTTGAGATCGGTCATCTCTTCTTCGCTTTCTTCTTGTTCGCCGTCTTCTTCTGTATCGTCGCTTTCGGCCGAGTCCTGCTCGACGCCGTCTGGGCCTTCGGCTCACGAGCGCTCCAGTCCGGCATGTTGCGGCGATAGTGCCAGAGCAGCAGCGCCGCGGCACTGCGCCAGGGGCGCCACTGCTCTGCGATTTTGACCAAGCGCTTGGCATCGGGCCGCTGGCGCAGCTTCTTGAGATGCTGCGCGGCGATCACCAGGCCGAGATCGAGGCCGGGCATGATGTCGGGCCGGCCGTGGGCGAACATCAGGTAGATCTCGGCCGTCCAGCGGCCGATCCCCTTGGCGTGGCACAGCATGGCGATGGCGGCTTCGTCGTCCATCGCGTCGAGGGCCGCGAAATCGATGCGACCTTCGACGATGTCGGTGGCGAGGCTGCGGCCGTAGCGCATCTTGGCGCCCGACAGGCCGACCGCGCGCAATTGCTCGTCGCCGAGCGCCAGGAAGTCGGCCGGCTCCATGCTCGGCACGGCCTCCTCCAGTCGCAGCCAGATGCTGCGCGCGGCATGGACGGAGACCTGTTGACCGATGATGGCACGCATCAGGCCGTTGAAGCCGCGCGGCACCTCGCGCAGCGCGGGATGCCCGACCTCGGCGATCGCGCGCGCAAAGTCGGCATCGACGGTGGCCAGATGCTGCATGGCTGCCGCGAGGTTGGACGCGTCGAGAACCATCCGAGTCATGCGTCGGGCATAGCACGGCGATGGAAGCGCCTGTAACGTCCGATGATGTCCCTGGTCACGCGTTTTGCCCCCAGCCCGACCGGCGAGCTGCATCTCGGCTCGGCCTATTCCGCGTGGACCGGCTGGCATCGTGCGCGCGGAGCGGGCGGCACTTTCCTGGTGCGCATCGAGGACATCGACATGAGGCGCTGCAAGCGCCAGTTCGAGACGGCGATTCTGGCCGATCTGACGTGGCTCGGCTTCACCTGGGACGGCGCGGTGCGTCGCCAGTCCGATCACTTCGCCGACTACGGCACGGTGCTGGACGGGCTCGATTCCCAGGGCTTGATCTATCCCTGCTTCTGCTCGCGCGCCGATATCGCCGCCTCGGCTGGCGCGCCGCATGGGCCGGACGGCCCGCTCTATCCCGGCACCTGCCGCCATCTCTCTGTGCAAGAGCGGCGCGAGCGTCTGCTGGCCGGCCGCGAGCACTGCCTGCGCCTCGACGTGGAGCGCGCGGCCTCGCAGGCGGGACCCTATCGCTTCTTCGACGAGGGGCGGGGATGGATCGACGGCGAGCCGCTGCTGCTGGGCGACATCGTGATTGCCCGCAAGGACACGCCGACGAGCTACCATCTATCGGTCGTCGTCGACGATCATCTGCAGGGCGTGACCTTGGTGACGCGCGGCGAGGATGTGCTGCCGTCGACCCATGTGCATGGTCTGTTGCAGAAGACTCTGGGCTACGACCAGCCGCGCTATGCCCATCACCGGCTGCTGACCGACGCCGCCGGTCGCCGTTTCGCCAAGCGCGACCGCGACATGACTATCCGCGCGATGCGCGAGCAGGGGATGAGCCCCGAGAGGGTCGTTGCCCGCGCCCTGGCGGCCGCAGGCGTCGTGGAATGAGAGAGCCTATGTCTTGGTTCGGGGGGGGTACGCACTTCTTCTCCCCAGCGTCATGGCTGGGGAGGTGTCGCCGTCTTACGGCGACGGAGGGGTCTAGAATCATGCCTCCTGACCCCCCCCGTCCGCGCAGACGCGGACACCTCCCCACGCGAGGCGCAGGGAGGGGGTGAAGAGGACGCGCAGGGTCAGACCAGCCACTGATGCGGTCCCGAGGCACTGGTGAAGTCGAGCTGGACCAAGAGATCGTTGTAGTCGTGGTCGCCCCCGCCGGACCGATCCTCCCACCCCCAGGAATTCAGTCCGTAGCCGTAGAGGTGGGCGACCGTTGCGTCGGCGCCCGAATTGGCCTGCGAGAAGGACCAGTAGACGTTGCCGGTCGTCGTGTTCGTGAGCTTCATGGCTAGGATGTCGCCCTGATCGACGGCGGCGAGGTGGACCTCGGCGAAGTTGCCGTAGCCAGGACCGTCGATCACGGTCGCACCCTGGAGGGTCTGGTAGGCGCGCGCCGCGGACGCGGCCGTGTAGCCGGGTTGGCCCGGAGCCAGGCCGGCGATCGTGCCGTCGAGGTCGTCGACGCGATAAAGTTGGAGCTGCAGGGAGTCCCGGCCGTCCTGGCGCAGCCGCACGATGGTCTCCTGGTCGTCGGCTCCCCCGGCGGTCTGAGCGATGGCCACCGGACGGGCGAGCACGACGGTTCCGCTTGCGTCGCCGTAGCGGACGAAGCCGAACGGCGCGGTCAGGGTGGCCTGGTAGAGCGGCACGA
The DNA here is from genome assembly GCA_046349335.1 of Reyranellaceae bacterium. GTDB lineage: Bacteria > Pseudomonadota > Alphaproteobacteria > Reyranellales > Reyranellaceae > Reyranella. Next base: position 20,057 of record JAXMCO010000019.1, read on the forward strand.
TGTTGCCGTCCACCGTCACGTCGAGCCTGTCGCCGGCCGCGGTTGCGATCTGGTAGGGGATCGATTTGCCCGCCGTGTCGAACAGGGTCACGAGATCGGAAGCGAACGCTTGGCCTTGCACCGCCTGTCCGGCGAGTCGATCGGTCCAGCCGAGAGGATCGTTGCCCAGCACGACCTGCGGGTTGGTGCCACCGACTTGCAGGGTCACCGCTCCTGCCGTCGCGAGCTCGTTCTGGACCAGCAGGGTCTGCGCCACGACACTGAGGCCGTCGAGAAGTCCCACGTGATCGATCACCGGTGGCGCGTCCGAATGAAACTGCGCTTGCGCGATGGCCGTCAGGGTGCGTGCCAGCAGCAAGCCGTTGGGGGTGCCGAGCCCGCTCGTCAGGTCGTAGCCGGGCGCCGCGGTGGTGCCGAGGCCGGTCGGCACCATCGGCGTGTAGACCGGCCCCCCGGAGGGGCCGACGGCTATCTGAAGATAGCCGGTCGGCTGGTCGGTCAGGTAGAAGCTGGTGGTGTTGCTGCCGAGCGCGACGTCGTTGAAGGACGCCGGGAAGATTGCCGCCGCCGTGTAGAGCAGGTCGTTGTAGAAGCCGAGGCGCGGCAGACCCTGGTCGGCGAACGCGGCATCGATCTGGGCGGTGAGCGATGCCCACAGCGGCGAAGCGGCGCTCGTCCCGCCGCTGTCCATCAGCAGCGGCTGGGTCTTGTCGTTCACATAGGCTGCGTTCAAGGCCGCGTAGTGAGTATCGCCGGACGACAGCGCCGCAACGTCCGGCGCGCCGCGACCGAACCCGCCGGCGCCGCTCGGCAGCAGTCCGAACGCGGTCTGATAGTCCGGCACCGGCACGGCGCTATTGACACCGCCCGACCCGGTATAATTTTGATCGAATGCCGCCGCCAAGGCACCGTCGTGCGGCACCAGGAAGAGACTCTGCCAGACGGTCTCGAACAGCGCGGTCAGGGTCGGCGAGGGATTGAACGGTGTGAAATCGGGCAGGCTCGAGGGCAGGACGCGCAGCCCCGCCGCCACGAGCGGGAAGACCGTCCCCGGATCGTCCCGCAACGCGAGCGCGAGCAGTGACGACAGCGTCGGATCGGACTCGGCGCTGAATCGCGATGCGATCGATGTGCCGCCGACCGTGACCGCATGAACAGCCGATGCGGAGTTGACGTAGTTGGCCAACCCATTGGCTTGGCCGGCGCTCGATCCCTTGTCGCCCGCCGCGATATGTGCCGACACGTTGGCGAGGGCACCATCGACGAACAGCTCCTGCCACGCGCGCTGGAAGGGCGAGCCGGCGGTCGACTGGCCCTGGATGCCATAGGAAGCGCTGAGGACGGACGGATCGTGGACGTCGTCGAAGAAGGCTTGCTGGTAGGCATTGAACGCCGTGCCGGTCAGCATCGAATAGAGCAGTTGCGTGCTGTTGGGCGCCGCGCCGGCGAGCACGGAGATGTCGAGGGTCAGCTCGCTGGCGCTATCCTGCGAGGGATCGGTGCCCGAGACGACCTGGAATTGAGCACGCGGCATGGCCGGCAGGTGGAGTTCCGCGCGGTACTTGTTGAGCGCGGCGAACAGGGCCGCCTGGTTGGCGACATTCTCCTCGACGAGGCCGATCGCTGGCGTCGTGGCGTCGTCCGGCAGAGGAAAGACGTAGTTGGCCGCAATGGCCGGCGGCGTGGCGAAGACGGGACGTGAGGAAGCATTGCCCACGCCGAGCGGCCCCGCAGGCAGGGTGACGCCCTGGGAGACGAAGACCGCCGGGTCGGGGATCGGCACGATCTGCTCGATCCACAGACCCGCCACGGGCGCGGAAACGCCGGCGGCAAGCTCGAGCCGGCCTGCCCATGCGGCTACCGCAGAGGGGCCGGCGGGCACCTGATAGTCGACGACGAGCAGATCGGTGCCGAACAGCGCCGCGAACTGGCTGGCATCGAGGGTCAGCCAGATCGTGCGATCGGCGACGGACGACACGTACCCGAGTCGTGCCGGCGCGGCGAACGCTTCGGCGCCGAGCAGGTCGGTCAGGGAAGACACCGCCGCGGCGTAGGCGGCCGGGTCGGCTCCGTAGGCGCTCCAGATGGCCTGTTGGTCGGCGAGCGCCGTTTGGCGGGTGGCCCAGTCGCTGGCGAGGAGCGGCGTCGGATCTTGCGCCCGTTCGAGCATCAACCCGACGGTTATCGTCGTGTCGGAACTCGCCTTCTGCACGGAAGCCGGCGTTCCTGCATAGGCGTAGAGGTCGCCGAGCACCGCCTGCGCAGTCGCGAGGCTGGTGGAGGCCGCGAGCGCCGCGAATTGCTCCGGTGTCGCCAACTGGTTGGCGTACGCATCCAGGAACGTCGATCGAGGCAGTGCCGTCAGAGCGTCGCTTCCTGCGGCTCGATGGGTTGTTCGTTCCGCCACGTCATGCGGACGAGCGTAGCGAGCGATCTGCGCACGTGCAACGGAGCAGGATCGACGGTCAATCGCGTCGTTGGGGGAGCAGGCGCTCGAGTTTGAGAAGTGCCGAGCCAGCGGTTAACATTCGGGGATGGAAAGACTGGAAGAGCTGGCCGTCGGGAGGCGGCTGCTGAGCCACATCGACGGCCGCACCACCGATCTTGCAGCCGTCATGTTCCGCAATCGTGTCGCGGCGTATTCGTGCCGCGACCGCGCCAAGCTGGAGCGAGACAAGCTGTTCCGCGAGCGCCCGATCTTCATGGGACTCGGCACGCGGCTCGCCAAGCCGGGCGACTATCTCACAGAGGACGTTGCCGGCATGCCGGTGCTGCTGGCGCGCGGCGCCGACGGCGAGGTGCGGGCGTTCGCCAACATCTGCCGCCATCGCGGTGCGCCGGTCGCCGACGGCTGCGGCAATGCCCGCGCCTTCGTCTGCCCCTATCACGGCTGGACCTTCGATCTCACGGGCAAGCTGCTCGGCACCACCGACAAGGTGGGTTTCGCCGGTCTCGACCTCGCGGCGCATGGGCTCGCCCGCCTGCCGGCGGCGGAGAAGCACGGCATGATCTATGTGCGGCCGCGTCCGCTCGGCCCAGGCGAGGAAGCGGCGATCGACATCGATCGCGAGCTCGGCGGATTCGCCGCCGCCTTGGCGGCGTTGCGGCTCGATACCTATCCGATCCACTCGATCGATCGCATCGGGCCGCGCATCAACTGGAAGTTCGCCATCGATACGTTCCTCGAGGGCTATCACATCCCGCATCTGCATCGGAAAACCATCGCGCCATACTTCATCGGCAATTGCGGCACCTTCGACGACGCGGGCCTGCATGGCCGCATGTGCGTGGCGCGGACCTCGATCGACAAGGTGCGCGCTCTGCCGGAAGTCGACCGCGACTACCGCCCGCACGTCATCTCGGTCTACCAGCTCTTCCCCAACACGATCCTGATCTGGCAGGTCGACCATATCGAGATCTGGCGCACCTTCCCCGGTCGCGACGATGCGAGCCGCTGCGATGTCGAGATGACGATCTACAAGCCGGCCGACACGACGCGGCCGGACGCGTATTGGGAGAAGAATCGCGACATCGCGATTCGCACGGTGATGGAGGAGGATTTCCCGCTGGGCGAGCGCATGCAGATCGGCTTCGAATCCGGGGGTACGGAGGAAGTCGTCTACGGCCGCAACGAGCCGACCCTGGTCCACTTCCACAGCTCGATCCGCAATGCCCTGGGGGTGTCGGCCTGATGCAGCGCACCAAGCCCCCGTTCCGCGCCGATCAGGTCGGCAGCCTGCTGCGCAGCACACGGATCAAGGCGGCGCGGACCAGGCGCCTGGCGGGCGAAATCGGCGCGGCCGAGCTGAAGGCCGTCGAAGATGCCGAGATCGAGAAGCTGGTCGCGCGCCAGGAGGAGACCGGCCTGCAAGCAGTGACCGACGGCGAGTTCCGTCGCTCATGGTGGCACTACGATTTTCTCAGCCATCTCGACGGCGTCGAGCTGGTGAGCGTGACCCAGGGGCTGCAGTTCAAGGGCACCGAGACCAAGGCGGAGGGACTGCACGTCCACGGCCGCATAGACTTCTCGCCGAGCCATCCGATGCTCGACCATTTCCGCTACCTGAAGTCGGTCGCCAAGGCGCTGCCGAAGATGACCATCCCATCGCCGACGGCATTGCATTACCGTGGTGGGCGGCAGGCGATCGAGAGATCGGCCTATCCCGAGATGGCGCCGTTCTTCGCCGATCTTGGCCGCGCCTACGGCAAGGCGGTGCGCGCCTTCGGCGAGGCCGGCTGCAGCTACCTGCAGCTCGACGAGGTGTTCGTCGCCTATCTGTGCGACGAGCAGCAGCGCGAGTACCTGCGCGGCCGCGGCGACGACCCCGACGAGCTGCTGCACGTCTATGCCGACCTGGTGAATGCCGCGTGCGCCGGCCGCACGCCCGGGATGACGATCTCGATGCATCTCTGCCGTGGCAATTTCCGATCGACCTGGATGGCGCAGGGCGGCTACGAGCGCGTCGCCGACATCCTGTTCAACCAGATGGGCGTCGATGCCTACTTCATGGAATACGACACCGAGCGCGCCGGCGGCTTCGAGCCGTTGCGCTTCCTGCCCAAGGGCAAGCAGGTAGTGCTGGGTGTCATGACCTCGAAGACGGGCTCGCTCGAGAGCAAGGACCAGCTCAAGCGCCGCATCGACGAGGCAGCGAAGTTCGCCCCGCTCGATCAGCTTTGCCTCTCCCCGCAATGCGGCTTCGCCAGCACCGAGGAGGGCAACCTGCTGGCCGAAGACGAGCAGTGGGCCAAGCTCTCCCGCTGCGTCGAGGTCGCGCGCGAGGTTTGGGGGTGACGCCTTCCCCTCTCCAGCGACGCTGCTACGAAGTGGACACCTCCCGCTCGCTTCCCGGGTAGTCGGCTGAGGCTTGCTCGCCTCCCCCGTAATCGGGGGAGGTGCCCCCGCAGGGGGCGGAGGGGGCAAGCCACAGTGGAAATTCCTCCGATTCCGACGTCGGAACCCGAAGCATCTTGTCCGTGGCCTTCCCCCTCCGCCCCGTATGACGGCGCACCTCCCCCATGCTGGGGGAGGAGTTCGAGATGTGTCCACTCCGCCCAGCGAAGCTCGGGCGAAGCGCTCACCGTCCTTCGAGCTGCTCGTTGACCCAAATCTGCACGGTGTTGGTCTCGAGGAAGTTGTGCGCGGCCTTGCGCGTCTCGCCGTCGTCGACCGGGCCGACGACGATGGCGACGACGAGGTCGCACTTGTAGGAGACGGCGATCGCTTCGGCGAGGCGCTCGCCATCGCGCGTCTTCAGGCGGTAGAGGCGGGCGCGGCCGAACAGGTCGGTGATGCGGATGCGGTTGCCGGCCTGCACGGGCACGAACTGCGGATCGAGCAGATCGATGTCGGCTACCCGGTCGACCTCGGAATCCTCGACCACGCCGGTATCGCAATTGCCGCAGAGGCCGAGCTTGAGCCGGACATAGACTTCGAGCTTCAGGTCGCGGCTGCGCCACGCCTTGCCGTCCGGCCACGCGTCGCGTGGGAACGGCCAGGGCATCGACTTCCAACCCGGCCCGAATTCGGCCATCCAGGCCCTGTACCAATGGCCGATCTCGGAAAGGCCGGCGAGGCCCGCCACGATGCCGCCGGCCAGCGATGCCTGAATGACGGTGCGTCGCTTCAGCATCGCCCCTACTCGAGGTCAGCGACCCCTCTCGCCGCGCCGTGGGATGTCAGCACATGCAGCCCGGTGTTCGCGGCGGCAGATTATGCCCTTGCCAGAAGAGCTGCGGCCAGCAGCCGGCATCGCATCATGGCTTCCTCCGGATTCTTGGCGAGTATATACCGTCTGGCCGATGAGCGTCGAAAACCTGTTCCTGTTCTTCCTGGCGTGCGGCGCGGTGACGTTCCCGCTCAGCCTGGTATTGGCGCGATGGATTGCCTCCCTCGCGCCGAATGCCAGCCTGTCGCGCCGCATAGAACGGTCGTACGAGCCGGCGCTCAGCCTGTCTCTCGTGGTTTGGATCGTCGGGGCCTTGATATTCTATGTCGCCGCGTTGCACGTCGAGCGCAAGAAGGCCTGCGCGGACCAGCACACCAACCAGCTTACGGCGGAGTGCCGCAAGGAGCTCGGCGCTCCCGAGAATCAGTAGGATGGCCGCCGAGGTGAACGACTTTCACGACACCAATTGTCGCCGCTGGGAGGCTGCGGCCGCTTCCTGGGCGCGCCGTGCCGATGCGCGCGGGATCTGGCGCAAGGCCCACCGCGACCCGACCCTGGCGTTGCATGCGGCGGAGCTGCGATGGCTCGACTCTGTCGCCGGCAAGCGTGTCGCCGTGCTGGGCAGCGGCGACAACCAGGCCGTCTTCGCGCTGGCGGGCCTCGGCGCCGAGGTGACGAGCGTCGATATTTCCGAGGCGCAATTGGCGGTCGCCCGCGAGCGGGCCGCCACGCTCGGCCTCGAGATCTCGTTCGTTCGCGCCGATGTCGTCGATCTGTCGGCCTTCGCCGACGCGACGTTCGACGTCGTGTTCACCGGCGGCCACGTCGCGGTCTGGGTGGCCGACCTCGGCCGCTACTACCGCGAGGCGGGCCGCATCTTGAAGCCGGGCGGTCGGCTGATTGTCAGCGAGTATCATCCGTTCCGCCGCGTCTGGCGCCGTGGGCCATCGGTCGACCGCCTCGAGATCGCCTACGGCTATTTCGGCCGCGGACCCCATCGCTTCGAGGTCGCGGCAGACGTGTTCGACCAGACCCCTGGAAATCTCGAGCAGTTCGAGTTCCACTGGACCGTGGCCGACTACCTCACCGCCCTGCTCGGTGCCGGCTGCTCGCTCGTTCATGCCGAGGAGTTCGGCGACTCGCGCGACGACTGGGAGGCGGCACCTCTGCAGGGCCTTCCCAAGTTCCTGCTGCTGGTCGGGAGGCGTACTGCGTAGAAGTCCTGCCGCGCGGTTCTTCCGGACCGCAGGCGCTTGCGGCTCGCATGATCAAATCTTGTGCGCCATCGGCGGCGCCGGGATCGGGCGGACGCGTTCGTAGGCGGCGGCGGCGCGCAGGACCAGGGCGTCGCGGGTGTGGCCGGAGACGATCTGCAGGCCGATCGGCAGGCCCTCGCGGTCGAGGCCGCAGGGGATCGTTGCGGCGGGCTGGCGCGTCAGGTTGAAAGTGAGCGTGAACGGCGTCCAGCCGATGTCGACGCCGTCGCCGCCCCATGCGCCGTTTTCGTTCACGGCGAACGCCGTCATCGGCATGGTGGGCGTCAGCAGCAGGTCGTACTTGGCCATGAACAGGTTCATGATGACGCCGAGTTGCTGGCGTTGGTGGATCGCCGTCACGACCGTCTCCTGGCTGAGACCGGCACCGACCTCGGCGGCCTTGAGCAGGCCCGGATCCATCAGGGCGCGTCGCTCCGGCGCGAAGCTCTTGACCAGGATGGCGGTGTTGGACTGCCAATGCGCATTGAGGATGCGGCGCGGATCGAGGCCCATGAGATCGGGCGAATCCTCGACCACGCGGGCGCCCAGGGTCTTGAACACCTTCACCGCGCTCTCGACCGCCACGGCGACGTCGCGGTCGATCTTGTCGCGCTCGACGAAGCCCAGGTTGGGCGAGTAGGCGATGCGCAGGCCCTTCACGCCCTTGTCGAGGCCCTTGAGGTAGTTCTCCTCGTCGTCCGGGCGGCCGTAGAGGTCGCGCGGGTCGGGTCGGGCGATCACGTTCATCATCATCGCCGCGTCGCGCACCGTGCGCGTCATCGGCCCGACATGCGACAGCGTGCCTTGCGCCGAGGGTGGGTAGATCGGCACGCGGGCCTGCGTCGCCTTGAGCCCGAACAGGCCGGAGAAGGCGCTGGGGATGCGGATCGATCCCGCGCCGTCGGAGCCGATCGCAAGGTTGCCCATGCCGACCGCCTCGGCCGCCGCGGCGCCGCCCGACGAGCCGCCCGAGGTGCGCCCGATCTTCCACGGGTTGTGCGTGGCCCCGAACAAGGGCGAATCGGTCACGCCCTTCCAGCCATGGTCCGGCGAGGTCGTCTTGCCGAGCAGCACCGTGCCGGCGGCGCGCAGATGCGCCGACACTGGCGCGTCGATGGTCCACGGTCCATCGGCGTTGGTTGCCATGCTGCCCATGCGCGTGGGCATGCCCTTGGTCTGCACCATGTCCTTGATGGTGATCGGCACGCCGTCGATATCGGACAGTCGCTTGCCGCCTTTCTTCCAGCGCTTCTCCGAGGCACGCGCTGCACGCAGCGCGCCATCGGGATCGAGATGCTGGAAGGCGTTGAGCTCCGGGTTGAACGCCTCGATGCGAGCCAGTGCCGCCCGCGTCGCTTCGACCGGCGAGGCCTTGCGCGCCTTGTAGAGTTTCACCAGCTCGTGGGCTGGCATCATCGCGAGATCGGCGGTCATCGTTTGGTCTCCGGAAGGTCTGGGAACGTCATCGGGTTGGTTTCGCTGTAGCGTGCGGCGGCGCGCAGCACGAGCGCATCGCGATAGTGGCCGGCCACGATGTGCAGGCCGACCGGCAAGCCGTCGCGGCTCAGCCCGCACGGCACCGAGGCCGCGGGATGGCGGGTCATGTTGAACGTCGCCGTATAGGGCGACCATAGCGCATTGCCCTTGCCGTCGGGTCCCTGCGGCAGGTTCTTGCCCGCCTCGAACGGTTGCACGGCGATGGTCGGCGTCAGCAGCAGGTCGTACTTGGCGAAGAACCGGCTCCAGGCGATGGCGAGATCGCGCCGAGTCACCTGGGCGTTCACCACGTCCTGCAGGCTGTAGCGTAGGCCGGCCTTGGCCGAGGCCAGCAGATTGGGATCGAATTCGCCGTGCCGGCTCTCGGGAAAGAGCTGCAACAGGCGCTGCAGGGCGGAGAGCCAGTGCACGACGAAGGCACGGCTGGCATCGGCATGGGGGAAGGGCATCTGCGCTTCCTCCACCTTGCAGCCCAGGGCGGAGAATTGCTTGGCCGCCTTGGTGACGTGGGCGGCAACCTCGATGTCGATCGGGTGATCGCCGAAGCGCAGGATGAAGCCGACCTTGAGCTTCTTCAGGTCGCCGTCGAGCTTCTTGGCGTAGTTGATGTCGTCGGCCGGCAGGCCGTAGGCATCGCGCATGTCGGGCCGCGAGATCGCGTTCATCATCAGCGCGCAGTCGAGCGCGGTGCGGCACATCGGCCCGGTGTTGGAGAGATCGCCGGTCATCGATGGCGGCCAGGCCGGCACACGGCCGAACGTGGCCTTGAGCCCAACCAGGCCGTTGAAGCTTGCGGGAATGCGCACCGAGCCGCCGCCGTCGGTGCCGATGGCGATCGGTCCCAGGCCAGCCGCGACGGCGGCTCCGGCGCCGCCCGACGAGCCGCCCGGTGTGCGCTCGATGTTCCACGGATTGCGCGTGATGCCGTTCAGCGGCGAGTCGGTGATGCCCTTGTGGCCGTACTCCGAGCTGGTGCTCTGGGCGAATACGATGGCGCCCGCCTCGCGCAGGCGTGCGACCGCCGGTGCATCCTCCTCGACCGGAGTCTTGTCGGTGAGCTTGCTGCCCATGCTGGCGGCCCAGCCATTTACCCGCACCAGCTCCTTGATCGATACCGGCACACCGTCGATCGGCGACAACGGCTCGCCCTTCTTCCAGCGCCGTTCGGAGGCTCGGGCCGCCTTCGACGCCGCATCGTCGTCGATGTGGCGAAAGGCGTTGATCACGGGATTGAGCCGCTCGGTCCGCTTCAGCACCGCTTTCAAGGTCTCGACGGGCGAGGCCTTGCCCTTGCGATAGAGCGCGGAGAGCCGGGCGGCGGTCAGTTGGGTGAGATCATCGGACATCGCGGGCTCCTGTACTGTACGTGCGCGCAAGCTGATCGGCCTCGAAATCGGCGAACATCGCCCGCTCGGTACGGCCGACCCGGCGATAGAGGTCGCCTAGCGAGCGCTTGATCCAGGGCACGGTCGGCCGCGCGCGTTCGTCGGCCTGGAGGATGGCGATGGCGGCATCGTTCCAGCCCGAGCGCATCAACGCGTCGAGGTGGATGGCGCCGAACAGCGCGCGCTGGGCGATGCTGCCGCCGATCGACTGAAGATGCGGCATCGCGCGCCCGATCAGGGAAGCGGCTCCGGCATGATCGCCGACGGCATGGGCGGCCAGCCCGTGCGCCATTTGCACCGCGCAGTCGTTCCATGCCTCGCGCTCGAAGGGCTTTGCCCTCTCGGCGCGCTCCTCGAGGCTCGCCAGCATTTCGGTGACGGCGCTGCGCTCGCCGGCGCGCGCCAAGCCGTAAAGATACTGCAGGTCGAGGAAGGGCGAGTAGTGCTCGTGCAAGCGCGGCTTCAAGTATTGGGCAAGGTCGGTCCAGCGCGGGCCGACATCGAGACCGCGCAGCTCGAGCCGGGCCAGCAATGAAACGGCATTGATCTGGTCCTCGCAGAATTCCTTCCACACGCCCCAGACGCGCGTGTCGTACAGCGCCAGTGCCTCGTCGGTGCGGCCGAGATCGATCAGGAAGAGCGCGAGATGCCACCAATTGTGGGTGTACATGAAGGAATTGCAGCGCTCCCAGGTGTCCGACATCTCGGTCAGGAAGGCCTCGCCTTCGACCAGGCGTCCGCGCGCCTCGCAACAATGGGCGATAGCATGATGTGCCCACGGATCGTCGCGACCGAGGCCGAGGGCGTGCCGGGCCATGGTTTCGGCTTCGTCGAGGCGATGGTTCTCGACCAGGCCAAAGGCGTACATGGCATAGACGAAGCGATTGTCGCGGCTGGCCTCGAGCAGCCGCTCGCCGACGCGCAGCAGGGTCTGCGAGTCGCCGCGGTTGAAGGCGTGGAGCTGGCCGAGCTTGCCGGCCAGCAGATCGCGCGGCCAGTGTGTCGTGAGGTGATCGAGGGCCTGCAGGCAGCGGTCGTTGTCACCATCGTGCCAGGCCGCGGTCGCTGTGAGCCAGGCGCGCTCGCGGTCGTTGGCGTCGGCGCCGTCGCGGGCTAGCGCCTTGGCCCGGGCCAGGTGCTGCCCCGCGGTGCGATGGCCTTCGTCGGAATGCATCGACAGGGCGAGATTGGCCGCCATCAGCGGCAGCAGCGCGCAGCGTTCCTCGCGGTCGGCGGCGGCGATGAACTCGCCCAGGCGGTTGCCGAAAGCCAGCCATTCGTTGGTCAGGAAGTCGAGGGCGGCGATTGCCTCGCCGCTGGCGTTGCTCACCTCCAAGCCCTGACCGTCCCGTGTCAAACCTGCCCCCGCTTTCCGTTGGCCGAGCTTCGCACGGCGTGGCAGCTTGGGCAAAAGCCAGGGAGCAGGAATGAAACGCCGGCATCTTGTGGGCGCTGCGGCGCTCGCTTTCCTTCCGCGTGCGGGCAGGGCCCAAACTTTTCCCGAGCGTCCGTTGCGCTTCGTCGTGCCCTACGCGCCGGGCGGCTCGACCGACACCTCGGCCCGTATCGTCGCCGAGAAGCTGGCGGCCGTGCTCGGCCAACCGGTGGTCGTCGAGAACAAGCCGGGCGGCGGCACCATCATCGGCACGGAGATCGTCACCAAGGCCCGGCCGGACGGCCACACCTTCCTGCTCACCCCGGCCGCCCTGATCGCCAATGCGGCCTTTGGCGTCAGCGTGCCCTACGACATCGACAAGGATCTCGTGCCCGTCGTCGGTTTCGTCGATCTCCCGATGCTGCTGGCGGCTAGCAACAATGCGCCTTTCAAGTCCGTCGCCGAGCTTCTCGCCTGGTCGAAGCAGCCCGGCCGCACTGTCAGCTATGCCTCGGCCGGTATCGGCAGCCTCACGCACCTGTGGGGCGAGTACGTCAAGGCGCGCACCGGCATGCCGATGGAGCATGTCGGCTACAAGGGCAGCGCCGAGGCGCTGCGCGATGTCGTCGCCGGTCACGTGCCGCTGTTCGCCGACGTGCTGGTGCCGACGGCAACGGCGATCAAGGCGGGCCAGTTGCGCGGGCTGGCGGTCGCGATGACATCGCGTTCGGAGCTGCTTCCCGACGTGCCGACGGTGGGCGAGGCGGGCTTGCCCGGCATGGAGGGAACGGTGCCGTTCGGCATTTCCGTGCCGGGCGGAACGCCGGCCTCCGTGGTGATCCGGCTCAATACCGCCTTCAACGAGGCCCTGTCCGATTCGTCGATCCGGCGCCGGCTCATCGATCTGGGCTTCGTCCCGGTCGGCGGTGCGCCGCAGGCCTATTCCGCGATGCTCGCCAGCGAGATCGTGAAATGGCGCAAGGTGATCAAGGATTCGAACATCCCGCCGCCGAGCTGAGTGGGTGCAGCCACGCTCTCGGTTTCCTCCCCCGATGCGGGGGAGAAGCCCGAGAGGTTGCCCTACGACTTCGGGGAGCCGCCGAGGAAGCAGTAGATCATGCCGCTGCGGCTGGCGCAGATGTGGCTCCTGCCATCGGGCGCGAGCTGCTGGAGCACCGCCCTGGGCGGCACGGGCACCCAGCGGCCGTTGATCAGAGCGCGCCACGTGCCATCGTCGGTCTGGTAGGCCCGGGTCGGGCGGCAATCGCCTTCGATGCCGTCGACTGTGCCTTTGCAGCACGAGTAGCCGGTGCCGGGTTGCTTGAGCTGTTGGTACCAGTCGTGGTTCTCGGCATGGCCGTGGCCATGATGGCCGCTTTGCGAAGCCACGGGTCCGATCGCCAAGCCGAGCAGGCCGATCGACAAGACAACAGAGCATGCACGTCGAGGCATAGGGGGAGGCCGTCTCATCGCAGTCAGTCGAGCCGGCGACATATCCCAAGCGATGCGCCATTCGCCCGGCCGAGTCCGTTGCGGGCATGTTACATCGGCGGGTGCGCAAAGACGACTATGAACCGATCGCGATTCTTCTGTCGCGAGTGCAGGCGGAGGTACCGGAAAGACACCTCCACACGCCGTGCGATGTCCTACGATTCGAGTGGAGGAGCTGCCTTCAAGGCGCCCACGATGCGGACGAAGTCGGGATCGTCGGCGGCGAACAGACCGTGCCGGACGAAGAAGTCGATCAGCACGAGATTGCAGTTGTACTTGAAGTCGAGCGTGTCGCGGACGGTCTCGAACACTCGTTGCACCGGCCACAATTCGAAGGAATGGACCTCGCCATCGTTCGCGTGCGGCGTGAAATCCTCCGGCAGCTCGAGGTCGAAGCACACCATGATGTCGGGCTTGAGCTGCGCGCCCGACTGGTTCCAATAGCTTATGTAGCCCACGGCGCGCGCCTGCTCGGCGAGAGGGCGCGGGATCGACGCCTCTTCCGCGCATTCCTTGATCAGATTGTCGCGCAGGCCGATGCCGGCCGGCTGTCCACCGGCCACCGTGTTGTCGAGCTGGCCAGGGAAGGTCGGCTTGGCGTAGGAGCGCCGCGGCACCCAGATATGCAGGCCGTCGCGTCGCCGGACATAGCCGGTCATGTGCGGGCCGAAGGCACGGACGCCGAACCACGGCGCCGCCGCGCGCTCGATCTCCATCAGCGGCGGGCATCCCCACTGCCAGGTGACGGGATAAGGCTCCTCGCGCCACAAGCCGGCGAAATAGCCGCGCTCGCGCAGGTCGAGGAGAAAGGCGCGCAGCGCCGCCGTTCGCCTGGCTGGCGTATCGAGGGCAGGTTCGAGATGCCACGCTGCCTCGCGATGACCGAACAGGTCCGGTCGCTTGGCCAGCTCGGGCGCGAAGTCGCGATGGATGTAGCCCGCACGGTCCTCGCCGATGAACCACGGCTCGAATTCGGCGAGGCGGGCGTTGTTGCAGCGGTCGATATGATCGAGGAAGGACATTGCCGCTGCAGATAGCCCGGCGATGCGGCGTCTGTCATCCCGCCGGATGACTCCGCGCAAGCGCTCTGCGACAGTCGCCGCGATGACCGAAGAAGCGCTGCAAAAGAGGCTCGATGATCTTCTCCCTGCGTCGGAGCGTCACGACGTGTTCGTCGAGGAGTGCGACGGCCAGGATGTTCGCCTGCGCTTTTCGCTCGCGCCGGGGGAACGATGGACGAGCGCTGCCCTGCTGTCGCTGGTCGATACGTCGCTGCGCGCCGCAGCGGGACTCGAGCTCGACCTGTCGCATCTCACGGTTACGGTGCTGCGGGCGGCACAGGATGCCGACGTGATCTCGCTGTCGCGGGTGATCCGACGCGATGGCACCGTCGCTCACGCCGAGACATGGTTGTTCTGCCACGCCGTCATCGAGCCCACCATGCACGCGACGGCGAGTTTCAGGACGGCTCCGTCGGCGTGACGCGGGTTGAGGGCCGCGTGGCCCGGACTGTCACGCCGCTTCTTTCCAGGCACCGTCGACCACTGTCACGATATCGCGCATGATCTGCGTCAGGTCGAAATCCTTGGGCGTATAGACGCGCGTGACGCCGGCCGCGACGAGCGCCTCGGCGTCGGCCGGCGGAATGATGCCGCCGACCACGACCGGCACGTCGCCGATGCCCGCGCCGCGCATGCCGGCCAGCACCTCGCCGACCAGCGAGACGTGGCCGCCCGACAGGATCGACAGGCCGACGACGTGGACGCTTTCCTCGAGGGCGGCGTTGACGATGCGCTCGGGCGTGAGCCGGATGCCCTCGTAGACGACCTCGAAGCCGCAGTCGCGGGCGCGCACGGCGATCTGCTCGGCGCCGTTGGAGTGTCCGTCGAGCCCGGGCTTGCCGACCAGCATCTTGATGCGCCGGCCGATCCTGCGCGACACTGCGTCGACCTCGCGTCGCACGATGTCGAGGCGGCCGTCGCTCACGCCGGCGGCGCGGGCGACGCCGGTCGGTGCGCGATATTCGCCGAACACCGCGCGCAAGGCATTGGTCCATTCGCCGGTGGTGATGCCGGCCCGCGCGCAGGCGATCGAGGCCGGCATGACGTTGCGGTCCTCGCGCGCGGCGGCGGCGAGCGCGGCCAGCGCCGCGGCGACGGCAGCGCCGTCGCGTGCACTGCGCCACGCCTTCAGCTTCTCGATCTGGTCGCGTTCGACCGAGGCGTCGACCGTCAGGATCGCGCCCTCGCCGCTCGCCGACAGCGGCGAGGGCTCGGCCTCGGTATAGGCGTTGACGCCGACCACGGTCTGCTCGCCGGCCTCGATGGCGGCGAGCCGGCGCAGGTTGGACTCGACCAGGCGCTGCTTCATGTAGGCCGATTCGATCGCCTCGACCGCGCCGCCTATGTCGGCGATGCGCGCCATCTCGGCGGTCGCCTCGGCCTTGAGCTCCTCGACCTTGCGCGCGACTTCGCTGCTGCCGTCGAAGATGTCACCGTACTCCAGGAGGTCGGTCTCGAACGCCACGATCTGCTGCAGCCTGAGCGACCATTGCTGGTCCCATGGCCGCGGCAGGCCGAGCGCCTCGTTCCAGGCCGGCAACTGCACCGAGCGGGCGCGGGCGTTCTTGCTCATCACCACGGCCAGCATCTCGAGCAGGATGCGGTAGACGTTGTTCTCGGGCTGCTGCTCGGTGAGCCCGAGCGAGTTCACCTGCACGCCGTAGCGGAACAGCCGCTGCTTGGCGTCGGCCACGCCGTAGCGCGTGCGCGTCACCTCGTCCCACAGCTCGGCGAACGCCCGCATCTTGCACATCTCGGTGACGAAGCGGATGCCGGCATTGACGAAGAAGGAGATGCGGCCCACGACCTGCGGGAAATCCGCCTCGGGCACCTGGCCGCGCGCGCGCACCGCGTCGAGCACGGCGATGGCATTGGCGAGCGCGAAGGCGAGCTCCTGCACCGGCGTCGCACCGGCCTCCTGCAGGTGATAGCTGCAGACGTTCATTGGGTTCCACTTGGGAACCTCGCGATAGGTGAAGCCGATCGTGTCGGCGGTCAGCCTGAGCGACGGCTCGGGCGGGAAGATATAGGTCCCGCGCGAAAGGTACTCCTTGATGATGTCGTTCTGCGTCGTGCCCTGCAGCTTGGCGCGCTCGACGCCCTGCGCCTCGGCGGTGGCAATGTAGAGCGCCAGCAGCCACGCCGCCGGCGCGTTGATCGTCATCGAGGTGTTCATGCGGTCGAGCGGAATGCCGTCGAACAGGGTGCGCATGTCGCCGAGATGGCTGATCGGCACGCCGACCTTGCCGACCTCGCCCTTGGCCAGCGGATGGTCGGAATCGTAGCCGGTCTGGGTCGGCAGATCGAAAGCGACCGACAGGCCGGTCTGACCGCGTGCCAGGTTGGTGCGATAAAGCTCGTTGGACTTGGCGGCTGTCGAATGCCCGGCATAAGTGCGGATGAGCCAGGGGCGGTCGCGCTGCGGCTTGGGGGAAGGCTGGGCGGTCATGGTGGCGGGTATGGGAGCGGTTGCGTAAACTTCCCTACATCAAGCGATGCTGCATTGCAGCATTATTTATTTTGCGATGCAAATGGGTAGAATTCCCCTGCCGTGACCCATCCTTCTCCTCCCTGGCAGCAGCAGCCGGTCGCCGCGGCCGCAGCGCCCGTGCCGGCGACGCCCGACCTGACACCCAGCCGTCCCGTCTACGACGGCCGGCTGAGCGAGCTTTACGCCATCTACCTGCGCCACATCGTTCTGATGCTGCTGACGCTCGGGTGGTCGCGCTTCTGGGGCCGCACGCGGCTGCGCCGCTATCTGTGGAGCCATTTCGCCATCCTGGGCGACCGCTTCGAGTACCGCGGCCGTGGCCGCGAGCTGCTGATCGGCTTCCTTCTGGCGCTGCTGCTGATCGCCGCCTGGGGCGGACTGATGTGGCTGGTCTGGATCCACGTATTCCACGAAAAGCCGGTCGCCTCGTTCGGCGTGTTCGACATCTTCTCCCTGTCGGTGGCGCTGATCGGCTTCCCGCTTTCCTTTGTCGGCCAATATACCGGATTGCGCTATCGCCTCTCGCGCACGCGCTGGCGCGGCATCCGCTGCTGGCTGGTCGGCTCGGCCTTGCGCTACGGCGCTTCGGCGACGTTCCTCACGGTGATCAACGCCTTCACCGGCCAGCTCATGACGCCGGTCGTGTCGGTCAACCTTGCCCGGCCGCGCATCGCCAACGTGCGCTTCGGCACCTTGCCGTTCGTCTTCGCCGGCAGTGCCGGCGACATCTATGGCCGCTTTATCGGCTACTATTTTCTCAACATCCTGGCCTGGGGGGTAGCCCTGGCCATCGTGTTCATCGCCATCGGCGGCACGGTGAGCGAGCTCGGCATCTCGACCGACGAGATCGGCGACGTGCTGGCCCATCCCGATGCGCGCACCATCGTGATCGTGATCGCCGTCGCGTTCGGCGCCTACATCCTGTTCAGCCTGTTGATCCTGCCGCTGCGCTGCTGGTGGCAGGCCTACCTGTTCCGCTACCTGGTGTCGCGCAGCCGCGCCGGCAACGTCCTGTTCGCCACCGCGATCTCGACCCGCCAGATGTGGGGCTTCATGGTCCTCAACTATCTGATCGTTCTGGTGACCCTGGGGCTCGGCTGGCCGTGGGTCATGCATCGCACCCTGCGCCTGGTCGCCAGGGAGCTGTGGATCTACGGCGCCCCCGATGGTGCCGCCATCGCCCAGCCGGCCGCGCGCGGTCCAGGCTACGGCGAGGGCCTGCTCGACTTGTTCGACGTGACCGGCGTGTGACGATGGCCGCGCCCGATCCAGCCTCCCGCGCCCGCTTTTATGACGGCGTCACCGCCCAGGTGCACGGCGCCGACGTCCGCACCACCGGCACCGAGCTGGTGATCTTCCGGCGCGCCGACACGTTCGTCCTGGCGCGCTGGCCGATCGCCGATGTGTTCGTGCTGGGCGACGTCGAGCACGAAGGGGCGCCGGCGGTCGCCTGCAAAGGCAGCGATGCGCGTCTCGTCACCGACGACATGGAATTGCGCCGCCAGCTCGTGCAGCTCATTCCTACCCTCGCCAAGCTGGTGACTCCGCCGGCGCCGGCCGGCGGGCGGGTCGCAATGTTCGCTGCCTCGATGGCGGTGCTGCTCGCCGCGTTCTGGTTCGCGGTCGACTACGGCAGCGAGTACGCCGCGCCGCTGTTGCCCAATAGCCTGCAGGCCAAGCTCGGCGAAAGCGTGTACGACGAGATCACGGCCGACAAGGAGGAATGCCACGGCAAGGCGGGGCTGGCGGCGATCAACGGTCTCGCCAACCGGCTCGCCAAGGCGGCGGGCTACGAGCATCCGATCACGGTGCACGTCGTCGCCGGCGGGCCGGTCAATGCCTTCACCTTGCCCGGCGGCATCCTGGTGTTCTTTTCCGACCTGATCGATCAGGCCAAGGACGGCTCCCAGGTGGCGGGCGTGCTGGCCCACGAGATCGGCCACGCCGTGCACTACCATCCGACCAAAGGTCTGGTCCGTCAGTTCGGCATCGACCTCATGCTGAAGCTGGCGAGTGGTGGCGTTTCCGACGTGGTCGGGGCCCTGGGGACCGGCGGCAGCCTGTTGCTGGCGTTGCGCAACGGGCGTGCTTTCGAGCGCGATGCCGATGCGACAGGAGTCGCCCTGCTCGAGAAGCTCCAGATCCGTGCCGACGGCATCGCCAGCTTCTTCGAGCAGATCATGGAGAAGGAGTCGACCGACATGGCCGCCGCGGCGGGCATCTGGTCGAGCCACCCGCCGACCAAGGAACGTATTGCCGCCACCAAGCGTCCGGCGGTCGGTCGGCCGGCCTTCACCGATGCCGAATGGCGGGCGCTGCGCAATGTCTGCAAGTGATTTTTGGCAGCCGGACTCGGCCTCGCGCCTATGACACGACCCGGATGCCGAGCTGCTCGAGCAGGGCAGTCTGCTCGCTCTCGCTGATCGCGAGACCGGCATAGTCGGCCAGCACTGCCAAGTTGAGACCAGAAAGTTGCGAGCCGCTGAGATCGGCGTTCGCGAGCTCGGCTTTGTCCCATTCGATGCGGTCGAGGGCGCATTCCAGCAACTTGGCGTCACTCAAGTCGGTGTCGATGAACGACGCCTCCGACAGCCGGCACGAGCGAAACGTGGCGTTCTGCAGATGCAGCCCCGACAGATCGGCGAAGGCGAGGTTGCAGCGCTCGAACGAGGCCTTGCTCAGGGACGAGCGCCGCGACAGCGCCTTGGTGAAGGATGTGCGCACGAAGCGGGCGCCGCGGAAGCTGCTGTCGACCGCGCCGAGGTCGTGGAGATCGCAGCGGCCAAACGAGCAGGTCGCGAGATTGCACTTCTCGACGACAAGGGCGTGCATGTCGCAGAAGGCGAATACCGAACCCGTCTTCTTGTCGACATCGAACAGGGTGCAGCCGCCGAGCGTTGCCTTGGCGAACGAGCAATTGGCGAAGCGCGTCGGCTCGAAGCGGCAGTCCTCGAATGTCGACTCCGAGAAGTTCGTGCCGCGCACGATGGGCAGCGCGAACCGGCAACGCTCGAAGCGGCCTTCCGCGAGGTCGAGATCGTCGAGCGAGATTTCTGGCAGGAACTCCAGGTCGGTGAACGTCCGGCCTGCCTCCGCCAGCGCGCGAAGCTCGTCCGGTGTCATGCGGCAGGGGTCAGGCGGTAAAGCGCTGGCCGCCCTTGCGGAAGTCCTTCAGGATCTCCGGCCGGAAGGCGAGCCCGTGGCCGGGCCGCTCCGGCGGGCTCATGGTGCCGTCCTTGGCCGGCAGCACCGGCTCGATCCACAGGTCGTCGTTCCAATCCATGTACTCGAGGTAGTTGGCGTTGGGGATCGACGCCAGCAGATGGACCATCGTCTCGTGGAACAGATGCGGGGCGATGCGGATGCCCCAAGGCTCTGCCGCGGCGGCGATCTTGCGCAGCTCGGTGAAGCCGCCGCGCATCGGGTCGGGCTGCAGGATAGGCACGCACGGAGTCTCGAAGAACGGCCGCAGATCGTTGCGCGTAAAGTGGCTCTCGCCGCCCACGATGCGGGTCTTGAGCGCGGCGGCGATGCGGCGATAACCGGAAAAGTCCTCGGCGATCACCGGCTCCTCCAGCCAGTAGGGATCGAGCTCGTCGATGCGATGGCCGGCCTGGATGGCGGTATCGGCATCCCAGCCCATATTGACGTCGATCATGATCTCGATGGCGTCACCCATCTGTTCGCGCATGGCGCGCACATTCTGAACGTCCTCGCGCCATGGCCTGATGTGGGCGACCTGCATCTTGATCGCCTTCAGCCCCTGGGCGGTGAACTCCTTGGCCCGCGCGATCATGCCGTCGCGGCCGAGCCCGCGGAAGCAACCCGACCCATAGGCCGGCACCGCCGTGCGCGCCGCCCCCCACAGGCGGAACAGCGGCAGGCCGGCGCGCTTGCCGACGATATCCCACAGCGCCATGTCGACGGCGCTCTGGGCGAATACCGTGACGCCCATGCGGCCCAGCCAGAAATTGCTGCGGTAGAGCACCTGCCAGATCGCCTCGATATCGGTGGCGTCGCGGCCGATGACGTGCGGGGCGATCAGCTCCTTCATGCAGGCATCGAGCGTGTCGAGGCCGCCGCGCAACGGCATCAGGTAGCTCATGCCGATCAGGCCGCCCTGGGTCTCGATCTCCAGGACGTAAAGGTCGCGAAACGGCGCCGAGAGGATGCCGGCGGCCGGTGGCGCGCCGCGCCACGGCACTTGGAGGAGCGTCGATCGCAGCTCGACGATGGTGGTGGACGTGGTCATCAGCGGTATCTCCCGGTCTCTTGGATCACTATGATGCGGCCCGCATGAGCCAGTCCAACCGCATCTATCTTTTCGACACCACCCTGCGAGACGGCGCCCAGACCCAGGGCGTGGATTTCACCGTGGCCGACAAGGTCGCGATCGCGCGCGAACTCGACCTGCTGGGCATCGACTACATCGAGGGCGGCTGGCCGGGCGCCAACCCGACCGACGATCGCTTCTTCGCCGATCCGCCGGCCTTCGTGAATGCCAAGTTCGTGGCTTTCGGCATGACGCGTCGCGCCGGTCGCAGCGCCGCCAACGATCCGGGGTTGGCCAGCATTCTGCAAACCAAGGCGCGCAACGTCTGCATGGTCGGCAAGACCTGGGACTTCCACGTCGACGTGGCGCTCGAGGTCGATCGCGCCGAGTACCTCGAGATGATCGAGGACTCGCTCAGCCACGCCAAGGGTCGCATGGACGAGGTGATGTTCGACGCCGAGCATTTCTTCGACGGCTACAAGGCCAACCCGGATTACGCCATGGCTTGCCTCGCCGCGGCGGAGAGGGCCGGCGCACGCTGGCTGGTGCTGTGCGACACCAACGGCGGCACGCTGCCGCACGAAGTCGAGCGCATCGTCGGCGAGGTGACGAAGAAGATCCCCGGCAACCGCATCGGCATCCACACTCACAACGATACCGAGAATGCCGTCGCCAACACCTTGGCCGCCGTGCGCGCCGGCGCGCGCCAGGTCCAGGGCACCATCAACGGCCTGGGCGAGCGCTGCGGCAACGCCAACATGATCGCCTTGATTCCCAACCTCGTGCTCAAGATGGGCTTCGACACGGGCCTCGCGCCCAACGCCATGCAGCGGCTCACCCACCTGTCGCGCCTGCTCGACGATCGGCTGAACGTCGTGCCCAACCGCAGCGCCGCCTATGTCGGCACCCGCGCCTTCGCCCACAAAGGCGGGCTGCATGTGTCGGCGGTCGAGAAGGATCCGCGGACCTACGAGCATGTCGATCCGGAAGTGGTCGGCAACCAACGCATCATTGTGGTCAGCGACCAGGCTGGCCGCTCCAACATCATGGCGCGCTTCCGTCAGATCGGCCTCGAGGTCGATCCCAAGGATCCGGGCGTCGCGCGGCTGCTCGAGATCGTCAAGGAGCGCGAGTCTGAAGGCTATGCCTACGACGGCGCCGACGCCTCGTTCGAGCTGCTGGCGCGGCACGAGCTGCATACCGTGCCGGACTACTTCGCCCTGCAAAGCTTTCGCGTGCTGGCCGAGCGACGGGTCAATGCCCGTGGCCAACTGATCGCGCTCTCCGAGGCGACGGTGAAGCTCGACGTCGCCGGTCGGCGGGCGATGGAGGTCGGGGAGGGCAATGGCCCGGTCAATGCGCTCGATGCTGCACTGCGAAAGGCGCTTATCCCGGTCTATCCCGAGCTCGAGGACATGCGCCTGGTCGACTTCAAGGTCCGCATTCTCGATTCGGCCGGCGGCACGGCCGCCACCACCCGCGTCATGATCGAAAGCGCCGACACCAAGAGCCGCTGGTCGACCATCGGCGTGTCGCCCAACATCGTCGACGCCTCGTACAACGCGCTCTACGACGCCATCACCTACAAGCTGTTCCGCGATGGCGCCACGCCGGCGCGACCAGCCTAGGCCTCATTGCGGGGCCGCCCGCGAGGACCGCGGGCAGCCCCGGCCGTTCTCGATTTACGAACGGGCGGGAGGCCCACGATCCACATGAGCAAGCCCGCGCGGCCGACCTAGCAGCCATGTCGCACCCGCCGGTTGACCGGCCGAGGCGCGCGGCAGACCATATATAGGTGAGAGACGGAGAGCAGCTGGACGCCCGCGTCCCGACGCAGGGACCTGCCATGGCGCCGCCAGTTCCAGCGGTGCCGCGGCGGTCGCGGCTGGGTGGACGCGCCCTGGCGCGCCTCGTCATGTGGTCTTTGCCGCTGCTCGTGATCGTGGCGACGGCGCTGGTATGGCTCGCCTCGGGCCGCTACGTCAGCACCGATAACGCCTATGTGAAGGGCGACCGGGCGCAGATCGCCACGGAACTCAGCGGCATCATCGTCGAGGTGCCGGTGCAGGAAAACCAGCGCGTGTCGCGCGGCCAGCTCCTGTTCAAGCTCGACGATCAGTCCTATCGCCACGCCCTGGCCAGGATCGAGGCCGAGATCGAGACGACGCGCGCCGACATTCGCGGCCTGCGTGCGCAATGGCGCACCAAGCGCGAGGAAATCAAGGCGGCGCTCAGCCAGATGACCTATGCCCAGGCCGAGTTCGACCGTCAGTCCGACCTCGCCGAGAAGAAGATCGCGTCGACCCAGAAGCTCGAAGAGACGCGCATGGGCCTGGAGGTGGCGCGTCAGCGGATTTCCGCAGCGCAGGAAGATTTGCAGCGGATCGAGGCGGCGCTGGCCGGCGATCCCAAGGTCCGCACCGACGATCATCCGCGGGTCAGGCAGATGATGGCGGCACGCGAGGAGGCGTTGCTTCAACTTCGCCGGACGACCATAGAATCGCCGCTCGACGGAATCGTCGCCAAGCGGCCGGTGCCGGGCAGTTACGCCACCGCCGGCGTGCCGGTGATGGTGGTGGTGGCCGACACCGATCTATGGGTCGAGGCCAACTTCAAGGAAACCGAGCTCACTCTGGTACGGCCGGGCCAGACAGCGGTGGTCAGAGTCGACACCTATCCCGACGCCGAGTGCACTGGCGTCGTCTCGAGCATCGCCCAGGCGACCGGCGCGGAATTCGCCGTGCTGCCGCCGCAGAACGCATCGGGCAACTGGGTCAAGGTCGTGCAGCGCATTCCGGTGCGCGTCTCGGTGACCTGCCGCGAGGGCGACCCGCCGCTGCGCGTCGGCATGAGCACGACGGTCGAGATCGACACCGGTCACAGCCGTTCGTTCGCCAGCCTGATGGCGGGGCTCGCCAAGACCTTCGGCCTGTCGAGCGCCTCGGCCAGCGCCAAGCCATGACGGACGATGCCGCGGTCAAGCGCCGGCGCGGCCTGATCACGCTGGTGGTCATGATGGCCACCATCATGCACGCGCTCGACGGCACGATCGCCAACGTGGCGCTGCCGTCGATCCAGGGTTCCTTGTCGGCCACCCAGGAGCAGGTCTCGTGGGTGGTCACCTCGTACATCGTGGCGTCGGCCATCTTGACGCCGTTCGCCGGCTTCTGCGCCACCCGCTTCGGCCTGCGTACCACCCTCTCGACCTGCGTCGTCGGCTTCACCATCGTGTCGATGCTGTGCGGTGCAGCTCAGACGCTCGACCAGCTCGTGCTGTTCCGCGCCTTGCAGGGCGGCTTCGGTGCCGCTCTGGTGCCGGTCTCGCAGGCCATCATGATGGACACCTATCCGCGCGAGGAGCAGGGCAAGGCGATGGCGATGTGGGGCGTCGGCACCATGATCGGCCCGATCGTCGGTCCCTCGCTCGGCGGCTGGCTTACTGACGAGTTCACTTGGCGCTGGGTGTTCTACGTCAACCTTCCGGTGGGACTGTTGTGTGCCTTCGGCATTCTGGTGCTGGTGCGCGACACCGCGCACGACCGGCGGCGGCCGTTCGACCTCTTGGGCTTCGCTTTCCTGGCGATCGCCATCGGCAGCTTCCAGCTCATGCTCGATCGCGGCCAGCAGCTCGACTGGTTCGACTCGATCGAGATCATCGGCGAGGCCCTGGTCGCCGGCGTGGCGTTCACTATGTTCCTCATCCACATGCTGACCGACCATCACCCGTTCCTGTCGCGCGATCTGTTCCGCGATCGCAATCTCACGGTCGGCCTGATCCTGACCGCCATCACGGGCCTGGTGCTGATCGTGACGGCAACGCTGATGCCGCCGTTCCTGCAGCAACTCAAAGGGTATCCGGTGTTCACCACCGGCATCGTGCTGGCGCCGCGCGGTGCCGGCATGATGGTCTCGATGATGCTGGTGTCGCGCCTGATCGGTCGCTACGACGCGCGTATCCTGATCGCCCTGGGCTTTGGCATGTGCGCTGTCTCGCTGTGGGAGATGACGACCTTCACGCTCGAGGTCAGCGAGAGCCAGATCATCTGGAACGGCGTCCTGCTGGGCTTTGCGCTGGGGCTGGTCTTTCCGCCGCTGTCGACACTCACCTTCTCCACCTTGCCGGCACGGCTGCGCACCGAGGGGGCGGCGATCAATGCGTTGATGCGCAACCTCGGCGCCTCGGTCGGCATCGCCGTTCTGGTCTCGCTGCTCGCCCGCAACACCCAGGAGAACCGCGCCGAGCTGGTCGGCCAGCTCACGCCCTACAGCGCCGGCTGGCCGTTCGGCCGCGTGATGCCAGGCGCCAACTCGCAGATGCTCGCGGTATGGGACGCCGAGATCAACCGCCAGGCGGCGATGGTCGGTTACCTGAACGACTTCCGAGCGATGACGTTGTGTACGCTGCTGGTGATCCCCCTGCTCTTCTTCATGCGCAAGCAGGTGATGGCAAGGTAGCTTTGCCTATCGCCGGGGCCGACGCGCTTCCGACGAAGCGTGCCCGTCGACCGTGCGCGTGCCTCCATCGGCTTGACCATTCCGAGGGACGCCCATCATAGTTCGATACAACCTCGTCAAGAGGGCACTCAATTCGACTGGAGGAGGAAACATGGCTCGCACGTCTCTTGCGGCGCTGGTCGGCGCTGTCGTCTTGGCAGGCCTCGCGGCGATCGGAGCACCGGCACAAGCGCAAGTGGTCGGCGTGAGCTGGTCGAACTTCCAGGAAGAGCGCTGGAAGACCGACGAGGCGGCGATCAAGGCGGCGATCGCGGCGGCCGGCGGCACCTACATCTCTACCGATGCGCAGAGCTCGGCCACCAAGCAGCTTGCCGATATCGAGGGGCTGCTGGCGCGCGGCGCCAAGGCGCTGATCGTGCTGGCGCAGGATGCCAACGCCATCCGGCCGGCCATCGAGAAGGCCCTCAACGAGGGCATCCCGGTGATCGGCTACGATCGCCTGATCGAGATGAAGGACGTGCTCTACATCACCTTCGACAACAAGGAGGTCGGCCGGGTCCAGGCCCGCGAGGTGTTCAAGGTGAAGCCGGAAGGCAACTACGTCTTCATCAAGGGCTCGTCGTCCGATCCCAATGCCGATTTCCTGTATGCCGGCCAGATCGAGGTCCTCGGCGATGCGATCAAGGCAGGCAAGGTCAAGAAGGTCGGTGAGGCCTACACCGATGGCTGGTTGCCGGCCAACGCGCAGCGCAACATGGAGCAGTTCCTGACCGCCAGCGCCAACAAGGTCGATGCGGTGGTGGCGTCGAACGACGGCACGGCGGGCGGCGCCATCGCGGCGCTGGCGGCGCAGGGTCTGGCCGGCTCGGTTCCGGTCTCGGGCCAGGACGGCGACCAGGCAGCGCTGAACCGCGTCGCGCTGGGGACCCAGACGGTGAGCGTATGGAAGGATGCGCGCCTGCTCGGCCGGACGGCGGGCGAGCAGGCGATGGCGCTCGCCAAGGGCGCCAAGGTCGCGGGGCTGCCCGGGACCAAGAGCTGGGCCGACGGTCCGCGCAAGGTGCCGATGACCTCGATCCTGCTGACGCCGGTGCCGATCACCAAGGACAATCTCGATGTCGTCATCCAGGCCAACTGGGTGCCGAAGGACGTGGTCTGCCGCGGCGTGAAGGCGGGCACCGTCCAGGCCTGCAAGTGAGCACTTGGCCGGGAGCATGAGCTTTCATTCTCCTCCCCAGCTTCGCTGCTACGGAGTGGATACATCTTCCTCGCCTCCCCCGTCATACGGGGGAGGTGGCCCAGAGGGCCGGAGGGGGAAGGCCGCAATCGAGATCCTTCCGGGTCTGACGTCGGAATCGGAGGGATCTCGGCTGTGGCTTTCCCCCTCCGCCCCTGTTGGGGGCACCTCCCCCGTATGACGGGGGAGGAGTCGAGATGTGTCCACTCCGTAGCAGCGAAGCTGGGGAGTGTCGCGTCTTCGGCGACGGAGGGGTCATGCTTCGTGGGACCGGCGAGATCCATGACCCCTCCGTCGCCGAAGACGGCGACACCTCCCCAGCTTCACTGGGGAGGAGAATGAGCGGCGCGCCAACGCCTCGAAATCTCGCGAGCCTGTTCCGCGCCACCGAGATCGACGCGCGGCTGGTCGGCATGGCGGGCGCGCTGGCGCTGATCTGGGTCGGCGTCGATCTGATGTCCGGCGGCGCCTTCCTGACGCCGCGCAATTTGTGGAATCTCTCGGTGCAGACCGCATCGGTGGCCGTGATGGCCGTCGGCATGGTGCTGGTGATCGTGGCCCGGCATATCGATCTGTCCGTCGGCTCCATTCTCGGCGTCGTCGGCATGATCATGGGGGTGACGCAGGCCGAATTCCTGCCGCGCTATCTCGGCTACGAGCATCCGCTGATCTGGGTCGCGGCACTGGCGGTCGGACTGGCCGTCGGCGCGGCGATCGGTCTGCTGCAAGGCGTAATCGTTGCCTATCTCGGCGTGCCGGCCTTCATCGTCACGCTGGGCGGCTTGCTGGTGTGGCGCGGTTCGGCCTGGTGGATCACGTCCGGCCGCACCGTGGCGCCGATGGACGATGCCTTCCGACGCATGGGCGGCGGCATCGAGGGGTCGATCGGCGCGACGTGGACGTGGGTGGCGGCGGCGTTGGCCTTTGCCGCGATCGTCTGGCGCACCTTGCATGCGCGCCGGCGCCGCCGGAAGGTCGGCTTCGCGCTGCGGCCGGTGTGGGCGGAAGTGACGGTCGCCGGGCTCGCGTGCATCGCCGTGCTCGCCGTCGTGCTGGTCGCCAACGGCTACAACCTGCCGCCGCGCGTCGCCGAGCGGCTCGCCGCCGCGCGCGGCCTTACGGTGCCACCGGAGGGCCTGTCGATCGCGCACGGCCTCGCCGTGCCGGTGCTGATCGCCGTGGCGGTGGCAATCGTCGTCACCTTCCTCGCCCAACGCACGCGCTTCGGCCGTTACGTGTTCGCGCTCGGCGGCAATCCCGAGGCGGCCGAGCTGTCGGGTGTCGACACCAAGCGCGTCACCGTCCTGGTGTTCGTGCTGATGGGCACGCTGTGCGCCGTTGCCGCGGCCATCTCGACGGCGCGGCTCAACGCGGCGACCAATGCGCAGGGCACGCTCGACGAGCTCTACGTCATCGCCGCGACCGTGATCGGCGGCACGTCGCTGGGCGGTGGCCTCGGCACTGTCGCCGGCGCGGTGCTGGGCGCGCTGATCATGCAGAGCCTGCAGTCGGGCATGGTGCTGATGGGGCTCGACACGCCGTTGCAGAACATCGTCGTCGGCGTGGTTCTGGTCGTGGCGGTGTGGCTCGACCGGCTCTATCGCGCGCGCGCCCTGAAGGGGAGCGCGGCATGAGCGAGGTGCGCCCTCCGCTGGTCGAGCTGCGCGGTATGCGTATCGGCTTCGGCGGCGTGCAGGCGGTCGACGACGTGTCGCTCGACCTGCACGGCGGGGAGGTCGTCGGCCTGCTGGGCCACAACGGCGCCGGCAAGTCGACGCTGATCAAGATACTGTCGGGCGCCTACCGCGCCGATGCGGGCGAGATCCGCATCGATGGCCGGCCGGCGGCGATCCACAGCCCGCGCGACGCCAGGCGTCACGGCATCGAGACGATCTACCAGACGCTGGCGCTGGCCGAGAACCTCGATGCCGCGGCCAATCTCTTCCTCGGACGCGAGCTGCGCACGGCCTGGGGCACGCTCGACGACGTTGCCATGGAGGTCGAGACGCGCGCGGTGATGGCGCGCCTCAATCCGCACTTCGCCAAGTTCAAGGAGCCGGTTCGGGCGCTGTCGGGCGGCCAGCGCCAGGCCGTCGCCATTGCCCGGGCGATCCACTTCAACGCCCGCGTGCTGATCATGGACGAGCCGACCGCGGCGCTCGGCCCGCAGGAGACGCAGCAGGTCGCCGATCTCATCCTCCAGCTCAAGAAGGAAGGCATCGGCATCTTCCTGATCAGCCACGACATCCACGACGTGTTCGATCTGGCCGATCGCGTGGCGGTGATGAAGAACGGCCGGCTGGTCGGCACGGCGCCGACGCGCGCGGTGACCAAGGACGAGGTGCTCGGCATGATCATTTTGGGCACCTGCCCGGCGGGCGCCACGCCCGGCCCGGGCGCAACGGTCGCCGACAGCGCCTGAGACGGCGTGATATAGGGCCGCGCCATGGGACGTCCCTCCAAAGGGCGCGCCACGACCCCGGACACGCCGGTCGTCATCCTGGTGCGCCCGCAACTCGGTGAGAATATCGGCATGGCGGCGCGCGCCATGCTGAATTGCGGGCTGTCGCGCCTGCGCCTGGTCGCGCCGCGCGACGGCTGGCCCAACGACAAGGCGCAGCGCGCCGCGTCGGGTGCCGACATCGTGCTGGACGAGACGGTGGTGTTCGATAGCCTCGCCGAGGCGGTCGCCGACCTGGAGCACGTGGTCGGGACCAGTGCGCGCAACCGCGAGCTCAGCCAGCGCATCGTGACGGCGCGTCATGCCGCCGGCGAGATGCGCGATTGGATCGGGCAGGGTGAGACGGTCGGCATCCTGTTCGGGCCGGAACGCACCGGCCTCACCAACGACGACATGGTGCATGCGGATACCGCGCTCTCGATTCCGCTCAATCCGCAATTCTCCTCGCTCAACATCGCCCAGGCGGTTCTGCTGGTGGCCTACGAATGGGCGATGGCGGCGGAGGCGGCACCGGCCGAGCGCATGTCGGACTACGCGCTCCGTCCGGCGACCAAGGACGAGATGCAAAACCTGTTCGATCACCTGGAGCGCGCGCTCGACCAGTCGGGCTTCCTGCGCAACAAGGCGGCCAAGCCGGCGATGGTGCAGAACCTGCGCGCCTTCCTGCAGCGGGCGACGATGACCGAGCAGGAAGTGCGGACCTTCCACGGCGTCATAAAGTATCTCGGCAAAGGCAAGCACAGCGAGGAGTGAGCATGTCCACCACCGCCAAGATCTCCTGGGTCGACGGCGCCCTGTTCGTCGCCGAAGGCGGCAGCGGCCACACCCTCACCATGGATGGCGCGGCCGATGTCGGCGGCCGCGACCTCGCCTCGCGGCCGATGGAGGTCGTGCTGATGGGCATGGGCGGCTGCACCGCCATCGACGTGGTGGCGATGCTGAAGAAGCAGCGCCAGGACATCGAAGGGGTCGAGGTGTCGCTGGTCGCGGAGCGGGCCGACGAGCCGCCCAAGGTCTTCACCTCGGTCAAGGTCGTCTACACCGTCCGTGGCCGCAAGTTGAGCCGGGCGCTGATCGAACGGGCGGTCAGTCTGTCCGAGAACAAGTATTGCTCGGCCACCGCCATGATCCGCAAATCGGCCGCCGTCAGCCACGAAGTGGTGCTGGTCGAGGTCTAAGCCCCTGATCCGTCAGCGGGAATGGCTGCTTGACAGGGCCGGTTTCGAAAGTATCTTCCGCGCTCTTCCGGAGAACGTGGTCGCGCTGCCCTTTGTGGTGCCGCGTCCCGCCCCGACCCGCCCTCGAGACGGCGCGTCGTCGGACCAAGGCCTATCCGGACAACAGCGTGGCCAAAGGCAACGCACAACGATGGAGCTGTCGCGTGAGCAAGCGCGAGAATTCGAAGTACAAGATCGACCGCCGCCTCAGGGTCAACCTGTGGGGCCGTCCGAAGAGCCCGATCAACAAGCGCGAGTATGGTCCCGGCCAGCACGGTCAGGGCCGCCAGAAGCCGACCGACTACCGGCTGCAGTTGATGGCCAAGCAACGCCTCAAGGGCTATTACGGCTCGGTCTCCGAGCGCCAGTTGCGCCGCTACTATATCGAGGCGGTGCGCCGCAAGGGCGATACAGGCGAGAATCTGGTCGAGCTGCTGGAGCGTCGGCTGGACGCGGTCGTCTACCGCATGAAGTTCGCCATCACCGTGTTCGCCAGCCGCCAGCTCGTGAGCCATGGTCACGTCAAAGTGAACGGGCGGCGCGTCAACATCGCCTCCTACCTGGTGAAGGACAACGACGTCATCGAATTGACGGCCAAGGCCAAGGAGATGGCGCTGGTGCTGGAAGCCACGCAAACGGCCGAGCGCGACGTGCCTGAGTACGTGACTGTCGACCACAAGGACATGAAGGGGACCTACGTACGCGGCCCCAAGCTGTCCGACGTGCCTTATCCGGTGCAGATGGAGCCGTCGCTCGTGGTCGAGTACTACAGCCGCTGAGCCGAGGCGCCTGTAGCGAATGTGACGAAAACCCGCCCTTTGTGGCGGGTTTTTTGCTTTGGAAAGGGGGATTGGGGGTCGCTTACGACTGTCCGGGCGGGCGGACACGGCCTATAGTTGGTTTTGGGGCAGGGGTTCTGGAGAGTCTGGGATGCGGATTGTCCGTCTGGCTTTCATTGGCGCGCTCGTGATCGCGGTCGGCGGGGCCGGCTACTATTATCGCGACGAAGTCGTGCAACGTCTCGGGCTCGGTGCGTCCGCCAGCGCAGCCGAGAAGGGCGGCGCCAGCCCCGCGGCGGCTGCTCAGCCCCAGGGACGCCGCGGCCGAGCAAGTCCCGGCGGACCTGTTCCCGTGGTCGTGACCAAGGTCGACAAGAAGGCGATGCCGATCGTCATCGAGGCCGTCGGTACGGTGCAGGCGATCGCCTCGATCCAGATCAAGGCCCGCCTCGACAGCCAGATCATGAAGGTCCATGTCGAGGAAGGCGCGCTGGTCAAGGAAGGCGACCTGCTGTTCGAGCTCGATTCGCGGACCCTGAAGGCCCAGCTCGGCCAGATCGAGGCGCAGATCCGCAAGGATCAGGCGCAGGTGATGCAGGCACGGCGCGACCTGCAGCGCTTCGAGGAGCTGTTGGCCAAGAATGCCGGTACCGTTGTCACCCGCGATACAGCGTTCACGGCCGTGAAGGCGGCCGAAGCGCAGCTCGAAGCCGACGAGGCGGCCAAGGCGAGTGTGCAGACGTCGCTCACCTTCACCGAGATCCGCGCGCCCGTGTCGGGCCGCATCGGCTCTATCTCGAGCAAGGCCGGAACCGTTGTGCGTGTCGGCGACAATACGGCGACCGCAGCCCTCGCCACCATCAATCAGATCAACCCGATCTATGTGGTCTTCGCCGTGCCGCAGGTTTTCCTGCCGGACATTCGGGCGGCGATGGCCAAGGGCGACGTCAGGGTCAACGCCATCGTCGACGACAATCGCAAGCAATCCGGCGTCATCGCCTTCGTCGAGAACTCGGTCGACCCCAACACCGGCACGGTGACCGCCAAGGCACGCATCGACAACGCCAATGAAGGCCTATGGCCCGGCCAGTTCGTCAAGGTCGAGATCGTTCTCGGAGTCGAGCCCGATGCCATCGCCGTGCCGGCGCCGGCCATTCAGCTCGGACCTCAGGGCCCCTATCTTTTCGTGGTCAAAGATGGCGTGGCCGAGCTTCGGCAGGTCGTGGTGAAGCGCACGCAGAACGGCGAATCGGTAATCGGCAAGGGGCTCGCCGACGGCGAGCAGGCCGTCGTCGACGGACATCTCCGTCTGGTCAACGGCGCCGCCGTCGGAGTGCGCCCGGCGACGCCGCCCCCCGCCCCGGCAGGCCCGTCACAGGCGCAGCCTCCAAGGCCCACGCCGCCACCGCAACCTCGCGGCTAGCCGCAGGAGCCCGGCATGATTTCGGCGATCTGCATTCGTCGTCCGGTGATGACCATCCTGCTGATGGCCATGATCGTCATCGCCGGCATCTTCGGCTACAAGCAGCTTCCCGTCGCTGCCGTCCCGCGCGTCGATTTCCCGACCATCCAGGTCACGGCCCAGTTGCCGGGCGCCAGTCCGGAGACGATGGCTGCCTCTGTCGCCTCGATCCTCGAACGGCAGTTCTCGACCATCGCCGGCGTCACGACGATGACCTCGACGTCGTCGCTCGGCAACACCTCGATCGTCCTGCAGTTCGATCTCAACCGCTCGATCGACGGTGCCGCGCTCGACGTGCAATCGGCGATCTCGTCGGCGATGCGCCGGTTGCCGGCCGAGCTGCCGACGCCGCCCAGCTTCCGCAAGGTCAATCCGGCCGACTTCCCGGTGCTGTTCCTGGCTTTGAAATCGTCGCAGGTGCGGCTGTCGGACGTCGACGCCTTCTCCAACCGGGCGATCCTGCCGCGCATCTCGACCCTGCCGGGCGTCGCCCAGGTGCTGATCTTCGGGTCGCAGAAATATGCGGTGCGCGTGCGCGCCAACCTCGACCAGCTCGCGGTGCGCGGACTGACCCTGCAGGAGTTGCAGAACGCCATCGTTTCCGCCAATTCCAGCAAGCCGGTCGGGGCTATCGCCGATCAACGGCAAAGCTCGATCCTCGACGCCACCGGCCCGATCACCAAGGCGGCCGATTACATGCCGGTGATCGTGACCTGGCAGAACGGCGCGCCGGTCCGCATCTCCGACGTGGCGACGTCGATCGACAGCGTCGAGAACGACAAGGTGGCGAGCTGGCTCGATGGCACGCGCGCCATCGTGCTCGCCGTCTACCGTCAGCCGGACGCCAACACTGTCGAGGTCGTCGACCGGGTGAGGGCGATGCTGCCGGCCATCCAGGCCGAGCTGCCAACCGGCGTCGACATCCAGGTCCTCGCCGACCGCTCGGTGCCGATCCGCCATGCCATCGAGGACGTCGAGTTCACGCTGGCTCTGGCAGCGATCCTGGTCATCATCGCGATCTACTTCTTCCTGCGCAGCTTCCGCGCCACGCTGATCCCGGCGATCGCCCTGCCGATCTCGGTTATCGGCACCTTCGCCGGCATGTATGTCTGCGGCCATTCGATCGACAACATCTCGCTGCTGGCGCTGACCCTCGCGGTCGGCTTCGTGGTCGACGACGCCATCGTCATGCTCGAGAACATCGTGCGCCACATAGAGGCGGGCGAGAGGCCTATCGATGCCGCCTTCAAGGGCTCCAAGGAAGTCGGCTTCACCATTATCTCCATGACCCTGTCGCTGGTCGCGGTGTTCATCCCCGTGCTGTTCATGGGCGGTGTGGTTGGCCGCATGTTCAACGAGTTCGGCCTCGTTATCACCTTCGCTATCCTGATCTCCGGTGTCGTGTCGCTCACCCTGACGCCGATGCTGTGCTCGCGGCTCCTGAAGCCGATCGATCATCACGAAAAGCACAATTTCCTGCTGCGCTCCTTCGAATGGAGCTTCGACAAGCTGAGCGACGGCTATGCTTGGGCGCTCCGGTACACTGTGGCGATGCCGCGGCTGGTTCTGCTGTTCACTCTCGGCACTTTTGTCCTGACGGCCGTGCTCTTCCAGGCAATCCCCAAAGGCTTCTTTCCGTCGGAGGATATCGGTCAGATCACAGGCGCCACGGTCGGACCAGACGACGCGTCGTTCGACGCCATGGTGGCGCGCCAGTCGGCGTTGGCCGAGATCATCAAGCGCGATCCGGATGTGCTGTCGGTGGTCTCGACCGTGGGCGGCGGCAATGCCGCGGCGACGGTCAACTCGGGCCGCGTCTTCATCATGTTGCGCGACAAGCCGGAGCGAAAGGACAGCGCCCTGCAGGTGATCGCTCGTCTG
This sequence comes from Reyranellaceae bacterium, assembly GCA_046349335.1. Taxonomy (GTDB): domain Bacteria; phylum Pseudomonadota; class Alphaproteobacteria; order Reyranellales; family Reyranellaceae; genus Reyranella. Next base: position 54,047 of record JAXMCO010000019.1, read on the forward strand.
CGCCGCGCCACCGCCACCGTGCCGGGAATCAACGTCTTCTTCCAGCCGGTGCAGTCGATCAACATCGGCACCACCCAGACGCGCGCCCAGTACCAATTCGGCATGCGCTCCAGCGACCTCGCCGCCCTGCGCGAGTACGCGCCCAGGATGGAGGAGCGGATGCGTCGCATCCCCACCATCATGGACGTCAACTCCGATTTACAGGTGCGTGCCCGCTCGACGGTGATCGACGTCGATCGCGACACTGCCTCGCGGCTCGGCTTGTCGGTCGACCAGATACGCCTGCTGCTTTACTCGGCCTTCGGTTCGCGCCAGGTGTCGACGATCTACGCTTCGGACGACACCTACCAGGTGGTCCTCGAGGCCGATCCCAAATATGCCGACACCAACGAGGTGCTGCGCCGCATCATGGTACGCACGCCGAGCGGAGCGCTGGTGCCGCTCGACACCGTGGCCAGGCGTAGCGACAAGCCGACCTCGCTCACCGTCAACCACATCGCCCAGCTTCCCTCGGTGATCGTGTCCTTCAACCTGGCGCCGGGCGTGGCGCTCGGCGAGGCGGTGCGCGACATCCAGGCGGCGGCGGCCGAGGTCGGCCTGCCGGCCTTCATCGCCACCAGCTTCGAGGGCAGCGCCCAGGTCTTTCAGCAAGCCGTTGCCAACCAGGGCCTGTTGCTGTTCGCCGCCGTGCTGGTGATCTACATCATCCTCGGCATCCTCTATGAGAGCTTCATCCACCCGCTGACCATCCTGTCCGGATTGCCCTCGGCTGGTATCGGCGCGCTCGCCACCTTGATGCTGTTCGACATGGATCTCAGCGTCATCGCCCTGATCGGCGTGGTCATGCTCATCGGCATCGTCAAGAAGAACGCTATCATGATGGTCGACTTTGCGATCGAGCGGCGAACCCAGGGCGCGTCCGCCGAGCAGGCGATCACCGAGGCGGCGCGATTGCGCTTCCGGCCGATCATGATGACCACGGCCTGCGCGCTGCTGGGCGCCCTGCCGATCGCGGTCGGCGCTGGCGCTGGCGCCGAGCTGCGTCAGCCTCTCGGCATCTCGGTTGTCGGCGGCCTCATGGTATCGCAGCTCCTGACGCTCTTCATCACGCCCGTTGTGTATGTTTGGTTCGACAAGCTGACAGGCCTGAAGCTCGGCTGGAGCAAGCGCGTGCGCCCCGGCGTGCCCGCGACGCCGGCCGAGTAGATTGCACGGCCGACGCATGACCGACGATGTTGGCGCTTTCGTGCCGGGCCCGCGCGTGCGGATCGAGGGCCGCGCTGGCGGCCCGCTCGCAGGCCTCACCTTCGCCGCCAAGGACCTGTTCGACGTCGCCGGCGTGCCGACCGGCGGCGGCAACCACGATTGGCCGACCGGCCGGCCGGTGCCGACGCGCCATGCCTGGGCCGTCCAGACCCTTCTCGATGCCGGCGCTACGCTGATCGGCAAGACCATCACCGACGAGGTCTCGCTCGGCATCCTGGGCGAGAATGCATTCGACGGCACGCCGCTCAACACGCGCGCGCCCGACCGGGTGCCCGGCGGGTCGTCGTCGGGCTCGGCCGCCGCCGTAGCGGCCGGCCTTTGCGACACGGCGCTCGGCACCGACACCGGCGGCTCGGTGCGCGTGCCGGCGAGCTTCTGCGGCCTCTACGGCATCCGGCCGACTCATGGCCGCATCGACGTCACCGGGATGCTGCCGCAGGCGCCGACTTCGGACACCACCGGCTGGTTCGCCTGCGATGCCGTGACCTTCGCGCGTGTCTCGGCGGCGATGTTGGGCGAGGCGATCTCGGCCGCGCTGCCGAGCCGGCTGGTCATCGCGACGGACACTTTCGGCTTCGCCGACCCCGCCGTCGCCGCAGCCTTGCAGCCCCTGGTGAAGAAGCTCGCCGCCCTGGTCGGCGCGAGCCGCGAGGACGTGATGGCGCCGCAAGGTCTCTCGGTGTGGGCGCGCGCCCAGCGCAGCCTGCAGCCATACGAGGCGCTGGCGACGTTCAAAGGCTGGCTCGACGAGCGCAACCCGCGCATGGCCTTCTCGGTCGCGCGCGGTCTGGTCACGGCGGCGATGATCCCCGAGAGCGAGCGCGCCTGGGCTGCGCTGATGCGCCAGGAGGCGAGGGGTCGCATGGCCCACCTGCTGCCACCCGGCACCATCCTCTGCCTGCCGACGACTCCCTTCCCGGCGCCGCTGCGCGGACAGCCGCTCTCCATCCTCGACCCGCTGCGCGATCGCATCACCTGCCTCTGTGCCCAAGGCGGACTCGCCGGCCATCCGCAGGTCAACCTGCCCGGCGCCACGGTCGATGGCCTGCCGGTCGGGCTTTCGATCATCGGCCCGCGCGGTAGCGACGCCACGCTGGTGGCGGTGGCGCAGGCGATGGAACGGCACCCCTGATAGAGAGCGCTACGATGGACCTTTCGCCCAACATTCCCGAGGTGGTCGAGGAGGTCCGCGGACTCTTCGAGCGCTACGAGCAGGCGCTGATCGACAAGAATGTCGACGTGCTCGACGCCACCTTCTGGCGGAGCCCGCACACCATCCGCTACGCCATGCACGAGAACGGCTACGGCTTCGACGAGATCCACGCCCATCGGGTCGCCCGCCCGCCGGGGCCTGGCATCAAGGAGCGGCGCATCAGGCTGGAGATTCTCACGCTCGGGCGTGACGTCGCCACGGTGAATCTCGAATTCAAGATCCGCGGCAAGGACCTTGTCGGCCGCCAGAGTCAGACTTGGGTCCGATTTCCCGGCGACGGCTGGAAAGTGATTGCCGCCCACGTCTCGACCATGGACAGCAAGCCGTTGTGGTGACTCCGCCGCCCGCTCTCGAGGCGAGAGCGGGCGGCGCCGTCATTCGATTGGCGAGACCGTCACTTGCACTTGGCGAGGCAGTCCTGGGCGCGGCCGCCGCACTGGCCCTTGTTGCCGGTGCGTTGCAGGCAGGCCTGCTCGTCGTCGGTGCACTTGCTGCGGCAGGTCGCCTGGGCACAGGCTTCGGGAACGGCGATGGTGGTCGCCCCTGCGACCGCGAGCACGGCAATGAGCGGCAGTGCCAGGATCATGTAACGCATGGTGCATCGTCCTCTTGAATTGCAGCGCGCCAGCCTATTGTTTCCGGCGGTTGAAAGGCAAGTACCAGCCTGTTGGCTGGACAGGTCCCAATTGGTTCACCGCCGCTGCGAACGGATTGGACACTGGCCGATCGAATGGCGAGATTTCCGCCTGACCGATCTCACCGGTCCAATTTCGTCAGACAAGCCCCGGAGGAACCAATGACCACCCCGACAGCCCCGGCCCTGGGCAACGTCGTTCCCGTCGACCTCGCCTGGGTCGCCAAGGTCACGGAGGAAGCGCTCGACCCTACGCTGCCGATCGTCGATCCGCACCATCATCTGTGGCAGCGCGCCGACAACGACTACATGTTCCACGATTTGCTGGCCGACACGCGCACCGGGCACAACATCGTCGCCACGGTGTTCGTCGATTGCCATTCGATGTACCGCAAGGAAGGGCCGGCCGAGCTGCGCTGCGTCGGCGAGACCGAGTTCGCCAACGGTGTGGCGGCGATGAGCGCGAGCGGTATCTACGGCGACTTGCGGGCCTGCGCCAAGATCGTGAGCCACGTCGATCTGCGCCTGGGCGCGAAGGCGGGCGCGGTGTTCGATGCCCAGATCGCCGCCGGCAACGGCCGCTTCGTCGGTATCCGCTACCAGACCGGCCTCGACAAGGATCCGGGGATCCGGGCAACCCGAACAAATCCGACCCCTGGCCTGATGGCCGACGCGACGTGGCGTGCGGGCTTTCGCGAGCTGGCACGCCGCGACCTCACCTTCGACGCTTGGGCCTACCATCCGCAGCTCGCCGAGGTCGGCGATCTCGCTGCGGCGTTTCCCGATACGCAGATCGTCCTCGACCACATCGGCGGCCCGCTCGGCTATGCCTCCTATGCCGGCCGCCACGCCGAGGTTTTCGCCACCTGGAAGAAGTCGATGGCCGAGCTGGCGCGCCGGCCCAACGTCAGCGTCAAGGTCGGCGGTCTCGGCATGGCGATGGGCTGGTTCGACTTCTACCGGCGGCCGTCTCCACCTTCCTCGCAGATGCTGGCCGACGCCTTCAGGCCGTGGGTCGAGCCTTGCATCGAGTTGTTCGGCACGGAGCGCTGCATGTTCGAAAGCAACTTCCCGGTCGACAAGATCACCTCGGGTTACGGCGTGCTGTGGAACGCCTTCAAGCGGCTCGCCGCGGCGGCCTCGGAGTCGGAGAAGACTGCCCTGTTTTCGGGCACGGCCGCCCGAGTCTACAGAATCGCTTTGTCGTAGGGCCTGCGAACGCCGTAGGCTTGAAGCTTCTGCGTTCGCAATCTCGGGGGTTACCATGCAGCGCTTTCTTCTCGCCATCGCCAGTGTGCTCGCGGTCCTGGCGGCATCGGTCGCCTCGGCGCAGACCGTGCGTGTCGTCATGCACTCCGATCTCAAGGTGCTCGATCCGATCTGGAGCGGCGCCTACATCGTGCGCAACCACGGCTACATGGTCTACGACACGCTGTTCGCCATGGACGAGAAGTTCCAGATCCAGCCGCAAATGGTCGAAAGCTGGACCAAGAGCGATGACGGCAAGACCTGGACCTTCAAGCTGCGCGACGGGCTCGAATGGCACGACGGCACGCCGGTCACCGCCGAGGATTGCATCGCCTCGCTCAAGCGCTGGGCCGTGCGCGATTCGATGGGGCTCAAGCTCTCGCAGGCGCTGCAGGACTACAAGGTCGTCGACCCCAAGACGTTCCAGATGGTGTTCAAGGACAAGTTCGGCCCCGTGCTCGAATCGATCGGCAAGCCGTCGGTGGTCGTGCCCTTCATGATGCCCAAGCGCGTCGCCGAGACCGACCCGTTCAAGCAGATCGAGGACTACACCGGCTCGGGTCCGTTCATCCTGAAGAAGGACGAGTGGAAGCCGGGCGAGAAGACCGTCTACGTGAAGAACCCCAAGTACAAGCCGCGTTCAGAGCCGATGTCGGGCCTGGCCGGCGGCAAGGTGGTCGGCGTCGATCGCGTCGAATGGGTCTGGATCCCCGATACAGAGACCCAGGTCAACGCCCTGCAGCGCGGCGAGATCGACATGATCGAGAGCGTCAACTACGACTCGCTGCCGATCCTCGAGAAGGACAAGAACATCCGGATCATCACCGGCAAAACGTCGAACCAGTACGTTTTCCGCATGAACTGGCTGATCCCGCCGTTCAACAACCCGAAGATCCGCCAGGCCGCGATGGTGGCGCTGTCGCAAGAAGAGTTCCTGCAGGCCAACATCGGCGACAAGCGCTTCTACCAGGTTTGCAAGGCGCTGTTCACCTGCGGCACGCCGCTGGCGTCGGAAGTGGCGATGGAGAACGTGCTGAACGGCAACGCCCAGCGCGCCCGCGAGATGCTGAAGGAGGCGGGCTACGACGGCACCGTGGTGGTGATGCCGCAGCCCAGCGACCTCAACGTCATCAAGCAGCTTCCGATCGTCGCCAAGGCGCAGCTCGAGCGCGCCGGCTTCAAGGTCGAGGTCCAGGCCTCCGACTGGACGACCATGGTCAATCGCCTGGTGACCAAGAAGGGCCCGCCGTCGGAAGGCGGCTGGTCGGCGTTTGCCACGAGCTGGACGCAGGTCGACATTCTCGATCCACTGATGACGCCCTACCTGGCCGCGACCTGCGACAAGGCACGCGCCGGCTGGCCGTGCGACGAGACCATGGAGAAGCTGCGCGACGCCTACGTGCAGGCGACGACTCCCGAGGAGAAGAAGAAGGCGGCCGAGGAGGTGCAACGCCATTTCGTGGCGATCGTGACGCACGTCCATCTCGGCGAATGGTTCAGCGTCTCGGCCGTGCGCAGCAACATCGGCACCATGCCGGTGCCGCCGCCAGTCACGGTGTTTTGGGGCATGACCAAGAAATAGGTCGCCGACTCGTCAATGACGGCGGCTCGTTTGCCTCCCCCGTCTTACGGGGGAGGTGGCCCGTCATACGGGGCGGAGGGGGCCGCAGTCGAGATCCTTCCGATCCTGACGTCGAAATCATGTGCATCTCGCCTGAGGCTTGCCCCCTCCGCCCCCTGCGGGGCCACCTCACCCGTAAGACGGAGAGGCGAGCGAGAATTGTCACAGAATCGCGCCGGCGGCCCTGAGCTTCTCGCGCAGCGTGGCCGGATCGAGGGCCGCGGCCGGTTGGTTCGACGCCGCGGTGAGGGCCGCCGCCGTGCCAACGGCATGCGCCACCGCCATGGCGGTCGGCATCACGCGGATAGCGCCGTGCGCCTCGTGCGTCGCCGACAGGCCACGCCCGGCGACCAGTGCATTGTCGAGGCCCTGCGGTACGGCGATGCGATAGGGCAGGGCATAGACGTGGTCGGGCCCGAGCTCCTCGAAGGTGATGGTGGCACCGCCGGCGTGATGCACGTCGATCGGATAGGCACCGAGCGCCATGGTGTCGATGAACTCCGCGCCGTTGCGCAGATCGTCGGCGGCGAGCGTCATCAGCCCGGCGATGCGGCGTGTCTCACGGATGCCGAGCTGCGGGGCGAAGGCAACCAGCCGCGCGCGACTGCAGCCCGGCACGGCGGCGGCGATGAAGCGCGCCGCCGCGAGGGCCTGGCGCCGGCCTTCGCGCTCGCCGTCCGATAGCGCGAAGGGATCGGCCGCGTCGACCGCCACCCGAGTCACGTTGAACCAGCCGTCGTCGCTGCCCGGCACGCGGCTGCAATGCAGCGCCGCCCTGGGCAGCGCGCCCTCGGCGACGCCGCGCGCCGCCAAGGCGGCCTTGGTCTCGAGGCTCATGCCGTCGAACAGGGCGTAGTCGATCGGCCCCAGGCGGAACATCATGGTCGCGGGCTGCAGGCTCTCACCCGCCTCGAGGGCGAGGAACGGCGCACCGGCGCGTGCCATCAGATCGAGGTCGCCCGACGTGTCGATGAAGACACGCGCCCGGACCTCCAGCAGGCCACCCTTGGTGAGCAGGGTCGCCGAGGTGATGGAACAGCCGCGCCGGCTCGCTTGCGCAAGCTGGCTGTGCAGCAGCACGCGCACACCCGCTTCGTGGGCGATCTCGTCGAGCACGACCTTGAGGATCTCGGTGTCGTACTCGACCCGGTCCATGCGATGGCCGGTCGACATGATGAAATGGCCGTGGCCGCCGCTGCCGCCGGCCCGTTGCAGGCGCTCGACGATCTCCTCGGCGATGCCGGCGATCGCGCGCCGGCCGGCGCGCGTCTCCCAGCCGACGAACTGGCCGACCGCCCCCGCCGTGGCGGCCCCGCCGAGGAAGCCGTGGCGCTCGAACAGCACGGTGCGCGCGCCCTGGCGGGCGGCGGCGACGGCGGCCACCGTTCCGGCCATGCCGCCGCCGCTCGCCAGGACGTCGCATTCGATGGGATTCATGGTTCCTGTCTATCTATGATCGTTGCCCTGTAGAAGGATCAACAGGCCTGAGCGCATTGCGAGAGATCGCATGATCGACGAGTCCGTCCGACGCCGGCGCGGGCTCGAGGATCGCGCGGACGCCGATCCGGTGGCACTCTGCCAACGCTCGGCCCGTGCCGCGTCGGCCCAGGTCGCAATCGCCCTCGGCCGGTCGCGCGCCGGGTATGCCGGCGTCGTGGGTGTGCTCGTCGCCCCGTCGTGTTCGTCGAAGGAGAGTCCAGATGTCCCGCCGTCGCCAGACCATCGCTTGCCTCGTCCTGACAGCCGCCGTCGCCCTGACGCCGCTCGTCATTGCAGCCCAGCCGGCCCCGACCGGCACGCCCTATCGTCCCGGCCTCGGGGACCTCATGACGATGACCGTGCAGCCGCGCCATCTCAAGGTCGGGCTGGCCGGGCAGGAGCGCAACTGGGCCTATCTCACCTACGAGCTGCACGAGCTCGAGGAGGCGCTGGAGCACGTCGCCAAGGCCTCGCCGAAATGGCGCAACATCGACATTGCCGCCCTCATCGCCAGCTCGACCAAGGAGCCGATCGAAGCGTTGGAGGAGGCCGTCAAGGCGAAGGATGCGGCGCGTTTCGACGCTGCCTACGCGCGTCTGACCGCGGCCTGCAATGCCTGCCACCAGAGCGCCAATGTCGGCATGGTCGTCATCCAGGCACCAAAGACCTCGCCCTTCGCCAATCAGGATTTTCGGCCCGCCAAGCCGTAGGACGCGAGCGCTGCGGGAGCGTTCGGCTTCCTTCGGCAAACAGCCTATAGTGTTCGCAGGGAAGAACGGGAGGCTACGGTGCTCGGCTATTCATTGACCCGCCGCGCGACGCTGGGCGGGCTCGCGGCGTTGTCCGCGGCGTCCCAGTCGAGGGCGCAGGATCTGACCAAGGCGTCGATCGCGCTGCTCAGGCTCTCCTCGTCGGGGCCGATCTTCATTGCCCAGGAGAAAGGCTGGTTCAAGGAGGCCGGCCTCGACCTCACGCTGAAGGACTTCCAGGCAGCGGCCCAGGTGCCGCTGGCGGTCGTGTCGGGCGATGCCGATCTCGGCGTCACCGCCTTCACCGCGGGCTTCTTCAATCTCGCCGCCAAGGGCGGGCTGGTGGTGGTCGCGGCGCAAAGCGCCGAGCGGCCGGGCTATCAGCTCAACGTCATCGCCGTCACCAATGCGGCGTGGGACGCCGGCGTGCGCAGCGTCAAGGACCTGGCCGGCAAGCGCGTCGCCGTCACCACGGTCGGCTCGTCGGTCCACTATTCGCTCGAGATCGTGGCGAAGAAGCACGGAGTCGATACCAAGGCGCTGACCGTCGTGGCGCTGCAGACCATCCCCAACATGGTGGCGGCCTTCAAGGGCGGTCAGGTCGACGCGGCGGTGTT
>JAXMCO010000020.1:0-56280 GCA_046349335.1 Reyranellaceae bacterium
GCCAGCCTGACTCGACGACGACGTATCCGGACGAGGTGAGCCGGCTGCTGGCGGCGAAGGTGGACATCCGTTCGTTCGGTGTGGGTTCCGGGGCGACGGCGGGACCGCTCGACCTGGTGGACGACGGGCTGGCGAACGGCACGGCGACGATCGTTCTGGACCCGAGCCAGCTCTCGTCGGGGCTGCTGGGTGGCGGGGTGAAGCTTGCGGAGATCGCGCGGGTCGAGCTGCTGGTCGACGGGGTGGTGGTGCAGACGATCCAGCCGAACCAGCTCGTGCAGACGCCGCTGGGGCTGCAGTACACGGGGACCTTGACCGGGCTGTCGACGTCGGCGGCGGAGCAGATCACGGCGCGGGTGGTGGCGACGGATCCTGCGGCGACGACCATCACGACGACGCAGACGCTGGAGGTGCTGTCGGGGTCGGGCGTGCAGATCTGCGTCGACCATCCGAGCGCGGTCGGCACGATCGTCAACGATGACACGCTTCCCACCCTAGCCTACGACGATGCCTATATCGCGGCGAAGGATACCGTGCTGCATATCGGTGCCTCGAGCGGCGTGCTGTCCAACGACATCGCCGGGCCACCTTTGACAGCGACGCTGCTTACCAATCCGACGCGCGGCACTATCGTCCTGTCGGCGAACGGCGGATTCGACTATACGCCGAACCCGGACCGCACTGGCATCGACAAGTTCACCTACCGCACCACCGGTGCCAGCGGCGCCGACGATGCGGAGGCAGTGATCTTCGTCACGCCGGTCAACGTCGGCGATACCACGACGCTCGCCCTGGTCGCTTTGACGCCGGAGCAGCAGATCGCGGCGACCTACGCGGCCTTTTTCGGCCGGGGCGCCGACGCGGTCGGCTTCCACTTCTGGGTCGGAGAGTTTCAGCGTGGGTTGCCGACCCAGGGCCCAGCACTCCTGTTCGCCAATATCGCCAGTTCCTTCGGCATCAGCGACGAGGCGAAAGGGCTCTATCCCTTCCTCGCCAACCCGTTCGGCGCGAGCGACGCTCAGATCGGCACGTTCCTCGACAGCGTTTACAACAACCTGTTCAACCGCTCGTCGGACACGCTCGGCTTGAACTATTGGACCGGGCAGGTCCGGCAGACACTGGCATCCGGCAAGTTCGTGGGCTCGGTGCTGGTCGACATCATGAGCGGCGCCCAGGACACGGCAGCCGGCAAGGACATCACCACCTTGATGGGCAAGGTCGCGGTCAGCATGGAGTATGTGGAGGAGCAGCAACGGCTCGGCTCAACCTGGACCGCGCCTGACGACGGTGCGGAAGCAAGGGCGCTCCTGCAAGCGGTGACATCCGATCCAATGACGGTGTTGGTCGGCGTCGCCCACGCGCACGATCTCGTGGTCGCTGACCTGCCCTGATCCGATCGTTGCGGCAGGCTGGCCGCGCCAGTGCTTCGCGCATTGTCGCGGCCGGGCCCAACGCCTATCCTCGGGGCAAACGACGGGAGGAGATGCCGGATGAGGGCGACCGCGGCGGTCATGCACAAACCTCACGAACCTTTGTCGATCGAGCAGATCGACCTCGATGCCCCGGCACGCAACGAAGTGCTGATCCGCACTGCCTTCGCCGGCGTTTGCCACAGCGATCTGCACTATATGGAAGGGCTCTATCCCCGCGTCTGCCCCTGCGTGCTGGGGCACGAATCGTCTGGAGTGGTGCTGGCCGTCGGGTCGGACGTCACCTACGTGAAGCCGGGTGACCACGTAATCACTTGCGTCTCGGTGTTCTGCGGCGAGTGCGAGTATTGCCTGAGCGGTCGCATGTCGCTCTGCGTCAGTCCGGCGACACAGCGGCCGGCGAAGGGCCCGCAGCACATGAGCCTGAACGGCGTGCCTATGGGGAGTCAGGGGCCATTGTCGTCTTTCGCCGATCACATGCTGGTGCACGAGCATGCGGTGGTGAAAATCCGAGAGGACATGCCGCTGGATCGCGCTGCCCTGATCGGCTGCGCCGTCACCACCGGTGTCGGCGCGGTATTCCGCACCGCCAAGGTCGAGCCCGGCTCGACGGTCGCGGTGATTGGCCTCGGCGGCATCGGCCTGTCGGCGGTGAACGGCGCGGCGATTGCCGGCGCCGGGCGCATCATCGCCATCGATCGTGTGGCCGCGAAAGCCAACCTCGCCCGCGAGTTCGGCGCCACCGACTTCGTCGACGCCTCTTCGGTCGATCTGGTGAAGGCGATCCGTGAGATGACCGGCGGCGGCGTCGACTACTCGTTCGAGTGCGTCGGGCTCAAGCCGACTGTCGAGCAGTCGTTCCGCATCATCAAGCGCGGCGGCACCGCCACCGTGATCGGCATGATGCCGGTCGGCATGCGCTTCGAGCTGTCTGGCGCTGAAATCCTGGGCGAGAAGCGAATTCAGGGCTGTGCCATGGGCTCGAACCGCTTCCGCACCGACATGCCACGCTTCGTCGATTTCTACATGCGCGGCCTGCTCAAGCTCGACCTCATGATCTCCGGCCGCGTTCGTCTCGACCAGATCAACGAGGCCTACGCCGAGCTCAAGACAGGCGCGATCGCCCGCAACGTGATCGCGTTTTAGCGACTTCCTCCCCAACATCGTTGGGGAGGAGAGCGAGGCTCATGCCGCCTTGATGTTCGAGCGCTTGACGCGGTCGAGGTTGGCGCCCTCGATGCGGATCAGCTTGGTGAGCGTATCGCGCTTGGGCGAATGCACGACGCCGACGTCGTAGAAGTGGGCGTCGCCCGGCTTCATTACATAGATCTTGTCCGGCACGACCAGAGAGGGCTGCTCGCCCGCGCCGTTCTGGACGATACGCCAGTCGGTCATCTCGGTGTCGCCGACTGCCACGCCGTAGATCGCCCAGCTCGAGCCGTGATCGTGCGGCGAGCCGTGCGCCGGCTTCTCGTAGACATGGCCACAGACGCAGAAGCCCAGCTCGGGATCTTCGTACAGTACCTTACGCGGCTTGCATTGGTCGGTGGTCAGGTGCTTGGCGATGAACGCCTCGTCCCGTAGCGCCTTCGACACCAAGCCGCACACGGCCTGCTTGCCGGCGGGCCCCGCATCGGCCTTCAACGCCGCGCGGATGTCACTGCTCAGTTGTTCCAGCGTATAGGTCATCTCAGCCTCCAATAGTCACTACTCACGAGCCCGATCAATCTACCCGACGATAGATCGGCGGGCGGGCGCGTACCGGCTCGAGCAGCGACCAGTCGCCCTGTTCGACCACATGGCCCTTCGGGAAGGGCGGGCGCGGTTCCTGGCCGAGCGATCGCATCACCCGATCGTCTCGGTAATAGCAGAGCAGCACGACGCGTACGAGGGCGGCGAGCGGACCGCCGCCCTCGGCACAAAGGGTCGCCGCCACCTCGGCACGTCGTGCCGCGGCAAGGTCGGCGAAGCTGCCGCCGGACAGGGTCGCCAGGCCGTCGAGCGCCGTGCGTACGTCGTCGCGATCGCGGCCGAGACTCGCCAGGATGTCGGCGAAGATCGTCTCGTCGTCGGCGCCCGGTACGCCATAGGCGGCGCTTGCCGGAATGATGGCCGCGGCGAGACAGCGCAGGTCGCGCGCCTGTCCGGGCGAAAGAGTGTCGTCGGTCATGGAGCCTCAATCGAACAGGGTGGCGAGGCGTTGCTTGATGCTGTCGGCGATATACAAGGCCAACGCCTGGATGGTGGAGGTCGGGTTCACGCCCCCCGAGGTGACCCAGATGCTGCCGTCGACGATGAACAGGTTCTTCACATCATGGCAGCGGCCCCATTCGTTCACGACCGATTGGTCGGGATCGCCGCCCATTCGCGCGGTGCCCAGCAGATGCCAGCCACCGTTCAGGATCGGGCTCTCGGTGCCGATATCGCGAGCGCCGGCCGCTTCCAGGATCTCGCGGGCTCGGGCCATCCCGTGCGCCATCATGCGTCGGCTGTTCTCGCTGATCGTGTAGTCGATGCGCGGGGCGGGAATGCCGCTGCTGTCCTTCAGCACCGGATCGAGGGTGACGCGATTGTGCTCCTCCGGCAGATCCTCGCAGATCGCCGACAGGCCGATGCGATGATTGAGCAGGCGACGATAGACGCGATGATGATCGTCGCCCCAGGGCAGGCGGCCGGCCGCGGTGCTGGTGATCGCCTCCATGATCGCGCCGTAGCCGCGGCTGAACTGGAACGTGTAGCCGCGCACGAAGTCGCGCGCCGGATCGGTCTCGTAGAATTCCTGGCTCCACAGGCAGAGCGGCGGGCCGTGATTGCCGTCGAGCGGCTCGTCGACGTAGCCGTAGCTGTAGGCATAGGGATGAAACATCAGGTTCTTGCCCACGAGGCCGCTCGAGTTGGCGAGGCCGGCTGGAAAGCGCCCCGACGCCGAATTGAGCAGAAGTCGGGGCGTGCCGACGCCGTTGCAGGCGACGATCACGACTTCGGCGGGCTGGAACTGCTCCTGCCCCTTGGCGTCGCAGTAGACGACGCCCGACGCCATGCCGTGTTCATCGGTGGTGATCTCGCGTACTCGGCAGAGCGTGCGCAGCTCTACCCCGGCGCGCAGCGCTTGTGGCCAGTAGGTGATGTCGGTGCTGGCCTTGGCACCCTGTGCGCAGCCCGGTGTGCAATGGCCGAGATTGATGCAGCGCGCGCGGCCTTCGTAGTCGACCGTGGCGATCGTGCTGTCGGACGGCCACCAGTGCCAGCCGAGCTCGTTCATCGCCTTGCCGAAGCGCGCCCCCGACTTGCCGAGCGGCAGTGGCGGCATGGGCGGCTGCTTTGGTGGATAGGCCGGATCGCCGGCGAGACCGGAGACGCCCATCATGCGGTCGTTCTCGGCGAAGAACGGCTCCAGCGTGGCGTAGTCGACCGGCCAGTCGTCGGCCACGCCGTCGAGCGTGCGCACCTTGAAGTCGGACGGGTGCAGCCGCGGATAGTGCGCCGTGTACAGGATCGTGCCGCCGCCGACGCCGTTGAAGTTCACCACCTTGATGGGGGAATGATCGTCGTTGATCGGATAGTCGGTCGCCCGGGCGCGGCGGTTGGGACTGGTGGCGAAATCGCTGAACAGGCGCGCCTCCCAGTCGCGGCCGTTGCTCGGATAGTCGGTGGGCTTTACCCAGTCGCCCTGCTCGAGGCAGAGGATGCGCATCTTCGTCTCGGCGAGGCTCCATGCCACCGCGGCGCCGGAGGCGCCCGAGCCGATGATCAGAACATCGACCTTGTCGTGCATCACGTCATCTCCTCACCCTTCATTCTCCACGCCAGCGAAGCTGGAGAGGAGAATGAGCGAGTCGTCACCGCGGCGGCAACAGCTTCTTCGCCTGCATCTCGGCGAAGGCCTTGGCGAACATCGCCTCCGTGTCCATCACCTCGTGGAAGCCGGCTTGCATGAGCTTGATGGTCGAGACCAGCGCCGGCGGGCCGGGCTTGGTGCGGCCGTAGCCCATCGTGTAGTCGGCATACTCGAACGACAGACCGACGAAATTTCGCAGAGTGCCGCTCTCGAGGCCATGCTTCGCGCGAATCTCGGCCCACTCGGCCTCGCGCGGGCGAATTTCGCGGTCGAGCGACAACGGCACGGCATCGCCTGGTTCAAAACCCAGCGCGTCGGCGATCGCCGGCCAGACATTGGGCCACACGAACACGTCGCCGTTGGTGACGTTGAAGATTTGGTTGCGCGCCGTGGCGGCTTCGCCCGACCAAGCGATGGTGCGTGCCAGCAGATCGGCGTCGACCGCCTGGGCGACGCGACCGACGCCGCCTGGATAGTCGAGGCGTGTCTTGCCGGCCCTGCGCATCAGGGCGGCATAGGCTCCCAGTGCCGGGATCACGTTCATGGCGCTGCCGACCGAATCGCCCACGATCAGCACCGGCCGCAGGATCGACCAGCTCCAGGCCTTGTCGCACTGCAGCGCCCGCAGGTAGCGCTCCTGGTTCCAGTAGAAATTGGGCTGTTCGTGCATCTCCGAGCGGTTCTCGCGCGCCGGTACCAGCATCGGCCGGATATGCACCCCGTAGGCTTTTGTGCCTTGCAGCAGAGCGACGTGGCGGAGCTGCGACGAGGCCTGCTCGAGCGGCCCCAGGAGGTTGCGCAGCATGCGGTCGTTGGTCTCGATCTGCTCTTCTTCCTGCCAGCCCGCGACCAGTCCCGGTCGCTCGTGGAGCGCCGCGTAGACGAGGTGCGTGACGCCGGTCAGGGCAGGGGCGAGCGCGGCGACGGATGCCGGGTCTACAAGATCGGCGGGCAGCCAGCGCGCGCCGAAGGTCTTGTCGGGTCGGCGGCGCGACAGGGCTACGACCTCGCAGTCGGACTGCGACCCGAAATGCTTCATGGCTGCATAGCCGACCAGACCGGTGGCGCCAGCAATCAAAATTTTCTTGGGCATGCTAAGCTTCATTTTTCCTCCGCCTACTATGGCGGAGCGATGCCAGCTTTGCAGTCGCGGATCGCGTTGCCCGAGGAGGACCGATGGAATTCGGCATGTTCCACGAGTTTCAGGCACTACCTGGCGAAAGTTCGGCGCAGTCCTTCGCCCACTCGTTCGCCCAGGTCGATGCAGCCGAAAGCTGGGGGCTCGATGCGATGTGGCTCGCCGAGCTGCATTTCGCGCCGGAGCGGTCGGTGCTCTCTGCGCCGTTGATCTTGGCGTCGGCCATTGCCATGCGCACCAAGCGCATGAAGATCGGCACGGCCGTCCAGGTGCTGCCGCTCTGCCATCCGCTGCGACTCGCCGAGGAGGTGGCGACGGTCGATCAGTTGAGCGAAGGTCGGTTGATCTTCGGCGTCGGGCGCAGTGGCTTCGCCCACACCTACAAGACATATGGCGTGGACTACGCCGAAAGCCGCGAGCGCTTCGCGGAGACGCTGCAGATCGTGAAGCTCGCCTTCACGGAGGAGCGCTTCTCGTGGAGCGGCAAGTATTTCACCTACGAGAATGTCCGGCTGGCGCCCAAGCCATGGCGCACACCCTGGCCGGAGATCCGTGTCGCCGTTGCCAGCCCCGATACCTATGTCGAGGTAGCCAAGCTCGGCCATCCGATCTTCATTGCCGCGCGTACGGGCAACCTCTCGGAGCTGGCGCCGCTGGTGAAGACCTATCGCGACGTCTGGAAGGAAGCAGGTCACCCGGGCAAGGGCGAGGTCTATCTCCGCGTACCGGTCTACGTTGCCGACACGGAGGAGAAGGCGCGCGAGGAACCGCGCGAGAGCATCATGCACCTGCTGCGCTACATCGGTGATCGTCTGGCCGCCTCGGCGACGGCGAGCGGTGCGCGCGAGATCGAGAACCGTGCCGAGCGTGGTCAGAAGATGCAATCGATCGACTACGAGGAGGTGCTGCGCGAACGCATGATCGTCGGCACGTCTGAGAGTGTCGTCGATCGGCTGATCGAGCTGCGCGAGACGCTCGGCCTCGACGGCATCCTGGCCGAGCTCAATCCAGGCAGCCTGATTCCGCACGAGCACGTCATGACCGCCTTGCGACTGCTCTGCCAGAAGGTCATGCCGAAATTCAAATGATTATCCTCCCCAAGCGCTGCTTGGGGAGGTGTCCCGTGTCATCGCCGACGGAGGGGTCATGGTCTTCCGGATCACAGGCGTGCCGCCCGCCCAGGATGCTCATGATCATGAGCGGGCGAGACGCCTGCGGGCCGATTGAGGAAGAGCCGTGGCCCCGCCGTCGGCGATGACGCCGCCACCTCCCCACTGCGTGGGGAGGAGACAAATCAATCCACCTTGGCGCCCGACTGCTTGATGATCGGCGCCAGACGCTTCTCGTCGGTGGCGCGGTAGGCGGCGGTGTCGGCCGGGCTCATCCAGATGCGCGTCGCGCCCTGCTGGTCGAAGGCTTTCTTGACCGCATCGCTCTCGAGCGCCTTCTTGGTGAGCGCCGACAACTTCTCGACCATCGGCGCCGGCAGGCCAGCCGGGCCGCAGACGCCGCCCCATGAGGTGATCTCGAAGCCCGGCAGGTATTCCGCCATGGCTGGAATCTCGGGTACTGCCGGATGGCGTTCGCGCGACGTCACCGCGAGCCCCCGTACCTTGCCCGAGCGCATCAGGCCGAGCGGGCCGGGGATGTTGTCGAACATCATGTCGACCTGGCCGGCCAGCAGATCCTGATGCGCCGGCGCGCTACCGCGATAGGGCACATGCAGCAGGTTGACCTTGGCGAGCTGCTTGAAGAGCTCGCCGGTGATCTGCGGCGTGGTGCCGGCGCCGGATGATGCGAACGAGTACTTGCCGGGATTGTCGCGCGCCAGGCCGATCAGCTCGGGCACTGTCTTGGCCGGCAGATCGAGCCGCACCATCAGCAAGTTGGGCACTGACCAGAGCATGGCGATGCCGGTGAAATCCTTTTCCGCGTCGAACGGCAGCTTGGCGTAGAGCGTCGGCGCGATGGCGTGGCTGGCGATGCTGTAGAGCCCTATCGTGTAGCCGTCGGGCGCGGACTTGGCGATCGCATCTGCACCGACATTGCCGCCGGCGCCGGCCTTGTTCTCTACCACGAATTGCTGGCCTGTGAGTTGCGACAGTTCGTGGCAGACGATTCGCGATAGGGTGTCGGTCGGCCCGCCAGGGGGAAAGATGTTGATGTAGCGGACCGGCTTGTTCGGCCAATCGTCGACGGCGCGGGCAATACCGGTAGCGAGCATTGGGGCGGCAAACGCACCGCTGGACAACAACAACGCGCGCCGACGGGGCAGAATCAAGTTGGTCATCCTACGCGTCCTCCACGCACCGCAACTGACTTGTCGGGTGCACTCTATACGCAATGAGCCGAACGAGGGCCAGCAACCACCCGAGGCGGTCTCGCCATGCCTGGAGTCTACGAACTCCCGGGTGGCGTCGACCTTGACCAGATATTGCAGAAAAGAAGGGCTTCTCGCCTACGACGCTTGCGAAACCACCCCTGTCGTCGAGGAACTCTCCGCTCGGGTGACAGGCCCCGATCCGGGCTCGCAATCCGCAAGTGGCGCCGTCCAGGCGTTGTAGCCGTATACCCAGTCGGGGTCGGTAGCTCCCTTGCCCCAGCGATTCTGGCGCGACGTGAGCTGGATGCGCGCCGTTCGCTCCTTGCGCGTGACCTCGTAGCGGCGCAGCGCGGCAGCGATGCCGGCGCGCTCGACACCGTCGAGGCAGCGCGACAGGATGGCGGCGTCTTCGATCGCCATCGCCGCGCCCTGGGCCATGTAAGGCGTCATGGGATGGCAGGAGTCGCCCAGCAGGGTTACCGTGCCATCGCCCCACTGCTCGAGCGGATCGCGGTCGAGCAGGACGCGCTTGTGCACCGACGGACAGGCCGCCAGCACGCCGCGCACCGTCGGATGAAAGCCTTCGAAAGCAGCGCGCAAGACCTCGACATCGCCTTCCATCGACCACGATTCGGCGGTGAAGAGCGGTTCCGGCTGGCTGGTGACGAAGTAGACCTCGCTACGGTCGGGCTTAACCGGATACATTACGATATGGCGGTCCTCGCCCCACCATTTCACGCAGTCGTCGATGGCGACGCCTTGCTCGTCGAGCAACCGAGCCGGGAAGGTCGTGCGATAAGCAATGCGGCCGGCGAACTGCGGCTCGACGTTTCCGAACAGGATCGTGCGGACGACTGAGTTCACGCCATCGGCGCCGATCACGGCATCGGCCTCGGCAGTCGCGCCGTTGGCGAAGGAGAGCCGCAAGGCGCTATTGGCGCCCGCCTCCAATCCGACGAGCCGGTGGTCGAGCCTGAGGCAGCTCGCCGGCACCAGGCTCGCCAGCGCCGCGTGCAGGTCGCCGCGATGGGCGAGCAGATAGGGCGCGCCGTACTTTTCTTCGGCCGGCTCGCCGAACACCATGTCGAACAGCACCTCGCCGGTTCGCCAATCGCGGTTGTTCCACGAGCGGGGATAGAAGGTGTCGGCGCGCAGCCGCTCTTCGAGGCCAAGGCCGCGCAGGACGTGCATGGCATTGCAGCCGATCTGGATGCCGGCGCCGAGGCGAGTGAACTGCTTTGCCTGTTCGTAAACGACGACGTCGAAGCCGACGCGGCGGAGCGCCGCGGCGGCCGCCAGGCCGCCCATGCCGGCGCCGATGATGGCGATATCGATCTTGTGTGAGGTCATGGCGGCACGATGCCTCATTTTCGGATGGTTGCGCTACCGGCCCGCATGCTGCGGCTCAGGTATCTTCGCCGACGAAAGCGCGCACCTGGGCCACCGCGTCGGCCAGCCCGACGCGGGCGATCGGTACGCCCGGAGGAAAGGCGCTGAGCAGGCGGCTGGGCAGGCGCGAATCGAGCATGACGAAAACGCCTCGGTCAGTGGCGCGGCGGATCAGCCGGCCATAGGCCTGCTTGAGGCGCAAACGGGCCAGCATGTCGTCGTAGGCGTTGTTGCCGGCGCCAGCCTTCTTCCAGGCTTCCTTGCGGGCGCGATGGAGGATGTCGGGGCGCGGCCAGGGCACGCGGTCGAACACGATCAGCCGCAGCGAGCGGCCGGGCACGTCGACGCCGTCGCGCACCGCGTCGGTGCCGAGCAGGCAGGAATGTTCCTCGGCGCGAAAGATATCGACCAGGGTCGCCGCATCCATGCCGCCGACATGCTGGGCGTAAAGCGGCAGACCGGCCGCCTCGATCGCCGGCGCGATGCGCTGGTGCACGGCACGCAGCCGGCCAACGGCCGTGAACAGGCCGAGCGCGCCGCCGCCCGCTGCCACGAACAGCTCGCGATAGGCGGCGGCGATCTGATCGGCGTCGTCGCGCCGGACGTCGCGCACGATCAGCACGCGGGTGGAGGCGGCATAGTCGAAGGGCGAGGCCATCGCCGCGCGCACGGCCGGTGCCGGGAGATGGCGCGTGCCGGTACGCGCTTCGGCGACGTCCCAGTCGGCCAGCGTTTCCGGCTTTTCGTCGTTGGCGGCGACCGGAACGTCCAAAGCGTCGCGCAGCGTCGCCGACGTGATCACCGCGCCGTGCGCCGGCCGGATCACCGAATTCACGAACGGCTCGGTCGGATCGAGATAGTGACGGAACATGCCGACATCGGCTTCGCGATTCTGGATCTTCTCGATCGCCAGCCAGTCGACGAATCCCGGATCGGGCTCGCCATGCAAGCCGCGCAGCATGGCCCGCCACGCCTCGAGCGTGCGTTCGCAACGGTTGGCGAGGGAGCGCACCACGCCCTCGATGCGCGCGCGCTGGCCCGAGTCGAGCTTGTCGGCCTCGGCTTGGAGCTTGGCCAGAAGCATCTCGCGCAGGCGGCGCACTGGGACGAGCATCTGCGACAGCGCCTCGGCGAGCTGGTCGGCGGCCTCCAGCAGGCCCGGCGTCAGGGGATGGACGTCGCATTCCTGGCCGAAGCCCT
The DNA here is from genome assembly GCA_046349335.1 of Reyranellaceae bacterium. GTDB lineage: Bacteria > Pseudomonadota > Alphaproteobacteria > Reyranellales > Reyranellaceae > Reyranella. The sequence continues at coordinate 11,319 of JAXMCO010000020.1, forward strand.
GGTCCTCGCCGCTCGCACGTGCCCGTACCTGCTGACGCACCAGAGCGAGGAATTCTTCAGCCGGCCCCAGCACAGTGCCGTCGGCAAGGCGCGTCTGCCAGTTGCTGGCCGGTAGCAGTTGGGCCGCCTCGAGCAGTTGGCGCAGCGTGCGATGGGCTTCCTGATCGTCGCCCAGCAGGTCGACGATGCGCCGTTCGAGGCCGCGCGCGCGGCTGCCGCGGCGGCCCTCGGCGCCCATCAGCCAGCGCCGCAAGTCGGATGCCTCGACGCCGCTCAGGTGCGCACCGAACGCCGAGTCGGCCGCGTCGAACAGGTGATGGCCCTCGTCGAACACGTAGCGCAGCGGGCGCGTCGCGTCGTCCAGGCCACCCATCGCCGCCTGGATCATCACCAGCGCGTGGTTGGCGATGACGATGTCGGCCTGACGGGCGCGCCGGATGGTGCGCTCGACGAAGCATTTGCGGTAGTGCTCGCAGGCCGAATAGATGCACTCGCCGCGCCGGTCGGCGAGGCGGTTGACGCGGCCGCGGCCGATCAGGTCGAGCAGCCAGGCCGGCAGGTCGCCGCCCACGATGTCGCCGTCCCGGCTGGCCAGCGCCCAGCGCGCCAGCAGGCCGAGACCGACGGCGTTTTCGGGCACTAGGCCGGTGCGCATCGCTGCCTCCTGATAGTTCAGCAGGCAGAGATAATTCTCGCGGCCCTTGCGCACGACGACACGGCGGCGCTTCTCGGCGCTGTCGCGGTGCAGGCGATCGAGCTCGGTGTCGATCTGGCGCTGCAAGTTGCGGGTGTAGGTGGCGATCCACACCGGTGCGCCGTTCTTCTCGGCCCACAGCGAAGCCGGCGCGACGTAGCCCAGAGTTTTGCCGACGCCGGTGCCGGCTTCGACCAGCACGACATTGGGCCGTTCCTCTTGCTCGCGCGGCGCGAAGGCCTGGCTCGCCGCCGAGGCGTAGTCGCCCTGGCTGGGGCGCGCCTCGGCCAGATGGACGCCGGCGGCAATGAGCTGGCCAAGGCGCAGCCGGGCTTCGCGCGGCTCGATGGGCAGGCTTCTGGGCGGCGGCGGCGGCGGCGGTTCCTCCCACTGCGGCAGGCTCTTCCAGACGTCGAGGCCAGCCAGCGCGCGTGGCTTCTGTGTCGCCGCATCGAGGCCGAGGGCGGCCAGCACGTCGCTTGACCACGACCAGTGGCCGCGCGCCATGGCGAGCGCCGTCGCCTTCATCTCGGACGAGGCCAGCGCCGCCATGTCCTCCAACTCTTCGATCAGGCGGCGCGAAATGTCGGGCAGCGACTCGGCCTCTTCCTCGGGCGTCGTAGGTAGGGGGAGATCGAGCGCCTCGCAGAGCCCGCGCGGCGTCGGCAGGCAGAACCGGGCTGGGCGGACGAAGGCGAACAGCTCCAGCAGATCGCGTGCCGCCAGCCGTTCGACCCCGAGCCGCGCCGCCACCGCCGGAGCATGGCAGACAAGGGGCGGCGTCGCCGCGGCGCGCAGCACGGCATCGGCCGCGGACAGCCGCTCGATCCGGCCATCACCGGTCCGCCACAGCGCTCCACGCGCCGTCGCCACCAGAGCCGGTCCGCTCTCCGGGAACGATGCCATTACCAGTCGATAGCACAGAAGAAGACGCTCCTCCCCCGTAATCGGGGGAGGTGCACCGTCATGCGGGGCGGAGGGGGAAGGCCACGGTCAAGAACTATGAAATTCCGACGTCGGAACTGAAATACCTCTACTGGGGCCTTCCCCCTCCGCCCCCTGTTGGGGTCACCTCCCCCGATTACGGGGGAGACTTCCAGCACGCCGGCGCGCACCACGATTCTGTGAAAATCGGGGTGGGAACCACCCCGCTTTTCATAGGAGGAGAATTGAGGTCACCGCCTCATGAAGCCGCAGAGGCGTTGCTCGATGATGGCCTCGGCTTCACGCATGATGCGCTCGATCAGCTCCTGGACGGTCGGAATGTCGTGGATCAGGCCGGCGACCATTCCGCAGGACCAGGCGCCGGCGTCCATGTCGCCATCCTTCATGATACGCGGATAGACGCCGCCGACTTCGGCGATGATGTCCTTGAATTCGAGCTTGGGGCCGAGCTCGCGCTCCTTCTGCAGCAGACGGTCGACGGCGGCGTTCTTCAGCACGCGCTCGGTGTTGCGCAGCGGGCGCATGACCAGGCGGGTGTCGAGCTCGCTGGCGGCGACCAGGGCTTGCTTCACGTTGTCGTGGATCGGCGCTTCCTTGGTCGCCATGAAGCGCGTGCCCATATTCATGCCGTCGGCGCCGAGCGACAGGGCTGCGACCAGCGAGCGGCCATCGGCCATGCCGCCGGAGGCGACAAAGGGGATCCTGAGCTCCTCGGCGGCGCGCGGCAGCAGGATGAAATTGGGTATGTCGTCCTCGCCGGGATGGCCGCCGCATTCGAAGCCGTCGACGCTCACGGCATCGCAGCCGATCGACTCGGCCTTCAGCGAATGGCGCACCGAGGTGCATTTGTGGATGACCTTGATGCCGGCGTCCTTGAGCGTGGGCAGCCACTTCTGCGGGTTGTTGCCGGCCGTTTCGACCACCTTGATGCCGCCCTTGACGATGGCATCGATGTATCCCGGATAGTCGGGTGGCGTGAGCGCCGGCAGGAAGGTGAGGTTCACGCCGAACGGCTTGTCGGTCATCTCGCGGCAGCGCTCGATCTCCTTGGCCAGCGCCTCCGGCGTCCGCTGCGTCAGGCCGGTGATGATGCCGAGCCCGCCGGCATTGGACACCGCAGCCGCCATCTCGGCGAAGCCGACGAAATGCATGCCGCCCTGGATGATGGGATGCTCGATGCCGAACATTTCGGTGATCTTGGTCTTCATGGCCGCTCGCTCGGTTGTTTCGTGCTCGTTGGGGTCGTCGACAGCCCCAGACCCTTATCAGGTCGTCGGGCGGCTGCCATCTCGCGAATCTGTCGCGAGGTCGGCCGAATCACCGACCCTGGAACTGCGCGGGGCGGCGCTCGACGAAGGAGCGGATGCCTTCCTTGGCGTCGTCGGTTCCCATCACGCGTTCGTGGATGGTCGGAATGGCAGCGATCGCCATCGCTTCGCCGGCCTCGATGTAGCGCAGCGCCGCCTCCTTCATGGCGCGCAGCCCGATCGGTGCGTTGCGGGCGATCTGGTGGGCGAGCGCGACGGCGCGCTCTACCTGCTGGCCGGCCGGCACGACCTCCTGCACGAGGCCGATCTGCAGCGCGCGCTCGGCACTGAACTCGTCGCACAGCATGAGATGGTACATCGCGTTGCCCCAGCCGGTTCGGGTGAGGAAGCGGAAGTGCGCGCCGCCGAGCGGCGCGATGCCGCGCTTGGACTCCATCTGGCAGAAGCGTGTGTCGGCGGCGGCGACGACAATGTCGGCTGCCAGCATCATTTCGATGCCGACCGTCAGGCAGAGGCCTTGGACGGCGGCGACCACCGGCTTCATCGTTCGTCGTTTCAGAGCGAAGGGGTCGATGTTGCCCGTCGGGCTGTCGCGCGACTCACGATTCGGCCCGAAGAACTTCGGCATATCGAGACCGGCAGTCGTGTCGCTGCCGGCGAAGGTGAGCACGGCGACCCAGTAGGCATCGTCGCGGTCGAACCGGGTGAAGGCATCCGACAAGTTGGCCATCATGCCGGGTGTGAAGGCGTTTTTCTTGGCGACGTTGTCGACGACGATTCTGAGGATGCGTCCGTCGGTCTCGGTCCGCACGGTGCCGCTCCTTGCCGGTTCAGTCACGGGTGGTCTCCTGCTTGGGTTCGCGAGGGAGGTTGGCGCGCAATGCCGACTGGTAGGCCGGCCGGGCGACGATGCGCTCGAGGTAGTCGTGGCAGGCGGGTGCCACCGGCACCTCGTAGTCGATCGCCCAGACGAGGCAGGTCGTGAGCAGCATGTCGGCGCTGGTGAAGCGGTCGCCCATCAGGTGGGGCCGTCCGTCCGCCAGTGCGGCTTCGACATGGCGCATCTGGCCCTGGAAATAGGTGCTCGAGCTCTCCAGTGCGGCCGGCGCCTCGCCGTAGATGTGCTTCAGCGCACCGTGGCGGCGCATGATGTAGAGGCTCGTCGCATCGAGTTCCATGGCGATGAAGAAGCACCATTCCCGCCAGCGCGCCCGTGGCTTGGGCTCGAGCGGGACCAGGCGGTTGGCGTCGCTGCCGTAGGTGTCGGACAGGTAGGCGATGATGGCGGCGCTTTCGCCTATGGTGAAATCGCCGTCCTGCAGAAGCGGGATCTTCTGGCGCGGATTGAGCCGCGTGTATTCCGGCGTCTTGGTCTCGCCGCTGCGTGGCAGGATCGGCCGCAGGTCGTAGTCGAGCGAAAGTTCGTGCAGCGCCCACGCCGCGCGCAGCGTGCGGCTGGTGCTGGCGCCCCACAGGACGAGGCGGGAAGGCGAGTCGGTCATGTCACCACTTCTCGAGGGCAGGGCGAAGATCGAGCTCGTGGGTCCAGGCATCGCGTGGCTGCAGATGCAGGTTCCAGTAGGCCTGGGCGATCGACGATGTCTGGATCAGGCTGTCGGCGGGCAGCGAGTCGACTGCATCGCCGATCCGCGCGCGCATGCGTTTGCGAATCGCCTCGCTGTCGACGCCGCCGTCGATTACCAGGTGGGCCACGTGGATGTTCTTCGGGCCGAGCTCGCGCGCCATCGACTGCGCCACTGCGCGCAGGCCGAACTTGGCCGAGGCGAAGGCAGCGAAGCCCGGCCCGCTGCGCAGGCTGGCTGTGGCGCCGGTGAACAGGATCGTGCCCTTACCGCGCGGCACCATGTAGCGTGCCGCCTCGCGGCCCGTGAGGAAGCCGCCATAGCAGGCCAGTTCCCACGCTTTGCGGAACAGGGTCGCCGAGGTGTCGGTGAGCGGCGTGTTGACGTTGGAGCCGGCATTGAAGAGGCAGAGTTCGATCGGTCCAACCTCGCGCTCGACGGTGGCGAACAGGGTCTGCACGTCGCTTTCTTGGCGCGCATCGATGCTGAAAGCGCGCGCCGCGCCACCCTTGGCCGCGATGCCGTCCACCACCGCCTGGGACTTGGTGGCGTCGCGACGGGCGATGCAGACCGCGAGGCCTCCCGCCGCACAGCGCCGTGCTACCGCCGCCCCGATGGCGTCGCCGGCGCCGACCAACAGCGCGACCGGCTGGCTGCCTGGCATGCTCGCTTCCTCTCGTTGGCCGTTGCTTCGCGGCGATGGCTCAGTCAGTGCTTTTTCAACACGGACGAGTGTTGCGCTGAATTGAGCGAGGCGCAAGGCAATTTCTTCCCCCCGTCTTACGGCTACGGAGTGGACGGATCTCGGATGGTCATGGAGTCCTCTCTTGCACCCTCTGGAACAGCCGTGGAGATCCGGCCCGAAATTTTGCGCCTTTTGCGTCACAGCGTCATTCGCCTTTGAAATCAACGATCTATCCGTGACGCAAGCAGAGCGCGCTGCGTCATCGGGAAGTGGATCTGCGTCGGCGCCGACAATCACCGGGGTTTCCTTCACGTCGCACGGAGAATCGCCCCCACGCAGTATCGCAGCACTGCAGGAACGGCCGACGGGGAAATCGGGCTTGTTCGCTCCTGCGGCCACGACCGCGTGCCATCAAGGGCACTCGTCCCCGATCGGCAGAGCAGTGCCCCCGATCCGAGATGTGTCCCCTCCATAGCCGACTACGGGGGAGGTGGCCCAGAGGGCAGGAGGGGGAAGGCCGCAGTCAAAATCCATCCACGTCCAACGTCGGACGGGGAAAAACCTCGACTGTGGCTTTCCTCCTCCGCACCGTACGACGGGGAGGGAACTTAAGCTCGTCGCCGCCTGGTCTCCGCCTCTGGCGCGGCCGGCAGATGGCGGGGGCTGGCGGCGCCGGGACCGCGATGGACATGGACCTCGCGCGGACTGAGCGGCTCGCCGCATTCGGAGCAGGTCATCACCGGGTCGAAGGTCTTGCCGCAGGCCATGTGCTGGTGCAGCAGCGGCCGGCCCTTCTTTCCTGCCATGTGGACGTCGCCCCAATGCACGATCGACATCACGACGGGATAGAGGTCCAGGCCCTTCTGGGTCAGGCGATATTCGTGGCGCAGCGGGCGCTCCTGGTACGGCACCTTGATCAGCACGAACTCCTTCACCAGCTTGCGCAGCCGGCTGGCCAGGATCGGGCGGGTGATGCCTAGCCGCGTCTGGAAATCCTCGAAGCGGCGCACGCGCAGGAAGCAGTCGCGCAGGATCAGCAGGGTCCAGCGGTCACCGATCACCGACACCGTGCGGGCGAGCGAGCAGGCCTCTTCCTCCAGGTTGTTCCAACGCATCTCTGACGTCTCCAACGATCGACCCAATTTACCCCGGGTTCGAAATGAAAACCATCGGGCCACCGACCCGATTAGGTTTGGTTGCCGTCGCATGATTTCTCCAACGGCGAAATGCGGCGGCGGGCATTGTCGCCCTCGAGGCGCGCCGATATACGTTTTGAAACGACACTGGAGGATCGGAGATGGCGGGACCGCTGGCGGGTGTGCGGGTGATCGACCTGACGAGCGTGGTGTCGGGCCCGTTCGCCACCATGTTCCTGGCCGACCAGGGCGCCGACGTGATCAAGGTCGAGTCGCCCGCTGGCGACATGACGCGACGCACCCGGCCGCCGATCGACGACGACGGCCAGTTCTCGCCGATGTTCATCTCGACCAACCGCGGCAAGCGCTCGATCTCGCTCGACCTCAAGCGGCCGGAGGGCGTTGCAGCGCTCGGCAAGCTGATCGCTCGCTCGGACGTTCTGGTGCAGAATTTCCGGCCTCAGGTCATGGAGCGGCTGGGCCTCGGCGAGCCCCGGATGAGGGCGCTCAATCCCCGCCTGATCTACGTGTCGATCAGCGGTGTGGGCGACAGCGGGCCCTATGCCGAGAAGCGTGTCTACGACCCGATCATCCAGGGCCTGTCGGGCTTCGCCGACGTGCAAGCCCAGGCAGGGACGCGCCGGCCGCAGATGATCCGCACCATCGTCGCCGACAAGACGACGTCGGTGATGACCGCCCAGGCGATCACGGCGGCACTCTACGCGCGAGAAAAGACCGGCGTCGGCCAGCACGTGAAGGTGGCCATGCTCGATACCATGCTTGCCTTCCTGTGGCCGGAGGCGATGACGAACTACGTGGTCGTCGGCCGCGAGGCGCCGGCAGGCGATGCCAATGCCCGGCCCGACCTGATCTTCCAGACGACGGACGGCTACATCACCGCCGGCACGATCTCGGATTCCGAGTGGGCCGGCTTCTGTAAGGCAGCCGACAGGCCGGAGTTGGTGAACGACGAGCGTTTCGACTCGCAGGGCAAGCGGGCGGCCAATGCCACGGAGCGCATTATCCTGATGGCCGAGATTCTGGCCACGAAGAGCACCGAGGCGTGGCTAAAGCAGCTCGACGATTGCGACGTACCTTGCGCTCCGGTGCTACGCCGCGCCGAGGTGCTGACCAACGCGCAGGTGGTGGCGCGTGCGCTGATCGCCGAATACGACCATCCCGGCGTCGGCCGCGTCCGCCAAGCCAAGCCCGCCGCCCAGTTCAGCGCCACGCCGACGCGCCCGCCGTCTGTGGCACCGAAGATCGGCCAGCACAGCCGCGAGATCCTGCAAGAGCTCGGTTACGGGGCCGACGAGATCGACGCTCTGGCGAGCGCGAAGGTGATCAAGGACGCAAAGGTGTGATTGGTCTTCGGACCACGGGCATCCCGCCCGCTCTCGTATCATGAGCGGGCGGGAGGCCCGTGATACACGAGAATAGCTATTTTGCCGCCGCGATCGCCTCTTCCACGTCGCGCAGGCGGTCCTTGCCGAAATAGATGTCGTCGCCGACGAAGAAGGTCGGCGAGCCGAAGGTGCCGCGGTCGACGGCGCGCTGGGTTTCGGCGAGCAAGGTGTCCTTGACCTCTTGCGTCTGGACCAGCTCGAACAGGCGGTCGGCCGGCAGGGCGGACTCGACCAGGGCCGCCTTCAGCACGGCCGGGTCGTCGAGCTTCTTCGGCTCGGCCCACATGTGCTTGTAGATTTCGTCGACATAGCGCTCGAAGATGCCGAGCTTCCGTGCCGCCACGGCGCCGCGCATGATCATCAGCGTGTTGACCGGGAAGAACGGATTGGGCTTGAAGCGCGTGATGCCGTGCTGGCGAATGAAGCGTTGCATTTCGAGCTGCTGATACGCCGGCTTGTTCTTGACCCCGGCGTTGGTCTCGGCCGGCGAGCGGTTGTTGGTCAGCTTGAAGACGCCGCCCAGCAGGATCGGCACATAGTCGAACTCGACGCCTTGGCGCTTCTCGATCGCGGGGATCACGAGATGGCTGAGATAGGCGTTGGGGCTGCCGAAATCGAACAGGAAGTCTACTTTGGGCACGGGATCACCATTTCTCGCCGAAGGGACGGATTTCCAGCTCGAACGTCCAGGCGTCGCGCGGCTGGCTGTAGAGCGCCCAATAGGACTCGGCCACCGCCTCGGGCCGCATCAGGCGGTCGGGGGCCAGGTTGGCGAGTGCCGCCTCGCCCTCACGCTCCTTGATGCGCTCGCGCACCCACGCGGTGTCGACGCCGGAATCGATCACGAGATGGGCGACATGGATGTTCTTGGGGCCGAGCTCGCGCGCCGCCGACTGGGCGACGGCGCGTAAGCCGGCCTTGGCGGCGGCGAAGGCGGCGTAACCCACGCCGCCGCGCAAGCTTGCCGTGGCGCCGGTGAAGAAAATGTTGCCCCGGCCGCGCGGCAGCATCAGGCGAGCCGCCTCGCGGCCGGCCAGAAAGCCCGAGTAGCAGGCCATCTCCCAGACCTTGCGGAACACGCGCTCCGTGGTGTCGAGGATCGGAAAGTTGACGTTGGCGCCGACGTTGAAGATGCAGACTTCGAGCGGTGCGTGGCGGTCGGCCTCTTGCAGGAAGGCGGTGATGTCCTCCTCCTTGCGCGCATCGAGCGAGCGCGCCGAGACCTGGCCGCCGGCCTTCTCGATGTCGCCGACCAGCGGGGCGAGCTTGTCGCCGTTGCGCCGGCCGGCGAACACGGTGAAGCCTTCTGCGGCGAACTTGCGGGCGATCGCCGCGCCGATGAAATCGCCGGCGCCGATCACCGCGGCCGTGGCGTGTCGTTGCGTCATGCAGGTCCTCCGTGGTGCGGCTGGTGTGCCACGGCGGCCAGGCGATGTTTCAGGGGCTCGAGTGTCGACGACGCGGGGAGCACGCCGATCTGGGCCATCTCCGGCCACGGCCGAACCGTCTGGCCGAGCCGCTGCGACAGGCGATCCCGGATCGCTTGCCCAACGTGTGTGATGTCCGGCGGCGTTGCGTTCGCTGCTCTCACCCTGTTCTCCCGAGTTGGACGACATTGGGGTCGCCTGAGCCGGCAATAGTCAGTGTTGTTTCTGAACGTGTCAATCGACGAATCCTCGAATGGCGTGGCAGTCGCCTCGTGCGAGCGGGCGCGTTATGATGAATGCCATGACAGTCCGCTATGCCGCCTTGTGCAAGGGATGCTGGCAACAGATGCACATGCCGGTGCCTCTGAGCGGTCTGCTGGCGGCACCGCTGCGCGCATTCGGTATCCGCCGCAGCCGGATGAATCCCAATCTCTGCACGATCTGCGAGACCATGTTCGAGCGCATGATGAAGGCACGCTCGGTCAAGCTCGACGCAACCATCCTGTTCGCCGATTTGCGGTCATATACGAAGCTCTCGCAGTCGATATCGTCGGAGGCCATGGTCGATCTGCTCGACGCGTTCTACGACACCTGTGCGGCCGCCATCTGGCGCCACGACGGCCTGCTCAACAAGACGATCGGTGATGCCGTGATGGCGGTGTTCAACTTCCCGCTCCGGCATGCCGACCATGCCTGGCAGGCAATCCTCGCTGCTCGCGAGATGCAGGCGGGATTTGCCGCGAAGCAGGCGGAGTTCGCGACGGTCGGCAGCGAATTCGGCGTCGGGATCGGCATCGACACCGGCAAGCTCAGTTTCGGCGAGTATGGCCGCTCGCACCGCGACCTCACTGCCATCGGCCCTGTGGTGAACACGGCGGCACGGTCGCAGGCTGCAGCCAAGCCCGGACAGATCCTCGTCACGCGCGCCGTGTACGAGGCGGCCCAGACGGGACTCGATGGCAGCAAGGTCGCCGAGTACGAATTGAAAGGCTTCGAAGCGCCGGTGATGCTCTACGAGGCGTAGGGGCTTGTCCTTCTCCGGTCCCGAAAGTGTCGAGCTCACGCACCGCGAAAGCTTTCCCTGACCTCCATGACGACGCGTCCAGCCCAGTTCGGACCGGTGCCGTCCGGCCCGATGCCCCAGAACGGCTCCGTCGGCGAGTCCTCGATCAGTTCGGCATTGCCGGTGTCGAGCAGCAGGGCGCAGAGGTCGGGATTTTGCTCGTACTTGGCGCGGTCGGCACGGCGCATGATGTCGAGCTTGACGTCGTGCCAGTCCTGCCGCGGCAGTCGATCATGCGCCTTGAACCAGGAGTGCCGCGAGATGCGCCGCGGCGCCATCGGCTGTGCTGCCAGACTCTTGGCTCGGCCGGGATGGATCGGCTCGCGAATGGCGGCGCGGTAGGCCGGATCGGGTGATTTTTGCGCCTGGTAGTAATGCTCGACGGTCGGCCACGATTCGCCGTCTAGCCGGATCGGGCTTGGATGGAAGTGCGATAGAAAGCCGAACGCTGCGCGGTCGCGCGCGAAGTAGAGAATGCGGTTGTCGGATGGGATGGGAATCATGGCCCAGGCTCGGTGTTGCTCGGCCACGACTAGCCCGTCACTGCGGAGCCGACAATGTCGCGGCATTGCCGACGATTGCCGATGCTTGCCGTCACCGGGTTTGACAACTGCCTGCGAATTGCTGGAAATCGCGCGTCTGTTGCGTGCAGCGTTCATCGAGGTGAATTGCCATGGCGGTGCAACCTGGCAACGGTCCCGCGTCCTCCGGCTCCGGCGAGCCGCCGAAGGCGACCCGTGGCGATCTGACCGAGATGATTGTGTGCGTCCTCGCCGCCGCGGTTTTCACGTATCTCCTGGTTCGGCCCCCGCCCGACCGTCCTGTCTGGCAAACGATCGGGCTGCTTCTGATGCTGGGAGTGGCCGTAAGCCGGCTCTTTGCCTACCTCGGCAAGCGGCGCCGGAAGTAGGGCGGCGACACCGCGGCGCCAGCCGTCGCATTGACGCCCCGGGTCGCGGCCCATAGTTTGTCCGATCCATGTCTCAGATCGATCGTTCCCTCGCCGAGGCCGCGCGCGCGTGGCCGTTCGAAGAAGCCCGCAAGCTGATCGCCCGCACCGACGGCAAGGTGCCGGCGAAAGGATACGTGCTGTTCGAGACCGGCTACGGCCCCTCGGGCCTGCCCCATATCGGGACCTTCGCCGAGGTCGTCCGCACGACCATGGTGCGCCAGGCGTTCCGCCGCCTGTCGGATGTGCCGACGCGGCTGTTCTGCTTCTCCGACGACATGGATGGGCTGCGCAAGGTGCCCGACAACGTGCCCAACAAGGAGATGCTCAAGTCGCACCTCGGCAAGCCGTTGACCTCCGTCCCCGACCCGTTCAGCAACGAGCATCCGAGCTTCGGCGCGGCCAACAATGCGCGGCTGCGCGCCTTCCTCGATTCGTTCGGCTTCGAGTACGAGTTCCAGTCGGCGACCGACTGGTACAAGTCGGGCCGCTTCGACGCGATGCTGCTCGCCATGCTGCAGCACTACGACGAGGTGCAGGCGGTGATGCTGCCGACTCTCGGCGAGGAGCGGCGCGCAACCTACTCGATCTTCCTGCCGATCTCGCCCAAGAGCGGCCGCGTGCTGCAGGTCCCGGTGGTCGAGACCGACGCGGATGCGGGCACGATCGTCTATCGCGACGAGGACGGCAGCCTGGTCGAGACGCCGGTGACCGGCGGCAACGTCAAGCTGCAGTGGAAGGCCGACTGGGCTGGCCGCTGGTTCGCGCTCGACGTCGACTACGAGATGTACGGCAAGGATCTCATCCCGTCGGCCGAGCTCAGCGCCAGGATCGTGCGCATCCTGGGTGGCCGTCCGCCGGATGGCTTCAACTACGAGCTGTTCCTCGACGAGGAAGGCAGGAAGATCTCCAAGTCGAAGGGCAACGGCCTCTCGGTCGAGGAGTGGCTGCGCTACGGCACGCCCGAATCGCTCGCCTACTACATGTACCAGGCGCCGCGCCGCGCCCGTCGGCTCTATTTCGACGTGATCCCGCGCGCCATCGACGATTACCTGGCCAGTGTCGAGAAGATGCCGGGCGAGGAGCCGGCCAAGGCTGCCGACAATCCCGCCTGGCACATCCATGACGGCAAGGCGGTCGATTATCACTCGGGCGGTGTCAGCTTCGGCATGCTGCTCAATCTCGCGGGCGTGGCGCACACCGAGGACAAGAACGTGCTGTGGCAGTATCTGCGCCGCTATGCGCCGGGCGCCACGCCGGACAACGCGCCTTACCTCGACCGCCTGCTGTCGGGCGCGGTCGCTTACTACGAGGATTTCGTGAAGTCCTCGAAGAAGTTCCGGCTGCCGACGGCGCAGGAGCGCGCCGCCCTGCAAGACCTCGCCGACACGCTGCGCAAGGTTCCGGACGACGAGAGCGCCGAGTTCATCCAGAACGAGGTCTACGAGGCGGGCAAGCGCCACTTCTCGCGCGAGGAGCTGCGCCAGTGGTTCAAGACGCTCTACGAGGTGCTGCTCGGCAGCGAACAGGGCCCGCGCATGGGCGCCTTCATCAAGCTCTACGGCCGCGACAATGTCATCCACCTGATCGAGCGCGCGCTGGCCGGCGAGGATCTCGGCAAGGCGGCGTAGCAGGGACAAAGGTCCCTCGCTTGCGTTCGGGACCTTTCCTTTGCGCGATTGAGCAACCTGCTGCATGGTTCGCCCATGGACCAGGTCGTCATCGACTATCTCAATCCGTCGATCCCGGGGAATGTGCGGCTGCTCGACGTGCCGCTTGTGCGCGCCACACCCGAGTCGCTCGCGGGCTACGGCGAGATCGTGCGCGATCCCAAGGCACACTCCGTCGAGATCGTGCCGTGGCCGCTCGCCGGCTGGCGTCGGCTCGATGCGGGTACAGGGATCGAGGGCGGCACGACGGAGGGCATCTTCACCTGCGAGTGGCGCGGCAACGAGCTGCTCGGCCGCAATGACGCGGTGGGCGGTCACTACGTCATCGGCTTTCGCGATCCGCCCGACCAGGTGAAACGGCCAGGCGTCGCACTGGGCGAAGGGCGCGTGCTGCTCTGGCATTGCAACTACCATCCCGACGGCGGCCAGCTCTTCTGGCCGCTCGACGGCAAGCCGTTCGTCGTGCCGGCGGCCTTGCCGGGCGACGATCTGAAGCCGGAGTCGTTCGTCGCTTTCTGGTCCGACGGCAGCATCGGCATCTACATCCATCCCGGCATCTGGCACGAGGGTGTGTTTCCGGTGAATGCGACCGGCCGCTTCTTCGACAAGCAGGGCAAGGTCCATGCACGGGTGAGCTGCGATCTCGCCCGGGAGTTCGGGGTGCTGTTGGCAGTGCCTCTGCCGCACACCTTGTAGCCGACCGATGAATGGCATCGGGACGGCCCTGCCGCGGCTCGAGGACGCCCGTCTGCTCACCGGGCAGGGCTGCTACAGCGACGATTTCGGGTTGCCGGGCCAGGCATACGGTTGCGTCGTGCGGTCGCCGCTCGCCCACGCCCGCATCGCCAGTGTCGATGTCGAGGTCGCGAAGGCAGTGCCTGGAGTGCTCGCAGTCCTGACCGGTGCCGCTCTCTTGGCGGATAGGTTGCGGCCCATTCCGCACGCGCCGTTGGCGCAGAGCCCGCCCGACATCAAGCTCGCCAATGCCGACGGCACGCCGCTTCTCATCGCGCGGCCGCACGTTCTCGCTATCGAGACTGCGCGCTTCGTCGGCGAGCCCGTGGCGTTCGTGATTGCCGAGACGCTGGCTGCCGCGCGCGACGCCGCCGAGGCGGTGCACGTCGCTTATGAGGAGCTGCCGCCGCTTTCCGAAACGGCCGTCGATGCCCTGGTCGGCGACATCGAGGGGACAGAGGCCGGATTTGCGCGAGCGCATCACACGGTGCGGCTCGACACGATCATCCCGCGTGTCACCGGCGTGCCGATGGAGCCGCGCGCCGCGCTGGGCGAATACGATGCGCAAACCGGTCGCTACACGCTTCGCGCCGGCGTGGGTGGGCTGGTGCGATCCAAGCGCGAGCTCGCCATCATCCTCGGCATCGATCCGGAGAACGTACGCGTCGTCGCCAAGGAGGTCGGCGGCAATTTCGGCACTCGCAACTACTTCTTTCCCGAGTTTGCCCTGGTCTGCTGGGCGGCGCGCCGGGTCGGCCGGCCGGTGAAATGGAGCGGCGATCGGCGCGAGGCCTTCCTCGGCGATTATGGCGGGCGCGACTTCCACATCGTCTCGGAACTGGCGCTCGATGCAGACGGAACCTTTGTCGGCCTGCGCGCGAGCAGCGTCAGCAATCTCGGTGCCTACACCGCCTCGTTCGTGCCGTTGACCAAGGGCACGCAGCTCATGACCAGCCTCTATCGCCTGCCGGCGATGGCGCGGGCATGCGGGATGCTGAGCAACACCCAGTCGACCGCGCCTTACCGCAGCGCCGGCCGGCCCGAGGTCATGTTCGTGATCGAGCGGTTGATCGATCTGGCAGCGCAGGCTCATGGCTTCGACCGGATTGCGCTGCGCCGGCGCAACCTCGTCTCGGCAGCGCCCTACACCAATCCGTTTGGCGTCACCTACGACACCGGCGACTATCTCGGCACCTTCGACAGGGTGCTCGGGCTCGCCGATTGGCAAGGCTATGCCCAACGCCGCGCCGATAGCGCGGCACGTGGGCTGCGGCGTGGCATCGGTCTCGGCGGCTATGTCGAATCGCAGAGCGGTGCGCCTGTCGAGCGCGCCGAGGTCACCGTGCTCGGCGAGGGAGAAGGGACGGTCGAAATCGTGATCGGCACGCTATCGACCGGGCAGGGCCATGCCACGAGCTTCGCCCAGCTCGCCAGCGAATGGCTCGGCGTGGCACCAGACCGCGTTCGGCTGGTGACCGACGATAGCGACCGCGTGAGCGTCGGCAGCGGCTCGCATTCCGGCCGCTCGCTCAGGCTCGCCGCGACCACCATTCGGCAAGCCTCCTTGGGCATCATTGCCAAGGGTCGCGCGCTCGCCGCCGAGGCGCTCGAAGCGGCCGAAGCCGATGTCGTGTTCACAGCCGGCCGCTTTGCCATCGAGGGCACCGACCGCAGCATTGGCCTGTTCGAGCTGGCGGTCCAACGGGGGGCGATCGCCGACCAGGCCGAGGTCGACAGCCGCGTCGGTTCCTATCCTTACGGCTGGCACGTCTGCGAGGTCGAGGTCGACAGCGACACCGGCGGCGTGCAGATCGCGCGCTACACCGCGATCGACGATGTTGGCCGCGCGGTCAACCCGCTGATCCTGCACGGCCAGACACATGGTGGCATCGCCCAGGGCGCCGGGCAGGCCCTGATGGAGCGCTGTTTCTACGATGGGCGTGGCCAGCTTCTGTCGGCGACCTTCATGGACTACGCCATGCCGCGTGCCGACGATTTTCCGATGTTCGAGACGGCGCTGAGCGAGGTGCCGTCGACCAACCATCCCCTCGGTTTCCGCGGCGGCGGCGAGGGCGGGATCACTCCGGCCCTCGGCGTGATCGTCAATGCCATCGTCGATGCCCTGGCCGATCTCGGCGTGACGCACATCGACATGCCGGCCACGCCCGAGCGCGTCTGGCAGGCGATCAGGGCTGCTGCGGCTCCAACCGCACAAGCCTGACTGCTTCGTCGCCACCGCGAGAACGCCAACCTCGAGCCGAGGAGCCAGTGTTGCGAGCGTCTCGGATGCGTGGCCTGCGGCGCGTCGTCGAGGCGAGGGGGCCGAAGCCTGTCCTTCGAGACGCCGCTATCGGGGGCTATTGCTGTTCGATGCAAGTCGTTCGAGTGCCTTCGTCCATGGAAGGTGCGAGAGGTCTTGCATTAATATATTCCATGGAATATAGTACGTGAAATGAGATGGAGGTGACCATGCCGATGTCACGCAAGGCGTTCCTGAGGGTGCTGGGCGGCGGGGTTGTCGTGGCTGCCGGCGCCGCGCTCGCTGCACCCCGGCTCGATGCCATGCCGGCCGAGGCGGTCGAGGGGTGGCGCGGACCCGCGGCAGGGGAGAGCGATCCGCGTCGGCGCGCCCTTTCCTGGGCGTTGCTGGCGCCTAATCCGCACAATCTCCAATCCTGGTCGGTCGATCTTTCGCAACCCGACACGATCCGGCTGTTCGTCGATGGAGCCCGGCTGTTGCCGCAGACCGATCCGCTGTCGCGCCAGATCCTGATCGGGCACGGCTGCTTCCTGGAGATCCTGTCGATGGCTGCCGCTGTCGAAGGTTGGCGGGTCGAGACGAGGCTGTTCCCGATGGGCGAGTGGCGCTTGGATCGGCCGGTCGCGCTGATCCGATTCATCCGGGCGATCGGGATCACGCCCGAACCCCTGTTCGACGCGGTGCCGCACCGCCGGACCGTGAAGCGTGCCTTCGACGATCGTCCGCTCGAGCCGGCGCACAAGGAGGCCTTGCGAGTGGCCGTCGAGCCTGGGGTGGCCCGGCTGTCGGTCGCCGACGAGCCTACGCACGTCGCCCGCCTGCGCGCCCTTGCCGTGTCCGGCAGCGAGCTCGAGATGAACCTGCCGCGCACCCACAAGGAGAGCATCGACGTTGTGCGCATCGGGGCACCCGCGATCGCCGCGCACCGCGACGGCATCTCGCTCACCGGGCCGATGATCTGGGTGCTGCGGCAGACGGGTCTGATGACGGCGGAAAGCGCACTGACGCCCGGCACCATCGCCTGGAACGGTGGCCGCGACTACGTCCTTGCCGGCTACGCCAGCGTCCCCGCCTTCGGCTGGATGTCGACGCCGGACAATGCGCGCCCGACCCAGATCGCTGTCGGCCGGGCCTTCGTTCGCCTTCAGCTTGCCGCGACGCGCCTGGGCGTCGCTCTGCAGCCGCACAGCCAGACCCTGCAGGAGTATCCCGAGATGGCCGAGCTGCAAGCGGCGATGAAGCGCGAGACGGGTACGGCGCCCGGCGAAACGCTGCAGATGTTCTTCCGTCTGGGCTATGCTCGCGTTCCCGGCCCGTCGCCGCGACGGCCGATCGAGAGTTTCGTGAGAGCGTGACCGAGGAAGCCCCGCCGCTTGCCTTCCGCATCGTCAACTGGATCGGCATCCTCGACCAGTTGACGTCGACCGAGGCCAATCGATTGCTGAAGCCGCTCGGCCTCGGCCTGCCGCAGTTCGTGCTGCTCAATCATTTCAGCCACCGGCCCGACGAGGCACGCACGGTGACCGACATCGCGCGCGCGCTGCAGCAGCCGCAGCCCGGCGTCACCAAGACGATCCAGAAGCTGGTCGACAAGGGTTGGCTCGGCGAGCGTGCCAACGGGCGTGACGGCCGCTCGAAGCTTCTGGTGCTGACGGCCTCGGGCAGGGCCAAGCATCGCGCCGCCGTCGCCGCCGTGATGCCCGACCTGTCGCGTGCCTTTGCCGACTGGTCGCAGCGTGATCAGCAGACGTTGTTCGCGCTGCTCGACCGGCTCAAGGTCTGGTTCGACCGCGATCGCGACCAGCGAGCTTCAGGTGCTGCTCGTGGCTCTCGCCTGGGCGTCCGGTAGATTGTCGAAGGCATCGTCGCAGCCGTCGAATGCGACCGTGCCGTCATCCAGCCAATGGAACCGCTTGCCCTGCACCCGGAATGACCGAACGATCTTGCGTTCCTGCCGCCACTTCTCGATGGCAGGCGCGGGAGGCGGCTCGGGCATCGAAGCCCTGTCTTCCCGGTCGGCGAAGACGAGAGCGTCGTCGGTCGTATCGAACAAGCGATCCTTGACGATCACCTTTTGCAGGGCGTCGTTGCGTTCGATCTTGTACTTGCGGACCAGGTAGATCTTGTAGGCGTCGTTGGTCAATTCGGCAGGCTCGGGGCGGAGCCCCATTGCCGAGGCCGACATCTTCGCCGTCTGCTGGGCCTTGACGTTGGTCGCATCGCCGTCGGCAAGAACGTAGCCCTTCTCGATGAGGCGCCGCAGGTGATTGGCGTTGTACAGGAAGCCCCAGACGACGTTGGCTGCGACGATGAACGGCAGGGCGATTCCAACTGTCACGAGCAAGGCCACGGCTACAACGGCGACATAGACGAGGAACGTGATGTAGTCGGCCCGGAAAAGCGCGGGAAACGGACCGAACAACGCGGTCGTCCAGGAAAAGCCAGTGTAAGCCTTGGCCGCCAATCCGGTGTCCCTGTGCCTCAGCGTCAGTTCCGTCGCCATCGGTCGCCTCATCTCCATCGCTGCCACATACTATACTAGAGAAAGTCGAATATTTTACTACTGAAAGGCCGTGGGTTTCGCGATGGATGTGAAGAGCCGCGCCAACGCAGCTTCCGTCTCGGGCTTATCGAGCGCCGCTTGATCCTGGGTCAGGATTTCCCATACGGCGCCTTCGACGGCTGCCAGGGCGACGGCGAGCCGTGCCGCCTCCGGTGCGATACCGATGGCGGCCGCGATCTTCGCCTGCAGGGCGGGGACGAAGGTGCGCGCTTCCTCGATGATGGCCTGCCTGCCTTGGAGCGCTGCGAGATTGTCGCGCAGTGCCACCGATACCGCGAGCTCGGCCCGCTTCTCGGCGATGAACACGGCCATGGCGCGCCGCGCCAACTCCTCGAAGCCTGCGGCGCCGGTGAAGTCGGCGGCCAGGACCGCCGTCAGAAAGTGGCGCGTACGGCGACGCACGATCTCGACGGCGATCGCCGCCTTATTGGGAAAGTACTGGTAGAGCGACCCGACGGACACGCCGGCCAACCCGGCGACCCGAGTCGTGGTGAGTCCGGCCCATCCGTTCCGTCGCAAAATGCGAATCGCCGCCTCGACAATCGCGTCGACCATGGCGGCCGAGCGCCCCTGCGAGGGCGTCTTGCGCGGTTTCAGGGCCGTCGGCACGGGCAGGCCTCCGATGCGAATGGACGATGGGGATGGGTGCTCCCATCTTCGACGTGTTGCAGCTGGAGTCAAAGCCATGTCCTCGACAATCCATCTTCTCACAGGCGCCACCTCCGGAATTGGATTGGAGCTCGCTCGCCAACTGCTGGCCGAGCCGGCGAGCAACCTGATCGTCGGCGCCCGACGTCCGGCCGCCGCACACGGCTTGCGCGCTCTGGCCGCGGAAGATCGGCTAGCCATCCTGCCCCTCGACCTTTGCTCGCTCGCGTCGACCGCCGCGTTCGCCGACGCCGTCGCCGACTGTCTGCAGGGTCGCCGGTTGGCCTCGCTTGTCGCCAATGCCGGCGTTCAAATCGTGGGATCGCGGCAGATGACGGGCGATGGCTACGAGGAGACGTTCCAAGCCAACTGGCTGTCGCATGCCGTGTTGATCGAAGGGCTACGGCCGGTGCTGGCGCCCGCTGCGCCGGTGGTCTTCACCGCCAGCGGCACGCACGATCCAGCCGACCGCTTGGCGCGCCGCTTCGGCTTTCGCGGCGGCATCTTTCCTGGCATCGAGCGTGTGGCCGAGGGCCGGCTCGACGACGCGGCGTCGATCAAGCAGCAAGGCATGGATCGCTACGCCACCTCCAAGCTCGTCGCCATCCTGCATGTCTATGCCCTGGCGCGGCGCGAGAGGCCGGACGGCCCGCGCTATTTCGCTTTCGACCCGGGCCTGATGCCCGGAACCGGCTTGGCGCGCGAGCGCTCGGTCCTCGAGCGCTTCGGCTGGTCGACCTTGATGCCATTGTTCGTGCCGATCATCCCCGGAGCCAGCACGCCGCTGCGCTCGGCTTCGGCCCTGGCGTCTCTGCTGGCCGGGCGCATCTTCTCGGGCGCCACCGGACGGCACCTCGCCTTCACTCTCGAAGAGACGCCGAGCTCGGCAGATTCGCATCGCCTGGAC
The DNA here is from genome assembly GCA_046349335.1 of Reyranellaceae bacterium. Classification (GTDB taxonomy): domain Bacteria; phylum Pseudomonadota; class Alphaproteobacteria; order Reyranellales; family Reyranellaceae; genus Reyranella. Next base: position 31,258 of record JAXMCO010000020.1, read on the forward strand.
TGGCAGGATGAAGTCGCCGACTTCGCCGTACGTACTGCTTACAAAGTCCGCCCGGCGCTGCGTGCAATCGACTCGAGATAGGACATCACCAGCCGCACCAGCTCGTCCTCGAAGCTGCGGCTGCGCAGGAACGGTTGCTCTTCCATCACGGCGGCGCGGATGGCGCCCAGTAATGCACGCGACAGCACGAACACCTGCTCGCGCTCGAACGGCGGCAATCTCGCCTGCGCATCCTGACCGATCGCCGCGCCGATGTCGGCGATGAAGCCGTTGATCGGCGCCACCATCTCCAAGGCGAGCCCTTGCGCCAGGATCGCCTGCACCACAGCCTTGCGGGCGCGCGAGCGGCCGCGGAAGGCGTGCACCATCGCTCGCACCATGGCGCGAACGCGACTTTCGGGGGAAGGTTCGTCGCCACCGGACAGGGCGCGGCCGACCTCGGCCAGCGCCGTGCCCATCTCCTGGCGCGCCAGCGCCAGCAACAGCGCGTTCTTGTCGACGAAGTACTGATAGAGCGTGCCGATGCTGACGCCGGCACGCTCGGCCACCGCGTTGGTGGTGAAGGCGGCGAGGCCGCCGGCTTCCAGAATCTGAGCCGCCGCCTCGAGGATCGCCGCCACGGTCTCGGCCGCGCGCGCCTGGCGCGGGATTCGGCGTGTGATTTCAGGGGCTTGGCGATGACGGGTCATGGCGATCCAGCGAATCGGAAGGCGAGTAAGAGAACATGAGCATCGCTCATATATTTGGCCAAGCCAACCATCCCCAGCCAGTCACCAAGGGCATCTCATGACCGACCTCGCCATGCTTTATCTGACGCTGCTGCCGCTGGTCCTCGTCGCCGCGGTCGTCGAAGGCATCTGGCTCGCGCGCCGACGGGCCGAAGCCTATGATTGGAAATCGTCGGCTTGCTCGCTGGCCGATCTCGCCGGCCGCCGCGTGTTGGGCTTCATCCCCTATGCCCTGGCCGCGCCATGGCTCGACTGGGCGTGGCAGCATCGCCTGTTCACCCAGTCGCTCGACAGCGTCTGGTCCGTGCTGCTGCTCTTCGTCGGCCTGGAGTTCTTCTATTATTGGTATCACCGCGCCGGCCACACCGTGCGCTGGTTCTGGGCGGCGCACTCGGTGCACCATTCGCCTAACCAACTCAACCTCTCGGCCGCCTACCGCCTGGGCTGGTTCGGTCGCTTCACCGGAACGTCGCTCTTCTTCACGCCATTGGTGTTGCTGGGCTTCACGCCGACGGAGGTGCTGACGGCGCTATTCCTGAATCTGCTCTACCAGTTCTGGCTGCACGCCGACTGGATCCCCAAGCTGGGCTGGCTCGAGCACGTGCTCAACACGCCGTCGAGCCACCGCGTCCATCATGCCCGCAATCCGCAGTATCTCGATGCCAATTTCGGCGGCGTGCTGATCGTGTTCGATCGCCTGTTCGGCACCTATGTCGAGGAATGTGAGGACGTGCTGTGCGATTTCGGGCTGGTCGCGCCCGAAATCTCTTCACGCAATCCAGTCGTGCTCAACGTCATGCCGTGGGTCGGCCTGCTTAAGGACCTCCGCTCGGCGCGCTCGTTCCGCGAGGGGTGGATGTATCTTTTTGGCCCGCCGGGCTGGCGGCCGGACGGCGCGGGCCTGACCAGCGCCGAGCTGCGCCGCCGCGCCGGGCTTGTCGCCGACGACGCATCGGCGCAGCCGGCAATGACCTAGCCCGTTGCCACTGCCGGGCAGGGCTCCTCTCTCCAACGAGGGAGAGGAGCTTGCAAGGTGGTCTTAGTGGCGCGGCGCCGTGGCCGCGCCGACGCCGGCACCGAGGGCGCCGCCGACCAGGGCACCCGGCAGGAGGCCGATGGGGGTCAGGGCGCCGATCAGGGCGCCCGATCCCGCGCCGATGCCGCCGCCGGTGACAGCGCGCTGGCCCCACGTGTCGCCACAGGCAGAGGTGCCGAGCAGAATCAGGGCGAGTGAAAGGTACTTGGCCATGGCGAGGGGTCCCCTGGATCGTTGTTTGGTTCCCAGGATACGCAGCGAGGGCGCCGGGTCATGGTGACCAAGCTGTGACCCCAGGGTTGCTTATGCGGCGGTGTAACGGGACACTCAGGCCAACATGAACAATGACATCGAAATCTGGCTGCTGTTCGCCCCCTTCTGGATCCTGGGACTCGGCGCCCTCATTGGCGCCGTCTGGCACCTCGTCCATTTCAGGATCTTCCACGGTCGGGCCCAGTCAGCCGGCCACCCCCACCTCTTCGACGCCAGCCGCCACCACCTGCGGCGCGGCCTGATCGCCGTCGGCGCGTTCCTCGTCCTGGTCCTGATCGGACTGGGCGTCGCTGCCGCGATGGGTGTCCTGTTCGGCGGCTAGCCGTGGGATTTCCGGATCGCGCGCTTGGCCAACGACTACAGCGCCTCGGGCGGGGACAAGAGGCGAATCGGCAAGTGTTCGCTCAAATCACACGCTGGGTGCGCGAGTAGGCCATGTAGAGTTCGTGCGCCTGGCGGGCGATCGGGCCGGGTTGCAGGTCGCGGCTTTCGTAGCGGCTGACCGGTTGGACCTTGCCGGCGTTGCCAGTGGTGAAGATCTCGTCGGCGTCGTCGAGCTCGTCCGTGGTTACAGTTCGCTCCTCGACCGTAAGGCCGGCGTTGCGCAGGAGCTTCACCGTGCGATAGCGTGTGATGCCGGCCAGGAAGGTGCCGTTGGGCACCGGCGTGGCGACAACGCCGTTGCGGGCAATGAAGATGTTGGAGCTGCACGTTTCGGCGACGTTGCCTGCGGCATCGAGCACGACGCCGTTCTGGAAGCCGCGCTTCATCATCTCGGCGACGCCGCGCGATGAATTTGGATAGAGGCAGCTCGCCTTTGCGGCAGTTGGTGCGCTCTCCGGCGTCGGCCGGCGGATGGTGCGGCACAGACCGAGCGTCAGCGGCGTGCCGGCGCGCATCGGCGAGTGATAGACGCAGAGCAGGAACTGGGTCGAGTCGGGGTCGACCGAGATCGGGCCGGCGCCGCCCTTGCCGGCCCAGAACATCGGACGGACGTAGAGCTCGGCTTTTGGTCCGAAGCGGCGGACCGCCTCGTGCATCAGATCGAGGATTTCCTTCGCGGTCTTGCTCGGTACAAGTCCAAGCGCGCGAGCCGACCGCACCGCGCGTTCCGCATGGAGGTCGAGATCGGGACCGCAGCCCTCGAAGGCGCGGCCGCCGTCGAATACGATCGAGCCCAACCAGAAGGCGTGATCGCGCGGGCCCAGGATCGCCGGGTTGCCCTCGTGCCACGTGCCGTTCCAGTAGGTGAGCGTGTCCATAGTTCCTCTCCGCCACGAAAGCCGGCGGACATAGCAGACGGTGAGCGGCCCGGCCATCCTCGCGTCCAGCTCGGCGCCTCTGCTGGCGCTGGGTGCGGCATTCTGTTTCGCCCTGGCGCTGATCCTGACGCAGTACGGCCTGCGCACCGTGCCGTCCTGGCGCTCGCCGCTCTATACGATCAGCGGCTCGATGGCGATGGCCTGGCCGCCCGCGCTGGTCTTCGTCGATTGGCGAGACTTCGATTGGCGGGCAGTCGCGATATTTGCCGGCGTCGGTTGCATCTTCCCGGTCGTGGTCTCCATCCTGTCGGTGCGCTCGAACGAGCGGTTGGGGCCGGCCATCGCCGGGGCTGCTGGCAATATCACGCCACTGTTTGCCGTGCTGGGGGCGGTGCTGTTCCTCGGCGAGCGGATCGGACCAGGACAGGTGGTCGCGCTGGCCTTGGTGGTCGGCGGCGTGGCGCTGATGGCCCTGCGCGGCGGCACCGGCCGGCGGCAGTGGTCGGTCTGGGTGCTCGGCCTGCCGCTCGCCGCCGCCCTGGTGCGCGGCTCGATCCAGCCGGCGATCAAGACCGGTCTCGCCTTTTGGCCTGAACCACTCGCGGCCGCGGCGATCGGCTACACATTCTCCACGTTGATTATCGTGTCGCTGGTTGGCCGCCGTTCGCTGCGAGCTGGCCCACCCGATCGCCACGGCTTGCTATGGTTCCTCGCAGTGGGGCTGAGCAACGGCACCGCGACGTTTCTGCTCTATGCCGCGCTCGGCCTCGGCTCGATCACGTTGGTGGCGCCGCTGGTCGCCGTATTTCCGCTGATCGCCGTGGCATTGAGCTACCTGCTGTTGCGCGAGGAGCGGCTGCCCATCGTCGGCCTTCTCGGCGTGCTGACCAGCGTCGCCGGGGTCATCCTGCTGTTGCTGTTGCAATAGGTGGCGCCGGTGTGTTGGCATGCCGGCATGCTGAAGTGCGTCCTGAGCCTGCTTCTGGTGCTCGCGGCCGTGCCGGCGGCGGCGCAGCAGAATGTGCGTGTGCCGGTGACCCAGAACGGCCGCACGCTGCAGCTCGCCGCGCAGCTCTTTCGCCCCGCCAATGCGGCCGGCCCCGTTCCCGCGGTCGCGATTTTCCACGGCTGCGGTGGACCGGGCCAGAACACCGCACGCATGGCGGGGCTCCTGGCGTCGTGGGGGTATGCCGCCCTGGTGGTCGACAGCTTTTCCGCGCGCGGACTCAAGGACGTGTGCGGCCGCAATTGGCCAACCCAGACCGATGCCGAGATACGGGCGCACGACATCGACGCGACCTTGGCGTGGCTTGGCCAGCAGAGCTATGTCGATCCCAAGCGACTCGCCACCATGGGGTATTCCTATGGCGGCGGGGTTGCCTTGCTGCGCGCGCTGTCGGGACAGCCCGAGGAGGCTGCCCGTCCATCGGCGCGCGCCGTCATCGTCGTCTATCCCGATTGCGCGCTGGCCAACGCGCTGGGATCGCGGCTCACCGTGCGTCAACCGATCTTGTTCGCGCTGGCGGCGCTCGACGACTGGACGCCGGTATCGCAATGCAAGGCCGTCATCGAGCGCATAGGGCAGGGCCGCGATCTGGTCGAGACGCGCCTCTACGAGGGCGCGCATCACAGCTTCGATGCGCTTGGCCTGCCGGTCCGCTATCTCGACGGCGTCGGCAACCGCAGCAAGCCGGGCGGTTGCTGCGGCGCGCACTACGGCGCCAACGAAGCGGCATGGAAGGCCTTCGTCGGCGACGTGAAGACGTTTCTTGCCAAGGTGTTCACACAACAATGAGCAGCACGATCCGGCATTCGCGCGTCGCGATGTCGCTCGACGGCCCAATAAGCCAGGCGCGATGGGTCGTTCGACTGGCTGAGTATCCGCGCCAGGAGTTCGGCATCGAGGCGGTCGCTGGCCGCGTCGATGCCACGGCCGAGCCGCCGTCGCGCCGAGTATCGGTTCAACCCTTGGCGCGCGGATGGGCGGCGCGGTAGACGGCGGCGAGGCGTGCCGAGTCGACGTCGGTGTAGCGTTGTGTCGTCGACAGAGAGGCGTGGCCCAGAAGCTCCTGGATGGTGCGCAGGTCGCCGCCGGCGCCCAGTAGATGGGTGGCGAAGGAATGGCGGAGCGCGTGCGGCGTCACGCTGTCGGGCAAGCCGAGGCCGTGGCGAATTTCGCGCACGCGCTTCTGCACGATGGCGGGATCGAGCGGGCCGCCGCGCGCGCCGAGGAAGAAGGCCTCGCGGGGGCCGAGGGCCGCCATGAACGGGCAGGCGTCGCGATAGGCTTGGAGCGCTTCGAGCGCCTGCGGCAGGAGCGGCACCAGGCGCGTCTTGTTGCCCTTGCCGGTGACCGAGAGCGTATCGTTGCCGGCGCGCAGAAGGCCGTCGATCATGGCCTTGGTGAGACCGAGCGCCTCGCCGATGCGCAAGCCGGCGCCATAGAGCAGCAGCAGGATGGCGGTGTCGCGCAGGTCGATCCAGGCGGCGCGCTCCTGCTCGGGCGCCGAGTCGAGCAGCTCCTCCATGTCGCGTTCGCTGAGCGCCTTGGGCACCGAGCGCGGCAGCTTGGGCGTCTGGATGGCGGCGATGCTGGCATTATTGGCGAGGCCGCGCTTGTCGAGAAAGCGGAAGAAGGACCGTACCGAGGAGAAGGCGCGCGCGGTCGACGTGCGTGCCATGCCCTGGTGTGCCCGGTCGGTCAGCCAGGCGCGGAATTCGGCGGGCTTCAGCTTCGCCAGCGTATGGAGTGTCGGCGGAGCACCGAGGTAGGTCGTCATGAAGCCCAGGAACGACGCGACGTCGTGCTCGTAAGCGACGAGCGTGTGGCCAGCCAGCCTGCGTTCGCTCTTGAGCCAGTCGCGCCAGGCCTCGCGCGCGGCGTCGAGACTCACGCTGCCGTCACTCCGGCAGGTCGAGCCAGGCCCGGATGGTGTTCTCCAGCACCTTGGCGAGAAAGAACAGCAGCTCGGTCGCCTGTTCCGGGCCGAAGGCCGTGGGATCGCGCGAGCCGAAGCACATGACGCCGTCGGGCGAGCCGCTGGAGACGCGCAGCCGCATCAGCACGTCCGATTTCACGAAACGGGAGAGGTCGCCGAAGAAAGCCTCTTCGCCGACGATCTCGGAGCGCAGCCGTGCCTGCTTGTCGGGGCCGATGGCGGCGTCGATGGCACCCGGCGCCAGCACGTAGACGCCGCGCACCGGCACGCGCTTGGGCGCGTCGGCGTTGGCCTCGATGGCGAGCGTGATGAAGTCGACGTCCAGCAGCTCGGGAAGCTCGTGGGTGACGACGTGGATCATCTTCTCGAAGGTCGTCGCCTGGATGATGCTGATCACCGCTGCCTGGATGCGGCTCTGCACGATCTGGTTCTGCTGGGAGTTGGCGATGATCTCGGTGCGCTCGCTCTTCAGCTTTTCGATCTCGCCGCGCAGGCGTTTGAGAATCGCCTGCTGCATGTCGATGACGCCCGGCCCCTGCACGCGCGGCACCATACTCATCATCTCGACCAGCTCGGGGTGGCTCTCGAAGAAGGTCGGATGGGCCTTGAGATAGGCGACGACGTCGTCGGCCGTGATCACCTTGACCTGGCGGCCCGAGCCGTCGGGCGCCGTGACCATGCCGGCGTCGTCCGGTTGGCTGTCCATCGGCGCCTCTTTCTGTCAGAGAATCGACTGGCCGGTCTTGGCCCAGTCGTCGAGGAAGGCCTTCAGGCCGTTGTCCGTCAGGGCATGCTTGAAGAGCTGGCGCAGGACGTTGGGCGGTACGGTCGCGACGTGGGCGCCGAGCTTGGCCGCCTGGATGACATGCTGCGAATGGCGCACCGAGGCCACCAGCACCTCGGTCTTGAAATGAGGATACTGGCGGTAGATCGTCATGATCTCTTCGATGAGATGCATGCCGTCCTGGCCGATATCGTCGAGCCGGCCGACAAAGGGCGAGATGAAAGACGCCCCGGCCTTGGCGGCAAGCAGGGCTTGCGCCGCCGAGAAGCACAGCGTCACGTTCACCATCGTGCCTTCCGAGGCAAGCGCCTTGCAGGTCTTGAGACCGTCCGGCGTCAGCGGCACCTTTACGGCGACATTCTTGGCGAGCTTGGCCAGCTTGCGGCCTTCCTCGAGCATCGTCTTGTGGTCGGTCGCGACGGTTTCGGCGCTGACCGGGCCCGGGACAATGGCGCAGATCTCCTTGATCACGTCGAGCATCGGCCGTCCGGCCTTCATGATCAGCGACGGATTGGTGGTCACGCCATCGAGCAGACCGGAGGCCGCCAGGTCCTTGATTTCGGCCACATCGGCGGTATCGACAAAGAACTTCATATAAACTGTCCCAATGGCCAGTGGTTCAGGCTCGGCGGTTGCCACAATTTCTAGCGATTCTGCGTCGGAGCCACAAGCCGAGGCGGTCGTGACGACTGAGGGCGGCCCGGTGGAAAACGCACGGGCGAGGACGCTGCGCGTGCTGCTGCCGTTGCCGCTGGCCGATGCCTATGATTACAGCGTGCCCGAGGGACAGGCGTTCGAGCCGGGCGCCTTCGTCGTCGTCCCGCTCGGCAAACGCGAGGTCGTCGGCGTGGTATGGGGCGAGGGCACGGGCGAGGTGCCGCCGCACAAGCTGCGCGACATCGCCAGCCGGCTGCCGGCGCTGCCGATGGCCGACGCCATGCGCCGTCTCGTGGATTGGGTTGCGGCCTACACGCTGGCACCGCCGGGTGCCGTGCTGCGCATGGCGATGAGCGTACCGTCGGCCCTGCTCGCTCCATGTACCGAGATCGTCTATCGCGCCGCGCCGGCGGGAGAGGAGGCGGCGCTCAAGATCACCAGCGCGCGCCGCCGCGTCCTGGAGCAGTTGAGGGAAGGACCGGCATTGCCGCTTGCCGAGCTGGCGCATCTCGCCGGCGTCGGCACGTCGGTGGTCAAGACCATGGCGTCGATCGGCTTGATCGAAGGAGTCGAGCGCGTCATGCGGCGCAATTTTCTGCAGCCCGACGGGCGGCGCGAGGGACCGGCCCTCTCCGCCGAGCAGGCGGTCGCTGCGCAAGAGCTGGTCGACCGGGTTCTGGCGCACAGCTTCTCGGCAACCCTGCTCGACGGCGTGCCAGGGGCCGGCAAGACGGAGGTCTATTTCGAGGCAATCGCCGCCGCGCTTGCCTCCGGTCGGCAGGTGCTGGTGCTGCTGCCCGAGATCGCGCTCACCGCGCAATGGCTCAAGCGTTTCGAGGATCGTTTCGGCGCACCCCCGGCGGCGTGGCATTCGGGACTCACATCGCTCGAACGCCGCGAGACCTGGCGCGCCATCGCCGAGGGCAGGGTGGGGGTGGTGGTCGGTGCCCGGTCGGCGCTTTTCCTGCCGTTCGCCAATCTCGGCCTGATCGTGGTCGACGAGGAACACGACAGCTCGTTCAAGCAGGAGGAAGGCGTCACATACAACGCCCGTGACATGGCGGTGGTGCGCGCGCGCCTGGTCTCGGCGCCGGTCGTGCTCGCTTCGGCGACGCCTTCGCTAGAAAGCGTCGTTAACGTCTCATCCGGCCGTTATGGCGCGGTTCATCTGCCGGCACGCCATGGCGGGCGCGATTTGGCGGCCCTCCAGGCGGTCGACCTGCGGCGCGAGGCGCCGGCGCGAGGCCACTGGTTGTCGCCGCCGGTCGTCGAGGCGATGAAGCAGGCCTTGGCGGCTGGCGAGCAGACGCTGCTGTTCCTCAATCGCCGCGGCTATGCGCCGCTGACGCTGTGCCGAGCCTGCGGCCACGGCATCGAGTGTCCGCAATGTTCAGCCTGGCTGGTCGAGCATCGCTTCCGTCGAGCGCTCATCTGTCATCATTGCGGCCATGCCGAGCAGCCGGAGCGGGCCTGCAAGCACTGTGGCGCGGTCGACCAGTTCGTCGCCTGTGGCCCTGGCGTCGAGCGCCTTGCCGAAGAGGCATTGGCATTGTTTCCCGAGGCGCGGCTCGAACTGTTCACGTCGGACAGCCTGATGAATCGCGACGAAGCGACGGCCGCCATCGAGCGCATGATCGCCGGCGAGATCGATATCCTGATCGGCACGCAGATGGCGGCGAAGGGACACCATTTTCCCAATCTTACCCTCGTCGCTGTTATCGATGCCGATCTCGGTCTCAATGGTGGGGATTTGCGCGCCGCCGAGCGCACCTTCCAGCTTCTCTACCAAGTCGCCGGCCGGGCCGGCCGCGAGGATCGTCCGGGCCGGGCCCTGGTGCAGACCCATATGCCCGAGCACGCGGTCATGCAGGCCCTCGTCTCGGGCGATCGCGAGCGGTTCGTTCAGGCCGAGCTCGCCGATCGCCGCGCCGCCGGCATGCCTCCCTTTGGCCGGCTGGCGGCACTAATTATTTCCGGGCCCGATCCGGCATCTGTGGATAATGTCTGCGCGGCGCTGGCCCGGCGGGCACCGCAAGGTGAAGGCGTCACGACGCTCGGCCCCTCCACGGCACCGCTGGCGCTGCTGCGCGGCCGCCATCGCCGTCGGTTCCTGCTCAAGACGCGCCGCGATATCGCACTGCAACCCCTGCTGCATGCCTGGCTGGAGCGGATCGGCCTGCCCGGTTCAGTCCGGCTGCAGGTCGACGTCGATCCCTATTCCTTCCTGTGACATAACGCGCTGAAAAAGCGCGGTAATATCGAGCTTTCGCAATCTTGCGCGAGGGCAGATCGCATGCTAGCAACGCGCGCTTTTCCGGGGTGGGGCGACGGGTCACTCAGCACGTTCTCCTGGGAAAGTCCTGCCGGATCAGTCAGTTCCCGGCTGGACCAAACGGCAATGGAGAGGCTTTCACAGTGACTTCCGCCACCTCCGCCACGTCCGTCGTGGCCGGACGCTATGCCAGCGCGCTGTTCGAGCTGGCGGACAATGCCAGGTCACTCGATCAGGTCGCTCAGGACCTAACTGCCTTTCGCTCCATGGTCGGGACGAGCCATGAGCTTGCCCGCCTGCTGGCGAGCCCGGTGGTCGGCCGGGCAGCCCAAGGCAAGGCTCTGCTCGCTGTGCTCGATGCCGCCGGCATCACGGGCCTGACCCGCAATTTCATCGGTGCCGTCGCCGCCAACGGTCGCGCTCGCGATCTCGTCGCCATGGCCTCGGCCTTCCTGGCCGAGCTGGCGAGCCGCCGCGGCGAGACCACCGCCGCCGTTACCTCGGCGGTGCCGCTCTCGCCCGAGCAACTGCAGCAGCTCAACGCGGCTCTGCGCGGGGTGCTGGGCGGCAGTCGTGTTTCGATCGACGCCCGCGTCGATCCCGACATTCTGGGCGGGCTGGTCGTCAAGGTCGGCTCGCGTTTGTTCGATTCGTCCATCCGCAGCAAGCTGCAGCGCTTGCAGCTTGCCATGAAGGGGGTTGCCTAAATGGATATCCGTGCCGCCGAAATCTCGGCCATTCTCAAGCAGCAGATCGCCAATTTCGGCACCGAAGCCGAGGTCGCCGAAGTCGGCCAGGTCCTCTCCGTCGGTGACGGCATCGCCCGCGTCTATGGCCTCGACAGCGTCAAGGCCGGCGAGATGGTCGAGTTCCCGGGCGGCATCAAGGGCATGGCGCTCAATCTCGAGAGCGACAATGTCGGCGTCGTGATCTTCGGCGAGGACCGCACGATCCGCGAAGGCGATACGGTTAAGCGCACCGGCGCCATCGTCGACGTGCCGGTGGGCAAGGGCCTGCTCGGCCGGGTGGTCGACGGCCTTGGCAATCCGATCGACGGCAAGGGTCCGATCCAGAGCACTGAGCGCAAGCTGGTCGAGGTCAAGGCGCCGGGCATCATCCCGCGCAAGTCGGTCAACGAGCCGATGCAGACCGGCCTCAAGGCGATCGACAGCCTGGTGCCGATCGGTCGCGGCCAGCGCGAGCTGATCATCGGTGATCGCCAGACCGGCAAGACCGCGGTGGCGATCGACACCTTCCTCAACCAGAAGCCGATCAACAAGGGCACCGACGAGAGCCGCAAGCTCTACTGCGTCTATGTCGCCATCGGCCAGAAGCGCTCGACGGTTGCCCAGATCGTCAAGACGTTGGAGGACAACGGCGCGCTGGAATACTCCATCGTCGTGGCCGCCACCGCCTCCGATCCGGCGCCGATGCAGTTCCTGGCGCCCTATACCGGCTGCGCCATGGGCGAGTATTTCCGCGACAACGGCATGCACGCCGTGATCGTGTACGACGATCTTTCCAAGCAGGCCGTGGCCTATCGCCAGATGTCGCTGCTGCTGCGCCGTCCGCCGGGCCGCGAAGCCTATCCCGGCGACGTGTTCTACCTGCATTCGCGGCTGCTCGAGCGTGCCGCCAAGCTGAACGAGAAGAACGGCTCGGGCTCGCTGACGGCGCTGCCGGTCATCGAGACGCAGGCCGGCGACGTGTCGGCCTACATTCCGACCAACGTCATCTCGATCACCGACGGCCAGATCTTCCTCGAGACCGAGCTGTTCTATCAGGGCATTCGCCCGGCGATTAACGTCGGCCTGTCGGTCAGCCGCGTGGGCTCGGCGGCCCAGATCAAGGCGATGAAGCAGGTCGCTGGCACCATCAAGCTCGAGCTGGCGCAGTACCGCGAGATGGCGGCCTTCGCCCAGTTCGCCTCCGACCTCGACGCCTCGACCCAGCGTCTGCTGGCGCGCGGCCAGCGCCTCACCGAGCTCCTGAAGCAGGGCCAGTTCAGCCCGATGCCGGTCGAGGAGCAGGTTGCCTCGATCTATGCCGGCACGCGCGGCTTCCTCGATACCTTGCCGGTGTCGAGCGTCGGCGAGTTCGAGCGCCAGGCGCTCGATGCGCTGCGCGCCGAGGGCTCGATGCTGGCCTCGATCCGCGACAAGCGCGAAATCACCAAGGAAACGGACGACAAGCTGAAGGCGTTCTTCGGCGACTTCGCCAAGAAGTTCGCCTGAGCCTTCGCAGGTCGAGATGCCCAGCCTAAAAACCTTCCGCCTCAGGATCCGAAGCGTCCAGTCGACGCAGAAGATCACCAAGGCCATGAAGATGGTCGCCGCGGCCAAGCTCCGGCGCGCCCAGGAACAGGCTATGGCCGCGCGGCCCTATGCCGAGGCCATGGACAGCCTGATGGCCTCGCTCGGTGCCAGCTTCAAGGGCGGCACCGGCCCGCGCCTGCTGGCCGGCACCGGTTCCGACAAGGTCCATCTGCTGATCGTCGCCACCGGCGATCGCGGCCTGTGCGGCGCCTTCAACAGCTCGATCGTGCGCGAGGCACGGCGCGCCATTCGCGCGCTGCTGGCCGAGGGCAAGACGGTCAAGGTCTTCTGCGTCGGCCGCAAGGGCCGCGACCAGTTGCGCCGCGACTATGCCAGCCTGATTGTCGAGACCATCACCGACCTCGGCCGCCCGCGCTTGTCCTTCGCCGACGCTCAAAAGGTGACAGGGCGCATCATGGAGATGTTCGCGGCCGGCGAGTTCGACGTCGCCTCCGTGATCTTCAACCGCTTCAAGTCGGCGATGACCCAGGTCGTCACGCGCCAGCAGCTCATTCCGCCACCGGCCCCCGAAGGCGCGGCGGGTGCCGCACCGGCGACCGCGGGCGGCGCCGTTTACGAATTTGAGCCTGACGAAGGCGAGATTCTGGCCGACTTGCTGCCGCGCAACCTCACCGTCCAGATTTTCCGCGTTCTGCTGGAGAATGCCGCGAGCTTCTACGGTTCGCAGATGACGGCGATGGACAACGCGGCGCGCAACGCAGGCGACGTGATCAAGAAGCTGACCTTGCAGATGAATCGTTCGCGTCAGGCGTCGATCACCAAGGAGCTGATCGAGATTATCTCCGGCGCCGAGGCCATCTAGGCCGGCCGCCACGCAATCGAAGGAAAGGGATCCGTCATGGCCACCAACAACATCGGCACGATCACGCAGATCACGGGCGCAGTCGTCGACGTGCGCTTCGACGCCGACCTCCCGAACATCTTGAATGCGCTTCACGTCACCAGCGGAGGCCGCAAGCTGGTGCTCGAGGTGGCGCAGCATCTGGGTGAATCGGAGGTTCGCACCATCGCCATGGACACCACCGACGGTCTGGTGCGCGGCGAGAAGGCGGTCGACACCGGCGGTCCGATCGCCATGCCGGTCGGCCCCGAGACGCTCGGACGCATCCTGAACGTGATCGGCGAGCCAGTCGACGAGCGCGGCCCGGTCGGCAACAAGCAGACCCTGCCGATCCATCGCAGCGCGCCGGAGTTCGTCGAGCAGTCGACCGAGGCGCAGATCCTGGTGACCGGCATCAAGGTCATCGACCTGCTGGCGCCCTACGCCAAGGGCGGCAAGATCGGCCTGTTCGGCGGCGCCGGCGTCGGCAAGACCGTCACCATCATGGAATTGATCAACAACGTCGCCAAGGCGCACGGCGGCGTGTCGGTGTTCGCCGGTGTCGGCGAGCGCACCCGCGAGGGCAACGACCTCTATCACGAGATGATCGAGGGCAGCGTCATCAAGCTCAACGACGACGGCTCGACCACGGGCTCGAAGGTCGCCCTGGTCTATGGCCAGATGAACGAGCCGCCGGGCGCGCGTGCCCGCGTCGGCCTCAGCGGCCTGACCGTCGCCGAGTATTTCCGCGACGCCGAAGGTCAGGACGTGCTGTTCTTCGTCGACAACATCTTCCGCTTCACCCAGGCCGGCTCGGAAGTGTCGGCGCTGCTCGGCCGCATTCCTTCGGCGGTGGGCTATCAGCCGACCCTGTCGACCGACATGGGCGCTCTGCAGGAGCGCATCACGTCGACCAAGAAGGGCTCGATCACCTCGGTGCAGGCGATCTACGTGCCGGCCGACGACTTGACCGATCCCGCGCCCGCCACCTCGTTTGCCCACTTGGACGCGACTACGGTGCTCAGCCGCTCGATCGCCGAGCAGGCGATCTTCCCGGCGGTCGACCCGCTCGACTCGACCTCGCGCATGCTCGACCCGCGCGTTGTCGGCGAGGAGCATTACAACGTCGCCCGCTCGGTCCAGCGCGTGCTGCAGCAGTACAAGTCGCTGCAGGACATCATCGCCATCCTGGGCATGGATGAGCTTTCCGAAGAGGACAAGCTGGTGGTGGCGCGTGCGCGCAAGATGTCGAAGTTCCTGAGCCAGCCGTTCCATGTCGCCGAGGTCTTCACCGGCACCCCGGGCGTGTTCGTGAAGCTCGAGGACACGATCAAGGCCTTCAAGGGCATTGTCGCGGGCGAGTACGACGAGCTGCCGGAGGCGGCTTTCTACATGGTCGGCACGATCGACGAGGCGGTCGCCAAGGCCAAGAAGCTCGCGGCCGAGGCGGCCTGAGCCGATGGCCAAGCTTTCCTTCCGCCTGGTCATGCCGGAGCGCGAGCTGCTGGCGACCGAAGCCGACATGGTGGTGGTGCCGGGCAGCGAGGGCGATTTCGGCGTCCTGCACGGCCACGCGCCGGTGATCTCGACCGTCCGGCCGGGTGTGCTCGAGGTGCTGCAGGGCAACAAGGTCGACAAGCGCTACCTGGTGGTTGGCGGCTTCGCCGAGGTGACGCCGGAGCGCTGCACGGTGCTCGCCGACGAGGCGCTGCCGTTCGAGGAGGTCACGCCCGAGCAGCTCGCCGAGCGCGAGCGGGCGGCCGAGCGTGAGCTGACGGATGCCCAGAGCGACCATGAGAAGGCAGCGGCCGAGAAGGCCGTCGCCGTCGCCAAGGATCTGCGGCGCGCCCAGGCCTACTACGCGAGCCGTTGAAAATCGGGCCGCCGACAGACGCCGGCGGCTGATTTTCACTACCCCGCCAATGTAATTTTTCGAGATGTGCACGGGCCGGGCATTGAATCCTGGCCCTGAGCCCGCTTTATTACGCAAAAGCGACAAGTCGCCGAGGGTGCTCGAAGCCATGGGCAACTGGACACTCGAAACGATCTCGTGGGATCGCTTCGACGCGTCGAGAGTCGATCCCGAGATTTTGCGCAACATCAAGGCTGCCGCTTTGGTCGAGCGCAACGGGGGAGATTACCGTATCTATCTGGGCCGCGTCTTCGCGGACGATCCGGCGTTCGTTCAGGCGGTCGACACCTGGGCGACCGAGGAAATCCAGCACGGCATGGCGCTCGGCCGGTGGGCCGAGATGGCCGATCCAGGCTGGGATTTCGACAAGGCCTTCGAACGATTTCGTGCCGGTTACAAGCTGCCGCTCGATGCCAGCAGCTCGGTGCGTGGCAGCCAGGCCGGTGAGATGATGGCGCGCTGTATCGTCGAGACCGGCACCAGCTCCTATTACAGCGCCCTCAAGGACGCGGCCGCCGAGCCCGTCCTGAAGCAGATCTGCACCAAGATCGCAGCCGATGAATTCCGCCATTACAAGCTGTTCTACGACCAGATGCGGCGCTGCCTGGCGCGCGATCGGCTGAGCCGATGGGCGCGCCTGCGCATCGGTTGGGGGCGCCTCGCCGAGAGCGAGGATGACGAGCTCGCCTACGCCTACTTCGCCGCCAACGAGCCGTTCGACGCCGTGTACGACCGCGAGCGCAGCAAGCGTGCCTATGCCCGTCGCGCCTATCCGCTGTATCGCGAATTCCATGTCCGTCGTGCCATGGCAATGATGCTGAAGGCCGTCGGCCTGCAGCCGCAGGGTCGCCTCAACAGCCTGATGACCCGGGCCGGCCTCTGGTTCCTGCGCCGCAACGCGAGCAGGTACGCCGCCCAAGGGGCGTGAGAGCGCCCCTCGCTGCTACTGCCGCCCCTCCACCAGGTCGGCAAACTCGACCAGGACGGCTTTGTAGATGGCGCGCTTGAAGGGGACGATGAGGGCCGGCAGCTCGTGCGCTGACACCCACTTCCAGGCGTCGAACTCGTCGCCGTGCGCGGCGATGTCGATGTCCTCATCCCGGCCGGTGAAGGCCAGGGCGAACCATTTCTGCGTTTGGCCGCGCCAACGGCCTTTCCAATAGCCTGGCGCCGCCTTGCCGGGCACGTCGTAGCGAAACCAGTCACGGCTCTCGCGCAACAGCAGCGCCTTGGTCGTGCCGACCTCCTCGCCGAGCTCGCGGCAGGCTGCCTCGACCGGGGTCTCGCCCTTGTCGATGCCGCCTTGCGGCATCTGCCAAGCCTGGCCGGGCGGCATGCCCGACCGCCGGCCTACAAATACTCGTCGGTCGGCGGCGATCAGCATCAGCCCGACATTGGGCCGATAGAGCTTCGACGAGCTATCGTCGCTCACTTTAGTTGGCGCGGCTGCTGTAGAGCGAGATGCCGCGGATCAGGTCGGCGGCGCGCAGCAACTGGTAGTCGGCGACCGCATCCTTCGGCGGCTCGTCCGGATCGCCTGGCTGAGCCGGCTTGTTGGCCTCGGACTTATCGTCCTTCTTGTCGCCCGGCTTGCCCGCTTCAGGTGTCTTGTTGGCCTCGGGTTTGTCGTCCTTCTTGTCGCCGGGCTTGTCGTTCGGGTTGGTGATCGAGCGCCGCAGGTTCTCCTCGCGGAATCCGGTGCGGCCCTGGATGTTCTCGATCTTGGCGGGCTCGACCTCGATGTCCGGCTTGATGCCTTCCTTCTGAATCGAACGACCCGACGGCGTGAAGTAGAGCGCCGTGGTGAGTCGGATTGCGCCGCCGCCGGTCACCTGCATGATGGTCTGCACCGAGCCTTTGCCGAACGAGCGCGTGCCGAGGATGATGGCACGGCGATGGTCCTGAAGGGCACCGGCGACGATCTCCGACGCCGAGGCCGAGCCGCCGTTCATCAGCACCACGATCGGCAGGCCGCCCGCGACGTCGCCCGGCTTGGCGTTCCAGCGCTGCACGTCCTCGCTCTTGCGCGCCTTGACCGAGACGATCTCGCCCTTGTCGAGGAAGGCGTCGCTGAGCGAGATCGCCTGGTCGAGCAGGCCGCCTGGATTGTTGCGCAGGTCGAGGATGTAGCCCTTGAGCTTGTTGCCGGCCTCTTTCTTGAGCTTCTCGACGGCGTCGAGCACGCCCGAGGTCGTTTGCTCGGTGAACGAGGTGACGCGGATGTAGCCGATGTCGCCGCCCTCCAGCTTGTACCTCACCGCCTTGACCTTGATGACGTCGCGTGTAAGCGAAACGTCGAACGGGTCCTTGGCGCCGCGGCGGATCGACAGCTTGATCGGCGTGCCGACCTTGCCGCGCATCCTTTCGACCGCCTCCTGCAGCGTGAGGCCCTGCACCGGTTCGCCGTCGAGCGCGAAGATCAGGTCTCCGGATTGGATGCCCGCCTTGGAGGCCGGCGTGTCGTCGATCGGCGACACCACCTTGATGACCCCGTTCTCCATCGTGACCTCGATGCCGAGCCCGCCGAACTCGCCCTTGGTCTGGACCTGCATGTCCTTGTAGGTCTTGGGGTTCATATAGCTCGAATGCGGATCGAGCGAGGTCAGCATGCCGTTGATGGCATTCTCGATCAGCGCCTTCTCGTCGACCGGCTCGACATAGTCGCGGCGCACCCGCTCGAGCACATCGCCGAACAGGTTGAGCTGCTGGTAGAGCTCGCTCTTGTCGCCACCGGCCTTGGGATCGGCCTTGTCCTGAGACCAGGCAGTGATGCCGACTGGCACGGCCAGGAAAGCCATGATCGCGGCGGCGGAGGCGATACGCAAACGGGTCATTGTCGAGCCTTCGAGATTGGGTCGCTAGGCCGGTGGGCCGGGCGATCAGGGTTTCCGGTTCGTGGGGGCAAGATACAGGGGCGTCTTTGGCACTATCAAGGCGTCGGCAGGGTCGCTTCGGGTCATGTGCGCGCTCACCCCAAGCGCTGCTTGGAGTGGAGTATGGATGCCTGGCGCCTCACGCCGAGGCCGCGGCTGCCGCCCGGTCGGGCAGCACGGCGAGAATGTGCGGCCGCGCTTGCTCCGACAGCAGCGAATGGCCGGTCATCTCGCGCGGCTGGGTAACGCCCAGCAGCGCCAACAAGGTTGGCGCCACGTCGGCCAGCTTGCCGTCCGCCAGCGAGCGGATGTTGGTCGGCCCGTTGAACAGGAGCGCCGGCACACGATTCAAGGTGTGCTGGGTGTGCTTCTGATGGGTCGTTTCGTCGAACATCAACTCGGCGTTACCATGATCGGCCGTGACCAGCAGCACGCCGCCCGCCATCTCTACCGCCGCCATCAGGCGGCCCAGGCAGGCATCGACCGCCTCGACCGCCTTCACCGCTGCCGCATAGTCGCCGGAATGGCCGACCTGATCGGTGTTGGCGTAATTGACGACCACCAAGTCGTAGCGACCCGAGCCGATCGCCTCGATGAGCTTGTCTGTCACCTCGCCGGCGCTCATCTCGGGCTTGAGGTCGTAGGTCTTGACCTTGGGCGAGGGCACCAGGATCCGGTCCTCGCCCTCGAATTGCCGTTCCTCGCCGCCGTTGAAGAAGAAGGTGACGTGAGCGTACTTCTCGGTCTCGGCAATGCGTAACTGCTTGAGGCCCGCCTTCGCCATCGTCTCGCCCAGACCCATCTTGATGGTCTCGGGCGGGAACAACGTCTTCAGGAAGGGATTTAGCGCGGCGGAGTACTCCGCCATGCCGACGGCGATAGCGAACGCCACGACACGGCCGCGATCAAAGCCGTCGAAATGCGGATCGAGCAGGGCGGTCAGAATTTCGCGCGCGCGATCGGAGCGATAATTGAACATCAACACGCTGTCGCCGTCCTTCATGCCGGCGTATCCGTCGATCACAGTCGGCAGCACGAACTCGTCGTCGAGATCGGCGGCATAGCCCTTGTCGACGGCGGCCGCCGGAGTCGCTGCCTTCTCGCCCTTGGCATCGACGATGGCGTCGTAGCCTAAGATCACGCGCTCCCAACGCTTGTCGCGGTCCATCGGGTAGAACCGACCGGCCACGGTGGCGAAGCGGGTTGGCAATCCGGGTTTCAGTCCAGCCTCGATCGTCCGTAGGCATTCGTGCGCGCTACGCGGCGGCATGTCCCGGCCGTCGAGGAAGGCATGAATCCACACCGCCACGCCGGCGCCGGCGATCAGGTTGGCCAGCGCAACAAGGTGATTCTGGTGCGAATGGACTCCGCCCGGCGAGGCGAGGCCCATCAGATGGCAGGCGCCGCCGTTCTGCTTCAGCCTAGCAATCAACTCGGCGAGGATCGGGCTCTTGGCGAGCGAGCCGTCGGCGATGGCATTGTCGATGCGCGGCAGGTCGGGCACGGCGACGCGGCCGGCGCCGAGGTTCATGTGGCCGACCTCGGAATTGCCCATCTGGCCCTTGGGCAGGCCGACGAAAGTCTCGGAGGCGTCGATCAAGCCCTGCGGGCAAGTCGCTACCAGCCGGTCGTAGTTCGGCGTGCGCGCGTTGAGGATGGCGTTGTAGGGACGATCGGGGCGGTGCCCCCAGCCGTCGAGAATGCACAGGACTGCGGGACGCCGATGCGGCATGACGACCTCAGGATGGCGCGCTTCAGGACGGCGTACGCGGCTGCGACGGACGGGCGCGCTCGACCGAGTTGAACTTGTTGGGGCAGTTGAGGTCGCGCGGGTCGGTGTTGGGATTCTGGTCCGGCACCTCGATGGCGCAGAACACGAACTCGCCGCGCGGCTCGCCGTCGATCGTGATGTCGTAGGTGTACGTGCCCGGCGGGTCGCCCGGGATGATGCACCACGAGCGTTGCAGCACGCCGTCCTGCACCGTCTCCAGCATGCGCGTCGTCGCTCGTGTCTTGTCGGCGCTGACTTCGGTTTCCGGCCCGGCGATCACCTGCTCGGCCGGTGACGAGGTGGTCAGCACCTCCTTCAGCGACACGACGCGGTTCGGCCCGCCGATATACATGCGCCAGCCGAAGCAGGCCCGGTTGAACAGCAGCGGGATCGCGTTGGTCTCGTAGTGCCGCTGCTTGCCGTCCTCGCCCGTGATCGACACGTAGGGAATGCTCCGCACCGACTTGACCGCCGGCTTGTCGACCGGCTGCCTGGGCGCTGGGCTGGACTGGGCTAGGACAGCCGTCGACACGGCCGTCAGGGCGAGGACGGAGCAGGCGGCGAGGAGCCGCCGGACAGGGGCGTACATGGCGCGCACTGTAGCCTCGGATTTTCGTCAGAACAGGGGCAATTTCAGCGATTTTTCCGCTTGTGGGATGGGGAAGTGGCAACCCGTGGCTCTCGGGCATTCGACGCAGTCGTTCTACGCGCGATGGTACGGGTGCCCGGCGAGCAGTTGCTGGGCGCGGTAGATCTGTTCGGCGAGCATTGCCCGTGCCAGCAGGTGGGGCCAGGTCATGGCGCCGAAGGAGAGAATGAGGGAGGCCTGCTCCAACAACGGCTCGCCGTGACCGTCGGCGCCGCCAATCAGGAAGGCGATGTCGCCGACCGAGTCGTCGCGCCAGCGCCCGAGCCGCTGCGCAAAGGTCTCGCTGTCGAGGACGGTGCCGCGGCGGTCGAGTGCCACTGTCACTGCGCCGGCGGGCGCAGCGCGCAACAGCAGCTCGCCTTCGCGCTCGATCAATTGCGCTGGGGGCAACTTGCGCTTGTCCTCGAGCTCGCGCAGCCCGATGGGCCAGCGGATGCGGCCGGCGTAGTGCTCGTAGAGATCGCGCTCGGGACCGCGGCCGGCGCGGCCGATAGCGGCGATGAGCAGCCTCACGCGGACTGCAGCCTCATGCCGGCTTCTTGACCCGCGGCCGGCGTGGGCGCGCCGTGGCGGCCTTGGGTTTGGCTGCCGCCTCGGCCTCGAGCGCCCACATTTTCTCCAGCGCATAGAAGGCGCGAGTCTCCGGGCGGAAGACGTGCACCACCACGTCGCCCGCATCGACCAGCACCCAGTCGCCGGCCTCCTTGCCCTCGACCGGCGTGTAGCCGTGGCCGGCCTGCTTCAGCCGCTCGGCGAGGTGGTCGGCGATCGCCACGACCTGGCGATTCGAGCGGCCCGAGGCGATCACCATGTAGTCGGCGAAGGCCGACTTGCCGGCGAGGTCGATGACGACGACGTCCTCGGCCTTGTCGTCGTCGAGTGAACGGCGCACCAGCGCGAGCAGCGCGTCGGTGTCCTTGCTCCGGTCGGGAAGCTGGCGGATCGTGGCGGAGATGGGCTTTCCTTTCGCTTTGGCGCGTGGCGGTCGCACGGCGCGGATGGCAGTCGCCGAATGGCTGTCGAGCCGGCTCGGGATGAAGCACCAGGCCGGCGGGACGGCCGATGCAAGCATGCGCGCCCGGTCGGCGTCCATCCGGTAGCGTGCAAAAGTGCGCGGCGCCGGCGCGACGAGCGCGGGATAACCCCAGCCCGGCCGTGCGAAGGCGGCAATCGGAATAGCGCTGAACAGCTCGCGCCAGTTCAGCCAATTGACGAGCTGAGGCAGGATGTCGGCGCCCATCAGCCAGACGAAACGCGCCTTGGGATAGCAGCGGCCGAGCGCCCGCACTGTGTCGAGCGTGTAGCGCGTGCCGAGCAGCAGCTCGGGCGCATCGACGCGGATATGCGGATGGCGCGCGAGCTGGCGAGCGCGGGCGACGCGGCTCGCTAGCGGCTCCATGCCGTCGCCGGCCTTGAGCGGGTTCTGCGGCGACACCAGCCACCACACCTCGTCGAGCCCGAGGCGCTTCAGAGCCTCGAGGCTGATGTGGCGATGGCCCTCGTGCGCGGGATTGAACGAGCCGCCGAGCAGGCCGATGCGGCGCGCCGTGTCGTGCGGCACGCCGGGCATGGGGAGCGAGGGGGAGGTCATGAACCAAGTCTCCTCCCCCGTAGCCGGGGGAGGTGCCCCATAGGCGTCATGATAAGTCGAAAGCTCAACAAAGACCTCTTCCTGAGGAGGCCGCGCAGAGGCCGTATCGAAGGATGGGCTACAGGCGAAGTCGTTGGAAAAGCGGCGTTCCAGCATCCGCACTGTTGCCGACCCTTCGAGACGCGGCCCTCCGGGCCGCTCCTCAGGGTGAGGATTCTCCTTAACTTGACGCTTATGGGGAGGCGCCCCCGGATGGGGGCGGAGGGGGAAGGCCTCAAGGCAATTTCATGAGTTCCGACGTCATGATCTGACGAACCTCGGCTGGGGCTTTCCCCCTCCGGCCCTTCGGGCCACCTCCCCCGATGACGGGGGAGGGACGCTGGGACGCCATTCACGCGTGGGTTTGGGAGGCATGGCCACCTCCCCCGATGACGGAGGAGGGTCGTTGGGAGGAGGCTCATGGTCTGATCGTGCCGCTGCCGCGCACGACATTCTTGTAGGTCGTGAGCTCGACCAGGCCGACGGGGCCGCGAGCGTGCATGCGGTTGGTCGAGATGCCAATTTCCGCCCCCAGTCCGAACTCGCCGCCGTCGGCGAACTGGGTGCTGGCGTTGTGCATGACGATGGCGCTGTCGACCCGGTCGAGGAAGCACTGCGCCGTGGCGTCGTTGGCCGTCACGATCGATTCGGTGTGCTGGCTGCCGAAGCGGGCGATGTGCTCGATCGCGCCGTCGACGCCATCGACCGTGGCGACGGCGATCACCGGCGCCAGGTACTCGGTGCGCCAGTCTTTCTCGCTCGCCGGCACGGCCTTGGTGTCGCGCGCGAGCACCTCGGCGTCGCCGCGCACCTCGCAGCCCAGCGCATGCAGGCGCTCCAGCACCGGCATCAGGTGGGTGTCGAGCGCGGCGCGGTCGACCAACAGGGTCTCGGCGGCGCCGCACACGCTCACCCGTCGCATCTTGGCGTTGGCCACCACCTCGCGCGCCATGGCGACGTCGGCGTCGCGATCGACATAGACGTGGCAGATGCCGTCGTAGTGACGCAGCACCGGCACGCGGCTTTCCGCCGTGACACGGTCGATCAGCGAGCGGCCGCCGCGCGGCACGATCAAGTCGAGCCAGTCGACGGCTTTCAGCATCTCGCCGACGGCGGCGCGATCCGTCGTCGGCACGAGCTGGACGCAATCCTCGGGCAGGCCGGCACCGGCCAGGGCAGCGCGCAGGCGCTCGACGATGGCGCGCGAGGAATGGAAGCTGTCCGAGCCGCCGCGCAGCACCACGACGTTGCCCGACTTGATGCAGAGCGCACCGGCATCGGCGGTGACGTTGGGCCGCGCCTCGTAGATCACGCCGATAATGCCGATGGGCACGCGCACGCGGCTGATCGAAAGTCCGTTGGGCCGGGTCCAGCGCTCGATCTCGGCGCCCACCGGGTCGGGCAGGGCGACGATGTCGTCGAGCCCGCGCGCCATCGCCTCGACGCGGGCGGGGTTCAGCAGCAGGCGATCCTGCAGGGCGGCAGTCATGCCGGCGGCCTGGGCGGCGGCGATGTCCTTGGCATTGGCGGCGAGGATCGCCGCGGCGTCGTGACGGATCAGGCGGGCCGCGTCGGCGAGCGCGCGATTCTTCGCCGTGGTCGAGGCGGTTCGCAACGCGGCCGCCGCCGCGCGCGCGCGCGCGCCCATCGCGGCGACCAGGGCCGCGGTGTCCTCGGCAGGCAGGGTCTCAGCGTTCATCGCAGGCTCCCAACTTCGTTCACCTCCCCCTGTGGCGCTGTAAGCAGCGCCTGGTCGGGGGAGATGCCCCGTCATACGGGGCGGAGGGGGAAGGCCGCAGCCGGGATTCATGAGTTCCGACGTTGGAATTGGAGGAGCCTCGACTGAGGCTTTCCCCCTCCGGCCCTCCGGGCCACCTCCCCCGTATGACGGGGGAAGCGTATGAAATTGAGACTCTCACTCCACCACCAGATCGTCACGATGGACCATCTCGTCGCGGCCGCGGAAGCCCAGCAGGCGCTCGATCTCGGCGCTTTTTCGGCCGGCGATACGGCGGGCCTCGTCGGCGGCGTAGGCGACCAGCCCGCGCGCCAGCATGCGGCCGGTGCGGTCCTTCACGTCGACGACATCGCCGCGCCGGAACTCGCCGTCGATCCCCGTGACGCCGGCTGGCAGCAGGCTCTTGCCCGACGCCAGCGCGCGCACCGCGCCGTCGTCGACGGTGAGCGTGCCCGCGGTCTTGAGCGAGCCCTTGATCCACTTCTTGCGCGCCGACAGGGGCGAACCCTCGGGCACGAACCAGGTGCAGCGCGCGCTGCCGTCGATCAGCCGACCGAGCGCGCCGACCGGGCGGCCGTCGGCGATCGCCATCCGGCAACCCGCCGCCATGGCGATGCGGCCGGCGATCAGCTTGGTGGTCATGCCGCCGTTCGACAGCTCCGACGCCGCCCCGCCCGCCATCGCCTCGATCGCCGGCGTGATCTCGCGGATTTCCGGGATCAGAACGGCATCGGGATCGCTGCGCGGGTCGCCGGTGTAGAAGCCGTCGATGTCGCTCAACAACACCAGCGTGTCGGCCGAGATCATCTCGGCGACGCGCGCGCCCAGCCGGTCGTTGTCGCCGAAGCGGATCTCGTCCGTTGCCACCGTGTCGTTCTCGTTGATCACCGGCACGGCCTTCAAGCCGAGCAGCGTCGCCATGGTCTGGCGCGCGTTGAGGTAGCGCCGCCGCTCCTCCGAATCGTCGAGCGTCAGCAGCACCTGGGCGACCGTGATGTCGTGCCGCGCCAGCGCCGCCTGGTAGGCGTGCGCCAGACGAATTTGTCCTGTCGCCGCCGCCGCCTGGCTCTCCTCCAGACGCAACGCGCCGTTGGCGAGCCCGAGGCTCGCCCGGCCCAGCCGGATCGCGCCCGACGACACCAGCACGACCTCGCAGCCGGCCCGCCCGTCGACGCCGCGATGCAGCCGCGCCACGTCGTCGGCCAGCGCCTCCAGCCAGTCGTGCCGCACCTCGCCCCGGGCCTCGTCGACCAGGATCGACGAGCCGATCTTGACGACCAGCCGGCGGGCCCCAACCAGACGATTGACGGCGAGGGCAGTCACGCGACGTCTCCCAGCAATGT
>JAXMCO010000021.1:0-50888 GCA_046349335.1 Reyranellaceae bacterium
CCGGCGACCAAGGAGAAGCTGGTCAGCCAGACCACGAAGGAGGTCAAGGAGTACGAACAGCAGTACCAGGACGGCCTGATCACCTCGGGCGAGAAGTACAACAAGGTGGTCGATGCCTGGTCGCGCTGCTCCGATCGCGTGGCCGAGGAGATGATGAAGGGCATCTCGACACCGCGACCGGGGCGCCCGGTCAACGCGGTGTGGATGATGGCGCATTCCGGAGCGCGTGGCTCGGCGACGCAGATGAAGCAGCTCGCCGGCATGCGCGGCCTGATGACCAAGCCGTCGGGCGAGATCATCGAGACGCCGATCCTCTCCAACTTCAAGGAAGGCCTGTCGGTGCTGGAGTACTTCAACTCCACCCACGGCGCCCGCAAGGGCCTGGCCGATACCGCGCTCAAGACCGCCAACTCGGGCTACCTGACGCGTCGTCTCGTCGACGTCGCCCAGGATTGCATCATCTTCGAGGAGGATTGCGGCACCGAGCGCGGCCTCACCATGCGCGCCGTCGTCGACGGCGGCGACATCATCGAGCCGTTGAGCGAGCGGGTGCTCGGCCGCACGGCGCTCGACGACATCATCGACCCGGTGGTCGGCACGCTGATTTGCAAGGCCGGTGAGCTGATCGACGAGGTCAAGGTCGAGCAGATCGAGAAGGCCGGCATCGAGGAGCTCCGCATCCGCTCGGTGCTGACCTGCGACACCAAGATCGGCGTCTGCGGCAAGTGCTACGGACGCGACCTGGCGCGCGGCACGCCGGTCAATATCGGCGAGGCGGTCGGCGTCATCGCCGCGCAGTCGATCGGCGAGCCGGGCACCCAGCTCACCATGCGCACGTTCCACATCGGCGGCGCGGCGCAGCGCGGCGCCGAGCAGTCGAGCATCGAGGCGAGCCATGACGGCTTCATCCAGGTGCGCAACCGCAACGTCGTGGTCAACAGCGCCGGCGTGCCGGTGGTGATGGGCCGCAATACCGAGCTGGTGCTGATCGACGGTGCCCAGCGCGAACGCGCCAAGCACCGCGTGCCCTATGGCGCCCGCCTGCTGGTCGACAACGAGTCGCCGGTCGCCAAAGGCCAGAAGCTCGCCGAATGGGATCCCTACACCTTGCCGATCATCACCGAGAAGGCGGGCAAGGCGGTCTACGTCGATCTGGTCGAAGGCGTGTCGATGCGCGAGGTGATCGACGATTCGACCGGAATCTCGAATCGCGTCGTCGTCGACTGGAAGGGCCAGCCGCGCGGCGGCGATCTGCGTCCGCGCATCGCCATCCACGATGCCGAGGGCAACCCGATCATGCTGGCGAACGGCCAGGAGGCCCGCTACCTGCTGTCGCTCGATTCGGTTCTGTCGGTCGAGAACGGGCAGGAGGTCCACGCTGGCGACATCCTGGCGCGTATCCCGCGCGAGGGCGGCAAGAACCGCGACATCACCGGCGGTCTGCCGCGCGTCGCCGAGCTGTTCGAGGCGCGCAAGCCGAAGGATTTCGCGATCATCTGCGACATCGCCGGCCGCATCGAGTTCGGCAAGGACTACAAGAGCAAGCGCCGCATCCTGATCGTGCCGGAAGGCGTCGGTCCGGATGGCAAGGAGCTGGAGCCGGTCGAATACCTGATCCCCAAGGGCAAGCGCATTGCCGTGCAGGAAGGCGATTTCGTGGAGCGCGGCGATCTGCTGATCGACGGCAACCCGGTGCCGCACGACATCCTCCGTGTGCTCGGCATCGAGAAGCTGGCCGAGTATCTGGTCAACGAGATCCAGGAGGTCTATCGACTGCAGGGCGTGAAGATCAACGACAAGCACATCGAGACGATCGCGCGTCAGATGCTGCAGAAGGTCGAGATCACCGACGCTGGCGACTCGACCTTCCTGATCGGCGAGCAGGTCGACAAGCAGGAGTTCGATCACGAGAACGCCAAGCTCTTGCTCGAGAAGATGACTCCGGCCAAGGCCGACCCGGTGCTGCTCGGCATCACCAAGGCCAGCCTGCAGACCAAGTCGTTCATCTCGGCGGCATCGTTCCAGGAGACCACGCGCGTGCTCACCGAGGCGGCGGTGTCCGGTCGTGTCGACACGCTGCAGGGGCTCAAGGAGAACGTCATTGTGGGCCGCCTGATCCCGGCGGGCACTGGCGGAGTGGTCAACCGGATGAAGGCGATCGCCGCGCAGCGCGACCGCGCCATCCTCGCCGCCGGCAACGACGCCGAGAGCCGGGCGCTGCCGCCTATTCTTGAGGAGGAACAGGCGGCCGACTGAGTTCCGACCCGGATCGATCGAAGGGGCCGGGGGGCGCCCCCCCCGCGCCGGTTTAGGGGCGGGGGGGCGCCGCGGGGGGGGGGGGGGGGGGGGCGCGGTGGGGGGGGGGGTCGCCCCCCGCGGCGGGGGGGCCCCGCCCCCCGAACGACTTTTGGTCATGCTCCGTGGGTATCGTCACCTTGCGGCGACGGCTTTTCTCCGTGCCTCAGGCCGGGCGCGCCAATCTTCGCGGGCGAGCAGCCAGACCATGTGCGTGGTCTCCCCGCCGACATGGCGGCCGATCACGAGATCGACCAGGCGCGCGCCCTGGCGTTCCTTGTGACGGCGCGAGGGATGATTGTCCTGGGCATTGGTCGACCACAGATGCGGCCACTCGAGGTCGTCGAAGGCGTAGCGGGTGACGCTGTCCAGGGCTTCCATCATCAGGCCGCGGCCCTGGAATTCGGGATCGATCCAGTAGCCGCACTGGCTGAAGCAGATCTCGTCATCGGGCTTCAGGCCGATCAGGCCGATCGCCTCTTGCGACCCGCGCCGCGGGATGATTGCCCAGTGCGAGCGGTCGCCGCGGGCCATGCTGCCGAGGCAGTTGGCGACATAGCGCGCCGCGCCGTCGGCCGGATAGGGCCACGGGACCTTTGCGTCGAGGTAGCGGACGATCTCCCACTGCGGGAAACGGCGCTGGATAGCCGGCACGTCCTGGGCGCCGAGCGGCCGCAGGGTCAGGCGCCGAGTCTCCAGCACTGGCGTGGGTGGCATCTTCCTGTAGCGGTGCATGTCACGTCTCGCATCCATTTGCCGGAGGCGGGACCGCTGCGCAGGGCCCCACCGTCTCGGCGGGGCCAGGGGTCTTGTCGCAGTTAGGTCAGAAGACGATCACGCGCACGAAGAGCCCTGCCCCGAAGGTAGTACCTTTGGTAGCCGAGACCCAACGCGGATCGATGCGCAACATAGTAACCGGATAACCTACACGAGGCGTGACGTAAACCGATTGGATCGATGGGGCGGCATTTGTCGGCCGCGTGTGGCCTTGGCGCAACGTGAGCGAGGACTTGTTCGTTCGAAGCAGGTCTGCGGGTGGAACATGAGAGCGCGGGGCCCTTACGCTTTCGCCGCCCTCGATCGTGGCATTCTTGTGTTTTGCCCGACCGCAGCCCCAACATCTGGTTGATATAATCTTGCGCATGTGATGACGGCCGAGTCAGGAACGAGTCGTTGCGAGGCAGGCGGGAATAGCGAGTAAAATCAATGAGAAATGCGACGCGGCGTGCTTGACGCTGAGAAGCCGCGGCCATATAAGCGCGCCACCTCGCCGAGGGGCTGGTGGTAGGCCAAAAGCCTAAACGCAGCCTGACGTCGAGGACCGCTACAAGTGAGGCCGTTCGGCCGCAGAGTCTTTAGTTTGCGCGGGGCTGCGCCTTTGCCGCCATGCCCGCGCTTTCGCTTTGCACCGTTGCCTCGACTTTGGGTGGACCCGAGACGGCGATTAGGAAACCGGAAGTCGAATGCCGACCATTAACCAGTTGATCCGCAAGCAACGCCACGGCCTCACCGCGCGCAACAAGGTGCCGGCGCTGCAAGCGTGCCCGCAGAAGCGCGGCGTGTGCACGCGCGTCTACACGACGACGCCGAAGAAGCCGAACTCGGCGCTGCGCAAGGTCGCCAAGGTGCGCCTCACCAACGGCTACGAGGTGGTGAGCTACATCCCGGGCGAGGGTCACAATCTGCAGGAGCATTCGGTAGTCATGATCCGCGGCGGTCGCGTCAAGGACCTGCCCGGCGTGCGCTACCACATCATTCGCGGCACCCTGGACACCCAGGGCGTCAAGGACCGCAAGCAGCGCCGTTCGAAGTACGGCGCCAAGCGTCCCAAGTAAGGCGCGGAGAAGCACAAATGTCCCGTCGTCGCGCAGCCGAGAAACGCGAAGTCCTGCCGGACGCCAAGTTCGGCGATGTCGTTCTCTCGAAGTTCATGAACACGCTGATGGAGCGTGGCAAGAAGTCGGTCGCCGAGCGTGTCGTCTACGGCGCCCTCGACGAGATCGAGTCCAAGCTCAAGCAGGACCCGGTGCCGGCCTTCCACGAGGCGCTGGAGAACGTGAAGCCGGCCGTCGAGGTCCGCTCGCGCCGCGTCGGCGGCGCCACCTACCAGGTGCCCGTCGAGGTGCGCCCCGAGCGCCGCCAGGCCCTGGCCATCCGCTGGATCATCCAGGCGGCCCGCGATCGCTCGGGCCACAGCATGAAGGAGAAGCTCTCGGCCGAGCTGCTCGACGCCTTCAACCGGCGCGGCAATGCGGTCAAGAAGCGCGAGGACACCCACAAGATGGCCGACGCCAACAAGGCGTTCGCCCACTATCGCTGGTAACGCTCTCCAAGAAGCCCGTTCGAGAAAGCCCCCTCCATGGCTCGTACAACCCCCATCGCGCACTACCGCAACATCGGTATCATGGCGCATATCGACGCCGGCAAGACGACGACGACCGAGCGCATCCTCTACTACACCGGCAAGTCGCATAAGATCGGCGAAGTCCACGACGGCGCCGCGACCATGGACTGGATGGAGCAGGAGCAAGAGCGCGGCATCACCATCACGTCGGCCGCGACGACCGCTTTCTGGAAGACCGAGGCCGGACCGTTTGCCGGGCCGAGCTTCCGCGTCAATATCATCGACACGCCGGGCCACGTCGACTTCACCATCGAGGTCGAGCGCAGCCTGCGCGTGCTGGACGGCGCCGTTTGCGTGTTCGATAGCGTCGCCGGCGTGGAGCCGCAATCCGAGACGGTGTGGCGTCAGGCCGACAAGTACGGCGTGCCGCGCATCTGCTTCGTCAACAAGATGGATCGCACCGGCGCCAATTTCTGGCGCACCGTCGACATGATCCGCGATCGTCTCGGCAGCAAGCCGCTGGTCACGCAGATGCCGATCGGCATCGAGGCCGGCTACAAGGGGCTGGTGGACCTGGTCGCCAACAAGGCGATCATCTGGCTCGAGGAGACGCTCGGCGCCAAGTACGAAGTCGTCGAGATTCCCGACGACCTCAAGGAGCAGGCCGCCGAGTGGCGTCACAAGCTGCTCGAGATGGCCGTCGAGCAGGACGACGCAGCCCTGGAGAAGTACCTGGGCGGCGAGGAGCCAGACTACGACACGCTGATCAAGTGCATCCGCAAGGGCACGATTTCGTACGCCTTCGTGCCCGTGCTATGCGGGTCGGCCTTCAAGAACAAGGGCGTTCAGCCCATGCTCGACGCCGTGGTGAACTACCTGCCGGCGCCGACTGACGTGGCCGACGTCAAGGGCGTGAAGATGGGCAGCGACGAGCCGATCACGTTGCCGTCGAGCGACGATGCGCCGCTGTCGGCGCTCGCGTTCAAGATCATGACCGATCCGTTCGTCGGCTCGCTGACGTTCGCGCGCGTCTATTCGGGTGTGCTGGAATCGGCGACCGGTGTGCTGAACAGCACCAAGGACCGCAAGGAACGCATCGGCCGTATGTTGCTGATGCACGCCAACAATCGTGAGGATGTGAAGGAAGCGCGCGCCGGCGACATCATCGCCCTGGCGGGCCTCAAGAGCGTGACCACCGGCGACACCCTGTGCAGCCCCGACCATCCGGTGATCCTCGAGAAGATGGACTTCCCCGATCCGGTCATCGAGCTCGCCATCGAGCCCAAGTCGAAGGCCGACCAGGAAAAGATGGGCCAGGCGCTCGGCCGTCTCGTCCAGGAAGATCCGACGTTCCGCGTCTCGACCGACCAGGAGACGGGCCAGACCGTCATCAAGGGCATGGGCGAGCTCCATCTCGAGATCAAGGTCGACATCCTGCGCCGTACCTACAAGGTCGACGCCAACGTCGGCGCCCCCCAGGTCGCCTATCGCGAGACGCTGGGCCGCCGGTCCGAGATCGACTACACGCACAAGAAGCAGAGTGGCGGCTCGGGCCAGTTCGCCCGCATCAAGCTGGTGTTCGAGCCGGGCGAGCCGGGCACGGGTTACAGCTTCGAGAGCAAGATCGTCGGCGGTTCGGTGCCGAAGGAATTCATCCCCGGCGTCGAGAAGGGCCTCGAGGCATCGCGCGAAACCGGCGTGCTGGCTGGTTTCCCGGTGATCGACTTCAAGGTGACGCTGATCGACGGCGCCTACCATGATGTCGATTCGAGCGTGCTGGCCTTCGAGATCGCCGCGCGCGCGGCGTTCCGCGAAGGTCTCGCCAAGGCGCAGTGCAAGCTGCTCGAACCGATCATGAAGGTCGAGGTGGTGACGCCGGACGACTACATGGGCGACTGCATCGGCGACCTCAACAGCCGGCGCGGCCAGATCCTCGGCATGGATGCGCGCGGCAATGCGCAGGTCATCGAGGCGATGGTGCCGCTCGCCAACATGTTCGGCTACGTGAACACGCTGCGGTCGATGACCCAGGGTCGCGCGGCCTACACCATGACCTTCGATCACTACGCGCCTGTGCCGCAGGCGGTGGCGGACGAAGTTGTCGCCAAGCTGGCGGGCTGACGCTCCGCCGATCGAACCAAGACCGTTTGATTAGGGATCAAGACAATGAGCAAGGCGAAATTCGAGCGGAACAAGCCGCACTGCAACATCGGCACGATCGGGCACGTCGACCATGGCAAGACGTCGTTGACGGCGGCGATCACGAAGATTCTGGCGAAGACGGGCGGGGCGACGTACACGGCGTACGACCAGATCGACAAGGCGCCGGAGGAGCGCGAGCGTGGGATCACGATCTCGACGGCGCACGTCGAGTACGAGACGCAGAATCGGCACTACGCGCACGTCGACTGCCCGGGTCACGCGGACTACGTGAAGAACATGATCACGGGCGCGGCGCAGATGGACGGGGCGATCCTGGTCGTGAGCGCGGCGGACGGCCCGATGCCGCAGACGCGCGAGCACATCCTGCTGGCGCGTCAGGTTGGCGTTCCGGCGCTGGTGGTGTTCATGAACAAGACGGACATGGTGGACGATCCTGAGCTGCTGGACCTTGTCGAGCTCGAGGTTCGGGAGCTTTTGAAGAGCTACCAGTTTCCGGGCGACGACATTCCGGTGATTCGGGGCTCTGCGCTGTGCGCGCTGGAGGACAAGCAGCCCGAGATCGGCGAGCAGGCTGTGCTGCAGCTCATGGCGGAGGTCGACCGCTACATTCCGCAGCCGACGCGCGACAAGGACAAGCCGTTCCTGATGCCGATCGAGGACGTGTTCTCGATCTCGGGCCGCGGGACGGTGGTGACGGGGCGCGTGGAGCGCGGGATCGTGAAGGTGGGCGAGGAGATCGAGATCGTCGGCCTGAAGGCGACGGCGAAGACGGTTGTGACGGGCGTCGAGATGTTCCGCAAGCTGCTGGATCAGGGCGAGGCTGGGGACAACATCGGTGCGCTGCTGCGCGGCGTAGGCCGCGAGGACGTGGAGCGCGGCCAGGTCCTGGCGAAGCCGGGGTCGATCACGCCGCACACGAACTTCGAGGCGGAGGCGTACATCTTGACGAAGGAGGAGGGCGGCCGTCACACGCCGTTCTTCACCAACTACCGCCCGCAATTCTACTTCCGGACGACGGACGTTACCGGAGTTGTGACGTTGCCGGAAGGGACGGAGATGGTGATGCCGGGCGACAACGCGCGGATGGTGGTGGAGCTGATTCAGCCGATCGCGATGGACGAGGGGCTGCGCTTCGCGATCCGCGAGGGCGGCCGCACGGTCGGCGCCGGCGTCGTCACCAAAATCGTCAAGTAAACAGGCCAACGGCGGCGGGCATCAGACCATGGACAACACCAATATCCGGATCCGGCTGAAGGCGTTCGATCATCGCGTGCTCGATTCATCGACCAGCGAGATCGTCAGCACAGCCAAGCGTACCGGCGCCCAGGTGCGCGGTCCCATCCCGTTGCCGACGGAAATCGAGAAGTTCACGGTGAACCGCTCGCCGCACATCGACAAGAAGTCGCGCGAGCAGTTCGAGATTCGCACCCACAAGCGCGTGCTCGACATCGTCGACCCGACGCCGCAGACGGTGGACGCGCTGATGAAGCTCGACCTCGCCTCCGGTGTCGACGTCGAAATCAAGCTCGGCGCCTGATCGGTCGACGAGCCGGAAGAACAAGGGAAGAAGGAACACGACCATGCGTTGCGGTCTCGTCGCCCAGAAGGTCGGCATGACTCGCGTCTTCAACGACGCGGGAGAGCATGTGCCCGTCACCGTTCTGAAGGTAGACAATCTGCAGGTGGTTGCGGTGCGCTCCGAGGAAAAGGATCGCTACACCGCCGTCCAGCTCGGCTACGGCAAGGCCAAGGTGAAGAACGTCACTCAGCCGATGCGTGGCCACTTCGCCAAGGCCAAGGTCGAGCCGAAGAAGAAGCTCGTCGAATTCCGCGTCGCCAAGGACGCCGTGCTCGAGGTCGGTGCCGAGCTGGTGCCGAGCCACTTCGTGGCCGGCCAGTTCGTCGACGTCGTCGGCACCACCATCGGCCGCGGTTTCACCGGCTCGATGGTGCGCTGGAACTTCCACGGCCTCGAAGCCAGCCACGGCGTGTCGGTGTCGCATCGCAGTCATGGCTCGACCGGTAACCGCCAGGACCCCGGCCGCACCTTCCCGGGCAAGAAGATGGCTGGCCACTACGGTCACGAGCGCGTGACGACGCAGAACCTCAAGGTCGTTGCGGCCGACGATGCGAATGGGCTGCTGCTCGTGGCGGGCGCCGTGCCCGGTCCGCGCGGCGGCTATATCATTGTCAAGGACGCCTCCAAGCGCGCCCGGCCGAAGGACGCGCCATACCCGGCTGGCCTGCGCAAGGCCGCTGAAGCGGCTGCCCCGGCGGATGCCGGTCCGGCGGCCTGAGCCAGCACGCAGGAATTGAAATCATGAAGATCGCGGTCAAGACCATCGAAGGCGGTAGCGCCGGCGAGATCGATCTCGCCGATGCCGTGTTTGCCGTTCCCGTCCGCAAGGACATCCTGCAGCGCTGTGTGGTGTGGCAGCTCTCGCGCCGTCAACAGGGCACGCACAAGACCAAGGGCCGCTCGGAAGTGACGGCCACGGCCAAGAAGATGTACGCCCAGAAGGGCACCGGCCGGGCTCGCCACGGCAACGAGGCGGCGCCGCAGTTCCGCGGCGGCGGCAAGGCGTTCGGGCCGGTCGTGCGCAGCCATGCCTCGGATTTGCCCAAGAAGGTCCGCAAGCTGGCGCTGCGCACGGCGCTGTCGGCCAAGGCGGCCGAAGGCAAGCTGGTGGTGGTCGAGGCGGCGGCTCTCAGCGAGCCCAAGACCGCGAACCTGATCGCCCATTTCGGTACGCTCGGTATTGCCAACGCGCTGGTCATCGCCGGGGCCGAGGTCGACGCCAACTTCGCCCGCGCGGCAGCCAACATCGCCCACGTCGATGTGCTGCCCCAGCAGGGCGCCAACGTCTACGACATCCTGCGTCGCGACACGCTCGTGCTGACGAAGGACGCGGTCAAGCATCTCGAGGAGCGCCTGCAATGAGCGCCAAGCCGACTGTCGTGTCGCGCGCACGCATGTACGAAGTGATCCGCTCGCCGCTGATCACCGAGAAGACGACCAACGGCTCCGAGCATGGCCAGGTGACCTTCCGGGTCGCCAGCGATGCCACCAAGCCGGAGATCAAGCAGGCCGTCGAAGGCCTGTTCAAGGTCAAGGTCAAGGCGGTCAACACCGTCACGGTGAAGGGCAAGAGCAAGGTATTCCGCGGCCGTCCGGGTGTGCGGAGCGACTGGAAGAAGGCGATCGTCTCGCTGGTCGATGGTCACAAGATCGACGTGACCACGGGCCTGTAGGACGGGGGATAGAGAAATGGCTCTGAAGAGTTACAAACCGATCACGCCGTCGCTGCGCCAATTGGTGATCGTCGATCGCGAAGGCCTGTGGAAGGGCAAGCCGGTCAAGGCGCTGACCCGTGGCAAGTCGAACACCGGCGGCCGCAATAACCATGGCCACATCACCAGCCACCATATGGGTGGCGGCCACAAGCGCCGGCTGCGCACGATCGACTTCAAGCGTCGCAAGTTCGGTGTCACCGCGACCATCGAGCGCCTGGAGTACGATCCCAACCGGTCGGCCTTCATCGCCCTCATCAAGTACACCGACGGCGAACTGGCCTACATCCTGGCGCCGCAGCGCGTGAAGGCGGGCGACGAGGTCGTGGCCGGCGAGCGCGTCGACATCAAGCCGGGCAACGCCATGCCGCTCGGCAACATGCCAGTCGGCACGATCGTTCACAATGTCGAGCTGAAGAAGGGCGCCGGCGGTAAGCTCGCGCGCTCGGCTGGAAACTACGCCCAGCTCGTCGGCAAGGACTCCGGTTACGCCCAGATCAAGCTCAGCTCCGGCGAGCTGCGCGTCGTGCCGAGCGAATGCCTGGCCACCGTCGGTGCCGTGTCCAACCCGGACAACCAGAATACCGTGATCGGCAAGGCGGGTCGCAGCCGCTGGCTCGGCCGGCGTCCGGTCGTCCGCGGTGTCGCGATGAACCCGGTCGATCATCCGCACGGCGGCGGCGAAGGCCGCACCTCCGGCGGTCGTCACCCGGTGACGCCGTGGGGCAAGCCGACCAAGGGCAAGAAGACGCGCAAGAACAAGGCGACGGACAAGTACATCATCCGCCGTCGCCACGCGACGCGCTGACGGATTGAGGAGACAGGACAGTGGCACGTTCCGTTTGGAAGGGTCCCTTCGTCGAGGGAAGCCTGATCAGGAAGGCCGAGAAGGCGCGTCAGTCGATTCGCAGCGAGGTGATCAGAACCTGGTCGCGCCGCTCGACGATCCTGCCGCAATTCGTCGGGCTGACGTTCGGTGTCTACAACGGCAAGAAATTCATCCCGGTGAATGTCACCGAGGAGATGGTCGGTCATAAGCTCGGCGAGTTCTCGCCGACCCGGACCTTCCACTCTCACGCGGGCGACAAGAAGGTCTCGAAGGAGTAACGCGCGATGAGCAAGCCATCCGCTCCCCGCCGCGAGGCGGACAACGAGGCCAAGGCCGTGCTGCGCACCATCCGCGTCAGCCCGCGCAAGCTCGACCTCGTTGCGGCCACCATCCGCGGCAAGAAAGCGTCACACGCCGTCAACGAGCTCACCTTCTCGAAGAAGCGCATCGCCCAAGATGTGAAGAAGGCGCTGAACTCGGCGATCGCCAATGCCGAGAACAACCACGATCTCGACGTCGATCGTCTAATCGTCGCCGAGGCGTCGGTGGGCAAGGGCCTGGTGATGAAGCGCTTCCAGACGCGCGGGCGGGGCCGCGCCGCTGGCATCGTCAAGCCGTTCAGCCATCTCACGATCGTGGTGCGCGAGCGCGCCGAGGCGGAGGACAAGTAATGGGTCAGAAGGTCAATCCCATCGGCCTGCGGCTCGGCATCAACCGCACGTGGGACTCGCGGTGGTACGCCGAAGGCGGCGAATACTCGAAGATGCTCCACGAGGACATCCACATTCGCAAGATGCTGCGCGAGCGACTTGCCCAGGCGGGTGTGGCGAAGATCGTCATCGAGCGCCCGGCCAAGCGTGCCCGTGTCACCATCCACACCGCCCGTCCGGGCGTGGTGATCGGCAAGAAGGGCGCCGATATCGAGAAGCTGCGCTCCGATCTCGCCAAGATGACCAAGGGCGAAGTGGCGCTGAACATCGTCGAGATTCGCAAGCCCGAGATCGATGCCACGCTGATCGCCGAGAACATCGCCCAGCAGCTCGAGCGCCGCGTCGCGTTCCGTCGCGCCATGAAGCGCGCCGTGCAGTCGGCGATGCGTCTGGGCGCCCAGGGCATCCGCATCAACTGCTCGGGCCGCCTGGGCGGCGCCGAGATCGCCCGCATGGAATGGTATCGTGAAGGTCGGGTGCCGCTGCACACGCTGCGCGCCGACATCGACTACGGCACTGCCACCGCCTTCACCACCTTCGGCACCTGCGGCGTCAAGGTCTGGGTGTTCAAGGGCGAAATCATGGCGCACGACCCGATGGCGCACGACAAGCGCGCCGAGGAAGCCGCGCCGCAGCGTACGCCGACGCGTGTCGAGCGCGGCGAGCAGAGGGACGCGTAATTCGCCATGCTGCAACCGAAACGCACCAAGTACCGCAAGGCCTTCAAAGGCCGCATCCATGGCGCTGCCAAGGGTGGGTTCAACCTCGATTTCGGCTCTTACGGGCTGAAGGCGATGGAGCCGGACCGCCTGACCGCGCGCCAGATCGAGGCCGCCCGCCGTGCCATCACGCGCCACATGAAGCGTGCCGGCCGCGTGTGGATCCGGGTGTTCCCGGACGTGCCGATCTCCAAGAAGCCGGCCGAGGTCCGCATGGGCTCGGGCAAGGGCGCCCCGGAATTCTGGGCTGCGCGCGTCAAGCCCGGTCGTGTGCTGTTCGAGCTCGACGGCGTGCCGGTCACGGTGGCGCGCGAGGCGCTCGAGCTCGCCGCCGCCAAGCTGCCGATCAAGACGCGCTTCGTCGCGCGCATCGGCTCCTAGGGGAGAAGGAGAGAGCCATGAAGGCCAGCGATCTGCGCCCCCGCACCCACGACCAGCTCAAGGAAGAGCTGGGCAACCTGCGCAAGGAAGCATTCAACCTGCGGTTCCAGAAGGCCAGCGGCCAGTTGCAGAAGACCGCCCGCGCGCGCCAGGTCCGGCGCGACATCGCCCGCATCAAGACGGTGCTCGGCGAGAAGGCCGCTGGTTAAGGAGCTGTAAATGCCGAAGCGAATTCTCGAAGGCGTCGTCGTCAGCGACAAGATGGATAAGACCGTCGTCGTCAAGGTCGAACGCCGCGTCCAGCATCCGATCTACAAGAAGTTCATCCGCCGCTCGAAGAAGTACCACGCGCACGACGAGACCAATGCCCTCAAGGGCAAGGTCGGTCAGAAGGTACGCATCCGCGAGTGCCGGCCCCTGTCTCGCACCAAGAACTGGGAAGTTCTGGTCGAAGGCGCCAACGCCTAGCGTGACGGAGCGACAGTCATGATCCAGATGCGAACCAATCTCGAGGTCGCCGACAATTCGGGCGCCCGTCGAGTCCAGTGCATCAAGGTGCTGGGCGGCTCGCGCCGCAAGTACGCCAGCGTCGGAGATATCATCGTCGTCTCCATCAAGGAGGCGATCCCGCGCGGCCGCGTCAAGAAGGGCGAGGTCCATCGCGCCGTCGTGGTGCGCACCTCGTTCGCGCTGCGCCGCCCCGACGGCAGTGCCATTCGATTCGACCGCAACGCCGCGGTCCTCATCAGCAAGCAGGACGAGCCGATCGGCACGCGTATCTTCGGGCCGGTGACGCGCGAGCTGCGCGCCAAGAAGTTCATGAAGATCATCTCGCTCGCGCCGGAAGTCCTCTAGGAGCCGCCATGTCCGTCAAGCTCAAGATCAGGAAGGGCGACCGGGTGAAGGTCATTGCCGGCCGCAGCAAGGGCAAGGTTGGAGACGTGCTGCGCGTGCTGCCGACCGAGCAGCGCGTGATCGTCTCCAGCGTGAACGTCATCAAGCGCCATACCAAGCCGAGCCGGACCGATGCCGGCGGAATCATCGAGCGCGAGGCCGCGATACACGTGTCGAACGTGGCCTTGCTGGATCCCACCTCGGATAAGCCGACGAAGATCGGTTTCCGCTTCCTCGAAGACGGCCGCAAGGTGCGCATTGCGCGCGCCTCCGGCGAGACCATCGACCGCTAGGAGAACGGGCCATGCCCGCGCGACTGCAAGAACGCTACACCAGCACCATCCGTGAAGCGCTGACCAAGGAGTTCTCCTACCAGAACCCCTTCGAGGTGCCGAAGCTCGACAAGATCGTCATCAACATGGGCGTCGGCGAGGCGGTCAACGACCGCAAGGCCGTCGACGGTGCGGTTGCCGATCTGACGGCGATCACCGGTCAGAAGCCGGTTATCACCAAGTCGCGCAAGTCGATCGCGACCTTCAAGCTGCGCGAGGGCATGGCGATCGGCGCCAAGGTCACGCTGCGCCGCGACCGCATGTACGAGTTCGTCGACCGCCTGGTGAACATCGCCCTGCCGCGGGTCCGCGACTTCCGCGGCCTGAACGGCAAGTCGTTCGATGGCAACGGCAACTACGCCATGGGCTTGAAGGAGCAGATCGTGTTTCCGGAGATCGACTACGACAAGGTCGACCTGGTGCGCGGCATGGACATCATCATCTGCACGACGGCGAAGACCGATGCGGAAGCCAGGGCGCTTCTGCGGGGCTTCGACTTCCCGTTCGTGAACTGAGGCCGGAGAATCACATGGCCAAGACGAGTTCCGTGGAAAAGAACAACCGGCGCGCCAAGATGGCGAAGCAGTTCGCTGCCAAGCGCGCCCAATTGAAGGAGATGGCGGTCGACGACACGCTGTCGCCGGAGGAACGCTTCGGCGCGCGGCTCAAGCTCGCCGAGCTGCCGCGCAATTCCTCGCCGACGCGCATTCGCAATCGCTGCGAGATCACGGGCCGCCCGCGGGCCGTCTATCGCAAGTTCAAGCTGTCGCGCCTGGCGCTGCGGCAGCTCGCTTCGCAGGGCGCACTGCCCGGCGTCGTGAAGTCGAGCTGGTAACGGGGGACCGTAGATCATGGCGATGACAGATCCCGTCGGTGATTTGCTGACCCGCATTCGCAACGGTCAGTCGGCACGCCTCGACAGCGTGACCGTTCCGGCCTCGCGTATGCGGTCGAACGTCCTCGATGTGCTCCAGCGCGAGGGCTATATCCGCGGCTGGTTCGAGGAAGAGCTGCGGCCAGGCGTCAAGGAGCTTCGCGTCGAGCTGAAGTACGACAACGGCCGTCCGGTGATCCGCGAGATCAAGCGTGTCTCGACTCCCGGCCGCCGCGTCTATTCGAAGATTCGCGAGCTGCCGCGCCACTTCAACGGGCTCGGCATCTCGATCCTGTCCACGCCGCGCGGCGTCATGTCCGACGCCGAGGCGCGTGCCGCCAATGTCGGCGGCGAAGTCATCTGCAAGGTGTTCTGACCATGTCACGCGTTGGCAAGAATCCCGTCGTGGTCCCGGCAGGCGTCACCGTCGATCTCAAGGGCCAGCATCTAAAGGCCAAGGGCAAGCGCGGCGAGCTCGAGCTCATGGTTCATGACGACGTGTCGGTCGTCCGCGACGGCGACAAGCTCGTCTTCGCGCCGAGAACCGATAGCCGGCGCGCCCGCACCCAGTGGGGCACCGCGCGCAACCTCGCCAGCAACCTGGTCCGAGGTGTGTCGGACGGATTCACCATCAATCTCGAGATCAACGGCGTCGGTTATCGTGCCCAGGCCGATGCCAAGATGCTCAAGCTCCAGCTCGGCTACAGCCACGACGTCGAAGTCGCCATTCCCGCCGGTATCCAGATCAAGGCGGTCAAGCCGACCGAGGTCGAGATCACCGGGTCGGATCGTCAGAAGGTCGGTCAGCTCGCTGCGGAAATTCGCAGCCTGCGTCCGCCCGAGCCCTACAAGGGCAAGGGCATCAAGTACTCGACCGAGAAGATCCGGCGCAAGGAAGGTAAGAAGAAGTAAGGCGAGATCAACATGTCCGACCGCAACGCCCTTTTCGCCCGCCGTCAGCGACGCACGCGCTATGCGCTGCGCCAGGCCGCCGGCGGCCGCCCGCGCCTCAGCGTTTTCCGCTCGGGCAAGCACATCTATGCCCAGGTCATCGACGATCTGAAGGGGGCGACGCTCGCCTCCGCATCGTCGCTCGACGAGGGCGTCAAGGGCCGGATCAAGACCGGCGCCGACAAGAACGCGGCGACCGAGGTCGGCAAGCTGATTGCCGAGCGTGCGCTTGCGGCAGGCGTCAAGGAAGTCGTCTTCGACCGCGGCGGCTACATGTTTCACGGCCGCGTCGCTGCGCTGGCCAATGCCGCCCGTGAGGGCGGTCTGTCGTTCTGATCGGGAGTTTGATCCATGGCTCGTTCACCCGGTGGTTCCGGCCGTTCCCCGCGCGATCGCGATCGGGGGCGTGACCGCGACCGCGACGAGGAAAACGAACTGACCGACAAGCTGGTCACCATCAATCGCGTGGCCAAGGTTGTGAAGGGCGGTCGGCGTTTCGCCTTCGCGGCGATCGTCGTCGTCGGCGACCAGCGTGGCCGGGTCGGCCACGGCGCCGGCAAGGCGCGTGAGGTGCCCGAGGCGATCCGCAAGGCGACCGAAGCGGCCAAGCGCGGCCTGATCCGTGTCCCGCTGCGCGATGGCCGGACGCTGCATCACGATGTCAAGGGCCGCTTCGGCGCCGGCAAAGTGACGCTGCGTGCAGCTCCGGCCGGTACCGGCATCATCGCCGGCGGCCCGATGCGCGCTGTCTTCGAGACGCTCGGCGTCAAGGACATCGTGGCCAAGTCGGTCGGGACGTCCAACCCGCACAACATGATCAAGGCGACGTTCGCCGCCCTGCAGTTGCTCAACTCGCCGCGCATGGTCGCCACGCGCCGCGGCAAGAAGGTGGGTGATCTGCTCGGCCGGCGCGACGACACCGTGGTCGAGGCAGCCGCCTGAGGCGGATCGAAGGATTAGGGATCATGGCCAGCGAGAAGAAGATCAAGATCACCCAGACCGGCAGCCCGATCGGCCGCACGGCCGATCAGCGCGGGACGCTGATCGGTCTCGGTCTGAACAAGCGCCATCGCAGCCGCGAGCTCGTCGATACGCCCGAGGTGCGCGGCATGATCAACAAGGTGCGCCATCTGGTGCGCATCGACGAAGAGACGAAGTGAGCGGCTTGCAGCCGGCTCGCGGGCAGGGGACAGGACGATGAGACTGAACGAGATTGCCGACAATCCCGGCGCCCGCAAGGGGCGCATGCGCGTCGGCCGCGGCATCGGCTCGGGCAAGGGCAAGACCGCGGGCCGCGGCGTCAAGGGCCAGAAGTCGCGCACCGGCGTTGCCATCAAGGGCTTCGAAGGCGGCCAGATGCCGCTCTATCGGCGCATTCCCAAGCGCGGCTTCCGGCCGCCGCATCAGAAGCAGTGGCAGGTGGTCAATCTCGGCGCGCTGCAGAAGGCGATCGACGATAACCGGCTCGATGCCGGCAAGACGATCGACGCTGCCGCCATGCAGGCAGCCGGTCTGTTCAAGAATGCGTTGGATGGCGTGCGGCTCCTTGGCAAGGGCGAGATCAAGACCAAGATCGAAGTGAAGGTCGCGGGCGCTTCGGCGTCGGCGATCGCCGCGGTCGAACAGGCCGGCGGCAAGGTCGAATTGCCGCCCAAGCCCGTGGCCGAGGCGGCCTGAGCCCGACAGCGCAGGAGGGGCCCGCACCGGTCCCCGTCGTGTCGTTGTCGTTCACGCGTGAGGGTCCATGGCATCCGCCGCCGAACAACTTGCATCCAACCTGAACTGGGGCGCAATCGGCAAGGCGACCGAGCTGAAGAAGCGCCTGTGGTTCACCGTGGCCGCGTTGGTCGTGTTCCGCGTCGGTGCCTACGTTCCTGTGCCCGGGGTCGACCCGCACGCCCTGGCTGAGATCTTCGCCCAGAACGCCGGCGGCATTGCTGGCCTGCTCGACGTGTTCTCCGGCGGTTCGATCGGCCGTATGTCGGTGCTGGCGCTGTCGATCATGCCGTACATCTCGGCCTCCATCATCATGCAGATCCTGACGACGGTGGTGCCGTCGCTCGAGGCGCTGAAGAAGGAAGGCGAGGCCGGCCGCAAGAAGATCAACCAATACACTCGATATGGCACGGTGATCCTGGCGGCCTTCCAGGCCTATGGCATCGCGGTCGGGCTGGAAAGTCAGACGGCGGCAGTTGGCCCGGTGGTGATCGATCCCGGCCTGTTCTTTCGTTTCGTGACCGTCGTGACGCTGGTCGGCGGTACGCTGTTCCTGATGTGGCTCGGCGAGCAGATCACCCAGCGCGGCGTCGGCAACGGCGTCTCCCTGATCATCTTTGCCGGTATCGTCGCGGCCCTGCCCACGGCCCTGATCCAGACCCTCGAGCT
Organism: Reyranellaceae bacterium; assembly: GCA_046349335.1. Classification (GTDB taxonomy): domain Bacteria; phylum Pseudomonadota; class Alphaproteobacteria; order Reyranellales; family Reyranellaceae; genus Reyranella. The sequence continues at coordinate 18,169 of JAXMCO010000021.1, forward strand.
CGGCCGCACTGGCGCCTTGTCGGCTCTGTTCATCATCGCGCTCGCCATTGGCGTCGTGGCTGTGGTGGCCGTGGTGGTGTTCGTCGAGACGGCACAGCGGCGCATCGTGGTGCAGTATCCCAAGCGCCAGGTCGGCAACCGCATGTACGGCGGCGAGGCCTCCCACCTGCCGCTCAAGATCAACACGTCGGGCGTCATTCCGCCGATTTTCGCCTCCTCGCTGCTGCTGTTCCCGGCGACGATTGCCTCCTTCCAGGGCAGCGCCGGCGAGCCGGGCTGGGTGCAGTGGATTTCGACCTGGCTGGGCCACGGCCAGCCGCTCTACCTGCTGGCCTATGTCGGCCTGATCGTCTTCTTCTGCTTCTTCTACACGACGGTCGTGTTCAATCCGGCGGATACTGCCGACAATCTGAAGAAGAACGGCGGTTTCGTTCCCGGCATCCGGCCGGGCAAGAACACGGCGGATTATCTCGAGTACATCCTGAATCGGCTTACCGTGATCGGCGCTCTCTACCTGTCGGCAGTTTGTATCCTGCCCGAGCTGCTGATCGCCCGCGGCGGCGTGCCGTTCTATTTCGGCGGCACGAGCCTGCTGATCGTGGTTTCGGTGACCCTCGATACGGTCACCCAGATCCAGGCGCACCTGCTCGCTCACCAGTACGAGGGCCTCATCAAGAAGGCCCGGTTGAGGGGACGGCGATGAACATCATCCTGCTCGGGCCCCCGGGGGCCGGAAAGGGCACCCAGGCCCAGCGCCTGCAGAGCGAACGCGGTATGATCCAGCTCTCGACCGGCGACATGTTGCGTGCCGCCGTGGCTTCGGGCAGCGAACTCGGGCGCAAGGCCAAGGGCATCATGGAGAAGGGCGAGCTGGTGCCCGACGAGCTGATGGTCGGCCTGATCGAGGACCGGATCGCTCAGCCGGACTGCCTGAAGGGTTTCATCCTGGACGGTTTCCCGCGCACCGAGGCGCAGGCCCAGGCGCTCGACCGGATGCTCGACAAGAAGGGCAAGACCCTCGACCGGGTGGTCGAGATGGAGGTCGACGAGAAGGCCCTGACCGAGCGCATCGTCGGCCGGTTTAGCTGCGCCAAGTGCGGCACCGGCTATCACGACAAGTTCAAGCGCCCCAAGGTCGACGAGGTGTGCGACGTCTGCGGCTCCAAGGAGTTCGTCCGGCGCAAGGACGACAATGCCGAGACCATGAAGACGCGCATGGCGGCCTACCGAGCCCAGACCGAGCCCCTGCTGCCGTACTATGCCAAGCGGGGGGTGCTCAGGAAGGTCGACGGCATGGCCGCCATGGACGAGGTTTACCGTCAAATCACGGGAGTTTTATCCGGGGCTTGACAAGTCGAAGTTCCGTTGACTCGGGGGCGCTTCTCCCTATAATCGCGCGCTTTTCCGGGACCAGCGAACAAGTTACGGGCGCGCACTGTCGCGCCATAAGTCTTTGAAGGAGTTGGGACATTGGCTCGTATTGCCGGCGTGAACATTCCGACCGCCAAGCGCGTCGTGGTCGGGTTGCAGTATATCCACGGGATTGGCCAGGCGAAGGCTAAGGAAATCCTGGGGAAAGTGGGGATCGACGAGTCGCGGCGCGTCAACACGCTGACCGACGATGAGGTGATCCGCATCCGTGAGACCATCGATCGCGACTATGCCGTCGAGGGCGACCTGCGGCGTGAAGTCGCGATGAACATCAAGCGTCTGATGGACCTCGCCTGCTATCGCGGTCTCCGGCATCGCCGCGGCCTGCCGGTACGTGGCCAGCGCACGCACACCAATGCGCGCACCCGCAAGGGTCCGGCCAAGCCGATCGCCGGCAAGAAGAAAGTCACGAAGTAAGCTCGAAGGAATTCGCATTATGGCCAAGCCTGCTGCCGCCGCGAGCGGCGCCGCTACTGGTGCTCGTCCGCGCCGCAAGGAACGCAAGAATATCATCGCCGGCGTGGCGCATGTGAACGCGTCGTTCAACAACACGATCGTCACCATCACGGATGCCCAGGGCAATACCATCTCGTGGTCGTCGTCGGGCCAGCAGGGCTTCAAGGGCTCGCGCAAGTCGACGCCGTTCGCCGCGCAGATGGCGGCCGAGAATGCCGGCCGCAAGGCCATGGAGCACGGCATGCGTACACTCGAGATCGAGGTGCGCGGCCCCGGTTCCGGCCGCGAATCGGCACTGCGTGCCCTGCAGGCGGTCGGCCTCGCCGTCACCGCCATCCGCGACGTCACGCCGATCCCGCACAATGGCTGCCGCCCGCCCAAGCGTCGTCGCGTCTGATTTCGGCTGGGCGACGCCGGGTACGCGTCGCCTGCTTCATTCGATGTACTCATGGGGTCCCCGCCGCGCCGTGGCGCGGGATTCCCTGAACCAACCGGTCTAGAGGGGTAGCCCACGTGCTTCAGAAGAACTGGCAGGACCTGATCAAGCCGGAGAAGCTTGTCACCGAAGCCGGCGTCGATTCCGGTCGCACCGCGACCATCGTCGCCGAGCCGCTCGAGCGCGGCTTCGGTCTCACGCTCGGCAACGCGCTGCGCCGCGTCCTGCTGTCGTCATTGCAAGGTGCCGCCGTCACGTCGATCAAGATCGACAACGTGCTGCACGAATTCTCGTCGATTCCCGGCGTCCGCGAGGATGTCGTCGACATCGTCCTCAACATCAAGGCGATGGCCGTCAAGATGCAGGGCGACCGCGAGCAGCGTCTGTACCTGCGCGCCGTCGGTCCGGGCGAGGTCACGGCCGGCATGATCGAGCTGCCGGGTGACGTCCAGATCATGGATGCCAAGCACCTGATCTGCACGCTCGACGACGGTGCCTCGATCTCGATGGAGCTGATGGTCGCCACCGGCAAGGGCTACGTGCCGGCCTCGGCCAATCGTGCCGAGGACGCGCCGATCGGCCTGATTCCGGTCGATTCGGTGTTCAGCCCGGTCAAGCGCGTCTCGTACAAGATCGAGAACAGCCGCGTCGGCCAGGTCACCGACTACGACAAGCTGTCGATGACGGTCGAGACCAACGGCACGACCCGTCCGGACGATGCCGTGGCGCTCGCCGCCCGCATCCTGCAGGATCAGCTCCAGCTCTTCATCAACTTCGAGGAGCCGCGCGAGGTCCGCAAGGAAGAGCAGCAGGACGACTTCCCGTTCAACCGCAACCTCCTGCGCAAGGTCGACGAGCTCGAGCTCTCGGTGCGTTCGGCCAACTGCCTGAAGAACGACAACATCATCTACATCGGCGATCTCGTGCAGAAGACCGAGGCGGAGATGCTGCGCACGCCGAATTTCGGCCGCAAGTCGCTGAACGAGATCAAGGAAGTGCTGGCCGGCATGGGCCTCCACCTGGGCATGGAAATCCCGGGCTGGCCGCCGGACAACATCGAGGAAATGGCCAAGCGGCTGGAAGAGCCCTACTAGGCCGGCAAGGGGATATAGGTCATGCGTCACGGTAATCGCGGTCGGAAGTTCCACCGCACGGCGGAGCATCGCAAGGCGATGTTCTCCAATCTGGCCGGTGCTCTCATCAAGCACGAGCAGATCACGACCACGCTGCACAAGGCGAAGGATTTGCGTCCGATCGTCGAGAAGCTGGTCACGCTCGGCAAGCGCGGCGGCCTGCACGCCCGCCGCCAGGCGATCGGCTTCCTCCGCGATCCCTATATCGCGGACAAGCTGTTCACCACGCTCGGCCCGCGCTACTCGCAGCGCGCCGGCGGCTACCTGCGTGTCCTCAAGGCGGGCTTCCGTTACGGCGATGCCGCCCCGATGGCGGTGATCGAGTTCGTCGAGCGCGACACCGCCGCGAAGGGCCAGGACTCCGGTCCCTCGGCCGAGCCGGCCGAGCAGCAGGAAGCGGCGTAGGCTTTCTGCGCCTACTGAATGCAAGCGCCCGGTCATCGACCGGGCGTTTTTCTTTGCGCTGCCGCAAGACGCTGGGCGCGCCAGGCGATCGGGTAGCGGTTGAAGCCGCGAAAGCGCGCCCGCCCGCCGCGCTCGGGGATGCCGTCGCGGGCCAGACTGTCGAAGCGCTCGACCAGGCGGCCGATGGCGATCGTGCCTTCCAGGCGGGCCAGCACGGCGCCCAGGCACATGTGCACACCCGAGCCGAAGGCGAAGTGGCGGTTCGGCTCGCGGGCGGTGTCGAAGCGGTCGGGCTCGGGGAATTGCGCCGGATCGCGGTTGGCGGCGCCGATGCCGATATGCAGGTAGGTTCCGGCGGCCAGCATTTCGCTACCGATCTCGAGGTCGGCTGCCAGCCGGCGGTTGCCGAGCTGGTTGGAGCTTTCGAAGCGCAGGCCTTCCTCGATGCTGCTTTTCAGCAGTCCGGGATTGCCCCGCAAGCGCCGCAACTCGTCGGGAAAGCGCAGCAGCGCATCGACTGTGTTGCCGATCAGATTGGTCGTGGTTTCGTGGCCGGCGTTGAGCAGGAAGATGCAATTCTGCACCAGCTCGTCGTGGCTCAGCCGCTCGCCGTCGATCTCGCCGTGGATCAGGGTGCCGAGGATGTCGCTGTCGTCGGCCGGCCGGCGGCGTCGCTCTGCCACCAGCCCGTCGAGATAGGCCGAGAATTCGGTGACCGCTTCGTTGCCCTTTTCCTGGCGTTCCGGCCCGGCGACCGGCTCCAGGGCGCCCAGGATGGCGAGCGAGTAGCGTCGGAACGGGGCCCGGTCGCCCGGCGGCACGCCGAGCATGTCGCAGATCACCTCGACGGGCAGGCGGAAGGCGAAATCCTCGACCAGGTCCATGCCGCCTTTGTCGGCGTGCTCGTCGAGCAGGCCCTCGACCACGGCCTCGATGCGCGGCTGCAGGTTGGCCAGCGCGCGGGGCGTGAAGGCGGCCGCCAGGAGCTTGCGGACCCGCGTGTGCAGCGGCGGATCGTTGAAGACGAGGCTGGTGGTGTGATGCCTGTAGAGCGGCGTGTCGACGCCGAACTTGGGGCCGAACTCGGCCTTCTTGTCCGACAGCATGCGGGCATCGCGGTAGCACACCGCGACATCGGCATAACGCGAGACGAAGACGCTGCCGTCGGGCAGGTGCTTCAGCGGCGCAAAGCGCCGCAGTGCGTGATAGTAAGGGAAGGGATCGGCGAGGAAGGCGGGCTCCAGCGCCGCCAAGTCGAAGCGCCGGGCGAAGGCTTCGGCCTCGTCCGCCGGCAGCTCGATCAAGCCGCCGCTCAGAGCTGTGTCTCCGACAGGGCGAACACGGTGCGGCCGGCGGCCTTGAGCGGACCGAGCTGGGCCAGCGCCGGCGGCAGGATGACTTCGGCATAGAAGCGCGCCGTCATCAGCTTGGCTTCGAGGAACGCCGGATCGCCGTCGCGGCTCGCAAGCCTGGTCTGGGCGGCGAGCGCGCCCTTCGCCAGCAGCCAACCGCCGAGCGCCGTGCCGGCCAGTCGCAGGAACGGCACTGATCCTGCGAGCGCCGCCACCAGCTCGCCCTTGACCGATCGGGCAACCCATCTTGTCGCGTCTTCCAAGGCGTCCGCCGAGCCGGCGAGGGCATCGCGGATCGCCGCCAGATCGTCGCCCGGCGCGCTCGCCAGTTCCCGGGCGAGGGCGCGCATCTCGTTCACCAGGCCCAACATCGTCTCGCCGCCGTCCTTGGCAATTTTGCGACCGACAAGATCGCGTGCCTGGATGCCGTTCGTGCCTTCGTAGATCGGCAAGATACGGGCATCGCGCAGGTGCTGGGCAGCGCCGGTCTCCTCGATGAAGCCCATGCCGCCATGGACTTGCACGCCGATCGAGGCGATCTCGTTACCGAGGTCGGTGAACCACGCCTTGACGATCGGGATCAGCAGGTCGACGCGATCCTGGGTCCGTCGCGCCTGGTCTCGGTCGGGATGCTTCAGGGCGCCGTCGATGCCGGCGGCGGTGTAGTAGCCGAGCGCCCGCATGCCTTCGATCTGGGCGCGCATAGTCATCAGCATGCGCCTTATGTCGGCGTGATGGATGATCGACACCGGCTCCGGCTTGGCGCTGCCGTCGTCCTTCGATTGCACGCGCGTCTTGGCGAAGGCCGCGGCCTGCTGGTAGGCGCGTTCGGCGATGGCCAAGCCCTGAATGCCGACCGACAGGCGGGCATTGTTCATCATGGTGAACATGTAGGAGAGACCGCGGCCTTCCTCGCCGACCAGGTGGCCAATCGCGCCGCCGTCGTCGCCGAACGACATCACGCAGGTCGGGCTGGCATGGATGCCGAGCTTGTGCTCGAGCGACACGCAGCGCAGGTCGTTGCGCTTGCCCGGCTTGCCGTCGCCTTCGGGCAGGAACTTCGGCACGATGAACAGGGAGATGCCGCGCACGCCGGCCGGTGCGTCGGGTGTCCGCGCCAGCACGAGATGGACGATGTTCTCGGCCATGTCGTGCTCGCCATAGGTGATGAAAATCTTCTGGCCGGTGATGCGGTAGTGGTCGCCTTCCCGGACGGCGCGGCTCCTGAGCTGCGCCAGATCCGAACCGGCTTGCGGCTCGGTCAGGTTCATCGTGCCGGTCCACTCGCCCGAGATCATCTTGGGCAAGTACGTGGCCTTCTGCTCGGCCGAGCCGTGATGGTGGATGGCGTCGATCGCGCCTTGGTTCAGGAGCAGCACCAGCCCGAAGCCCATGTTGGCCGCCTGCCACATCTCCTGCACCGTGGCGGCGAGCAGCCACGGCATGCCCTGGCCGCCGAACTCCGGGTCGAAGGGCAGCGAATTCCAGCCACCGTCGACGAATTCCTTATAGAGGCCGGCGAAGCCCGGCGCCGTGCGCACCACGCCATTCTCCAGCTTGGCGCCGACCTTGTCGCCATCGCGGTTCAGCGGGGCGAGGCCGTTGGCGGCCAGCTTGGCCGCCTCCTCGAGCACTGCATCGACCGTATCCTCGGTGGCGTGCTCGTAGCCCGGCAGGGCGGCGACCTGTTGCAATCCGGCCACTTCGCGCAGCGCGAAACGCATGTCGGCCAGCGGGGCGGTGTACGTCATGATTTTCCTCCGGAGCCGCAATATGCCGCGCTCGGTCGCTTTTGGCGACCGGCTCGGCTATTTTGCCGTCATGACCGACCCTGCTCCGCTCGCCCCCGTTTTGCTGTCGATCGACGGCCCGCGGGCCACCATCACGCTCAACGATCCAGCCAAGCACAATCGCCTCGATCCGGCGGGTCTCGGTTTGCTACGCCAGGCCATCGAGGCAGCCGATGCCGATCCTGCTGTCCGCGTCACGGTGCTGACCGGCGCCGGCGAGAAGACGTTCTGCTCGGGCTACGACCTCGGCTCGATCCCGTCGGGCAACGGGGCGCGGCCGGCCGACGGCGAGAACAGCTTCGAGAAGGTCATGGACCGGCTCGAGGCGATGCGCATGCCGACCCTGTGCGCTCTGAACGGCGGCGTCTATGGCGGAGCCACCGACATGGCGCTGGCCTGCGACTTCCGGCTGGGCGTCAAGGGCATGCGCTTCTTCATGCCGGCAGCACGCTTCGGCCTGCACTACTATCCGAGCGGCCTGCGGCGTTACACTCAAAAGGTGAGCCCGAGCTTCGCCAAGCGTGCCTTCCTGCTGTCGGAGGATTTCTCCGACGAGGATCTGTTGCGCGCCGGCTACCTCGACTGGCTGGTCGATCGCGCCGACTTCGCCGCCCGGGTCGACGAGACCGCCGCCAAGCTGGCCGGCCTGGCGCCACTGTCGATGTCCAACATGAAGCGGGCGATCGAGCAGTTCGCCCAGGCCGAGCCGGATATCCCCAGGATTCGCGACGGCATCCGCGAATGCCAGACCTCGGAAGACCTGAGGGAAGGCCTGAGCGCGCTGCGCGAGCGCCGGGCGCCCGCCTTCAAGGGGCGGTAGAGCGTGACGGTGGACGCAAAATCGCCACGAGACTGGTAGACTGAAAGCGCCATGCAGCGCCGACTGGCCGCCATCATCCATGCCGACCTCGCCGGATTCACCCGGATGATGGAGGGCGCGGAGACGCGGACCTTTCGCCATCTGAAATCTGCTCAGATCGAAGTCTGGAGGCCGGCGATCGATGCCAACCACGGTCGGCTGGTCGGAACGGCGGGCGATGCCATGCTGGCGGAGTTCGGATCGGCGGTCACCGCGGTCGGTGCGGCGATCGATATCCAGGAGCGCATGGCGCGCTTCAACGAGGCGCTCAGTGTCGAGCAGCGCATGCTGTTCCGGGTCGGCGTGCATCTCGGCGAGGTCATCGTCGACGAGGAGGACCAGAACATCTTCGGCGACGGCGTCAATCTCGCCGCCCGCATTCAGGCCCTGGCCGAGCCCGGCGGCATCGCCGTGTCGCGCGCCGTGCGCGATCTCGCCGAGCTCCGCGTCGAGTACGCCTTCGTCGACGGCGGCGAGCATCAGCTCAAGAACGTCAGTCGTCCCGTGCAGGTCTTCCACGTCCGCTCGGCCAAGGCTGCCGCGACCGTCGGCACGACGACCCGCATCGTGCCGCAGGTCACGCTGCGTTTCGAAGGCACCGATTCGACGAACCAGCGTCACGCGTTCGAGATCACGCTCGACAAGCTGATGAGCCGCACCAGCGGCATGGTGATCGGTCGCGCGTCCGATCAGTGCGATCTCGTGGTCGCCCACCCGACCGTGTCGCGCCGTCACGCGCGGCTGAGCCTCGCCGGCGACGCGCTGACAGTCGAGGATCTCGGGTCGACCAACGGCACATCGATCGACGGCAAGGCGTTGAAGCAGACCGAGCCGGTGACGGTGCGGGCCGGCACCAAGGTGCGGTTGGGCGACGTCGATATGCTCGTGCGTCAGCTCTAGGGAGCCGCTGCGCATGTCCGGTTCCGATACGCAATCGAACGACCAATCGTCGCAGACGATTATTGCCGGTCAGAACCCGCCGGACGTCGACTACGTGGCGCTGAAACCCGGTCAGATGATCGGCCGCTACGAGATCGTCTCGGTGTTGGGGCAGGGCGGCTTCGGCATCACCTATCGCGCCCGCGACGTGCAGCTCGGCCGCGAGGTCGCGATCAAGGAGTACCTGCCGTCGGCCCTGGCAATTCGCCAGGACAACACGACCGTCCTGCCACGCACGACCAAGATGGCCGACGATTTCGGCTGGGGCCGCGAGCGCTTCGTCACCGAGGGCCGCACGCTGGCCAGCCTGCACCACGTCCCGGCGATCGTGCGGGTGTTCGACTTCCTCGAAGCCAACGGCACGGCCTACATCGTCATGGAGCTGCTCCATGGCAAGACGCTGGAAGACCGCATCGCCAGCGACGGCAAGGTCGGGCCGGAGGAGATCGACCGCATCCTGTGGCCGCTGCTCGACGGGCTCGAGCAGGTCCACAATGCGGGCTTCCTGCATCGCGACATCAAGCCGGGCAACATCCTGCTCGATGCCGCCGGCAATCCGACCCTGATCGATTTCGGCGCCTCGCGCGCGGCGATGGCCGGGCGCAGCACGGCGCTGACGGCGATCTTCACGCCGGGCTACGCCGCGGCGGAGCAGATGACGTCGGCCAAGCAGGGCCCGTGGACCGATATCTACGGGCTGTCGGCCACGCTCTATCACGCCATTGCCGGCAAGGTGCCGCCGAGCGCCTTCGACCGCATGCTGGACGATGGCTGCGAGCCGCTGGTGCAGATCAGGCCGGCCGGCTTCAAGCCCGGCGTGCTGGCCGGCCTCGATGCCGGCTTGGCCGTCGCCGCACGTGACCGCCCGCAATCGATCGCCGGCTGGCGGCCGATCCTGGCGATGGCCGCCGCGCCGACGGGCGAGTCGACGGTCGTGCTCGGCAAGACCCCCGAGCCTGAGCCCGCGACCAAGCCGGAACCGAAGCCGACGGCCAAGCCCGAGGGACGGCACGTGCCGATCCTGGCCGGTTCGCAAGCCGCCACCGCCGCGCCGGCGCGCCGCACCGGCCTGTGGGTGGCCATCGCCGCTGTCGTGCTCGTTCTGCTGGGCGGCGGTGGATATTTCGCCTTTGCGCCGCGCGGCCCGGATCCGGCGGAGGTCGCGGCCAAGCGCGCGGCGGAGGAGGAGGCTGCGCGGAAAAAGCAGGCCGAGGAGGAGGCCGCGAAGCGGCGCACCGAGGAAGAGCAGCGCCAGAAGGCCGAACGGGAGCTTGCCGCCGAGCAGGCGCGCCAGAAGGCCGAGCAGGACCGTGTCAAGGCGGAGCAGGATCGCATCAAGGCCGAGCAGGACGCGGCCGAGCAGCGGCGCCTGAAGGCGGAGCAGGATGCTGCCGAGCAGCAACGCCGGGCCGCCGCCGAGGAAGAGCAGCGCAAGCGCTTCGAGGCCGAGGCGCGCCAGAAGATCGCGGCCGAAATGGCTGCCCAGAGGCGCGCCGAGGAAGAAGCCAAGCGCAAGGCCGAGGAAGAAGCAGAGGCGCGCCGTAAGGCGATCGAGGACGCCCGGAAGGCCGTCGAGTTCGTCGCCGGCGCGTTCGATCACTTTGGAAAGACGTTAATGCTGATCGGGCTCAAGGATCGATCCGACGAGGTCCGCCTGCAGGGTGTCGATGTCGTCGCCGATCCGGACTTGCACCAGCTCGCGGTCAAGGCCTTGGCGGCCAAGCCGCGCCATCTGCGCTGCCGGCAGACCGACCGGCTGACCGACGGCACGCCGCTCTATCGCTGCCTGATTACGCCTCTCGCCGCCAAGGAGCCGCTGGCCGACGTTCCCGATGCCGAACGGGTCGACCTCGCATTGGCGCTGGTGCGCAACGGCCTGGTGCTGGCATCCTGCGACGCGCCGCGAACCTACGCCGACGCCGAGGACGAGGCCCGTGGCGGCAAGCAGTCCCTTTGGGGTAGAGTGACGGTTCCCGATTACAAGAAGAGGTGCTCAAAATGACTGTACTGGCAGCCGAGTCCCCCGTGCGTGCGCCGTGGCGTAGGATCATGGTGGCGATGGTGGGGATGGTCGCAGCGCTCGGGCTCGCATCCGCTTGCACCACGAGCAGCGACGGCGGGCCTTCCAATCAGGCGATGGGCACCGTGCTGGGCGCCGCCGTCGGCGGCACCGTCGGCGGTCTCGCCTTTGGGACGGCGGGCGGCGTGATCGGCGGCGCGCTCGTCGGTGCGATTGCCGGCAACCTTGTCGGCCGCGCCCTCGACCAGCAGGAGCGGCAGCGCCTTGCCCAGGCGACCCAGACCGCCTTTGTTTCCGAGACCAACGTGCCGACGACCTATACCGTCGACCCGGCCCAACGCTCGACCACGGCGCCGCCGACCGTCGTCGCGGCCAAGGCCGTCGGGCCGGCGACCAATCGCGCCGACGGCAGCACCTGCCGCCCGATCGAGATGTCGGCTACCAAGAACGGCCAGACCACGACCGAGACGACGACGTTCTGCAAGTCGGCCGGCTCGAACGAGCTCAAGCCGGTCTCGGTCTGATCGTCGCGGCATGAGTTGACCGGAGAATTGGTCGGGCGAGACTCTTCGCCCGATCTTCCCGGCGCATGAGGACTGCTATAGTCCGACCCGGACAGAATAGGGGTCGGACATGGCGGGCAATCCCAAGGCGCAGGCTCTGCGCGATCGACTGGCGAAGGGCGAGTTCATCCTGGCGCCAGGTATCTATGACGGCATATCGGCCCGCGTGGCCGACGGGATGGGCTTCCCGGCGCTCTACATGACGGGTTACGGCGCCACGGCTTCGATGCTGGGTTTGCCGGATGCGGGTCTGGCGACCTACTCCGACATGGTCGGCCGGGCGGAAATGATCTGCTCGGTCGTGGCGACGCCCCTGATCGCCGATGCCGACACCGGCTATGGCGGCCTCCTGAACGTGCAGCGCACAGTACGCGGCTACGAAGCCGCCGGCGTCGCCGCCATCCAGATCGAGGACCAGGAGATGCCCAAGAAGTGCGGCCATACGCCGGGCCGCCGCGTCGTTCCCGCCGAGGACATGGTGCTCAAGATCAAGGTTGCCGTCGAAGCGCGCCGTCATGGCGAGACCATGATCGTGGCACGCACCGATGCTCGCACGGCGCACGGCCTCGACGAGGCGCTGCGCCGCGCCCGCCTCTACGAGGAGGCCGGCGCCGACGTCATCTTCGTCGAATCGCCCGAAAGCGAGGCCGAGCTCGAACGGATCGGCAAGGAAGTGAGCAAGCCGCTGCTCGCCAACATGGTCGAGTTCGGCAAGACGCCGCGCGTCGAGGCCGCGCGGCTCAAGCAGTGGGGCTTCGACCTGGCGATCTATCCGGGCCTCGGATTCAGCGTCGCCGCCGAGGCAATGCGCATGGCGTGGGCCCATCTCAAGGAGCAGGGCACCAGCGTCGGCGTGACCGTGCCGCAATATCGCAACATGCACGAGCTGATGGGCTTCCCCGAGGTCTGGGACTTCGAGAAGCGCTGGGCGCAGTGAGAGCGGGGCGGTGAACGGCAAGCAGTTCCTCGAGACGCTGGCCCGCCTGCCGCTGCGTGTCTGGCTGCAGGCGATCGCCGGCCTGATCGGCTTCGTCGTGCTGGCGGTGCTGGGCTTCGCGGTGATCGCGGGCGTCGCCGCGGTCGCGCTGATCGTGATCCTGGGCTTCAAGGCCCGCGACTGGATCCGCCGCCTGTTCTCGCCGCGGCCGCAGGCGGGACCGCCCGCCCATCCCGAGCGTAAGGTGATCGACGTCCAGTACGAGATCGTCGAGCGCAAGGACAACGGCCCGAGAGGCTGACTCGTCCTCCTCCCCAGCTTCGCTGCTATGGAGGAGACACATCTCGGATCCGGGGACTTCTGCGCCGATCGGGGGCGAATGCCTCGATGGCACGCTGTCGTGGCCGCATGAGCGGACCAACCCGGTTTCCGCGTCGGCCATTGCTGCGATGCTGTGATACTGCTTGGGGCGAGGCTCGGTACGACGCGAAGGACACCCCGGTGATGGTCAGCGCCGCCGCAAATCCACTTCCCGATAACGCAGCACTCTCTGTTGCGTCACGGACAAGTCCCTGATTTAAGAGGCGAATGACGCTGTGACGCAAAAGACGAAAATTTCGCGCCGAATCTCCACGGCTGTTCCAGAGGATGCGAGAGAGGACTCTGTGACCATCCGAGATCTGTCCACTCCGTAGCAGCTTCGCTGGGGAGGTGTCGGCGTCTTGCGCCGACGGAGGGGTCATGCCCTCATTCGCTGGGAGCGGGCCACTCCAGTGGCGCTCATGAGTTGTGTGATCGACAAGAAGAGCGCCACTGGAGTGGCCCGCTCTCAGCCATGACCCCTCCGTCGCCGTATGACGGCGACACCTCCCCAAGCACGGCTTGGGGAGGAACGTGGCTCAACACGACCACTGGAAGCCGTCGATCACGAAGTGCTGGCCGGTGATGAAGCAGGGCTCGCACGTGGCGAGGAAGGCCACGAGCTGGGCGACGTCGGCCGGCGTGCCGAGTCGATCGAGGACGATGCCCTTGGTGAGCTCCGCCCCGCGCGCCTTGGTCAGGCTGTTGCCGAGCTCTGTCTCGATCACGCCGGGGCAGATGGCGTTGATCGCGATCTTGGGGCCGAGCTCCTTGGCGAGCGCGCGCGTGAGCCCGAGAATGCCGGCCTTGGCTGCCGCGTAGGCGTGCTTGCTGACCGCGCTGGTGACGCCGCCGCTCAATGCGTTGAGCGACGACATGCTGGCGATGCGCCCTCCGGTGTCCTGGGCCAGCATGATCGGCGCGATGGCATGGATGTAGTTGAAGCAGCTCTTGAGGTTGACCGCGATGGTGCGGTCGAACTCCTCCTCCTCGATGTCGAGGATTCCCTTGGCATTGGATGCGCCGGCGTCGTTCAGCAGGAAATCGATGCGGTTCCATTGCCGCGCGACATCGGCTGCCACCTCGTGGGCGCGAGCGAATGAGGCCACGTCGGCCTGGTAGGCGAGGGCACGGCGGCCCACCGCCTCGATCTCGCCCGCGGTGCGCTTCATCTCGGGCGCGAGCAGGTCGACCAGGGCGATGTCGTAGCCGCGCCGCGCCAGCTCGAGGGCACAGCCGCGGCCGATGCCACGCGCCCCGCCGGTGACGACGGCGACCTTCGCGGCGGCTGGGCTCATAGCGCGTGCTCCTTGGCGTAGCGCGCCACTTCCTCGTGCGTGGCGAACCACACCTTGCCCTTGGCCTTGGCGTGGCGGATCAGCTCGTCGACGATCCAGATGCGCGAACGATAGCCGATGATGTGCGGATGCATGGTGAGCTGGAAGATGCCGCCGTCGTCCCACGCCGCGTCGAGCTCGCGCCGGAAAATCTCCAGCACATCGTGGGGTGGCGTGTAGGGCCTGAGCGAGGAGAAGCGGTGCATGGAGAAGTACACCGCATCGTCGCGCACCCATTCGACCGGCAGCTCGAGCACACCGGAGGGCTCGCCGTGCAGCAGCAGCTCGTAGCAATCCTCGTCGGCCATCAGCGATGAATCGTAGAGCAGCCCCATCTCCTTCTCGATGGCGAGGGTATTGGGGCTGAAGTCCCATGACGGCGTGCGCAATCCGACGGCGCGTCGGCCGGTGATCTTTTCCAGCGTATCGGCCGACCGCAGCATCAGGTCGCGTTCGGCCTCGTAGGGCAGCACCGAGTTGAGCTCGTGAATCCAGCCGTGGATGCCGATCTCGTGTCCCTCGGCGACCAGGCCGCGCTGCTCGTCGGGATGGAGGAGAGCTGCGACGGCGGGCACGTAGAACGTCGCCTTGACGCCGTGCCGCGCGAGCAGCTTGGCGATGCGCGGCACGCCCACGCGGGCGCCGTACTCGCCCCAGCACATGCGGCCAATCGACTTGCCGCCGTCGCGCAGCTCGTTGGTCTCGTGATCGGAATCGAAGGACAGCGCCACGGCGCAGCGCGCCCCGTCTTTCCAGGCCGCAGGGCGATAGGGGCGGCCGGCACGCACCTGGCCGACCAGCTTGCGCCATTGCTCCTCGGCCCATTGCCACGGTTCGAGGTGCGGGGTGCTGTGGGTGTCGGGCATCGTGGGTCTCCTCCGGTTCGAGTGCCGAAAGGTCCCTCGCGACACGGCGGATGACAAGACCTCGCTGACGCCTGCTAGGATGCACCGCGTCACGGAGGAGATGTCCAAGCCATGGTCAAGACGGTGCTCTACGCGGAGAAGCTGTACGACAACGACAAGGTCGAGCGCGACGTGTTCGGGTCCGACGTGCGCGTGGTGTGGCGCAACGTCACCGACCTGTCGCAGCTCGAGGATCGCGACTGCGCCGACGTCGACGGCCTGATGGTGTTGCGGCACGCGGTGACCGCCGAGCATTTCGCCAAGTTTCCCAAGCTCGCCTGCGTCGTGCGCATGGGCGTCGGCTACGACAAGATCGATCGCAAGGCGGCCGAGGCCCGCAACGTCATGGTTTGCAACGTCCCGGATTACGGCACCACCGAGGTTGCGGACCATGCGCTGGCGCTTGCCTTGACGCTGCGGCGCGGCATCGCGCTCCACCTCGAGGCGCAGCGCCGGCCGCAGCCGGCGCCGTGGAGCTACGTGCGCGACCCGCTGCTCAAGCGCAACGGCGTACAGACCTTCGGCATCGTCGGACTGGGCCGCATCGGCACGGCGGCGGCGCTCAGGGCGAAGGCTTTCCAGTTTCGTGTCGTCGCCTATGACCCGTACATGCCCAACGGCACCGAGCTCGGCGTCGGCGTCGAGCGCGTGCGTTCGCTGGAGGCGCTGATGGAGCAGACCGACACGCTGTCGATCCACGCGCCGTTGACGCTGGAGACACGCGGCATGATCTCGCGCGCCATGCTGGAGCGCATGCCCAAGGGCGGCGTGGTGGTGAGCACGGCGCGCGGGCCGATCGTCGATGTCGATGCGCTCGCCGATCTCCTGAAGCGCGGGCATCTCGCCGGCGTCGGGCTCGACGTCCTTCCCGTCGAGCCGCCGGTCGAGCCCATCCCCAAGCTGCTGCGCGCCTACCGCGCGCGCGAACCGTGGTGCGAGGGGCGCCTGATCATCACGCCGCACTCCGCCTTCTTCACGCCCGAGGCGTGGGACGACATCAGGCTCAAATCGGCGGAAACCATGCGCGCGGCGATGGTCGGACCGCGGCCGCAGAATGTCATCACGCCGGAGATGTTCTGACCGCGAGGCCGACAGTGGTGGCGAGAATGCCGAGCCGCCGACATCGGGCGGGCGAAGCCTAGGCAATATTCTCGGCAGGGCAGCAGGTCTCGCGAATTGCGAAATTGCCGGATATCGTCATACTTCGGACGACTTCGCGGCGCCGAAGGTACCTGCCATGAGTGTCTCCTTGCGCCCGGGCGATCTGACCCTCGTCACCGGGGGATCCGGCTTTTTGGGATCGGCGGTCGTGCGTGCCTTGATTGGACGGGGCGTGCGCGTGCGTGCCCTGGTTCGCGCCGCCAGCCCGCGTGCCAATCTAGTCGGCCTCGACTGCGAGGTGGTCGTCGGCGATCTCACCGACCGGCGGTCTCTCGAGGCCGCCCTGAAAGGCGTCCGATACTTGTTTCACGTCGCGGCCGACTATCGGCTGTGGGCGCGCGATCCGTCCGAGATCATACGCGCCAATGTCGAAGGGACCTTGAATCTCAAGCGCGAGGCGCTGGCCGCCGGCGTCGAACGCATCGTCTATACGAGCAGCGTTGCCGCCCTGCGGGTCGCGGGCGCCACGGCGCCGGTCGACGAGACGGCCGCGCTCGCGGCCCACGAGGCGATCGGCGCCTACAAGCGCAGCAAGACCATGGCCGAGCGTGCCGTCGAGGAGATGATCGCGCGTGATGGTTTGCCCGCGGTCATCGTCAGCCCAACGACGCCCATCGGACCGCGCGACATCCGGCCGACGCCGACAGGTCGGATCCTGCTCGATGCGGCGCGCGGCCGCATTCCGGCCTTCGTCGATACGGGGCTGAACTTCGTTCATGTCGACGATGTCGCCGCCGGCCACTTGCTGGCCTTCGAACGGGGGCGCATCGGCGAGCGTTACATCCTGGGCGGCGAGAATCTCACTCTGCAGCAGCTACTCGCGACCGTCGCCAGCCTCGTCGGTCGCAGGGCGCCGCGCCTCAGGCTGCCGCGGGTGCCGCTGATGCCGCTGGCGCTCGCCGCCGAGGCCGTCGCGCGCGTGACCGGCAAGGAGCCGTTGTTGACGCTCGATGGCCTGCGCATGTCGAAGCACCGGATGTTCTTCACCTCCGCCAAGGCCGAGCGCGAGCTCGGCTACCGCAGCCGGCCCTACCAGGAGGGCGTGGCCGACGCCTTGGCGTGGTTCCGGACGGCCGGATACCTGGCATGAGCGTGTGGACGGGCATCGGCCTGCTGGCGCTGGCGATCTGGTCGTACCTGCTACTCGCCCGCGGCGGGTTCTGGCGGTGCCGCGTGCGCGACGACGGCGTGCTCGCCGCGCCGGCGCGCTGGCCTGCCGTGGTCGCGGTGGTCCCCGCCCGCAACGAGGCCGATGTGATCGCGCGATCCATCGGCAGCCTGCTGCGCCAGGACTATGCCGGGCCGTTCCGCGTCGTGCTGGTCGACGATGGCAGCAGCGACGGCACGGCCGCCGTTGCCCAGGCCATCCAAGGGGAACGACGCCTCGAGGTCCTTGCCGGCACCGAGTTTCCGGCTGGATGGACCGGCAAGCTTTGGGCGCTGGAGCAGGGCATCCGGCAGGCCAATGTCGAGGGCGAGCCCATCGACTATTTCCTGCTGACCGACGCCGATATCGGTCACGCGCCGGACAATCTGCGAACCCTGGTTGCTCGCGCCGAGCAGGACGGCCGCGTCCTGGTCTCACTGATGGCCGAGCTGTCCTGCGCGAGCTGGGCCGAGCGGTTCCTCATTCCGGCGTTCGTCTACTTTTTCCAGATGCTCTATCCCTTCGCCTGGGTCGCGCGGCGCGATTGCCGGACGGCCGCTGCCGCCGGGGGATGCACCCTGGTGCGGCGCGAGGCGCTGGAGCGCGCCGGCGGCATTGCAGCCATCAGGTCGGAAATCATAGATGACTGCGCGCTGGCGCGTAGGCTGAAAGGCCAGGGGCCGATCTGGCTCGGCCTGACGCGACGCGCCACCAGCTTGCGGCCCTACGGCGGCTTCCTGAAGATCGGCGGCATGATCGCGCGCTCGGCCTATGCCCAGCTCGGCTATTCGCCCCTCGTCCTCGCCGGCACGATCGCGGCGATGGCCGTGGTCTATCTCGTGCCGCCTTTGCTTGCGCTCCTCCACGAAGGGCCGGCGCGCTGGTTGGGCCTGAGTGCCTGGCTGGTGATGGCGCTCACCTTCCAGCCGATGCTGCGCTTCTATCGTCGGTCGCCGCTCTGGGGCCTGATGCTTCCTGCCATCGGGGCCGCCTATGCGTTCTTCACCGTGCAGTCGGCGGTCGATTGCTGGCGCGGCCGCGGCGGCTTGTGGAAGGGGCGCGCCCAGGCCATGGCGAGCGACGCATGACGGGCGCCGCCGACTTCGCCTCCGGCAAGGGGCATCGCGACGAGAATTTTCCGGTTGCATCGCGCCTCGTGCGCGCCGAGTTGCGCCCGGCAATCCTCGCCTTCTATCGCTTCGCGCGCGCCGCCGACGATGTCGCCGACCACGCGGCGGCCGGTGCCGAGCTGAAGCTCGCTCAGCTCGAACGGCTGGAAGCCGGATTGCGCGGCGACGCCGGCGCGAGCGTCGAAGGAGAAGCTCTGCGGTCGGCTTTGCAGGCGAGGGGCCTTTCCGACCGGCACGCACGCGACCTCCTGGAGGCCTTTCGGCGCGACGTTGTCCAGCGACGCTACGCCGACTGGTCCGAGCTCATGGACTACTGCCGCTTCTCCGCCGCACCGGTCGGCCGGTTCGTGCTCGACCTGCACGGCGAGTCGGACCTCTTGTGGCCGCTCAACGACGCGCTGTGTGCGGCGCTGCAGGTGATCAACCATCTGCAGGATTGCGCCAAGGACTACCGCGACCTCGACCGGGTCTACCTTCCCATAGATCGTCTGGCTGCCGAGGGTCTCGACGTCGATTGCCTGTCTGCCAACCAGGCATCGCCAGGATTGCGCCGCGCGATCGCCAGCCTGGCGCGACAGACCGGCGCCCTGCTCGACCTGTCGCGACCCTTCGCCGAGCGAATCGCCGATCGCCGCCTGGCGCTCGAGGTCGGCGTCATCCAGGCTCTGGCGGAGAGTCTCGTCAGCCGTCTGGAATGCCGCGATCCGTTGTCGGAACGTGTGCACCACACCACCATCGAGACCGCGGCGGTCGCCCTGCGCGGTGGGCTCGTCGTGGCGGGACGCCGGCTGGCGCGTGCCATCGGCGCCCGCCAGGCCGGCTTGCACGGCAGCCGCGGGTGACGGGCGTGACGCAAGCCGATCTCACGGTCGCGGACATCCGGACCAGGATCTCCGGCAGCTCGTTCTACACGGCCATGCGCCTCATGCCGAAGGCCGAGCGCGAGGCGATGTTCGCGATCTACATGTTCTGCCGCCTGGTCGACGACATCGCCGACGACGGCACGCGGCCGCGCCCAGCCCGCGCGGCGGCGCTGGCCGAGTGGCGCAAGGACCTCGATGCCCTCTATGCCAGCCGGCCTGCTGGTCAGGCGACCTTCCTGCTGGGACCGGTGCGTGCGTTCGGGTTGGTACAGGCCGATTTCGTCGATGTGATCGACGGCATGGAAATGGATGTTACCACCGACATCCGCGCGCCCGATCTCGCGACCCTCGATCTCTACTGCGATCGCGTCGCTGTTGCCGTCGGCCGCCTCTCGACCCAAGTATTCGGGATGGAAGAGGCGCCGGGTGCCGAACTAGCGCACAACCTCGGGCGCGCGCTCCAGCTCACCAACATCCTGCGCGACCTCGACGAGGATGCCGCGATGGGTCGCCTCTACCTGCCGCGCGAGCTCCTGGTGCAGGCGGGGATCGAGGCGACCGATCCGCAGGCAGTGATCGGCGATGCGCGTGTCGATCAGGTTTGCCGGCAATTGGCCGCACGGTCGCTCGACTATTTCGCGGCAGCCGACCGCTTGCTCAGGTCCAGGCCGCGTGGCCGCCTCCTGGCGCCGCGGCTGATGGCGGCCGTCTATGGCGCCGTGCTCCGGCAAATGCTGGTTGAAGGCTGGGCGCCGCCGCGCCGCCGGGCGCGCATCGGCAAGCTGCATCTTCTCTACCTCGTCGTCCGTTGCAGCGTGCTCGGATGACCATTCATGTGATCGGCGCCGGGCTGGCCGGGTTGTCGGCAGCGATTGCCGTGGCGGGCCGTGGCGAGCCCATCGTCCTGTCGGAAGCCGCCAAGCAGGCCGGCGGCAGGTGTCGCTCCTATCACGACAGCCAGCTCGACATGACGATCGACAACGGCAACCATCTCGTCCTGTCCGGCAACAAGGCGGTCGGTCGTTACCTGCGCGACATTGGCGCCGAGGGTCGGGTGGTCGGACCCGACCGGCCGGAATTCACCTTCCTGGACCTCGAGCACGGCGTTCGATGGACCTTGCGGCCCGACGACGGGCCCGTGCCTTGGTGGATCCTCCATGCCAGCCGACGGGTGCCGGGCACGCGCCTTCGCGACTATCTGGGCTTGCTCGCCTTGATGGGACACCATCCGGGGCGTCGCATCGACGAGATCGTCCGCTGCGATACCGTCTTGTGGGAGACATTCCTGCGGCCCGTGCTCCTGTCCGCCCTGAATACGCCGCCCGAAGGCGCGTCGGCCGACCTTGCCGGCGCCATTGTCCGCGAGACCTTTGCCAAGGGCGGACGCCACATGCGCCCTCTTGTCGCCTCGCCCAACCTCGCCGCCGCGTTCGTCGACCCCGCCCTCGAGCGATTGCGTCGCGACGGCGCGGACATCCGGTTCGGCCGCTCGCTGCGCGCGCTCAGGTTCGCCAACGGCAGGGCGGTGGCGTTGGCGTTCGACGGTGAAGAGGAAAGCGTGCTGCCCGATGACCGCGTGATCGTCGCGGTGCCGCCCTGGATCGCGGGAAATCTGTTGCCGGGCGTGAGCGCCCCGCAGACGTTCAGCGCCATCCTGAACGCGCACTTCAGGATCGTCCCGCCGCCGCAGGCATGTCGCATGGTCGGCTTGGTCGGCGGCACGGCGGAGTGGGTCTTCGCCTTCGCCGACCGGCTATCCGTGACCGTCAGCGCTGCCGATCGTCTCATGGATGCCGACAGCGACTCCCTGGCCCTGCTGCTGTGGCGCGATGTCGCCGCGGTTCACGGCCTGGCGGCTGCCGTGCCGCCTTGCCGGATCGTGAAGGAGAAACGCGCTACGTTTGCCGCGACGCCGGACGAGGAGGTGCGCCGGCCGTCGGCGCGGACCAAGTGGGCGAATGTGTTCCTGGCCGGAGATTGGACCGATACCGGCCTGCCGGCGACGATCGAGGGTGCGCTGCGGTCGGGCAACCGGGCGGCCGAGCTTGCGCTGGCGGGCGCCTGACCGATGTCGGGTGAGGCCGCAACCACCGACGCGCACGATCTCGATCGGCTCGAGGACGACATCGCGCGCGCCGTCCAGGCGCTGCTGCACTTGCAACGCGACGATGGCCACTGGGTCTTCGAGCTCGAGGCCGATGCCACGATCCCGTCGGAGTATGTCTTGCTGCGGCACTATCTCGGCGAGCCGGATGCGCCCGAGCTGGAGCGCAAGATCGGTGCCTATCTTCGCCGTATCCAGGGCGAGCACGGCGGCTGGCCGCTGTTTCATGGCGGCGCCTTCGACATCAGCGCGTCGGTGAAGGCCTATTTCTGCCTGAAGATGATCGGCGACAGCCCCGACGCACCGCACATGGCGCGCGCACGCGGCGCGATTCTGGCGCACGGCGGTGCCGAGCGAGCCAACGTCTTCACGCGCATTCTGCTGGCCCAGTTCGGCCAGCTCTCCTGGGCGCACGTGCCGACCATGCCGGTCGAGATCATCCTGCTGCCGCGCTGGTTCCCGATCCACCTGTCGCGCATGTCGTACTGGGCGCGCACCGTCATCGTTCCGCTGCTCGTGCTGGCGGCATTGCGCAAGCGTGCGCGCAATCCGCGTGGCGTCGGAATCCACGAGCTGTTTGCGACAGCCAGTCGGCCCGCGCCCAGGCTCGCCGCCCATGTGCATCGCGGCTGGGCGCTGTTCTTCAACGGGCTCGATCGCGTGCTGAAAGCAGGCGAGCCGTTGTGGCCGAGGAAGACACGCCAGCGCGCCATCGAGCGCTGCGTGCGCTTCGTCACCGAACGGCTGAACGGTGAGGACGGCCTGGGCGCGATCTATCCCGCCATGGCGAACTCGGTGATGATGTTCGATGCGCTCGGCTACCCGGTCGATCATCCGGACTATGCTACGGCCCGCCGCTCGATCGAGAAGCTGCTGGTGGTGCGCGACGACGAGGCCTACTGCCAGCCCTGCGTCTCGCCGGTCTGGGACACCGCGCTCGCCAGCCAGGCCCTGCTGGAGGTCCAGCAAGGCGAGGCGGAAGCGGCTGCGCTACGCGGCCTCCGTTGGCTGAAGCCCTTGCAGGAGCTCGAGGTGCGCGGCGACTGGAGCGAGCGGCGGCCCCAAGTGCGACCCGGCGGCTGGGCATTCCAGTATCGCAATGCGCACTATCCCGATCTCGATGACACCGCCGTCGTCGTCATGGCGATGGACCGTGCACGACGCCGATCGGGCGGGGCGACAGTCGCAGGGGAGGAGAGGGCGCACGCCGGGCCAGCCTACGACGAGGCCATCACGCGCGGCGTCGAATGGATCGCGGGCCTGCAGAGCGGCAACGGCGGCTGGGCCGCCTTCGATGCCGACAACGTCGATCATTATCTCAACAACATCCCGTTCGCCGACCATGGCGCGTTGCTCGATCCGCCGACTGCAGACGTCAGCGCACGCTGCATCAGCATGCTGGCTCAGCTCGGCGAGACGCCCGCCAACCCCGTTGTGCGCGCCGGCCTCGACTACCTCGAACGCGAGCAGATGGCGGACGGGAGCTGGTTCGGCCGCTGGGGTGTCAACTACATCTACGGCACATGGTCGGTGCTGTGTGCGCTCGGTGCCGCCGGTCTCGACGGAACGACGCCCAGCGTGCGCAAGGCCGCGGACTGGCTGATCGCCATCCAGAATGCCGATGGCGGCTGGGGCGAGGATTGCACGAGCTACAAGCTCGACTATCGCGGCTATGAACGAGCGGCCTCCACCGCGTCGCAGACGGCCTGGGCGATGCTGGGCTTGATGGCCGCTGGAGAGGTCTGCCATCCTGCCGTCGAGCGCGGCATCGCCTGGCTGCGGCGCAACCAGGATTCGACGGGCCTGTGGCGGCAGGACTCCTACACCGGCGGCGGCTTTCCGCGCGTCTTCTACCTGCGCTACCACGGCTACCCGGCCTACTTTCCGCTGTGGGCACTCGCCCGCTATCGCAACCTGCGTCGCACCAACAGCCGGCGCACGGCCTACGGCATGTGATGATTCTGGCGGTCACCGGGCTGCAGCGCGAACGGCGGATTCTCGCCAGCCCGGGCGTGGAGGTGGTGACGGGCGGCGGCGATCAGGCGCGACTGGAAGCGGCGCTCGATCACCACGCGCCGGCCATGCGGGGGGTTGTCAGCATCGGTATTGCCGGCGCCTTGGCGCCAGGGTTGCGGCCCGGCAATTGGGTGGTCGCCACGGCCGTGAGCGATGGCGGCGCAGCGCTGCCGACCGATCCCGCCTGGACCGACTGGCTGGTCGCCCGCCTGCCGGCGCCCGAACGCGGCGTGGTGCTCGGCGTCGACGCCATAGCGGCAACGGCGGCACAGAAGTCCGAGTTGCGCCGATCGTCCATGGCCGTCGCCGTCGACATGGAATCGCACGTCGCGGCCCGCGTCGCCCATCGCCACCGCCTGCCGTTCGTCGTCGCGCGCGTCGTCTCCGATGCCGCCAACCGCACGCTGCCGCCGGCCGCGCGCGTCGGCATGCGCCGGGACGGCAGTATCGATTTGCCGGCAATCCTCCGCTCATTGATGGCCGCGCCCTGGCAGCTTCCGGCGCTGATCCGAACGGGCCTGGAGGCCGAGACGGCCTTTCGCGCGCTACTCCGCGGCCACCGACTGCTGGGTCCCCGACTTGGTGGCCCCTGACTGGGTGGCACGGATGTCGGCCAGCTTGCGACCGACATGGTCCGAAAACACGAACTCCGCCCGTCTCTGGCCGTCGAGCGGGATATCCTTCGCCATCGCGCCTGTGGTGCGCACGCCGCGCAGCGTCACGCCCAGGGCCTTGAGAGGGCGCCGGACCATATCCTTCACCGCCGAGGCCTCGAAGCCGCAATGGACCATGCAGTCGGCGCACTTCTCATACTTGCCGACGCCATACTTGTCCCACTCGGTGCTGTCCATGAGCTCGCGGAAGGTCTTGGCGTAGCCTTCGCCCAGCAGGTAGCAAGGCTTCTGCCAGCCGAACACGGTGCGCGTCGGGTTGCCCCACGGCGTGCACTGGTAGCTCTCGTTGCCGGCGAGGAAGTTCAGGAAGTTGATCGACTGGCTGAACGGCCAGGCGCGACCGCCGCGGCCGCGCGCCAGGATGCCGCGAAACAGCTCCTTGGTCTTGTTGCGATTGAGGAAATGCTTCTGATCCGGCGCGCGTTCGTAGGCATAGCCGGGCGACACCGTGATGCCGTCCAGCCCGAGCGCCTTCATGTCGTCGAGGAAGGCAGCGACCTCGGCGGGATCGGCGTCGTTGAACAGCGTGCAGTTGATGCTGACGCGGAAGCCCTTCGACTTGGCCAGCCCGATGGCCTCGACCGCCTTGTCGTAGGTGCCCTGCTGGCACACCGACTTGTCGTGCATTGCCCGATTGCCGTCGAGGTGAATGGACCATGTGAACGACGGATGCGGCTGGTAGTCGTCGATCTTCTTGGCGAGCAGCAGCGCGTTGGTGCACAGGATCACGAACTTCTTGCGCGCCAGGAAGCCTGTAACGATCTTCGGCATCTCGCGATGCAGCAGCGGCTCGCCGCCGGCGATCGAGATGACGGGCGCACCGCACTCGTCGATCGCGCCCATGCACTCGTCGTACGACAGCCGCTGGTCGAGGATCTCGCTCGGATAGTCGATCTTGCCGCAGCCGGCGCAGGCGAGGTTGCAGCGGAACAATGGCTCCAGCATCAGCACCAGCGGATAGCGCTCGCGGCGGCTGAGATGCTGGCGCAACAGGTAGGCGCCAATGCGGGCGGCCTGATGAAGAGGGATTCCCATGGCGCGCTGCTCTAGCGGGCGGCCGTTGCCGCGGCCTTGCGCGGTGTCTTGGCTTCGAACTCGCTTGAGCGCAGCTCGGCGGGCAGGCGAAATTCGATGGTCTCGCGCACGCCGTCCAACTGCTCGACAGCGACCTCGCCGTGCCGGCGCAGCGCTTCGATGACGTCGAGGACCAGCTCCTCGGGCGCCGAGGCGCCGGCCGTCAGTCCCACGACCCGGGCACTGCGGAGCCACGCCGGATCGAGCTCGCTTCCGTCCGAGATCAGGTAGCTCGGGAGCCCCTGCTCGACGCCGATTTCGCGCAGCCGGTTGGAGTTCGAGCTGTTGCGGCTGCCTACGACCAGGAGCAGGTCCGCCACGGCGCAGAGGTCGCGGACCGCCGACTGGCGATGCTGCGTGGCGTAGCAGATGTCCGAAACGTCGGGGCCTTCGAGGTCGCTGAACCGCGCCTGAAGCGCTGCAATCACGCCGCGCGTGTCGTCGACGCTGAGTGTGGTCTGCGTGACGTATGCGACGGGCGCATCGCGGGGCAGGTCGAGCAGGGCGACGTCCTCGATCGTCGAGACCAAATGTACGGTTGCCCCGACCTGTCCCATGGTCCCCTCCACCTCGGGATGACCGGCGTGGCCGATCAGGATCAGCGCGCGGCCGCGCGCCACGTAGCGCTTGCCTTGGAGGTGGACTTTGGACACGAGCGGGCAGGTGGCATCGAGCACGGGCAGGCCGCGCGCCTTCGCCTGGTCGATGATCGGCTGGGCCACGCCATGGGCGCTGAAGATCGTCACGGCGCCGTCGGGAATCTCGTCCAGCTCCTCGACGAACACGGCCCCCATGCCCTCGAGGCGTTCGACGACGTGACGATTGTGGACGATTTCATGCCGTACATAGACCGGCGCACCGAACTTCTCCAACGAGCGCTCCACGATCTCGATCGCGCGGACCACGCCAGCGCAGAAGCCCCGAGGCTGAGCCAAGATCACCCGCATTCCAGATCTACTCCTCGATGGTACAGGCCAGGGTCGGATGTCGGCATTCGCGAGCTGTCTCGCCAGTGCGGCAATACAAGCTGTGCCTGGTAAGCGCATCGTCCAAGAAGAGCGCATACCCGGGAAGGGGCATTTGCAGACGCTATTAATTCTCCGATACTGTGACCGCAGGCGCAAGCCTTCACCGCTTCGGGTAAGGATTGTGCGAATTCGAGAGCGGATGCGCCTCTATCGAACTCGACAACGACTCGGATCTTGAGTTCTTTGCGCCCCGCTCATAGCCCTGCGTCGTGGCAAGATGTCACGCGACGGTTGCTCCAAATGCGTGGTGGACAAGAATAAGCAGACGAGGGCAGTGAAGGATCGCCCATGAGCGTACTGTCCAAAATATCGATCCTCGGCCGGGTGTGGCACCTGGGCAACTGGCGCAATCTATCTACAGAACGGCTGAAGAAAACGGCCACAGCGTTCGGCACGCGGCGCAAGCCGACGCTCGCCACCACGAGCTGAGGCATGAGTGCGTGGATCGGCCGCGTCGTCGCGACCAGTGCGCGGCATCCGTTCATGGTTCTGATTCTCTCTCTCGCGCTGATGGCGGGGGCGCTGGTCTATTCGGCTGGCCATTTCCGCATGACCACCGACACCACCGAGCTGATCTCGACCCGGGATACGTGGCGGCAACGGGAGCTTGCCATCGAGACGGCGTTTCCATCGCTGCAGAGGCTCGTGGTCGTCGTGGTCGATGGCGCGACGCCGGAACAGGCAGAGTATGCGGCGAGCCGCTTGTCGGCGGCCTTGGCGCAGAAGACCGAACTCTTCCATAGCGTGCGCCGCCCCGAGGGCGGTCCTTTCTTCGACCGGAACGGACTGTTGTTTCTTTCCCTGCCGCAGGTTCAGGCGGCCACCGAGGGATTGCTGCATCGGCAATTCCTGCTTGCCTCGCTGGCGGCGGATCCGTCGCTGCGCGGCGTGCTCTTGACCGTGGCGCGGGCGCTTCAAGGCGTCCAGCACGGCCAGGCCAGGTTCGGCGATTTCCAACCGCTCATGTCGGCACTCGCCGATACCTTCGACAAGGCGGCGGCAGGCCAGCCGGCGTTCTTTTCCTGGCAGAATGCGATGGGTGGCCTAGGCGACGGAACATCGGGCGGCGGGCGCCAGACGCGGCGCGTCCTCCTGGTCCAGCCGGTGCTCGACTTTACTGCCCTGCAGCCCGGCCAGGCGGCGAGCGACGCGATTCGCGAGACGGCGCGCTCGCTCGGCTTCGATCAGGCCCATGGCATCCGTGTCCGTCTCACGGGGCCGGTGGCGCTCTCCGACGAAGAATTCGCCTCTTTGGCCGAGGATTGGCACCTGGTCGCCGCGGCCATGGTCATCGCCCTACTTGGCATCTTGTGGTGGGCGGTCCATTCGGGTCGCGTCGTCGGCGCGATCCTGCTGACGACCTTCATGGGCCTGCTCATGACGACCGGTCTCGGGCTCCTGGTGACCGGCAAGTTCAACCTGATCTCTGTTGCCTTCATTCCGTTGTTCGTCGGCCTCGGCATCGATTTCAGCATCCAGTTCAGCGTGCGTTTCCTCGCCGAACGGCACTTCGACCCCGATCTCGGGAATGCCCTGGCCGCAGCCGGCCGTGGCGTCGGCCTGCCGCTGGCCCTGGCGGCTGCCGCCATCGGCGTGGGCTTCTTCGCCTTCCTGCCGACCGACTATGTCGGCGTGGCCGAGCTCGGACTGATCGCGGGTCTCGGCATGGCCATCGCCTTCGCGCTCGCCGTGACCTTGCTGCCGGCCTTGCTCGTCTTGCTGCGCCCGCCGGCCGGCACGATGTCGGAGGTGGGCTATGCCGTGCTGGCGCCGGTGGAGGCCTTCTTGCGCCACCACCGTCGCGCCGTGCTGGCTGTCGGTCTGCTCGTCGCCATCGTCTCGGCGGCGGCTCTGCCGTTCGTGCGCTTCGATTTCAATCCACTCCATCTCAAGAGCCAGAAAGTCGAATCGATGGCGACCCTGAGGGATCTCACCTCCGATCCCAACTGGACGCCCGATACGCTGAACGTGCTCGCGCCCTCGCTCGCCCTATCCGAACCGATCGAGCGCCGCCTGGCGGCCCTGCCGGACGTGTCGCGTGTCGTGACATTGCGCAGTTTCGTGCCCGACAGGCAGCCGGAGAAGCTCGCGCTCATCCAGGCTGCCGCCCAACGTCTCGGCCCGTCGCTCGGCGCCTCGGCCGCGTCGCCGCCATCGGACGAGGACCTGAAGCAGGCGCTCGCTGAGACAGCAGCGGCGCTGCGCCAGGTGGTGGCGGCCAATGCCTCAGATTCGGCGTCGGGAGTGGTCCGTCGCCTGGCCGATGCGCTCGACCGGTTGCGCGAGGCGGCACCCGATGTTCGGGCCGCCGCGTCGACGGCGGTCGTCGTGCCGCTCGGCGTCATGCTGGAACGGCTACGCGCGATGCTGCAGGCCAGTCCGGTGACGATCGAATCGCTGCCACGCGACATCATCAGCGACTGGGTCGCGAGCGATGGCCGCGCCCGCATACAGGTTTTCCCACGGCCTGAGCTGGATACCGACGACGGGCTTTGGCGCTTCGCCCGCGCCGTCCAGGCCGTCGCCCCCGATGCCACGGGCGTGCCGATCTCGATTCACGCGGCGGGAGACACGATCGTCTCGTCTTTCCTGCAAGCCGGCATCTACTCGTTCGTCGCCATCGTGCTGATCCTGGCGGGCTCACTGCGCCACGTGCGCGATGTTGTCCTGACTATGGTGCCGGTGCTGCTGAGCGGGCTCTTGACCTTCGCGACCTCGGCAATTCTCGATCTGCCGCTGAACTTCGCCAACATTATCGCGCTGCCCCTGCTGTTCGGGGTCGGCGTGGCCTTCAACATCTACTTCGTCATGGCATGGCGTGCCGGCGAGACTGCGCCGTTGCAGTCGAGCCTGATGCGCGCCGTGGTCTTCAGTGCGCTCACCACCGCGACGGCCTTCGGGGCGCTGTGGCTGTCGAGCCATCCCGGCACTGCCAGCATGGGTCGGCTGCTGATGGTCTCGCTGGGGTGGGAGCTTCTGGTGACTCTGCTATTCCGTCCGGCTCTGCTCGCGGTTCCGCCTCGGTAAGGCTCAGAAGGGGCCAACCGAACGCTTCAGCTCATCGAATATCAGGCGGTGCCCCTGAGCCGAGAAGTGCACGTCGCCTGGAATGAAGTACTTGCTCACCGCGACATCCGGCGGCTCCCGAAAGAAGGGGGCAAAGCCGTCGACAAATCGTACGCCGCGCTCGCCAGCCCACTGCTGCCAGTGGGCGACTTGGACACTGTTGCGGTCGGCTGCCCTGACATTGTCGGGCCAGGGGTAGACGACGAGGGTGAGCCGGCATTTCCACTCGCGGCAAGTCTCGACGATCTTGTCCAGATTCTTGCTTGCCAGCTCCAACCCGCGGCGGCCCCACTCGTCCATGATCTTGGGATCGAGGCTCCAACGTGCGCGCCAGCTTTCATCGGGCGCTGCCGAACCGAACGGCAAGTCGAGCCAGAGGTTGTAGAGTAGCCGGAAGGTGGCGAAGTTGCCGAGCAGGAACTGGCCGGTGTCGAACCAGTGGTGTGACGGCGCCACTCCGATCGTGCCGTCTTCGCCGACGCGATAGACGATTGCCTCGTCGGTGATGTCTGAGAGATCGAGGAACACGTATATCTCGGTAGGCCCGATACCGAGCTTCTCGGCGGCCGCCCTGATCTTGCGTTGGTAGATGACGGGACTGAAGGACATCACGCCGAGGTTCCATAGCGCTTTGCCTTCCTGCACGGCCTCGCAGGCCATCAATCCGGCAAAGCTTTCTTCGTAGGAGACTCCCAAGGCCTCGGTGAACGAATCGCCGATGACGAAAATGGCGGGCTTGCCCTTGTCGCCTTCGCCCGGTGCGCAGGTCCCGGTCCGGAAGCCGTAGCGGTCGGTGCGAAAGGGATAGAGAGTCTTGCCCCACGGCCGCATGGAGTTCCGGTTCGGTGCGAGATCGTGATGCCACGGAGCATGGACATAGGCCTGGGTATAAGCCGTCGCAGCGTCAGCCCAGGAGCGCTTCCAGCCGGAAAAGACCGTGGCTAGCAGGATGTAGTCCAGCGCCAGCGTGATGGCGAGTATCGCACAGACCTGGCCAAGGATACGGACCAGACACCTGAGCCTGAGGTCTGCTTTAGCTGCCAAGACCATCCGCCGCCGCGTGGCCGAGCACCGCGAAACGTCCCTTGGAAGTCATCGATGACCTCTCGTGAAGTCGACTGAGCGGGCCAATAGGGAAGGCAGCCCTCCATAGAGAATTCGACCAACTTGAAGCTTACGCGATTCGAGGGGACAGCCGGATGCGACGAACTCGCCACTTGCTCTGCCGGCGTACAAGCGGGACTGCCATGCTCGCGCCAAAATCGGTACTCTCCAATTGCCGGCGAGCAGAGGGCAGTTCGATGTCGGTTGCGAGGAGAAATGCGGGGGATGTGCTCGAAGGCGGCGGTGCCCGTCTCCTCGAGGAAGCGGTGTCGCGATTTATTCCGCCCGAAAGCCCCAGGCACCCCGCAACATCGTCCGCTCTCGAAGCGGCCGACCGTGTCGCCCGCCAATGGACAAGCGCGGAGGTCGGTCCCCTGACCCCAGGCTCGGCAGCCCACGAGCGCGCGATCTGCGCGATGTTCCAGGAGACGTTCAACCCCTATCGTCCTTCGGTGATTGCCTGGCCGACCCTCGATCCCGATGCGCTGCGGCGTCTGAAGTCGTTGCCGATCTGGGACATCGCCGTGCAGACCGAAGGCCGGGCGCGTCTCAGCTTTGCCGCCTTCGCCGACGCGCTCGACGATCCGGAGATGCGATCCGCGATCATGCTGAATGCCTGGGAAGAGAACCGCCACAAGGAGGTCCTCTCGCATCTGGTGCGCGCCTACGGAATCGAGTTGGCCGAGGAGCCGCCGTACGTGCCGCCGCGAGACCGGGGCTTCGCCTATCTCGTCACCGGCTATTCCGAATCGATCGACAGCTTCTTCGCCTTCGGGCTATTCGAGCTGGCAAGGCGATCGGGCTTCTTTCCTGCGGAGCTCGTCGAGACATTCGAGCCGGTGATCCAGGAGGAATGCCGCCACATCCTGTTCTTCGCCAACTGGCTGGCGTGGCATCGCGCCAACCTCGATTGGTGGCGTCGCATCCGGTTCGAGCTGCGTGTCGCGGCGGCCTGGGTCTACATCGCCGGGCTGCGTGTCGGGCTTGCGCGGAGCGTTGGCACCAACAAGAAGGCCACGCAGCAGGAAATCAACTTCACCGTCAATGGCGCACAGGCGGTGACTCCGGTGGAGATCGGATTCCTGGACCTGATGGAGATTTGCCTGCAGGAGAACGACCGGCGACTGGCGGGCTACGATCCGCGCTTGTGCCGACCGACCCGCGTTCCGGCCTTGGCGCGGATGGCGCTTGCCGTCGGCAGGCTCTGGCCGAGCCGGAAGCGCAAGGGGTGAGTGCCGCATGGCCATGCAGCCGAAGGGCTCCTTGTGACTGTACGACCCAAGATGCTCCGTCGCGGCCGGGTACATTTTTCGAACCCACTGGAGAGCGCGCTGCGATGTGCTCATGCGTCGGGTGGCGCAAGCGGCGAGCGACCACGATGAAGCGCATCGTGGCACTCGTTTCGCTGTCGATCTCTGCCGTCCTGCTGGCGCCGGACTCCACGTGGGCACAATTGCGGCCGCATCGGGCGGAGTATTCGTTGCGGCTCGGCACTGCCCTCAACGCAACGCGCATCGGCAGTGCCGTGCAGGATATCGAGCAGGGGTGCGATGGCTGGCGCATTCGGCGCGAGCTCTCGGTCGATATGTCGCTGACGCCCTCGTTCAGGGTGAACATCACCTCGCGCACCGGCGGCGAGGAACAGCGTGGCACCAATGGCTTCACTTGGCGGACCGTCCAGGTCTTGAACGGAACCGAACGTGAGGTGCGGGGCACCGTGCAGCAGCGCGACGGCGCCTACCGGGTCGCGCTGGAATCGTCCGGCGAACCGGAGCAATCGGTCCTGCCGCCGCTCACGCTGATGCCGGTTGCGGCGGTGAGCTATCTGGTTAGACGGCTGGCGGCGGGAAGCGAGACTTTTCCGGTGCTCATGTTCGGCGCAGAGGCGGCCGGTGCCGTCTTTCTGATCGACGTGAAGCGAGAGGCGGCCGGGCCAGCCGAAGCGACACCTCCGTCGCAACGACACGTGGCGGTGCCGGGCTCACGACACTGGCCGATCACCATGGCCTTTTCGCGAGCAGGACAGCAGGACAGCAAGCCGCTGCTGTCGCTGCGCGGCCGCCTCTTCGATTCAGGTGTTCTCGATAGGTTGGTCGCCGATGCGGGGCCTCTGACGGTGGCGGCACATCTGCAGGGCCTGCACATGCACGACGCGCCGACTTGTCCCAAGTAAAATTCGCCGGCCTCGCCAGGACGGTCGCCTGAAGCCCCGCGGCTTGCCTACACCCTGATGATCTTGCCCGGATTCATCAGATTGTCCGGATCCAGCGCGCGCTTGATGGTGCGCATGGTGTCGAGCTCGATCTTGCTGCGATAGTGAGCCAGCTCGTCGACCTTGAGCTGGCCGATGCCGTGCTCGGCCGAGATCGAGCCGCCGTGGCTCACCACCAGATCGTAGACCGCGCCGCTGATCGCGTCGGCATGAGCCAT
>JAXMCO010000022.1:0-50653 GCA_046349335.1 Reyranellaceae bacterium
CGCCTTGGTCTTGATGTGCTTGAACTCGGTGTAGCCCTTCTCGATCAGCTTGTCGTAGAGGCCGCGCGTACGGGCGGCCAACGGCGCGATGATCTCGATCGTGTAGGCGTTCTCGGTGAGGTTGGCGATGTAGGCCGACTGCACGCCCGAGCCGGTGCCGATCTCGAGCACCTTCTCGCCGCGCTTGACGTCGATGACGTTGGTCATGCGGCCTTGGATGTGCGGGCCGGACATGGTGACGCCGTAGCCGATGTCGAGGAAGGCGTGCTCGTAGGCGCGCTTGTGGATCGCCGGGTTGATCGCGGAGAACTCCTCGCGCGGCGTCAGCAGGAAGGCGCGGATGGTGGCCCGACCCCAGATGTCCTTGTTGGCGAGGAGGGCCTGGAAGCGGTCCCAGCGCTGGCCGAGGAACATCGGGTCCTCGCCGCGGGCCTTGCCCCAGGCGATGAAATTGTCGCGCGTGTCGGTCGGCGGGTCGAGGTCCCAACGGTAGGGAGCAATGCTCGCCGCTGTCGCCGGCAAGGCGGCCGCGCCTGCCATCAGGGCCGCCGCGCTCGCGACAAAGGAACGCCTCTGGAATAGCTTTTGTTCGTGCCGTGTCATTCGATCTCGATTCATGCCCCTTCGTGAGGCTCGGGCGGACCATACCGGCGTGCCGATGGCGCCGAGGATGCCCGGACATTGAAATTTTGTGAGGGTAGCGCCGCCCCCGCGAACGGAAGAAACCCGGTCGCTTCCGGCACTCGGCCGCCGCCTACGGCTTGCGCGAGACTAAGGCGGTCGCGAGATATGCCAGGCCGGTGAACGCCAGAGATATGCCTCCGACCGTGGCCGGCGTGAAGGAGTGATTGTAGGGGAGCTTCATTGCCAACAGCCCGCCGGCGAGCAGGGCGATGCATCCGGCCAGGACGAACCAGCCCCATCCCTTCAAGCGGCGCACCATCACTGCAAAGGCGATCTGGGTCAGCCCGTGCAGGCCAATAACGATCGCCATCACGAGCGTCTTCGTGACGATGCCGGGAAACGGCTCGATGTAGACGAGAACGCCGCCGACCGCCGCCACGCCACCGAGCGCCAGGCACCAGGCAAAGAGCGCAGTCCGCTGCATCTTGCCCGACTGCACGATCTGCGCGAGGCCGACGATCAGCAAGACCAAGCCTAGCGTTTCGTTCGGGGCGATCGACGAGAGCGCCGGAACCACGATGGCCACTGCGCCGGCCAGGATGAACAATCCCCCCACCAGGGCGAACAGCAGCCAGTGGGAACGAAAGCTTTCGATGGCGAAGCGTCTTCCGTCCTCCGGGTCAGTACCAAAGCTCACGACAATCCTCTCGAGGCACGCGCTTGTAGAGGCAATATCCGGAGGCGCAGTTACACCGCAGCCCCATGAATTTGCGCAGGATATCGACATGATAACAAGGGTATCGGCAAAGGTCATTCCATCGCCGTGGAGCGCGACCTTCGGCAACCGGCCAGAACGGAGCCAGACGTTCCTGGCGAAACGACATCCCTGCGCCATGCCGTGGGCGCCCACCCCATTTCAATCGACCAGCCGGGACCTCAGCCTTAGATACTGTGCTTGGAAGATATCATTCTCTGCCTCGAGGTGGTCGAGCTTCACCAATTCGTCCATGGCACTCGTGAAGAGCTGGCGCAGGGTATCCCGCAGCTTCTCGGAGGATGCGCTGCGACGGTGGGCCATGTCGCAGCTCTGGCTGGCGATGTAGGCGAAGGAGCCGAGGTAGGGCAGTGCGACCTGCGGGACCAGCCGAAGGATCTTGCCTGCGGTCGAGAGATCACCCCTGCGAAGCAGGTCGCAGGCCATCGTCGCCAGAAGCCATGCCCAGAGAACGATCAGGGAGACGGCCAAGAGGGCTGCGAGAGAATGGGAAAGGGGAGAATTGTCGGAGACGGGCATTTGCTCGCTTGGCCGCCAAGCAGGGCGATGGCCGGGCACGGGAGCCACGGTCGGCGACGGTGCATTGTCACGAGGTCCCGCGACTATCCAGTGAGTCCCAATCTCGACGGGCGGCGCAGGTCGCGATTGCATCTGAACGTGCAATTGGATTCCGATCATGTTTCTATGGCGGCCTGGGCTCGTGCTTCCAAACGTGCCGTACGCATCATTCGACAGTGAGGTGAACAATGGCGAACTCCAACTCCGGTGCGGTCAACCGTGTCGGCAGCGTGGGCGACCAGGCTGCGTTCGATGTCGGTCTGCGTGCGCACATGGTGCGCGTCTACAATTGCATGGCGTCGGGTCTTGCCCTGTCGGGCGCCGTCGCCGTGGGTTTGTTCAATTCGGCCGAGCTCGCGGGCCTGTTCTTCGAGGTCCAGGGCGGTCGTGTATACGACCTGAGCATGCTGGGCTGGGTCGCGATCTTTGCGCCGCTCGGCTTGCTCATGCTGGTGTCGTTTCGCGCTGCCACCATGAGCCTGCGCGCGGTACAGGTGGTCTATTGGGCGGTCACGGCCTTGATGGGGGTCAGCCTGTCGCTGCTGCTGTTCCGCTATACTGGGGCTTCGGTCGCACGCACTTTCTTCATCACCGCCGCCGCGTTCGGTGCGCTGAGCCTTTACGGCTACACCACCAAGCGCGACCTGAGTGCGTTCGGAAAGTTCCTGTTCATGGGCTTGGTCGGCCTGATCCTGGCCAGCATCGTCAACATGATCTGGCCGTCGGGGCCCATGAGCTTCATCATCTCCGCCGCCGGCGTGCTGATCTTCTCGGGCCTGATCGCCTACGACACGCAGAAGATCAAGGCGCAGTACAGCAATGCCTGGGGCAGCGACGTTGCCGAGAAGGTCGCCATCTTCGGCGCCCTCAGCCTCTATCTCGACTTCGTGAATCTGTTCCAGTTCCTCATGATGTTCTTGGGGCAGAGACGATAGGACGGCCGTGGGTGGTGAAATCCGACGCGTGTAGCGCGTAAGTCGCGGGATCGGGAGTAGACCACGAGGGCCACGCGCCGCCGAGGAACGCGATGACGATCGAAAGGCCCGATGGCCCAGCCTCCGTGTCGTCTGGCACGCCGACCGCGTGGCGGCACGTCGTTGCCGTGCCGATCGTCGTTCTGGCGGTCGTTTCGGGCATCGCCCTCGTCTGTTACAGCGCGCCCAGCCTGCTCCTGCTGTTCGCGGGTATCCTTTTCGCCGCTCTGCTCGACGCCTGCACGCGCGCCCTGCGCCCCGTCTTGCCGTTTGCACGGCCTTGGCGATACGCGCTGGTCGTTCTTGTCCTGGGCTCTGGAGCCGTCTTCGCGCTCGGCTGGAGCATTGTGCGGTTGCCAGGGCAGGTGCAGGGGCTGATCGCCGTCATGGATGCCCAGTTGAGCGTCCTGGAACGCGAATTGGCGGGCTTCGGCATCGACCTTTTCGGCCCTGGCGGACGCCAGGATCTCTTCCAGTTGCTGAGCGACCCGGGCCGCTTGTTCGGTCATGTCCAGTACGCCGTCTCGGGCGCCTACGGCGTGGTCATGAACACCATCGTGGTGGTCTGCCTGGGACTGTTTTTCGCCGGTCAGCCCGCTGCGTATCGTGAAGGCGCCTTGATACTGGTGCCGAAGGCGGCACGCGCCCGCGTGCGCACGGTCATGAACGAGATGGGCGAGATGCTGCGCAACTGGTTGCTCGGCCAGCTCCTGCGCAGCGCCGTCGTGGCTGTCCTGCTCGCCGTGTCGTTCCAGATTCTGGGAGTCGCCGGCGCGCCGCTGCTCGGTCTGCAAGCCGGCGTGGCGAACTTCATTCCCTATCTCGGTCCGCTGCTCGCCGCCTTCCCGGTGATCCTGGTCGCCATGCCGATGGGATTGCCGACCCTCGCCTGGGTGGTCGTTATCTATTTCACGATCCAGACCATCGAAGGGTTCCTGATCGCACCGCTCATCCAGAAGGGTTCGGTGAACCTGGCGCCGGCCTGGACGCTGTTTGCCATCGTCATTTTCGGGGCGATATTCGGCGCCATGGGCGTCGCCCTGGCGGCGCCGATCTTCGCCGTTGCCCGTGTGGCCACGCTCCGCTTCTACGTCGAAGATTGGCTCGGCGACAGGACCCATGCCGAGCGGACGGGCGGCGCTGCTTAACGCTTGGCCGTGGACGCCGAGATCACCTGCTCGATCCGCTCGATCTCGTAGGGAAAGAAGGGGTTCGACGAAACCCGCAGCAGGGCATCCAGATTCACGATCAGGACCCCCCGCTCGCCGCGCGGCGCGATGGCGCCGAGATGGACACCGAAGTGCTCGCTCTCGTTGGGAGTCAGGCCATAGAGCGAATCGGTCATCGGAAAGGGCAAGGCGACATGTGACAGAGAAAAGATGCCGGTCGGAAAGGCCAGGTCGAGGGGGCGGGTGCTTTCGGTGAGGGCACCGGCTTCGGTGACCCGCTCGACGACGTCGTATCGGTCGGTGGCGGCGTTGGTGATGATAACCGTCCGAAAACGCCGGGGCGGCGCCGGCAGGATGCGGGAAAGAACCGTCTCGGCGGCGTCGCGCAGCAATGGGCTCACGGCGGCCGCCCGGTTGAGGTCGAACAGCACGAGCTCGCTGCCGTTGGCCGGCAGATGGGCGTAGAGCCCCGAGATGATGGCTGGCGTGCTCACCGTGAAATCGACGACGGACTGGAAGGTGAGAATCGGCGGCAGCCGCGCAATGCGGCCGTCGCGGCTCGCCCTCGCGATGCTGTCCTGAAGCGCTATGGTGAGCCGATGCGACTGGCGGGCGCCGTTGACCGGAAAGGAATTGTACTTGAACGGGTTGAACTCCGGCAGCAGCCCGAGCCAAGCCGCCTTGGCGAACGCCGGCAGCAACGCGGGCAGAGCTGCCAACCCTGCGAAGCGCGCGAAGCTGGTGATGCCGATCATCGGCGAGATCAGGATCAGCCTGTCGGGTCGCGCCAATCCCTCGACGTCGAGCGCGTCGAGAGCGTACTTCATGGCCAGCGCCCCGCCGTTGGAGAAACCCACGATGTGCAGCGGCTTGGCGGCGTCGACGCGCTTGCGCGCCTCGCGCACGGCCAGGCGGGTCGCCGCATCCCAGTCCTCCCATTCGACATCGGTCAGAGCGGCCGGCACCGTGCCATGGGCGGGCAGCCGGATGGCAATCACGAGAAAGCCGCGATCGCGATAGAGGCGCCCGATGTGACGGAGGCTGTATGGCGAATCGGTCAGGCCGTGCAACAGGACGACCGCGCCAACTGCCGCTCCGTCCGGCTCCAGCATGTAGGAGCGGTTGAAATCCTGCGCGAAGCTTCCGGGATAGATCGGACTGCCGGCATAGTAGCGGTTGCCCGGAACCGCCGCTTCCCGGTCGATCTTGTCGACCACCTCGCGTCGCACGTCGCGGAAGATCGCCGCCTCGTGCTTCAGGTATGCGGCCCAGTCGGCCTTCTCCAGCGCCTCCGCATGCAGTTCAGTCGGGACGAATGTGTGCCATGGCTCGAGCGGTGGCCCGCGCTGGGAGTCCCAGGCGCGCAAGGCTAGAACGCTTGCCGCGACCAACACGACGAGCACGAGCCCGCGCCGGAGAAACCTGAGCAACCTAGACGCCATGTCGATCCCATCGACGATTGTTCGGGGCCACGAAATACCGCGGCCAGAGGACAGTGTCCCGTAGTAGCCGCCTATTGGGACGCTCGGAACAGTCTCGGGACGATTAGCCGGTAAGTGCCTTCCACTTCAAATTCTATGCTGCTTCCCTGACTCCGTCAGCTAGCTAGCTAGCCAGACACGCGCGCTACGCGCGCCGGTCGGCTTGAGGGTCGCCTCGACGATCGGCGCCGGCATTTCTTGTCGCGTCATGTGGAAGCAATCGTCGGCCCTTGGAGCAAGGCCCTCGACGGGATCGGTCGGGTCGCCGCGGTGCTCGGCAATCATCTGTCGTGGTTGCTCGTGTCAGCCGAGATCGTCCATTCGGCTGGCCGTCACAAAACCACGCTAGCAATCCTTGCCGCCGAGAATGTAAACGGTGCGCCGGTCGCCGGCACGCTTTATGCGAGTGGAACGAGGTTTGTCATGCTGCCGGCACTCCTGTATGTGCCGGGGCGGTCCTGTTCGTGATTGCGCAGCAAGAACGAGGTCAACCGATCTTCACTCGGCTCGAGCGCTTTCTGTTCTGTGCAATCGTCGTTGCGGCGATCGGCGCGGTGTGTGGCCCAATTACTAATGATATCTCCGCCACAGGGCGGAAGCAAAGGACGTCCGATGACCGAGCAGCCTCCCCGAGTCGTCCAGCCGCCCTCCCGGCTGATCGATCTGGCCTTGCAGGGAGGGGGAGCCCACGGCGCGTTTACATGGGGCGTGCTCGACCGGCTGCTCGAGGAGCCGCATCTTACCATCGAAGCCATTTCGGGCACGTCGGCCGGCGCCATGAACGCCGCCGTGATGGCTGCCGGGCATGCCCAGGGCGGCAATGCGGCGGCACGCGAAGCGCTCGAGCGATTCTGGCGCAAGGTCTCCGAGGCCGCCACGTTCAGCCCCTTGCAGCGTAGTCCGCTCGACGTCCTGCTCGGTCGCTGGTCGCTCGATCACTCGCCGGCGTACCTGGCTTTCGACCTGATGGCCCGCGTGTTCTCGCCCTACGATCTGGGCATGGGGGCTGCCAATCCGCTGGAGCGGGTGCTGGCCGAATCGATCGACTTCGCCTGCCTCGCCAATGCCCCCATCAAGCTTTTCATCACCGCGACCAACGTGCGGACCGGGCGGCCGCGGATTTTTCGCAATGCCGAGCTGTCGCCGAATGCACTGTTGGCGTCGGCCTGTCTTCCCTCGATGTTTCAGGCCGTGGAGATCGACGGCGAGGCCTACTGGGATGGCGGGTATTCCGGCAATCCGACGATGACGCCGCTGGTCCAGGAGTGCGTATCGAACGACACCATCCTGGTGGCCATCAATCCGGTCGAACGGCCGGGTGTTCCGAAGACGGCGCGCGACATCCTCAACCGGCTGAACGAAGTCTCGTTCAACGCCGTGCTCCTCAAGGAACTGCGCATGATGGCGTTGCTGCGGCAGGTCGCGTCGTCCGACGACAGCGAGGTGGCGCACTGGTCGCGCATGCGCATCCACATGATCAGCAGCAAGCTGATGGTCGAGCTGGGCTCCTCGTCCAAGCTCAACGCCGAATGGGCCTTCCTCCAATTGCTGCATGGCGAAGGCCGGCGCGCCGCCGATGCGTTCCTGGCCGCGCATGGAGACGATCTGGGGCAGCGCTCGACGCTCGATATCGATCGCCTCCTGGAAACCGTCTGATGGACCTGGCGGGGATCCTGCTGGGCCTCGCCCTGCTGGTTTGGTTCGCCTATCGCGGCTGGAGCGTGCTGTTGCTGGCGCCTGCCGCCGCCCTGTTGGCGGTCGCATTTGCCGGCGAACCGTTGTTGGCGCACTGGACTCAGACATTCATGGGCGGTGCGGCGCAGTTTCTCGGGCAATTCTTTCCTCTGTTCCTGATGGGGGCGCTGTTCGGCAAGCTGATGGAGGACAGCGGCTCGGTCACCGCGATCGCGCGCTGGATGATGGAGCGGCTGGGGCCCGAACGCGCCTTGCTTTCCGTGGTCCTGGCCGGTGCCCTGGTAACCTATGGCGGCGTCAGCCTGTTCGTGGCCCTCTTCGTGCTCGCGCCCATGGCCGAGGCACTGTTTCGTGTGGCATCCATTCCGCGCCGTCTGATGCCTGCCACGATCGCGCTGGGAACGTCCACCTTCACGATGTCGGCACTGCCCGGAACGCCCGCCATC
Source organism: Reyranellaceae bacterium (assembly GCA_046349335.1). Lineage (GTDB taxonomy): Bacteria > Pseudomonadota > Alphaproteobacteria > Reyranellales > Reyranellaceae > Reyranella. Next base: position 7,723 of record JAXMCO010000022.1, read on the forward strand.
CAGAACGCCATTCCGATGCCGTTCTTCGGCACGACGCCGTTCGCTGCCCCCGGGCTCGGATTTATCGCATCCGCCATCATGCTGGGCTTCGGCTTGTGGTGGCTGACGCGTGTGAGCGCCGCTGCCAAGCGACGCGGCGAGCCGCTCCATTTCGACGAGCCAGTGCCACCCGGCGGTGCGGCCGAAGACTCCCTCGTGCGCGAGCGCGCCACGACTGCGCAGGGCTTCGACCCGGCAGAGATTCACCATTCGCAGCAGGCGGACCTGCCGCCTTCCATAGTCGCGGCCGCCTTGCCGCTGGCCGTGGTCATTGCCGTCAACCTCGCCGTGTCGTTCCTCGTGCTGCCGCGGCTGGACACCGCCTTCCTCGCCGAGGCGCGCTGGGGCGCGACTTCGCTCTCGGCCGTCGGCGGCGTGTGGTCGGTGGCGGTCGCCCTTGCCGCAGCCATAGTCACCCTGCTGCTGGTCAATGGACGCCGTTTGCCGTCGGTGCGGCAGAGCATGGATGCAGGGGCCAACGCCGCCGTGCTGCCGGCGCTGAGCGTGGCGAGCCTCGTCGGGTTCGGTGCGGTCGTCGCCGCCCTGCCGGCTTTCGCGGCAGTGCGCGACTGGGTGCTGTCGATCGACGGGGGGCCGCTGGTCTCGCTCGCGATCGCGACCAACATCCTGTCGGCGCTGACGGGCTCGGCCTCGGGCGGCCTCACGATCGCCCTCGATGCGCTCGGCCCCACCTACATGCGGCTGGCGGCCGAAAGCGGCATCGATCCGGCCCTCCTGCATCGCGTCGCGGTGATCGGTGCCGGTACTCTCGACAGCCTGCCGCACAATGGCGCTGTGGTGACGCTGCTCGCCGTCTGCGGCTCGACCCACGCCAAGAGCTACCTCGACATCGTCATGACGGGCATCGTCGGTGCGCTTCTCGCGCTGGTCTGCGTGATTCTTTTGGGCAGTACGCTAGGATCGTTCTGAACGGGAGAGGTGGATCGTGAGCGTGCGTCGTCTGTTGGCGTCCATCGTCGCGTTGCTTTGCGGGACTGCGCTGGCCGGCTGCGCGCTGCCTCCGCGTGGGCCGGCGGTTCCCCCGAACGACGCCGCACGCGCCCTGCCGCTCGGCATCCCGAATGCGCGCTTTTTCGCCGATGCCGACCCGGCGCCCATGATTGCCGAGGCGGCCCTGGCGATCGAGCGGATCAGGGCGACGCTTCGCGCCGAGGGCAGACCGACATTTCCGTTACCTCCCTCCGCCTTTCTGGCCATCTCCGGCGGCGGCGACAACGGAGCGTTCGGCGCCGGCCTCATCAATGGCTGGACGGCGACCGGCACTCGACCGCAATTCAGGATGGTCACCGGCGTCAGCACAGGGGCGCTGATTGCGCCGTTCGCATTTCTCGGCCCGGACTACGATGCGCAATTGCGCGAGATCTACACGACACAAGGGCCCGAGAGGATCTTCGTCAGGCGGCACCTGACGGCCGCGCTGTTCAGCGACGCCATGGCCGACGCCAGCCCGCTGGCCGAGACCATTGCTCACTACGCCGACGAGAAGATGTTCTCCGCCATCGCCGAAGAGTACAGGAAAGGGCGATTGCTGATGATCGGGACCACCGACCTCGATGCCCAGCGATCGGTGATCTGGAACATCGGCGCCCTGGCGGACAGCGGTCACCCCAAAGCCCTCGACTTGTTTCGCAAGGTCCTCCTCGCGTCGGCTTCCATACCGGGCGCCTTCCAGCCCGTCATGATCGACATCGAGATCGACGGCGTGCGGCATCAGGAGATGCATGTCGACGGCGGGACCGTCGCACAGCTCTTCCTCTACCCCGGATCGTTGGATCCCTCTCTCCTGCCGGGTCGCAGCCGTCAGACGGCCTATATCATTCGCAATGCGCGGCTGCATCCCGAACACGCCGAGGTCGAACGCCGCACGATCTCCATCGCGGGCCGGGCAATCGGCACCATGCTGCAGTCCAGCGGCTACAGCGACGTGGTGCAGGCCTACTTTCTCACCAAGCGGGACGATGTCGACTACAACCTCGAATACATAGGCGCCGATTTCAAGGTTGCCAGAAGCGGCCTGTTCGACCAGGCGTACATGCGGGCACTGTTCGACTACGGTTATGCTACCGCCTCCCGTCCCTGGCACAAGGCGCCACCGGGATTGCACAGCAACAGGGCTGCGCGTCGAGCGGATTGAATTCGGTCTGCCGGCGAACGCTGCGCGGGCAGGAGCCGGCGTCACTGCATGGAATAGACGAAGGGGGAGGGCAGCTCCCGCTTGTCGGGCTCCGACCGGGCCTTCACGGCGATATCGACAACCGTGGCCCTGTGATCCACGAGGTAGCGGGCGGCGTTGTCGAAGCCGCCCGCCTTGCATTCGGCGATAAGGCGATCGACTTCGCTCTGCATGTCGCGTCGCAGGTTGGCGCTGTCAGCCATGGAAGTCCTTTCGGGTTTCTAGAGCTCGACGCGGCTGGACACGACGGTCCGGCCGAGGACCAGATAGTCGATGCCGCTGATGCTGAAGGTCCTGATGGCGTCGCGCGGCGAGTCCACCATCGGCTCGCCGCGCAGGTTGAACGATGTGTTCATCAGGATCGGCACGCCCTTGCGGCGTTCGAAGGCCTTCAGCAGGGCGTGAAATGTCGGATTGGAGGCCGACGTGACGATCTGCACACGCGCCGACCCGTCGGCATGCGTGATCGCCGGGATGAGGGATTTTTTCTCGGCGCGGACCGGATGCACCGCCAGCATGTAGTATTCCGGCGCACCAGCGGCGAGGTTGGGCTCGAAATCGAAGTACTGACTGGCGGCCTCGGCCGCGACGGCCGGCGCGAACGGCCGGAACAGCTCGCGGAACTTGACGCGTTCGTTGACGATCCGCTTCATGGCCGGGTTCGTGGCGTCGGCCAGAATGCTGCGGGCCCCGAGCGCACGCGGCCCCCATTCGGCCTGCCCCTGCACCCAGCCAATGACGGCGCCCCCTGCGAGACACTCGGCAACGTGCTCGACCAGCTCCTCGTCGCTCGAACAGGTCGTGACCGCGTCGAAGCCGCTCGCAGCGATGGCGGCGTCGATTTCCGCCGGGTCGAGCGGCGAGCCGAGATACGGCGAGGCGAAACTCTGCATGCGCGGCTGCTTGGCGGTACGATGGTAGTAGCTCGCCGCGGCGCCGATCGCGTTGCCGGCATCCCCGGCCGCAGGATGGACGAAGAGATTGTAGCCGCATTCGCGAATGAGGCGGCCGTTGGCCAGAGAATTCAGGGCCACGCCGCCGGCAAGGCAAACGTTGCGCGTTCCCGCGATCGCCGACGCCTTGGCCGCGAGATGAAGCACCAGCTCCTCTGTGCAGCGCTGGACGCTCGCCGCCAGGTCGGCGTAGTGCCTGCTGCTGCTCAGAATGGCCTCGGCCTCGGCCTCAGGAAGGTCGTCCGACAGATCGCTACGTTGCACGGCGAACTCGGCTTCCGGTTGGCGTGGCTCGCCGAAGCGACGCAGGAATTCGTCGGTATAGGGCAGTGTCTCGGGTGTCAGGAACTCGAAGCAGGATTGCTCGATCTCGAAACCGCCGTCGTCGCGCAGAGTGATGAGCTTGCGCACTTCATCGTAGTGCTTGGGCTGCCCGAAAGCGGCCATGCCCATGACCTTGTACTCGCCTTCGTTCACCTCGAAGCCGAGGAAGGCCGTGAAGGCGCTGTAGAACAGACCGATCGAGTGGGGCAGGCTGATCGCCAGCCGTCGCTCGATCGCGGAGCCGCGACCGACGGCGATGACGGCGGTCTCGTACTCGCCGACGCCGTCCATGGTGACAATGGCAGCATGATCGAACGGCGAGGTGTAGAACGCCGCCGCCAGGTGGGAATCGTGATGGTCGACGTAAGTGACCTTCTCCCGGGGCACGGCCAGCTCGTCGCAGATCTTGCCGACGGCATCGAACTTGGCCCGCTTGAACCAGGAATGCGTCGCCGATTCGAGATAGGGCGACACATCGTCGGCTTTCGTGGCGACCTTCCACAGGGTCCGGGCTCTGCCCACCAATCCGCTCTTCGCTTTCTGCTGATCGCGAACATTCGAGGCCCAGACGATACGATCGAACTTCTTCAGCGCGTTTTCGTAGTAGACGATGCGATCGACATCGCTCATCGAGATTCCTGCCTGTCCGAGGCAGAACTCGATGGCCCGGCGGGGGAAATCGGCGTCGTGCTTGATCCGCGTGAACCTCTCTTCCTGACCCGCCGCCACGATGCGGCCGTCGATCAACAGGGCCGCTGCCGAATCGTGAAAGCCGAAGGAAAGCCCCAGCACCTTCATCTCGTCACCTCGCGCCAGCGGCCCTTGTCGATGTAGGCTTTGGCGATGGCGTCGGCATAGAGCTCGGCCACCAGGACGTCGCCTTCCGGCATCAGGTGCACCTCGTCTCCGAACATCAGTCTTTCGGGGCCGCAGGCCGACATGGCCGCGTCGCAGTCGACGAACGGCATGTCGTCGTCGAGCTTCAGGCTCTGTCGCAGGATACGAAACATACCCTCTACGTTGGATACCGCGGGTGCGGCGTCCTGATTGCGATTGCGTTCAAGGAGGCTCGCCTCCAACGGCGAACGCTTCTTGCGGCTGGATGCCGCCGGCTGCAGTCCCCAGACGAACAATCCACCATTCGAGCGAACGATCTGAGCGAACTGGCGCTTCCGCTTAGTATAGGATTTCAACACGCGCACCGGCTGATTTACCGCGCGATACGGCAGCGAATTCTGGGTGCGGGGAATGTCAGAGGTCTGGTGCAGGATCTGGGACCAGCCTTCGAGGTTCTCCTGGTAGATCGTGTCCCAGTCGGCGAGCACGCGGGGATCGCAGAGCTGGCCGTAGACCGCGTCGTTGAAGCCGTCATGGGCGACGACGATGTCCGGCTTGAGATCCCAGCAGAAATTCATGTAGCTCAACATCTCGTTCATCACGACGTGGCCGTGTTGTCCAAAATTGAGCACCGTGAACCGAAGATCGAGGTTCCGTTCCTTGCAATAGCCGTTGAGCTGCTGTTGCAGCAGCTCCGTATACATCTGGTGATGCAGGCAGAACATGCTCCAGCCGGCGGAGCCGCCGAAGCACGCCACGACCTTGTGATTCCTGTCGCGCCGGGCGAGGTCCGGGAGCGATTGCGTTATCCGGCAACCGAACGAATTGATCGGCCCTATGCCCAGAAAGCGGAAGAGATAACCGTAGGGGAAGTAGTAGAAACCCCACGGTTCGCGCGGCGAGAGCTGGTTGAACACGTTGGCGTCCATGTTCTGCAGCTCGCTCGACGACCAGTCGCGCTTGTACGGAACGATCCGGCCGCTGAACTTGATGCTCGATGTCGTCGCTCCGGCCTGATGGGCGCGATCGCCGGACTCCCAGTGCGCGGAATATCCTTCCTTGTCGTCGTAGCTTTCGAGTAGCACGACATGGTCGTCCGCGGTGAACCTGCGCGGCAGGGGGGCGATGTCGAGTTGAGGAAACAACGAGCGATACGACGCCAGCGTCGCATCGGGAGCGACAAAACAAGCATTGGCGCCGGCCATCGCGAAGTGGGTTCTGGCGCCTTCAATTTCCTGTCGAAGGATCGCGAGCGGGGTGGATGCTGGCGAAGGAAAGACGACGCAGACATTCATCTTGCCGAGACTCATTGCCTCTCTTTATGGGCGCTGACGAGGCGGCGCAACATGCTAAATCACGGCTCGGCCGATGTCTTCCCGGTGGGCCCGTCTCCGGCGGGCTGCAGGACATCGCGGCGATTTTCATTGGCCCGACGACTTGCCGACCGAGGCATTCAGCCACCGGGTTGAGCCGCACTTGAGAGCATTGTATCAAATGAACCGTTCGGCGCTGCGGCAGGCCGGGCACTTGAGGTCGCTCGGAGGCAACCGGATGAATCTGCTCAGGCGGAAGGCAAACCCACTCGCGCATCCTCGTTCCCTGCCGTCGATCGAGCGACTGAACGTTCCGGACATCGAAGCCGATATCTATCGGGAGCTCTACCGCGGCATCGAATACATCGTGGCGGCCGGTGTTCATGGAGACGTCGCAGAGTTCGGCACCTCCTCGGGCCGTACTGCGATGACCCTGGCGAAAGGTATCGCCAACTACGACGAGCGCTATCGGACACATTCCGAGAAGCTCGGCATCGCGGCGCGCAAGCTGCGCCTTTTCGACAGCTTCGAGGGTTTCCCCGAAGCTCGGGATCCGATCGACAAGATCGCCCCGCAGATCTCGTCGGGGGTATGGGGGCCGGGCGTCACGAAGGACGCCTCTCCGGCGGTGCTGCTCGATATGTGCACCACCTATCTCGAGGCCTCGCGGATCGTCGTTTCGCCCGGCTGGTACCGAGACACCATGCCGAAATTGGAGCCGGGCGTGAAATTCGCCATGGTCCATATCGACTGCGATTTCTACGAAAGCACGATGGATGTGCTCGATCGGCTGTTCACCATCGATGCCTTGTCCGATGGCTGCGCGGTGTTCTTCGACGATTGGTACTGCAACAGGGGGTCGCTGGAGTTCGGTGAACCGAAGGCCTGGACGGATTGCATCGCCAAGCATCGACCGCGCTTCACGGACTGGGGACCATACGCGACGGTCGGCCACCGCTTCATCATTCACAAGTAGCCGCCAGGGAGAGCGCGATACCGTCGCGCGATGCGGCAACCGCGCCATGGCCGGAGGCGCCGCTTTGCCGGTTGGATAGTATCCCTCAGGGCGAGCTCAGAACCGGATAACTTGTGTGCTGCCTACGTCGGACATCTCTTGTGCTTGCGGCACGTGAACTTGTCCTGGTTGACAGTGCGTGCACGGCCACGACCATGGCGCGTTGGTCTTAGGCCGGCCTGAAATCCAAAGGTCCCTTTCCGCGGTGCTCTCGACGGGTTGCTGGGGGTGGTGCTAGCCCACGCCCTGCGCGATGCCGGGTCGGCCCTCGAGCTTGAGCGCGCGCAGGACGCCATGAAAGCGAGGATTGCCGTGGAGCGCGCGGAAGCATGGGCTTTGTCCGGTGAAGCCCAGGTACGTGGTGCGCGCCTTGACGCAGTGCTCGAGGGCGTCGAGCGCGCGGGACGGTTCGCCCGCCGCCATCCATTGCATCGCAGCACCTTCCCAGCGGTTGGTGCGCTCGAGCAGGCCGATCCAGGCTTCCATGGCCGCCCGCCAACCCTGGCTGCTGGCCAGCGATTCGACATGCTCGGCGAGCCCCTGAGCGACGCTCAGCCCGCGGAGCGTGGCCAGGCGCTCGACCATCGCCTCGTCGCGTCGGCCGAGCTGGTCGAGGATCAGCATGCGGCCGTAATGGCCGCGCGGCGAATCGGGGACGATGGTCAGGCTCTCGGTCACCGCCTCGAGTGCCTGTTCCGGCTTGCCCGCCATCCAATAGACGATGCCGAGATGCTGCAGCATCTCGACGCTGCGCGGATCGAGCCGCCGCGCCTGCTCCATGGTCTCGATCGCCTCGTCGTGGCGACCCATGACGCTCAGGAACTCGCCCGTCGCGGCCAACGCCTCGACAGAGCTGGCGTTGAGCGCGAGGGCGTGCGTCAGGTCGGCCTCGGCACCGTCCCAATCCCAGTCGTATTCCATCTTCACGCGGCCGAGCACGGCCCACGCCTCGGCCAGCCCCTCGTCGAGGGCGAGCGCCCGCTCGGCCGCCCGGCGTGCCATCGGCATCGCTTCGTCGACCGGCAGCGGCCTCAGCAGGGCGGTCGACGACATGCGCAGGTAGGTCGAGGCCAATCCGGCGTGAGCCAGGGCATAGTCGGCATCGAGGGCGACTGCCTGCTCGAACAGGCTGAGCGCCTTGAGGAGCGGCAGCCGCGTGAAGGGCTTGAGATTGGCTCGGGCCTGGATCTGCAAGAAATACGCTTCGGCGGTGCGTGGCCGGTAGCTCTGGACGGGATGGTCGATGGCCTGCGCGCGCGGCAAGGTCGCCGCGGCCCAGCTCGCGACCGCATCCTGCAGCGCCACGCTGTCGCCGTGCGCCTGCTCGAAGCGCTCGCTCCACTGCGTGCGGCCGCTCTCGACATCGATCAGGCGGGCCGAGATTTCGAGCCGCTCGGCGCTGCGCAGCACCACGCCCTCGAGTAGATGCTTGACCCCGAGGGTGCGGCAGGCCTCGGCCGTATCGGGCGCGCCGGCGACGTTCTCCATGGCGTCGATCGGCCAGACGGTCAGTCCGGGCACCGCGCCCAGCGCCGTGCTGACGGCGTCTGCAATGCCGACGCCGAGATAGGAGTCCGCGTCGACCAGGGTGCGGGTCGCAAAGGGCTTCACCGCCAGCGTCCTGAGCTCGATCGGCGGCGCGTTGTCGAGCAACGGTGCCGTGGCCTCTATGTCGGACACGAGCCGGACCGGCACTGCCAAGCGGTAGCCTTCCCGCGCCACCGTCTCGATGTAGCCGCCATCGGCGCTGGACCCCAGCGACTTGCGGAGCGTCGAGACGTGGACCGTGAGCGTGCGTTCCTCGACCACGATGTCCGGCCACAGGCGCGCTCGCAGGGTCTCGTGCGCCACCAGCCGTCCGCGCGCCTCGGCCAGCAGCAGAAGGATCTGCCATGCCTTGCCGGGAACGGCGACGCGCCGCCCATCACGCGTCAGCCGGCGTTCTCGGGGATCGAGCACAAAGGGACCAAACGCGTATATCGACATGCCCGCTCGGCTTCGCTCGATGTCCTCGGTTGCTGGTGGACGCATCCTAGCCGGCGGCCGGGCGGCCGTCTGCACGTCAGGGTGCGGGAAGTTCGGCCTTTCTCGACAACGGGTTAGCGGACGTTCGGGCCATCGTCTCGGGCCAGGCCGGTGAGCATCGAGCGTCGCGTGGTGACACGCCGTGAAGGCGCTCGAAAATGGATGTCCCGAACGTCGCGCCGTCCCGAGTTCCCACGCGGGGCTCGCGAGGCGTGGCGTCCCAGCTTCGGCCAATCTTGATCGTTTCTTGATGCGCAGACTCTCGGCTTCCGCGGGTACATCTCAATGCGAGGGTCGTGCAGCGTCTCGAGGCAGCGCATGGCAATAGAGGCAACATTCGCAAGGTCTGGTCGGTCGGGTCGTCACCGCTGTGGGGGCGGTGGCGGCCGGCGCGCCCTCTGGCTGGGAGTTTGCTTGTGGGTGGCGCTGTCAGCCTTCTCATGCACCACGAGTGCCCAGCAATCGGCGCCCCCGACCGTCGCCGCGGCGCCGCGTGCGACGCCGGAGCTTGACGCGATCAGCGGCAATCCGGCGGCCACGACTGCCACGCTCGGCACCGGCTGGCTTGGCCGCACGCTCGGCTTGCGCGATGAATGGGGCATCGTCCTGGGTGGCCTGTGGCTCGCCGACACCAACCTCGTCGTGGCCGGCGGCGCTCAGCCCGGCGGCTGGACCAACAACAGCGCCTTCTTTCTCGCCCTTTCCGTCGATGCCGCCAAGCTGGTCGATTGGCAAGGTGCCTCTTTCGGCTTCCAGTTCCTGCAGCTCAATGGTGCGAACACCAACGGAGAGGCCGGCAGTGTGCAAGGCTACAACGGCATCGTCGGCTCGCCGCCATTTCAGCGCACGGAGCTTTTTCAGGCCTGGTACGAGCAAGTGATGGTACCGGAAATCCTGAAGATGCGCATCGGACGCAGCGCGCCCACGTTCGACTTCAACAATGTGATGCGGCCGGTCGCTCTCGCCGACTCTGCCCAGAGGATTCCGACCCTGAGCAGCCTTCTCTACGCGCCCATCTTCGTCAACGGATCGATCCTCGGCGCGCTGCCCGGCTACTACAATTCGGGTGACGGCGTGACCGTCAACTTCACGCCGTCCAAGTCGTTCTACCTCAACCTTGGCGTCTATGGCGGCAACCTGGCGCGCGGCGTCCAGACCGGGATCAGCCCACCCGAGTTCAACGGCTACTACTTCAACATCGGCGAGATCGGCACCAACTGGGTCCTCGGCGAGGAGCGGCACCCCGGTCAGGTCGCCATCGGCTTGTGGCGCCAGACAGGTCTTCTGAGTGCGGCCGGCGTCACCCAGGACGGCACCGGCGGCGTCTACATGTTCGCCTCTCAGCGCGTGGCCCGCGGGCTGAACCGTCAAGTCGACTATTCGTCGATCAACGTCTTCGGCCAGTTCGGCATCAACGATTCCCAGACGCTTCCCATCACCCAGTACTACGGTGCCGGCGTGACGGCTTTCGCGCCGCTCGGCGAGCGCGCACGCGATTCGATGGGAATTGGCGCTGCCTTGTCGCGGTTGAACCCGCTGCTCTTCGCCCGCTCCTACGAGTTCATGCTGCAGGCCTATTACCAGGCGCATCTGTTCGGCGACACCTTTCTGCAGCCGACTCTGTCGTTCATCCCCGCCCCGGGGGCGGCGGCCAACCTGCCGAGCGCGGTGGCGGCGACGCTTCGGCTCAGCGTGCTCTTCTAGGACGCCACGATGGATCGCCCGCCAACCAAGCACATCGTCGCCCTGCTGCTGGCCATCGTGCCGTTCAGCCAGATTCCGCTCGATGCCTACACGCCCGCCCTGCCGCAAATGGCGCGCGACCTGGTCGCCGACAACGCGGCGGTTCAGAACACGGTGACGGCCTACATGCTGGGCATGAGCCTGGCCTTGGTGCCGTTGGGGCTGCTCTCGGATTCGCGTGGCCGCAGGCCGGTGCTGTTCGGTGGTATGGCGCTTCTCGTCGCCATGAGCGTGGGCTGCGCGTCGGCGGGCGACATCCGCACGATGCTGGTCATGCGCTTCCTGCAAGGCATCGGCGGCTGCACCTGCCTCGTCATCGCCTATGCGATCGCCGCCGACTGTTTTCGCGATCGCGAGCTGACCTCGGTGTCGGGCCTGCTCGGCGCGGCATGGGGGCTTGCGCCCGTGCTCGCGCCCGCCGCCGGCGGCTTCCTGGTGGAGTTCGTGTCCTGGCGCGTGGTGTTCCTGATGATCGCCGGGCTCGCCGCAATCGTCATGCTCGCGGCCTTCGTCCTCCTGCCCGAGACGCTGGAGCGCGAGCGGCGCACGCCGGTCGACCTCGGACACACCGCGGCGCTGGTGCGCGGCGCGCTGACCGATCGGCGTTTCGTCGCCTTCACCCTGGTGTTCGCCGCCATGGCGAGCGCGCAGATGGTGTTCGGCGTCGTGGCGCCCTTCCTCTATCAGGAGCAGCTCGGCTTCTCGGCCGCCGCCTATGGCGCGTTCGCTCTGCTGCTGGGCGGCGTCAACCTGCTGGGCGAGCTCGCCTGCTCAGGCCTCGCGCAGCGCGTGGCCCCGCGCACCCTGGCGTTCGGCGCCTTCGCCTTCTACGCGGCCGGAGCGGTCTGCCTGGCGGCGAGCGGGGTGCTGATCGGCACCGGCGTGATCAGCCTCACCCTCGCCGGTGCGCTCGTTCTCGCCGGCTGCGGCACGCTCTGCCCGATGATGTACGGCATGGCGCTCGGTCTGTTCGACCGCAATCTCGGCCTCATCGGCGGCCTGATCAGCGCCGTCTGCTATCTCTTCGTCAGCGGCGCCATGGCCATCGCGGCGGTCCTGCCCGAGTCGAGCCAGGCGCCGCTCGGCGGCCTCTACGTCGCGCTCGGCCTCGTGCCGCTCGTCCTTCTGCCAAGCGTGCTGCGCAGAGCGGCACCCGTATCCGCCTCAACAAGGGAGACAAAAGCATCATGACGACTCTCGGTATCCGTGGCGCGCAGTTCGACTTCACCGACGATCCCTGGAAGCATGTCGGTGCCGAGCACGAAGCGGCGCGCTTCTTTCCCGACGGCCTGATGGTCGTCGAGGATGGCAAGATCACCGACCTCGGCCCCTACGACGACATCGTGAAACGTCATCGCGGGCTCGAGGTCACGCACATCTCCAACCGGCTGATCGTGCCGGGCTTCATCGACGGCCACATCCATTTTCCGCAGACGCGCGTGCTCGGCGCCTTCGGCCAGCAGCTCCTGCCTTGGCTGCAGATGTGGGTCTTTCCCGAGGAGCTGAAGTACCGGGACCGCGTCTATGCCCAGGAGGGGGCCAAGCGCTTCTTCGACACGCTGCTGGCTTCCGGCACGACGACCTGCCAGGCCTTCACGTCGAGCTCGCCGGTGTCGACCGAGGAGCTTTTCGAGGAGGCGAGCCGGCGCGGCATGCGCACCATCGCCGGCCTCACCGGCATCGATCGCAACGGCCCCGCCGAGATGCTCAACACCCCCGAGCAGTTCTACAGCGAGAGCAAGCGGCTGATCGAGCGCTATCACGGCAAGGGTCGCAACCTCTACGCCATCACGCCGCGCTTCGCCTTCGGCGCCTCGCCCGACCTCATGAAGGCTTGCGAGCGGCTGAAGCATGAGCACCCCGATTGCTGGGTCAATACGCACGTCTCGGAGAATCCCGCCGAGGTTCGCGGCGTCCTGGCCGAGCACACGGACTGCACCGATTATCTCGGCGTCTACGAGAAGTATGGGCTGGTCGGGCCAAAATTCACGGGTGGCCATGGTGTCTGGCTGTCGGACGGCGAGTTCCATCGGCTGTCGAAGTCCGGCGGCGCCATCGCCTTCTGCCCGTGCTCCAACCTGTTCCTGGGCAGCGGCCTGTTCCGGATCGGCCGGGCGACCGATCCGGCGGCGCGCGTCAAGCTGTCGTGGGGCACCGACATGGGCGGCGGCAACCGCTTCTCCATGATCAATGTCCTGGACGACGCCTACAAGGTCGGCATGTGCAACAACACGCTGCTGGACGGCAGCGTCGATCCGGCGAAGCAGGATCTGGCGGAGGCGGAGCGCAACAAGGTCTCGCCCTACCGCGGCTTCTGGTCGGTCACCCTGGGCGGCGCCGAAGGTCTCTACATCGACGATCTGGTGGGCAACTTCCAGCCCGGCAAGGAGGCCGATTTCGTGGTGCTCGACTGGAATTGCGGTCCGCCGGCGTTGCCGTGGCATCAGTCGTTGGTCGCCGGCGGCGCGACGCCCACGACCATGGATCAGGTCGCCAACCTGCTGTTCGGCATCATGATGGTCGGCGACGAGCGGGCGGTCGGCGAGACCTGGGTCATGGGCAAGCGCCTCTACAAGAAGGCCTGACCTTGAGCCCCGACGATCCCGTCGCCCTCGTCATCCATCGGCGCATCCGCGACGAGGGGTTCGGCGCCTACTCGGAATGGCAGACGCGGGTCGCCGAGCGCCTGCGATCGTGGCCCGGCTTCCTCGGCCAGGAGGTGGTGCCGCCGTCGCCGCCGGCCCTCGTCGACTGGACGGTGGTGCAGCGCTTCGCCACCGCCACGTCCGCGCGCGACTGGCTTGCCAGCAGCGAGCGGGAGCGCTTGCTCGAGGAGATCCGCTCCCACTTCATCGGCGAGGGTGACGTCCATCTCCTGGCTGCGCAGGGCGCGCGGCCCAAGGCCTCCGCCTCGGCACTGATCTCGTTCGCCGTCGCCCCGGCGGACGAGGCGGCGTTCCTGCGGTGGCAGCAACGGCTGCAGGCTGCGCAGGCCAAGTTCCCGGGCTTTCTCCGCAACAGGACCGAGAGACCCGTAGCGGGCGTGCACGAGGATTGGCTCACGGTGTCGAGCTTCGACACCGAGGCGCACCTGAATGCCTGGCTCGACTCGCCCGAACGCCAGACCTTGCTGAAGGAGGGCGCCGAGCTCGGCGTCGCCTTCAGCGTCAGGCGAAGCGCTCACGGCTTCGACTTCTGGTTCCCCGGCCAGCCCGAGGCGCCCTCCAGCCCCCACGGCATCTTCAAGAGCAACCTCCTGGTCCTGGTGGTGCTCTATCCTCTCGTCTTCCTGTGGGGCTTCTTCGTCAGCGCGCCGTTCATCGATTCACGCGGTGCACCGTTCTGGCTCTCGCTGTTGATCGGCAACTTCGTCAGCACGCAGGTTCTCGGGTGGTGGCTGGCGCCCAAAATCTTCCAGCTATTCGCATGGTGGATGCCCGATGGCATCCACGCGAGGCGTCAGGTTGGCGGCTATGCCGCGGTCGCTTTACTGCTTGCTGTCTCAGCAGCACTATGCGGTGTGCTGGGAGTCTATCTCTAGCCAAGGGATGCGTGGGCAAGTGCGGATGGCACGGGAGATTTCTCGGCGAGGCTTTCTACACACCGGGATGGTGGCAGGCATCGCGTTCCAGATCGCGCCGCTGGTCGAGCCTGCGCAAGCTGCAGTGCTGGAAGATCCGCGCAATGCACGGCCTGCCTGGTGGGATCCCAAGAGGCAGGTGCGCTTCCGCATGGACGCGGTGGCCAAGGTGACGGGAGCCAAGAGCTTCTCGCGCGACTATCGTGCCGTCGACATGCCGGGTTGGCCGCGCGAGCAGAGCCACGCCTTTTTTCTGTATGCCGCGCGCGCCGACCACGCGCTGGAGGGTGTCGACCTCTCGCCGCTCGGCGCCGAGCTCCAGCCCGACCGGCTGGTGCTCGGCGAGGACCTCCTGCGCGACGGCCTGGTGCCGCCCGAGCAAGGCGATGGCTCGCCGCCCGGTTTCTACGGCGATGTCTTCCTCGTGCCGAAGGGCGAGACGCCGAGGTTTCTCGGCCAGCCTGTGGCGCTTCTCCTTTATCGTGACTTTGCCCGCTACGAGGCCGCCAAGCGGCTGGTCCGCTTCGATCCTCGCGTCGTCACATGGGGCGCTCGCACGGATCCCAACACGCCGCCGAACTACGGTGCCGCCCGTTTCGTGCGCATCGGTGGGGCGCGCCCCGAGGACCCGGACGTCTACTCGCCGTTCGAGGCCGGTGCGGCTCTCCTCGGCCGGTTCAAAGGCAACGACGTCGTGTGGCCGCAGCCGGATCGCGCGGGCGATGCAGGGGCGCGCGCGATGTGGGCGGCCGGCGAAATCGAACGCGAGATCGCCGCGGCAGGCGACGATGCCCTGGTTCTCGCCCGCGACTATCGCTCGCAATCGGTCGATCCCTCGGCGATGGAAGCCGACAACGGCAACGCCTGGTATGACCCCACGACCGGCACGCTCGAGGCCGTGATCGCCACGCAGTCGCCGTATGAGGTGGTCACATCGGCGGCTGTGATGTTCGCCAAGTCGCGGCACCGGGTGGCCCGCTTCGATCTGTCGATCGGCTATACCGTGGGCTACGGCAGCAAGGACCATTCGATCTTTCCCTACTTCTCGATCGTCGCGGCACTCTATGGCGAGGGTCGGCCGGTACGTCTCGCCAACGACCGATTCGAGCAATTCCGCATGGGGCTGAAGCGCCATGCCTTTTGGATGAGGAACACGCTCGTCGTCGAGCGCGCGTCGGGTGCCTTCCGCATCCTCAAGTGCGAGAATCGCGCCGATGGCGGCGGCAGGCGCAATTTTTCGCCGGAGATCACCGCGGTCGGCACGACGGCTGCGCAGTCGATCTACTATTTCCCGAAGAGTGACCTGTCGGCCGTGGCCCTGGCATCGCGCGCCGTCGATGCCGGCTCCATGCGGGGCTACGGGACCTTGCAGACGATGGCGGCGACCGAGATGATGATCGACGAGGCGGCGCAAATCCTCGCCATCGATCCGATCGCGCTGCGCCAGAAGAATCTCTTTCGCACGGGTATGAAGAACACCCAGGGTGCCATCCCTGGCGGTGCCCTGCGGTCGGACGAGCTGCTCGCCAGGGCCGGCGCGCATCCGCTGTGGCGCGACCGGGCGACCAGGAAGGCCGCCTTCGAGCGCGCCAATCCGGGCAAGCGCTATGGCGTGGGATTCGCCCAGGTGCAGAAGGATTTCGGCAACGGCGCCGACGCTGCCATCACCACTCTGTCGCTCGATCCGTCGGGCCGCATGTCGATGCGCCAGAACGGCAACGACATGGGGACAGGCCTGTCGACCTCGCAGGCGGTCATGGTCGCCAAGGTCGTCGGGCGGGTGCCGGAGCCCTGCGTGTTCGGCGTCACGGATTGGCCGGAGATGCCGCTCTTCTCCACGGAGCAACCCTATACGCTCTCTCAGCAGGAGGAGGATCGACGCGCCGCCGATCCGCGCTGGACACCGTGCTTCGCCTCCTCGATGGCGGCGTCCAACAGCGCCTACTTCGTCGGCCATGCGACTCGCACCGCGGCGCGGGCATTGCTGCATCTGTCGCTCTGGCCGGCGGCGCTCGCTCTTTGGTCGAACGGCCCCGGCGGCGGCCAACTGACGCCGCTTGCCATCGCCTTCGAGGATGTACGGATGACCGAAGCCGGGCTGACGGCCGGCGGCCTCGAGCCGCTGTCGCTCGAGCGGCTCGCGGCCGAGGCGCATCGCCGCGGTCTCGTGACCGGGGTCAGCGTGCACGTCTTCAACCGCTGGCAATGGGCGTCGGCGGTCTTCGAGGTGCCGGGTGTGGGCAGAGTGACGCTGCCGGCGGATGCGCTGTCGGTGCAGTACGGCGACGGCGCGCCTGCCGCCTTGCGGGCGTCGATGACCTCGGGTGGCTTTCACTTCATCGAGCGCACGACCGTCGACTTCCCGCCGGTAGCCCGCACTGCCGCGGCGGTGACGTACTATACGGGCATCGCGACCATTGCCGAGGTCGTGGTCGACATGGCGACCGGCGAGGTCAAGGTCACCGATCACCATTCCGTCCACGAATGCGGCAACCAGATCATCCCCGAGCTGGTCTCCGGCCAGATTCAGGGCGGGCTCGCCATGGGCATCGGCCATGCCCTCTACGAGGAGCTGCCGCTCTACGAAGGCGGCCCGAGTGACGGCACGTGGAACTGGAACCGCTATCGGCTGCCGCGCGCCCGCGACGTCGCCGTGTGGACGCAGACCGCCGATGTGCTGCCGCCGCTGTCCGAAACCGATCCGCCCAAGGGCATGGCGGAGGTGACGATGATCGCCGTCGTGCCGGCCATCGCCAATGCCGTCGCGCACGCCATCGGCAAGCGCTTCTACGAGACGCCGATCACGCCGGCCCGCGTGCTCGCGGTGTTGTCGTGACCATCGCGACCCGCCCCTTGTCGCTCACGGTCAACGGCAAGCCGGTCGGGCCGATCGAGGTGCCGGAAGCGCTGATGATGCTCGACTTCCTGCACGAGTACCTGAACCTCACCGGGTCGCGCATGGGCTGCGGGCAGGGCATCTGTCATGCCTGCACGGTGATGGTCGAGCAGCCCGATGGCAGCCATCGTGAGATCCGCACCTGCATAACCGGCGCGCACTACTTCGCCGGCAAGCGCGTGCGCACGATCGAAGGTCACGCCGAGCGCGACGCGCAGGGCAATGTCGTCGCCCTGTCGCCCGTGCAGCAGGCCTTCATCGAGCACTTCGCTTTCCAGTGCGGCTATTGCACGCCCGGATTCGTCACGGCCGCGACGGTGCTCATCGAGCATCTGAGACGGCGGCCGATTCGGCGCTCGGAGATCGAGGCCGCGATCGAGGCGGCGCTCGCCCCGCACATCTGCCGCTGCACCGGCTATGTGCGCTACCACCAGGCGGTGCGCTCGGTGATCCTGGCGACGCCGGGCGCGCTCGTCGACTAGCGCCGGCGTGATGACCCTCTCCCGGACTTGGCGGCGGTGGCTTCTGGCGGCGACGATCGTCGGCATTGTGGTCGGCGCGGCCGCGCTCACGATCTTCCTCGGTGCGTTCGAGCGCAGCGTCGTCGGCCGCGCCGTCGACACGCCGCTGACAGCGGCGCGGCTGGCCGAGCTCGTTCCCAAGGGACGCTACATCGCCGCCGCTGCCGACTGCGTCGCCTGCCATACCGCCGAGGGGGGAGCGCCGTGGGCCGGCGGCCGGCCGTTCGAGATGCCGATAGGCACGCTGTTCGCCACCAACATCTCGCCGGATCGCGAGACTGGCATCGGCGGCTGGACGCGTGCGGAGTTCCATCGCGCCGTGCGCGACGGCGTGGGCAAGGGTGGCCGCCACCTCTACCCGGCGATGCCCTATGTCTCCTACCGGCAGATGACCGAAGAGGACGTCGATGCGGTCTACGCCTATCTCCTCACGCGCGAGGCGATCCGTCAGCCGAACCGGCCGGGCAGCTTTCCCTTCCCCTATGTGCGCCGGTTCCTGACGTTCTGGAATCTTCTCAACTTGCCGACCGATATCCCGCAACCCGATCCCGGCAAGTCTCCCGCCTGGAACCGCGGCCGCTATCTCGTCGATGCTTTGGGTCACTGCGGCGAGTGCCACACGCGGCGCGACCTGACGATGGGGATGATCCCGTCGCGCTATCTGCAAGGTGCTGTCATCGAGGGCGTCGATGCGCCCGACATCACGCCCGAGGGCCTTGCGCGGCTGGGCTTCGCGCCGGAGCGGCTGGCCGACTTCATGCGCACCGGAACCGGACCGCAGGGCGTGATGGCCTTCGCGATGTACGACGTCGTCCACCATTCCACGCAATATCTCAGCGCGGCGGACGCCGCCGCCATGGCTACCTATCTTGCCGGCGAACCGCCACCCAAGGCGCCAGCCGTTGCCGCCGCCGCATTGGCGGCCGAGGCCAAGGCGAAGGGGCATCGCCTCTACCTCGACGTCTGCGCCGGCTGCCATGGCGTCGCGGGCGAGGGCGTGCCGAACGTCGCACCGCCGATGACGACGAATGCCGCGCTGCGCTTGCCGCGGCCGGCTAACCTGCTGACGGTTCTGGTGCGCGGCCTGCCGGGGCGAGATTTTCCGAGCGGGCATCTGCAGGACATGCCGGGCTTCTCCGACCTACTGACCGACCCGGAGATTGCCGACCTCGCCAACTATCTACGAGCGACATGGGGCGGCCGCAGCCCCGATGTCACGCCGGCCGACGTCGCGAGGATGCGGCAGGCGCATCCATAGGTCGGTCGTTTCGAGCGCATCGCCGCGACAATCCCTCGACGTACGGCAGGCGGCGATGAAAGGTGCGGACCACGATGAGGTGACCGTGGCAGCGGCGAGGCTCCTGCGGTTGTGCCTGCTCGATCTCGTTGTTCGCGACTGCGGCCCGATTGAGGAAGCCAAGAGTCCATGCCCTGATTCGCATAGGGTAAAAGAGTCATATTGCTCTTCCTTTGGTTGTCAGTTGGGTGCGATCGACCTCGCGCCTTGTCGATTGGCCTGGCCGTCATTCAGTCGCTGATCTAACCGGCTGATGCTGGTTATTCCCGTGGCGGGCTATCGCATCCGAATGGGGCGAGAAAATCACCTGAGACCACTCGATCGTAGCCGCGTATGATCTCGTCAAGGCGATCTTCGGTCCGAAGGCATCGCTTTCGGTCTACCAATCCGGGAATGCGCGCATTGGCGATGGTCGTTGCAACAGGTTCCTTCCGTGCGGCTGCGACGGCCGAGTGCGATGGGCATCGGAACGATCCCAGGCGGAGTGGCAACAGCGCCCGTCGGGCGAGACGGCGCGCGGTACTCGCGGGGGCCGCGGCGACCGTGTTTGCAGGGTCGTCGCACGCCCAATCCCAAGGAGCCGGCGCGGTGCGCCGGCTGGCCGCCCTGATGGCGGGCCATGCCGACGATCCCCTCTGGAAGAAATTCTCCGCCCAATTCCTGAGCGTCCTCGGCGAGCGCGGCTGGCGCGTCGGCGACAATCTCGTGATCGAGGCGCGTTGGGCGGACGGCGATGGCGCGCTGTTCGAGCGCTACGCGTCCGAGCTGGTGGCGCTCGCCCCCGATGTCATCTTCTGCCAGACGAGCCCCGCCCTCGCGGCGTTGCTGCGCGCCACGCGCACGATCCCGATTGTCTTCGCGCGGGTGACCGATCCGGTCGGGCAGGGATTCGTTCGCAGCCTGGCGGCTCCCGGCGGCAACGTCACCGGCTTCGCCGACTACGACCCGCCGCTCGCCGGGCGGTGGCTGTCGATGCTGAGCCAGCTCAGCCCACGGGTGACCCGGACTACGGCATTGTATAATCCGGCGACCGCGCCCTACGCCGGCATGATGCTGCGTACCCTTGCAACCGTTGCGCCGACTTTCGGAATGACCTTGCACACGGCGACGATCGAGCAGGCCTCCGAGATCGAGCCGGCCGTCGCCCGGATCGCGCAATCCGAGGGTGCCGGCTTGCTGGCGATGCCGCATATCTTCACGGCGGTCCGTCGCGCCGCCCTTCTCGCTGCCATCGCGCGCCACCGCCTGCCCGCGGTCTATGCCGACCGCTTCATGACCGAAGAGGGTGGGCTGATGTCCTACGGCATCGACCCGGGAGACCTGATCAAGCGCGCTGCGGTTTACGTCGATCGTGTGCTGGACGGCAGCAATCCCGCCGACCTGCCGGTGCAGAACCCAACTGGTTACTTCCTGGCGGTCAATCTCCGGACCGCGCGGGAGATCGGCGTCACCCTCGCGCCGACGTTGGTCGCGTCGGCCGACGAGGTGCTCGACTAGGCGCGTGCGAGACGGAGAGTTTTGCTCGGGCGCTTGCGGGTGGCCTCGCCCCTGTCGTGGCGCGCGCCGAGGCCAACCTCGATGGTGGACGCGGGGGCGAGCGGTGAGGGGACGCGAGGATCTGTCTCACTGGCTGATCTTCGACGTCGCCAGTGCACCTCTCGTGGTCGCTTGAGACCGCTATGTCGGTCGGGTCGACAGATGCTCAGCGGGCGCCAACGCGGGGAACGGACGACGCCACCGCCATGGCGAGGTCGGCAAGGCGGCGATGCCCGCACCGCGTCATGACTTCTCCGAACGGGATTTCGGCGTCGCCCTGTCGTCCGACGATGACCGCTTCGTCACCGGGGGCGGCGTCGGGGATAGTCGAGACATCGACCCGGACATGCTCGATCGAGATCGATCCGAGGATTGGCGCAGAGCGCCCGCGGATCAGCACCCGGCCGGCGTTGAACGTGGGCAGCCCGTCGCGCGTGCCGATCGGCAGCACGGCGAAGCGCAGCCCGGGAGTCCACGGGAACGGCATCTGTTCGGGATAGGGCGGCGATATCGCCGTCTTCACCTGAAGGATCCGGCTGGTGATGGCATCGAGAATGGGGCGCACGCCGAAATCGATCCGTGCTGCGGCGGCGGCGCTCGAGCCGAACAGGAGCCCGCCCGGGTCCACGGCGTCGTATTCGATGCCGGACATCCGAACCAGCGAGGCGCTGGAGGCGAACATTCGCAGCGGCGTCGGCGCGCCCGTCCTGGCCAGCGCCGCGACGACGGCGTCGAAGCGACCGGCCTGCCAGCGCAGGAACTCGTCCGTCACGTTCGCCGGCACCTGGAGATGGGTATAGAGGCCGGCCACCCGCAGCTTCGGCAGGCTTCGCACATATGCAACGAAGCTGGCAGCCTGCTCCGCGGGCACCCCGATTCGTTCCAGTCCGACATCGACCTTGACGAAGACATCGAGGGTGCTGGTCGCCAGCCGGGAATACGCGGCGGCTTCGTCGGCATCGACCAGGGTCGGGATCAGATCGTGGTCGATGGTGGCCCGCACCGTCTCGCGGCTGGCCAAGTGGCCGGCATAGAGCAGGATCGGGACGCCGATGCCTTGCTCACGCAGAGCGATTGCCTCGGCCTGATCGGCGACGGCGATTCCGTCGACACCGGCATCGACGAGCACCCGGGCCACCTGCTGCAAGCCGAAGCCGTAGGCATCGCCCTTGAGCGCGGCGAATATCTTGGTGCCGGCGCGCAGCGTCCCGCGTATGGCGCGGAGATTGTCGGCTGCCGCCGAGAGATCGCTCACCAGGCGGTTGGGACGAAGAGAGGCAAGCAGCTCGGGTCGCATGCGAGATATCCTTTGTCGTCGTGCGTCGCGCCGACGACGATGTGCTGGAGTCGAGTGGGCGCTACTGCTGCTGCAGTAGCACTGCCCGTTCCTGCGGGTCGGGCGTGCCGAACCAGCGCTGGCCGCGCGGCGAGCGCAGCAGCGCGCTCGCCCTGCTGCCACTTTCGCTGAATAAGATCACGAGGTGGTTGTCGCCGCAGTCGCGCGGCTTGCACACATCGGCGAGGACATAGATCGTGCCGCCGGCTTGCAGCCGCTTCGACGGGCCGCAGACGCCGTTGTCGGTCTTTTGGAAGATCACGATCCACTCGTCGACATTGCGTTCGTCGGCGAACAGGGCGTCGAACGACTTGCGGAAGGCCGGGCGCTTCAGGAGGTCGAACAGGTAAGGCGCCGACTGCGCCGCAGCGCGCAGAGGCGCGAGCAACAGGCCGATCGCCGCGATCGTCGCCATTGAGGCGTGTCTTCGCCCCCATAGGGGTTGGTGCATGGTGCAACCTCTCAGCTTCCGGCAGCCGTGGGCGTCGCCGCCGCCAGCTCGACGCAATGTCGCATGACGTCGGCACCGGTCTCGTTCCAGGTCGTGATGCCGCCCGCCATCACGACCTGCACCAATCCCTCGGCAAGCTCGGGCAGGGTGAGGCCGAGCCTCAAGGCATTGGCGGCATGGTTCTTCGCCCCGGTTTTCTGGCCGATCAGTGTATCGAGCAGCGCGAAGACCAATTCCTTGGTCTTGAGGTCGAGGGCGCCGCCAGCCGCCCTGTCACGCATGATCGTGCTGCGCATCAGGCCATAGCCTGCGAACGCTCCGGGTGCGTGCTCGGCCAGAAGCTTGAAATTGTCGGGCACGCGCCCGACCGTCGCCTCGAAGCTCGCGACGCCCGCTCGTTTCGCGGCGTCGATCAGATCGTCTCCGGCCATTCGCTCTCGGCTCCTCGCAGATCACGCCGCCGATACTGCCCGATCTTCTTGCGGCGATCCAAAGGGGATCACCGAGTCCGAGGGCGCTGGCGGGCTGCCGCATGACTGGGGGGGTGTTCCGCGACCGATCCTGCTCTAGGATCATGCCAATGGTCCGTCTGAAGCCGTGCCGCGGATGACAATGGATCGTGTGCGTGACCCGATACCGATCCGACACATGCTTCGTTCTCTTCCGGCGGATTTCTGGCGCCTGTGGTCGGTGGGGCTGATCCTCACGACTGCGCGTTGGATGGAAACGGTGGTGATGGGCGTCGTCGTCTACAAGCAGACGGGCTCGGCCCTCGCCGTCGCGTCGATCACCATGCTGCGCCTGCTGCCGATGGGCCTGTTCGGCGCCTTCCTGGGGGCGTTCGCCGAACGGTTCGACCGTCGCCTGACGCTGGCCGGCATGATCGGCCTGCTGGCGTTCACCTCGGCGGCCTTGTCGCTCGCCGCCCGCTTCGGCGAGCTCGAAGCCTGGCAGCTCGCGCTCGCCAGCCTGATCAACGGCTTCGGCTGGCTGACCGACAATCCGGTGCGCCGCGTGCTGATGGGCGAGAGCGTCGGCCGCGAGCGTATGGCGACGGGCATGGCGTTCGACGTCGGCGGCTTGAACGCCAGCCGCATGGTCGGTCCGACCGTTGGCGGCCTGCTGCTGGCCGGCGTGGGTATCGACGGCGCGTTCGCGATGAACACCGTGATGTACTTGGGCGCCATCGCGCTGACGCTCGCGGTGCGCACGCACATGCCCGCCACACCGGGCGCGGGCGCCGTGCTCGCGCGCACGCTCGAAGGTTTCGCCATCGTCTTCGCGAACCGGCGGCTCGCCGCCACCATGGTCGTAACGGTGATCTACAACGTGTTCGGCTGGCCCTTCATCAGCATGATCCCGGTGATAGGCCGCGACCGGCTCGGCCTCGGTCCGGAAGGCATCGGCATCCTGACCAGCATCGACGGCGTCGGGGCCTTCTGCGGCGCCCTGGCGCTCGCCCTGTGGTTGACGGCGCGCTGGCACGCGCCGGCCTATGTCGGCGGCGTGGTGGCCTATCAGCTTGGGCTGATCGCCTTTGCCTTGTCGCCCGAGCCGCTGACGGCTGGCCTCGCCCTGCTCGTCACCGGCCTGGCCGGCGCCTGCTTCTCGACACTGCAGGCGACCATCGTCTATCTCGCCGCGCCGACCGAAATGCGCTCTCGCGTCCTCGGCGTCCTGTCGGTATGCATTGGTACGGGTCCGATCGGCTTCGTCTGGCTGGGCTGGCTCGCCGACCAGATCGGCGCGCCGACGGCAACGGCGGTCACCGGGCTCATCGGTCTCGTCGCCCTCGCGGCGACGCGACCGATGTGGCGAACCATTTAGACGCGTTCGACTTCGTCGAACCACATGGAGGAGGAGCACAATGAAGACCGTTCAATCGATGCTTGCCGAGGCCGAGGCGGCAGTGCCGCGCATCAGCCCGGAGGAAGCCAAGTCGCTGGTCGGCCGCGCCGACGTGCTGTTCCTCGACGTGCGCGAGCCGCCCGAGGTCGCCGCATCGGGCAAGGTGCCGGGCGCGCTCGCCATCCCGCGCGGCTTGGTCGAGTTCCGCGCCGATCCTGCTTCGGCGATGCACGACAAGGCGTTCGATCGCAACAAGACCGTGATCGCCTATTGTGCGTCGGGCGGACGTTCGGCCTTGGTCGGCAAGACGCTGAAGGACATGGGCTACGCCAACGTGCGCAACCTCGGCGGCTTCAAGGGCTGGGTCGACGCCGGCGGCAGCGTCGAGAAAAGCTGAACGTTCATACGGGGCTCCGATGTCCTCGACTTACGACGTCGCCGTGCTCGGTCTCGGCGCGATGGGCTCGGCGGCGGCTTATCAGCTCGCCAAGCGCGGTGCGCGGGTGCTCGGCATCGACCGCCATGCGCCGCCGCACGAGTTCGGCTCGACGCACGGTGACACGCGCGTCACCCGCATCGCCTGCGGCGAGGGGCCGGAATATTCCGCCTTCGTGCAGCGCTCGCACGAGATCTGGCGTGCGCTCGAGGCCGAGCTCGGCGTCGAGCTTCTGACGCAGAACGGCATATTGGTGATTTCCGGCAAGGGCGACCGGGCACTGAGCCACGGCATCGACGCCTTCCTCTCGGCAACGGTGAACGCCGCCAATCATGCCGGGCTCGACTACAGCCTGCTCGATACGACGGCGCTGCGTGCCCGTTATCCTGCGTTCGAGTTCTCGGACGGTGACGAGGCCTATCATGATCGCGTCAGCGGCTTCGTCCGGCCGGAGCTTTGCCTGGAGGTGCAGCTCCGGCGGGCGAGGGAGCTCGGCGCGGCTCTGCATCTCAACGAGACCGTCACCTCGTTCCGGCAGAAGGACGGTGCAGTCACAGTGACGACGGACAAGGGGACGTACCAGGCCAAGCAGTTGGTCGTATCTGCTGGACCATGGTTGCCGCAGCTCCTCGAGCCCACCCTGGCCGCGACCTTCAAGGTCACCCGTCAGGTCCTCTACTGGTTCCGCGCGCGCAACGAAGCGGCCCATGCGCAATTCGATGCGGAGCGCTTTCCCGTCTACATCTGGCAGGTGCCGGCGCCGCAGGTGATCTACGGTTTCCCCGCTGTCGGCGGGATCGAGGAAGGCGTCAAGATCGCGACCGAGCAGTACGAGCTCGAGGCGACGCCGCAGACCGTCGACCGCACGGCGAGCGCGCAAGAAATCCGCGGCATGTACGAGACCTATGTCGGCCCGTTCTTCCCCGGCCTGTCGCCGGTCTGCCTCAAGAGCAAGATCTGCCTTTATACATGGGTGGACGGCGCACGCTTCATCATCGATCGCCATCCCGAGCACGACCGCATCATCATCGCTTCGCCGTGCTCGGGGCACGGCTTCAAGCATTCGGCCGGTATCGGCGAGCTGCTTGCCCAGATGGCGCTCGGCGAGACCCACCGCGACATCTCGATGTTCAGGTTCGGCAAGTGAGGGCCTACAGGCTCGGCAGGATCAGACCTTTCTCCCGGGCGCAGGCGATCGCCTCCTCGTAGCCGGCATCGGCGTGGCGCATCACGCCGGTCGCCGGATCATTCCATAGCACGCGCTCGATACGCCGGGCTGCCTCTGGCGTGCCGTCACAGACGATCACCATGCCGGCATGCTGGGAGAAGCCCATGCCGACGCCGCCGCCGTGATGCAGCGACACCCAGGTCGCGCCCGAGGCGCAGTTCAGCAGCGCGTTCAGCATCGGCCAGTCGGACACCGCGTCGGAGCCGTCGCGCATGGCCTCGGTCTCCCGGTTGGGGCTGGCGACCGAGCCCGAATCGAGATGGTCGCGGCCGATCACGATCGGTGCCTCGAGTTCGCCCTTTGCCACCATCTCGTTGAAGGCGAGACCCAGTCGATGGCGATCGCCCAGCCCGACCCAGCAGATGCGGGCTGGCAGGCCCTGGAACTTGATGCGCTTCCTCGCCATGTCGAGCCAGGTGTGGAGGTTGCCGTTGTCGGGCAACAGCTCCTTCACCTTGGCGTCGGTCCGGTAGATGTCCTCGGGGTCGCCCGACAGCGCGGCCCAGCGGAACGGCCCAATGCCGCGGCAGAACAGGGGGCGGATGTAGGCCGGCACGAAGCCCGGGAAGCTGAAGGCATCGGCGACGCCTTCCTCGAGCGCCATCTGGCGCAGGTTGTTACCGTAGTCGACCGTCGGCACGCCGAGCTTGTGGAACTCCAGCATGGCGCGCACGTGGCCCGCCATCGATTGCTTGGCGGCCTTGGCGACGCCGGCCGGGTCGCTGGCCCGCCGTGCCTCCCAGTCGGCAAGCGTCCAACCGCGCGGCAGGTAGCCGTTGACCGGATCGTGCGCCGAGGTCTGGTCGGTGAGGCAATCGGGCCTCACACCACGGCGCAGCAGCTCGGGCAGCACGTCTGCGGCGTTGCCGAGCAGTCCCACCGAGACGGCCTTCCCCTCGGCCGTCGCCTTGCCGATGATCGCGAGCGCATCGTCGAGGTCCTTGGCCTGGACGTCGAGATAGCCGGTGCGCAGGCGGAACTCGATGCTGCTCGGGCGGCATTCGATGGCGAGGCAGGAGGCGCCGGCCATGGTTGCAGCAAGCGGCTGCGCGCCGCCCATGCCGCCCAGCCCGGCCGTCAGGATCCAGCGTCCGGCGAGGCTGCCACCATAATGCTGGCGCGCCATCTCGACGAAGGTCTCGTAGGTGCCCTGCACGATGCCCTGGCTGCCGATGTAGATCCACGAACCGGCGGTCATCTGGCCGTACATCATCAGGCCCTTGCGATCGAGCTCGTTGAAATGCTCCCAGGTCGCCCAGCGCGGCACAAGGTTGGAGTTGGCGATCAGGACGCGCGGCGCGTCGGCATGGGTGCGGAACACGCCGACCGGCTTGCCCGACTGCACCAGCAGGGTCTCGTCCGCTTCGAGCTTTTGCAGCGCCGCGACAATCCTGTCGAAGCATCCCCAGTCGCGCGCGGCGCGGCCGATGCCGCCATAGACCACCAGCTCGCCCGGCTTCTCGGCAACGTCGGGGTCGAGATTGTTCATCAGCATGCGCAACGGCGCCTCGGTGAGCCAGCTCTTGGCCGAGAGCGTCGTGCCGTGCGGGGCCCGGACGATACGGGCATTGTCGATGCGGGTCATGCAGATCCTCTTCGATCGAGCGTGTGCAGCAGGCCGCTGCCCACGGCGCGCACGATCGCGCCGCTGGAGACCAGCGCCGTCGCCGCCTGGATGTCGGGATGCAAGTGCCGATCCTCGTCGAGATGCGGCACGTCGGCGCGGAGCAGGGCGCGCACTGCTTCGAGCGGCGGGCTCGACGTCAGCGGCCGCAGGAAGTCGCAGCCCTGCGCCGCCGCCAGCAGCTCGATGCCGACGACGGTGCAGGCGTTGGCGGTCATGTCGAGCAGGCGGCGCGCCCCGTGCGCGGCCATCGAGACATGGTCCTCCTGGTTGGCCGAGGTTGGAATGGAATCGACGCTGGCCGGATGGGCGCGTTGCTTGTTCTCCGAGACGAGGGCTGCCGCCGTGACCTGCGGGATCATGAAGCCCGAGTTGAGGCCGGGATGCGCGGTGAGGAAGGCCGGCAGCCCCGACAGCGACGGATCGACCAGCATGGCGATGCGGCGCTCGGCCAGCGAGCCGATCTCGCAGATGGCGAGCGCCATGATGTCGGCGGCGAAAGCCACCGGCTCGGCGTGGAAATTGCCACCCGACAGCGCTTCCCCGCTCTCGGCGAAGATCAATGGATTGTCGGTGACGCCGTTGGCCTCGGTCTCGAGCGTGTCGGCCGCCTGACCCAGGATGTCGAGCGCCGCGCCCATGACCTGCGGCTGGCAGCGCAGGCAGTAGGGATCCTGGATGCGCTCGTCGCCTGTCAGGTGAGAGGCGCGGATCGCCGAGCCGGCCATCAGCCGGCGCAAAGCCTCCGCCGCAGCGATCTGACCCTTGTGCCGGCGCAGGCGATGGATGCGCGGATCGAACGGCGCATCGGAGCCGCGCGCCGCGTCGGTCGACAGCGCGCCGGTCACCAGCGCCGCGCCGAACAGGTTCTCGGCCTCGAACAGGCCGGCGAGGGCATAGGCCGTCGAGAATTGCGTGCCGTTGAGCAGCGCCAGCCCCTCCTTGGCGCCGAGCTGCAGGGGCGCGAGCCCAGCCTCTGCCAGGGCTTGCGCGGCCGGCACGATCCTGTCGGCCACGGCCATGTGGCCGACGCCGATCATCGCCGCGCTCATGTGCGCAAGCGGCGCCAGGTCGCCCGATGCCCCGACCGACCCCTGGCAGGGCACGACAGGAGTCAGGCCCTTGGCGAGCAGCGCCTCGAGCAGGCGCACCGTCGCGGCATGCACACCCGACGCCCCTTGCGCGAGGCTCGCCATCTTGAGCGCCATCATCAGGCGCGCGACGGCGACGGGCATGGCCGCGCCGGCGCCGGCCGCGTGCGACAGCACGATGTTGCGCTGCAAGGTGGCGAGGTCGGCAGCCTCGATACGCACGTTGGCGAGCTTCCCGAAGCCGGTGTTGATGCCGTAGACCGGCTGCCCCTTGGCCAGGATTGCGGCGACCGCCTGCGCCGAGACCTCGATGGCGTCGTAGGCCTCGGGCGACAACGACGCCGAGGCGCCACGATAAATGTCGCGCCAGTGGGCGAGCGGAACATTGCCGGGCGATAGGATGATGGAGCTCATGCCTGCCCATTATCGACGCGCGGCGCGTCGAACGCATCGGCTTCTTCGAGGAGACCATGCCTCTTCCCGAACAGGGCATTCGCAGACGGAAAAATTCGGTCCGTAGGCGCGGAGGCCGACGATCCCCTCGCCCAAGGAGATTATCTCGGAGCCATCGAGCCAATCGTTCAACGTTGTTGTGCTGTGCTCCTGTTCGACTTGGAGAACATCGTCGGGATCGCGGTCGGATCGAAGCGTGGCGCTTTCCGGGAGTGGGGCGGCTTGATAGGGTCGCCTCCGTTCAAGGGGAGCGGGGAGGGATTCCAATGCGACGCTGGCTCGTGAGCGCGGCCCTTCTGGCCCTGGCTGGGTGCGCGGCGACCTCACAGCAGGCGGCCGATCGCGCCTATCCGCTGTACCAGGGCAAGCCGATCGGCAGCCTGATCGATCGCTGGGGGCCGCCCGAGGGATCGGTGCCGGGCGACGACGGCGGCACCACCTACATCTGGCGCGATGCGCAGCCCTACGGCACGGGGGACACCGGGCTCGCCGCCGGTTCGGTCGGCAGCGCGCCGGTCGCGATGGCGATCCCGGATGTTGCCGCTTCCTCGTCGGCCTGCCGCATCGCCGTCAGGGTCGACCCGATGAGCCGTATCCTGAGCTGGCGCTTCTACGGGCCCAACAACACTTGCACCGGGATGATGCAGCGACTTGTGTAAGCCGTCGGCCGTCGCTCAGGGCAGCGTGACCGTCGCGGTCCGGCCGCCGCTCAACGAGACGCGCCGCATCATCGAGCTGCCTTCGCCGCCCGACGGGCCATTCCATTTGGTGCTCATGGTGACGTACCAGTTCGCGTCGGGCACGCGCTGAAACGAGAAGGTGCCGGCAGGCGTGCAGCGCGTCGTGCGCGGGCTCGCGACATGGAGCGGGTACTTCACTGGCCCGGCGCTGGTTGGCCGCATGTCGCCGGCTGCGCTGCCAAGGATCGCCGTCATGCGAGCCAGCGCATCAAGGGCTATCGGGGATCAGGTTGACCGACTATCCGGAGCGGGTATGCCGCGTGCCCGCGGCCTCGCTCGCGGCGACGGCACTTCATGCATCAAACTTCCCGTATGACCAGCGCCGGCACGTTCGCGGCGCCAATCACCCCGCGACCACGCGGAAGCGCTGGTCGTCGTCCTTCGCCATTTGATTGACGAGGTCTATCTCCCAGGCGAGGTACTCGCGCATCGCTTCCTCGCGGCCCACGCCGCGCTCGCGCGCCGAGAGCACGACATCGACCGGCTCGCTGGCCATATGGCTCGCCCCGGTCTCGATTGGCATGCCGGCCTTCGTCCAGGCCTCGGTGCCGCCCTCCAGAACCAGGATCGGCGCGGCCGTCGTCGCGCCCGTGGCAGCGGCGGCAGCCAGATCGTTGGCCGCCAGCCGGGCCAAGGCGCCATCCGGCGAGGTCAGCACGATTGCTTCGGCCTTCGGCAGCTTTGCCAGGTCCTGGGCGAGGCGGCTGCGGATCGCAAACCAGGCGCCTGGAATGTGGCCCTGGGCATAGGTCCGGCTGGTGTCGAGATCAATGACGGCCATGCGTCCGGCGGCCAGGCCCTCGCGCAAGGCGGCCGGCGCGATGCCCGCGCCCGCCTCGGCGGCGGCGTCGAGCCCGAGCACGCGCGGCACATGCGCGCCGCTCGTCCAATCGCCGCCCGATCCGTCGTCGGCCAGCACCGCCACGTCGCCAAAACCCATCTGCTTCAGCCACGAGGCGGTCATCGTCGCGCGCACGCCGTTGTCGTCGACCAGCACCACGCGGGCGTTCCAGGTGGCGATGTGGGCATCGGTTTCCTGCACGAGCTGCCCGCCCGGCGCCGAGCGCGCTCCGGTGAGATGCCCGGCGCGGTATTCCTCGGGCGTGCGGACGTCGAGCAGGTAGAGGGTGCGCTGGCCGGCTTCGCCCCGCCAAGCGGCGAGCGTCGCCTTGTCGATCCGCTGGATGGCGCAGCGTGCGGCGACCCGCGACGCGGCGTCCAGGGCCACTCGGCGTCCGGCCTCCGACACGTCCGCCGGCCGTCGCGTCGCACCCTTCACGACCTCGAACCCGGCCAGGTGCCAAGCCATCGTGCCGTCCTTCAACGACATGACCTTGTTGCCGACACCGGCGTTGCGCAGCGCCTGCGCGCCGATGATGCTGCGGGTGCGGCCGCCGCAATTGACGATCACCGTCGTGTCGGGCGAGGGCACCAGGTCGGCGAAGCGGTAGACCAGCTCCGCCCCTGGCACGCTGATGGCGGTCGGAATGCTGTTGTTGTGATACTCTTCATAGGAGCGGCTGTCGAAGATCGCGATATCGGCGCCGCGGTCGATCAGTGCCTTCAGGTCGGTCGCGGAAATCCACGGCGTGCCAGCCTCGTGCTCGACGACCTCGGCGAACGCCTTGCTCGGCACGTGAACGCCGCTATAGAGGCGGTAGCCGGCCGCTTCCCAGGCGGCGATGCCGCCCTCCAGCACCGCGACATCGCTGTAGCCGAGCGCGCTCATGCGTCGGGCGGCGCGCAGCGCCGATCCGTCGCCGCCCCCGTCACCATCGTCGCACCAGACGATTCGGGCGCCGCGCCGCGGCACCAGGTCGTCGACCAGCAGTTCGAGGCGGCCGAGCGGCACACAGGAGGCCAGCAGCAGATGGCGCGCGTGAAAGACCCCTTCCTCACGGGCGTCGAGCAGCGCGATCTCGCCACCGTCATGCAGTTGCCTCTTCAACTCGGCGGCGCCCAGCCGCTTTACGTCGCCTGTCATGTCTCGTCTCCCGCCAGTCGTGCCGCTTGGCTGCTCACGTCGTTTCGTGGAACATCTTGCTCGATTGCGATGCGGCGGTCGATGAACGGAGCGACGATATGAACGAGGTCCTGAACGGCCATTCCCGCTGGGGACGGGACGACCAGTTGGGCGCGGGGAACTTGCTGACGCCCGAACGGCGGCTCTCGGCGTTGCGCTCGATCCAGACCGGCGCCCTCTACGATCTCAGCCACGAGATCAGCCCCAAGGCGCCGTTCCTGATGCCGAACCAGACGCCGTTCCTTCAGTCGATCTGGGCATCCTGGCGCGATTCGATCAAGCGGCGCCGGTTGGCCGGTGCCACCAACGACGCCGGCTCGAACGTCGAGCGTGTCGAGATGACGATGCATGTCGGCACGCATATCGACGCGCTCGGCCATTTCAGCATCGGCGGCAAGCTCTACAACGGGCTGAATGCCGACGACGTGGTGACCGATTGGGGGCTCGACCGTCTCGGCATCGAGCACATGCCGCCGATGATCAGTCGCGGCGTGCTGCTCGACGTTTCCGGATTGGATGGCGGCGCCTTCCTCGAGCCGGGCCGCGTCGTTGCGCCGGACGATCTGGCGCGGGCCGCCGATGCGGCCGGCGTGGCGATCCAGGCCGGCGATATCGTGCTGATCCGCACCGGCTGGGGCCGCTTGTTCGGCGTCAACAACGACCGGTATCTGTCGGGCGAGCCCGGAATCGACGTGCCCGCTGCCCGCTGGCTGACCAGCCGCGACGTCGTCGCGATCGGTTGCGACAATATGGCGGTCGAGGTGCTGCCCAACCCGGACCGCGGCGCCGCGATGGCGGTGCATCAGCACGTTCTGGTCGAATCGGGCGTCCACCTGATCGAGAACCTCGCGCTCGAGGAGCTCGCGCGCGATCGGATCGCGAGCTTCTGCTTCATCCTGCTGGCAACGAAATTCAAGGGCGCGACCGGCTGCCCCGTGCGCCCGATCGCGCTGGTCTAGGGTCGGTCACGGCTTGACCTTGTGTTTCAGCATCGTCTCGTAGACGCGCAGGACGGAGGTGCTGTCATCGCCGCCGAAGCCCATGCCGCGCGCCAGGCGCTGGAGATTGTGCGTCGACGAGCCCTGCGGCAACGGCACGCCGAGCTCGTCGCCGAGCTCGAGGGCGAGGTGCAGGTCCTTGTAGGCGAGATCGAGGGCGAAGGAGGGCGGGGAGTAATTGCCCGGCAGCGCGCGCAAGGTGAAGTTCCTGATCGAGTTCGAGTTGCCGCTCGAGCTCGCGATGACCTGGATCAGCTTGTCGGGGTCGAGCCCGTACTTGGTGCCCAGCATCATTCCTTCGGTGAGGGCGGCGAGGTTGCAGAACGACAGCATGTTGTTGACCAGCTTGGCCACCGTGCCGGTGCCCAGCCCACCCATATGGATCACATTGGCGCTGAACGACTGCAGCACCGGCAAGGCATCGTCGAACACCTTCTTGTCGCCGCCCACCATGATGGCGATGGTCGCGGCCTCGGCGCCGGTGGTGCCGCCGCTTACCGGCGCGTCGAGCATGGCGATGCCCTTGGCTGCCATCGCCGCGCCGATCTTCTGCACCATCGACGGGGCGTTGGTGCTGAGGTCGATATAGGTCTGCCCCGGCTTGATGCTGGCCAGGATGCCGTTGTTGCCCAGGGCGACGGCCTCGACGTCCTTGGGCATCGGCAGCGACGTCATCACGACGTCCGCGCCGCTGGTCGCGTCCGCGATCGACCGACCCGCCGTGGCGCCGAGATCGGTGCAGGCCTTCACGGCGCTGGCGTTGAGGTCGAACACCGTCACCTGATGATTGCTGCGCTTGACGATGTTGCGGCACATCGGGCCCCCCATGTTGCCGACGCCGATGAATCCTACCTTCACGTTCTGCTCCCTCGCTGAACTACATCACGATACGATAGCGTCTCCGGCGTCGGAGCGGGGACATTTCACGGTGCTCTCCAATCGATTGGACAGGCCCGTCCACTTCGGATCTGCGCCAACCCGGATCGCCTTTCTTGCCACCTCACTCGAAGGGTGCGCGGCGCTCCGCCGATTCCAAAAATGCGATGAATCGGATAAAGTGCCGATTTGCAAGGCTTTCGTGGCTGTTGGGCGGAGCGGAACAGGGAATTTGAACAGGGAAATTCTGTCACCGGAACAGGGAATTCCAATCACCGGAACAGGACCTTGGGGCAACGTCTCAGGGAATTCGACATTCGACCTCGCGGCGATCGCGGAAGCGCGCGCGGGACGCGCGCACCTGATCGAACTCTAGGCGACAGGGGCGCGGTGTCACCGTCGCATCGGTGGGGCGGCTCGGAAATGCGACCGCCTCGCGCGCCGCCGCTCGGGATCTCCTCCTCCGCACGGCCGGACAGGCGCTTCGGGGAGGCGAAATTCCGCCCGGTCCGGCCTACAGTGAGAGGCGGAGAGCGGCGACATCCCAGCAGAGCGCCCCGGAGGAAACCATGTCCGTCATCGAACGCGCCAGCGTCTGCACCCTGGATTGCCCCGATACCTGCAGCCTCACGGTCAGTGTCGAGGATGGCCGGGTTGTCAAGGTGCGCGGCTCGGAAGCGCTGCCCTACACCGCCGGGGTGATCTGCAACAAGGTCGCGCACGACATGGCGACGTTCGTGCACGGCCCGCAGCGTCTCACCCATCCGTTGCGCCGCGTCGGACCCAAGGGCTCCGGCCGGTTCGAGCGCATCTCGTGGCAGGCGGCGCTCGACGAGATTCACGCGCGGGTGAGCGCCGTCGTCGAGCGTTGGGGGCCGCAGGCGGTGGCGCCGCTGAACTACGCCGGCCCGCACGGCTTTCTCGCCGGCGACAGCATGTCGTCCCGCTTCTTCCATAAGCTGGGCGCCACGCAGCTCTTTCGTGTCGCGCTGTGCGGCGGCGTGCGCAGCCAGGCCTGGGCGGGCACCTACGGCGCCGTCGCCGGCTGCCCGCCCGAATTCACCGAGCACGCCAAGCTCGTCGTCGTGTGGGGCAACAACGCCACCGTCAGCAACCTCCATGTCGTGCGAGGCGCCCGCCGCGCCAAGCGCGCCGGCGGGCGCCTCGTGGTCGTCGATCCGATGCGCAGCAAGATCG
Source organism: Reyranellaceae bacterium (assembly GCA_046349335.1). Classification (GTDB taxonomy): domain Bacteria; phylum Pseudomonadota; class Alphaproteobacteria; order Reyranellales; family Reyranellaceae; genus Reyranella. Next base: position 42,297 of record JAXMCO010000022.1, read on the forward strand.
CCGAGCAGGCCGACCTTCACCTCGCCGTGCTGCCCGGCACCGACGTCCTGCTCGCCTGGTCGGTCGCCGCCGAGCTGGAGCGTAAGGGCGTGCTCGATGCCGCCTTCATCGCCCGGCACGTCTTGGGCTTCGACGAGTTCATGGCGCGTGCCCGGCAATGGCCGGCGGCGCGGGCGGCCGCCGAATGCGGATTGCGCGAGGACGACATCCTGGCCTTCGCGCGCTGGCTCGCCGAGTCCGATCCGCTCGTCCTGTCGGTCGGCAACGGGCTGGAACGCGGCCGCAACGGCGGCAGCGGCATTCGGGCTGCGATCGCCCTGCCGGCGCTGCTCGGCCGGCTGGGCAAGGGCAGCGGCATCGTGCTGGGTGCCGGCAATTCCTTTCCCAAGACGCCGGCGAAGCTTCAGCGGCCCGACCTTGCGCCGCCGGGCACCCGCACTCTGGTGATCAATGATATCGGACGCCATCTCGCCGAGGACGATATCGATCCGCCGCTGCGCGCGCTTTTCATCTACAACCACAACCCCATCGTCGTGCATCCGGATCAGAATCGGCTGCGGCGCGGCCTCGCCCGTTCCGACGTGTTCTCGGTCGGCATCGAGCTCGCCCTCACCGAGAGCATGCACTACTGCGACATCGTGCTGCCGGCGGCGAGCAACTTCGAGCACGCCGACCTCTATCCCGCGTATGGCCATCACTGGCTGCAGCGTGCCGAGCCGGTGATTGCGCCGATCGACGAGGCGCTGCCCAACACCGAGATCTTCCGTCGGCTGGCGGCGCGTTTCGGCTTCGACGAGCCATGCTTCAAGGCGACCGATGCCGAGCTGATGGACGACGCCGTCGATGCCGCCGATCGGCGGCTCGCGGGGCTGCGACCGAGCGAAATACCGACCGACAAGGCGCTGCAGATGACGGGCGCCGATGGCAAGCCGATGGTGCTGTTCGACAACGTCCTTCCGGCGACGCCGTCGGGCCGCATCGAGCTTCGGTCGGAGGCGCTGGCGGAGCGATGGGGTGCGGCGGCCTTGCTGCCCGACTGGCGGCCGCGCGAGGCCGCACATCCGTTGATGCTGATCTCGCCGGCGTCCGACAAGCGTATCTCCTCGACGTTCGGTGACCAAGCAGCGTCGCGCACGGCGCCCAAGCTGCGCATGAATCCCCGGGACGCGGCGGCGCGCCATCTCGCTTCCGGTGCCGAGGTGAGGGTGTGGAACGATCTCGGCGAGGTGATCCTGCCGCTCGAGGTGACCGACGATGTTCCACCGGGCGTCGTCGCCAGCGAGAAGGGCGCCTGGCTGTCGACCAGCCGCACCGGCCAGACGATCTCGGCCCTGGTCTCGTCCGACCAGCGGGCCGATCTCGCGAACGGTGCCTGCTACAACGATACGGCGGTCGAGGTCGGGCCGGCTTGACGGGCCGGCGCTTCGGTCGGCGATCGGCGTCGGTCGATCGCCAGGGTCGAGATCATGCTGATCAGTGCCGCGAAGGCGACATAGCCGCAGATGAGCCAGGGCGTCTGGTTGCCGACCTCGAGCAGGTAGGCCGCAACCAGGGGCGTGATGCCGGACGCGAACACGCCGGAGACCTGGTAGACGAAGGAAACGCCCGTGTAGCGAACGCCGGTCGGGAACAAGTCGGAGAACAGGGCTGCCTCTGGCCCGTAGCACAGGGCGTAGACGATGCCGAAGGCGATGGTCATCGCGGCATAGATCGTGGCGGTATCGCCGGTCTGGAAGGCCATGAAGGCCGGGAAGGCGCAGATGCCGAGAAGAAGCGAGCCGATGGCATAGGTCTTGGGTCGGCCGATCCGGTCCGACAAGGCGCCGAACAACGGGAGCGTGACCACCAGGGTCAACGCCGCGATCGACACGGCCCACAGGGCCGCCGTGCGCGGAAAGCCGATCACGTTCGCCAGGTAGCCGATGGAGAAGACCGCGAAGACGTTGAAGAACACGCCTTCGACGTAGCGCGCGCCCATGCCGAGCACGATGCTCCCAGGATGGTTCCTGAGCAGCGCGAGGAGCGGAGCCTCGATCGCCGATCGGCTCGCCCTGGCGACCACGAACGCCGGTGTCTCGGCGACGGCGAGCCGGGCATAAAGGCCGACCGCCACGAGGGCGAGGCTGGCAATGAAGCCGACGCGCCAGCCCCAGGCCAGGAACTGGGCATCCGTCAGCGCGTTCGACATGAGCCCGACGAGGCCCGACGCCAAGCACAGGCCGATGGCGAGACCGATCTGAGGAAGGCTCGCATAGAGCCCGCGCCGGTGCGGCGGCGCGTATTCGTATGCCATCAGCACGCCGCCGCCCCACTCGCCGCCGAGGGCGATGCCCTGCAGCACGCGCAGCGCCAGCAGCAGAAGCGGCGCGGCCAGGCCGATCTGCTCGTAGGTCGGAAGCAGACCGATCGCCACGGTCGAGATGCCCATGATCATCATGGTGAGCACGAGCATGCTCTTGCGACCGATCCGGTCCCCGAAGTGCCCGCAGACGATCCCTCCCAGCGGGCGTGCGAGGAACCCGACGGCAAAGGTGGCGTAGGCCAGCATGGTACCGACGAACAGGTCGTCTGGGGGGAAGAACAGCCGATTGAAAACGATGCCCGCAACGACGCCATACAAGATGAAATCGTACCATTCGAGCGTCGCCCCGATCAGGCTGGCGAGCACCGCGCGTTTCATGGGGCAAGCAGAGGCATGGCGTTGCTGTCAGTATTCCATGCTTGGCAGCCGACATGCGAATGGAATGCGACCTTCGGATCGGCCGGCGTGGAGACAGGTCGTCAACCATGAGCGCGCCCTTCGTTCTCCTCTCGAACTGCGCTGTTAGGGGAATGACCACATCTCAGGTCCCTCCCCCGTCATCGGGGGAGGTGCCCCGTCATACGGGGCGGAGGGGGAAGGCCGCAGACCGGGGCTTTCCGATTCCGACGTCGGGATCGGAGAAATCTCTACTGAGGCTCTCCCCCTCCGGCCCTTCGGGCCACCTCCCCCGACGACGGGGGAGGCACATGAAGGCCGTGGGGAGGGACTCCTTGCCAGTGGCGCGCGACTTGCAGTGAAATGGCGACCGAAGAGGAATTTGCCGGTGGCCCCCATTCACGATTCGCCCAGTCACGATCCGATCGCGCTCGAGCTGTTCAAGAACGCCATTTTCTCGATTGCCGACGAGATGGCCCTCACCGTGTTCCGCACCACCTACTCGGGCGTGCTCAAGGACAACATGGACTATTCCACGGGCTTTGCCGATGCCGACGGCAAGCTCGCGGCGCAGGGCCTGACCCTGCCGGGCCATCTCGGATCGGTGCCGACGGCGATGGAAGCCATCATGCGTCATTTCAAGGACGACATGGCGCCGGGCGACGTCTTCATCATGAACGATCCGTTCGACGGCGGCATGCACTTGCCCGATATCTTCGTCATGAAGCCGCTCTATCACGAGGGCGAAAGGCTCGCCTTCGCCTGCACGGTCTGCCACCACATCGATGTCGGTGGCCGCGTCGCCGGCTCCAATGCCTCCGATTCGACCGAGATCTATGCCGAGGGCCTGCGCATCGCGCCGATGAAGCTCTACGAGGCCGGCAAGCTCAACAAGACCATCATGACGTTCCTCGAGAAGAACGTCCGCCTGCCGGTCCAGCTCATGGGCGACCTGCGCGCCCAGCTCGCCGCCTGCCACATCGGCGAGAAGCAGTTCGCCGAACTGGTGGGCCGCTACGGGCCGGAGCAGACCAAGCTCTACCTGAAGGAGGTCATCGACTATGCCGAGCGGTTGACCCGCGCGGCGATCGCCGATCTGCCCGACGGCGAATGGAGCTTCGAGGATTGGATCGACGACGATGGGGTCGATTACGGCAAGCCGATCCGGCTGTTCGTGACCATCCGCAAGACGGGCGGCCACATGGTGATCGACTGGACGGGCACTAACAAGCAGGTCAAGGGCGCCATCAACAACACGCTCTCCTTCACCAAGGCGGCCTCCTATTGCGGCGTGCGCTCGGTGCTGCCGCCCGGCATTCCCAACAACGAGGGTGTGTTCCGCGCCATCGAGGTAATCTGCCCGCCCGGCACGGTCGGCAACGGCGTGCTGCCGGCGGCCTGCGCGGCGCGCGGCCTGACCGGCTTTCGCATGGTCGATTGCATGTTCGGCGCGCTCGCCATGATGTTGCCGGACAAGGTCAAGGCGGCGGGCGACGGCGGCAACACCGGCATCTCGATCGGCGGCTACGACGAGGCCCGCAAGCCGTTCGTCTATGTCGACTTCACCTGCGGCGCCTGGGGCGCGCGGCCATGGGCCGACGGACTCGACGGCAATTCGCACATGTTCGCCAACATGGCCTCCCATTCGATCGAGGTCACCGAGGCCGAGCAGCCGATCCAGCTCACCGCCTACGAATTCGTCGCCGACCGCGCCGGCGCCGGCAAGTACCGCGGCGGCGTGCCGTTCCTGCGCGACTACCGCTTCCTCGAGGGCGAGGGCATGCTGCAGGTCCGCTCCGACCGACGCGATCATCGGCCGTTCGGCCTCTATGGCGGCAGCCCCGGCGCGCCGTCCGAGAACCGGCTCGATCCCGACGGCGAGAATCGCCTGCTGCCGTCCAAGCTCACCATGACGATCAAGCACGGAGAGGTGTTCCGCCACATCCTGGCCGGCGCCGGCGGCTGGGGCGATCCGCTGGAGCGCGATCCGGCTGCGGTGCTGCGCGACGTCCGCAACGAGCTGCTGTCGCCAGCGAAGGCGCTGGCCGACTACGGTGTCGTCATCGACCTCGCGACATGGGCGGTCGATGCCACCGCGACGGTGCGACGGCGCGACGAGATTCGCCGCGCGCGCGGCTGGCGCGACGTGCCGAAAGTCCAGCGCGACGATCCCGAGACGGCTCTGCGCCGCGCCGCGGAGTAGACCCGATGCCCGTAAGCTATCGCGCCGGTGTAGACATCGGCGGCACCTTCACGGATATCGTGCTGCTCGGCTCCGACGGCACCGTGCACACCAAGAAAATCTCGTCGAGTGTCGGCAACTACGCCCAGGCGATCGTCGACGGGCTGGGCGAAGTCTTTGCCGAGGCCGGTCTCGGCGGCACGGCGATCGAGGAAATTCGCCACGGCACCACTGTCGCCTCCAACGCCATCCTCGAGCACAAGGGCGCGCGAGTCGGCCTGATCACCACCAAGGGCTTTCGCGACGTGCTGGAAATCCGCACCTTGCGCATGCCCAAGCTCTACGATCTCGGCTGGACCAAGCCTGCACCCCTGGTCGAGCGCTACCTGCGCAAGGTGGTCGACGAGCGCATCGATCATCGGGGTCATGTCGAGCGGGCGCTGGATCCGGCCGATGCCGAGCGCGCCGTCGATGCGCTGCTGGGCGAGGGCGTCGAGGCGATCGCCGTCTGCTTGCTGAACTCTTTCGCCAACCCCGCGCACGAGGCGATGCTGAAGGCGATCCTCGAGCGCAAGGTGCCGCATCTGCCTAAAAGCCTGTCGTTCGAGGTGCTGCCCGAGATCAAGGAGTACGAGCGCACCTCGACGACCGTGATCAACGCCTATGTCATGCCGATCGTCGCGACCTACCTGCGGGCGCTGCGCAAGGGGCTCGACGCCGCCGGCATCCCGGCGCGCCTGCTGCTGATGCAGTCGAACGGCGGATTGACCACCGATGCGGCGGCGGCCGAGCGGCCGATGAACATCATCGAATCGGGGCCGGCCGGTGGTGTGGTCGGCGCCCAGGCGCTCGCCCGAGCCATGGACCTCGGCAAGATCATCACCTTCGACATGGGCGGCACGACGGCCAAGGCCTCGATGGTCGAGGACGGCCAGGTGGCGCGCGCCCAGGAATATGCCGTCGGCGCCGGCATCATGATCGGCTCGCGGCTGCTGACGGGCGCCGGCTATACGCTGAAGGTGCCGGCGATCGACCTCGCCGAAGTGGGCGCGGGCGGCGGCTCGCATATCTGGATCGACGCCGGCGGCGCGCTGCAGGCCGGGCCGGAGAGCGCCGGCGCTTCGCCCGGGCCGGTGTGCTATGGCCAGGGCGGCACGGTGCCCACCATCACCGACGCCAATGTGCTGCTGGGCTACATCAACCCGGCGCATTTGGTCGGCGGTGCGCTCAAGCTCGATGCCGAGAAGGCACGCCGGGCCTTCGCCGAGAAGATCGCCGGTCCGCTCGGCATGCCGATCGAGCGGGCGGCTTATGGTGCCCACCTGATCGTCGCGTCCAACATGATCCGCGCCATCAAGGCGGTGTCGACCGAGCGCGGCCGCGATCCGCGCGAGTTCTCGCTGTTCGCCTTCGGCGGCAACGGACCTTTGTTCGCCGCCGGCATGGCGGCCGAGCTCGGCATCGACCGAGTGGTCGTGCCACCATCGGCGGGCCTGTTCTCGTCCTTCGGCCTGCTTTATGCCGACGTCGAGCACCACTACGCCAGGACCTTCCGCCGGCTGCTGCGCCAGTCCGATGCCGGCGAGATCGATGCGGCGTGGCTGGCGATGGCGCGCCAGGCGAGCGAGCAGCTCGCGGCTGAAGGTTTCACCGGGGCGACGGCGCGGCTGCGCCGCTCGGCGGCGCTGCACTACAAGGGCCAGAGCTACGAGCTCACGGTGCCGGTGCCGGACGGGCCGATCGACGCGGCGATGCTGAAGCATCTCGAAGCGGCGTTCGGCGAGGAGCACGAGCGCACCTACGGCCATCGTGCAGGTCCCGAGGAGCCGGTCGAGCTGGTGGCCATCCAGCTCGTCGGCATCGGCCTGCGCGATGACGGCGGCGCCCTGCAACGCGCCGCGCCGAGCCGCGCAGCCGCGGTCGCGCCGAGCACGCGCAAGGCGTGGTTCGGCGACAAGCACGGCTGGCTCGATACGCCGGTGCTGAGTCGCGCCGATCTTTCGGCCAGCCGCGCCGGCCCGCTGATCGTCGAGGAGTACGACGCCACCTGTGTCGTCCCGCCCGGCGCCCGCGCTGAATGCGACGAAGGCGGGAATATCGTGATCGCGCTCGCTCGCGTCTGAGCCGAAATCTTCCGCGACGAACTGGATCGACCATGAACAGCCCGATCGGGATGGCGGGTTCTGCGGCCCACTCCCTGGGTCTCACCGAAGGCGGTGGTAAGGCTGCTGTCGCGCGCGCTCTCGCTGTCGCGCTGCTCCTCGGCTTGGCGGCCATCGCCTACTTCCGCGCGGCCGAGCACGAGGTCAAGCTCTATGCGACGATCTTCTACCTTGTGAGCTATAGCGACGGCCTCATCCGGCGCGGCCTGGCGGGCGAGATCGTCTCGTGGTTCATCGATCAACGCGAAATTGCCGCGGTGAGACATGCGGTGACGATCGCTTATACGGTGCTGGTGGTCGTCTTCCTGGCGTGCCTCTTCGCCTGGACGATCGTGCTCGAACGCCGGCGGCGCGACTATCTGTTGCTGGGCTTGCTCGCGGTTTTCCTGACGTCCCAGTTCGTCCCTGTCGTGGCCCACGATGCGGGTTTCCTCGACCTCTACGACTATCTCTTGGTCTTGATTGCCGCTGTCGGCTTTGTCCGCGACCGGTGGATCGTGGTTGCCTTCGCCGGGCTGGTCGGCCCGTTCGTGCACGAAGCCTTCATCTTCTGCTGGATGCCACTCGCCATGGTCGTCGCGTGGGAGCGCACGAGCGCGGGCCGTATCGCCCTCTTGCTCTCGCCCCTGGTCAGCACCGCGCTGATCTATTTCGGCGTGTCCCCCGAAACGACCGAGATCAGGGTGATGGCGACTGCCATGTCCGAAGGAGACAAGGCGCAGTTCGTCCGATGGCACTTCGGTCAGACCTTCCTGTCGAATCTCGAAATGATGATCTGGAAGATCCGGCACAATGCGATCAACACCACCATCGGAATCGTGTTCAGCACGCTGCCCGCGATGGTCATGGTGGCTGTGTACGGTGCGATACGCCGACGGTGGATCGACACGGCCGTGCTGGCAGGGGCTTCGTTCGTGTCGCTGTCGATCCTCCTTGTCGCGTGGGATCTCTCGCGACTTTCGGTCCCGGCGAGCTTCTTCGCTCTTCTGGCGATTTTATATATGGAATCGGTTCGGCCGGCCGGTCATTGTCGATGGCCAGCCGTCGCCGTATGCGTCGCGGCCTCGATTCTGTTCGTCCAGGTCCCGGTCGTGTATGCGTTTTTCGAGTTCGCGACCGTTGCCGACACGGGCCGGCCATTGGACACGCGCTCGTGGCCGATCGGACGGCTGACTGAACGGGGCGTCCGCTACTTCAGCAGGAACATCGGCCCGAAATTCATCGACCAGATCGGACACGAATCGCCGCCGGGCGCGGTCTGGTACGTGGAGGAAAGTGCCTGGCGCGGAGTATGGCTCCGCCGACCCGGAACGGA
>JAXMCO010000023.1:0-50592 GCA_046349335.1 Reyranellaceae bacterium
TACGGCACCAGGAACACGCCCATCTCGGGGAACACCGTGGCGGCGGCGCCGCCGGGATTGCCCATGGCGATGTTGCCCGACTTCACAGCGTTCATGATCTCGAGCTCCTTGTTGAGGAGCGTCCCGCCGAAGAACTGCATGTCGAGCTCGCCGTTCGAGCGCTTGCGCACCTCCTGCGCCTGCCAGTCGAAGGCGATGGCAGCCGACTCCGGGATCGAGTTGAGGTGCGCCATCACCAGCTTCTTCGGTTCGGCGCGCGCGAAGGCCGGCGCCAGCCCGCTGGCGAGAATGCCCGCCATGCCGCCTTTGACCAGGCTGCGGCGATGCAAGGCCGGCAGATTCCGGCTGCTGATTTTCATGACCGTCATGGCGCCCTCCCAGGCGAATTGGTTGGCACCAGCTTAGACCGCCGACGTGGAGGGGGCTACTGCGGCCGTGGCCTCATTGCGCGGCGATTGCTGCCGCGTGGCGCCCTTGCGATGGGTTGAACTTGTCGAGCACGTGGCCGGGCCCCTTGGCGTGCTGGACATAGTTCTTGCCGTCGAAAGTCTTCACCCCGTTGCAGAACACGGCACTTACGCCGATCGGGCGGCGGATGGTGCGGCGGCCGCCGCCGGGCAGGTCGGCGACCCTCTCGGCCGGGCTGATGCCGACCGTCGCGGGATCGAACAGCAGCATGTCGGCGTGGGCACCGACTACCAGGCGGCCGCGGTCGCGGATGCCGTAAAGGTCGGCCGGGTGGCTGGTCAGGCGGCGCATGCCTTCGGCGATATCGAAATCGCCGCGCTCGCGCACCCAGTGCGCCAGGAAATGCAGGCCGAAGCCTGCATCGCACATGTAGATGAGATGCGCGCCGGCGTCGGACAGCGCCACCACGCCGGCCTCGTGCTTCAGCAGCCGGGCGACGCCGTCGTCGCCGACATTGAGGAAGCGGCCGAGGAAGGCGGTCTCGAGATTCTCGTCGAGGGCGAGGTCGAGCACGACGTCGAGTGGATCGCGATGCTCGGTCGCGGCGATCTCGGCGGCATAGCGGTTGACGTAGCGCGCGTTCGATTGCTTGTGCGCGACTGCGACCATGACGCGGTCCCAGTTGCCCTGGAAGATCATGCCGGGGCGCGGGTTCTTCGCATTCTCGCGGAACTTGGCGCGCCACGACGGATCGCGGAACACGGCCTTCAATTGGTCGGGCGAGTAGGCCTTGATCGGATCGAAGGCCGAATGGCTGTAGAACGGATAGGCGTTTGCCATCGTGAAATCGAACGACAACGGTTGGCAGGGGATCTGGATGTAGAGCCCGTTGCCGCGGTGCAGCGCGGCGGCGCAGTCGTCGAACAGGCGCAGCGCGCGCTGCGGCTCCTGCTCGTTGTGCATCGCCATGCCGGTGCCCTGGAAGAACGGGCGGCCGTGCCTGGCGGCCATCGGCTCGAGCTCCTGCGGTGTCTTCACGCCGGAGGCGATGGCGATCACGCCCCTACCGCGCGGACCCATGGCGCCGACCAGCGCGTCGAGCTCCGACATCGGCGCGATGGTCGACGGCATCGGCACGCCGCCGTAGCCCGAATGGTTGAGCGAGTAGGAAGCGCCGAGCCCAATCGCGCCGTTGGCCATGGCGTCGGCGACCAGCGCCTTCATGTGCGCGAGCTCTTCGGGCGTCGCTTCCGCGCGTTGCGAGGCGTCTTCGCCCATCACCGCGGTGCGGATGGTCGAATGGCCGGCCAGCACGGCGAGGTTCGCATAGGCGCCGCGCCGGCGCAGCATGCCCATGTAGTCGCTGAAGCTCTCGAAATCCCAGGCGATGCCGGAGCGCAGCGATTCGAGATCCATGCCCTCGACGACCGAGAGGTTGCGGATCACCAGATCGCGCACCGAAGGCGGCGCCGGCACGATGCCGAAGCCGCAATTGCCGATCACCGCCGTGGTGACGCCGAGCGAGGGCGAGGGCGAGAGCGTCGCGTCCCAGGTCACCTGCGCGTCGTAGTGCGTGTGCACGTCGACGATGCCCGGGGCCAGCACCAGCCCGTCGGCGTCGATCGTCTCGGCGGCCTTGTCGCGGATGCTGCCGATGTCGGCTATGCGGCCGTTCACGACCGCGAGGTCGGCGCGCCTCGGCTCGCCGCCGAGCCCGTCGACGAGGGTGGCGCCGCGAATGACGAGATCAGCCATGTCTACCTCCGTTTTGCCAGGGCGCCGTAGGCGGCAAGGGCGGCGTGATTGACGAGGTCGCTCACCGTGGCCCCCATCTGCACGATCTGCACCGGCTTCTGCAGGCCATCGATCACCGGCCCGATCACCGTCACGCCGCCCAGCCGCTGCAGCAGGCGCGAGGAGATGTGGGCGGAATGCAGGCCCGGCATCACCAGCACGTTGGCCGGCCCGGTGAGGCGGCAGAACGGATAGGTCTCGCGCAACAGCTCGTAGTCGAGCGCCATGTCGGCCTGCATCTCGCCGTCGTACTCGAAATCGACCTTCTCGGTGTCGAGCAGGCGGATCGCCTTGCGGATGCGCTCGATGCGATCGATCTCGCGGCTGCCGAAGTTGGAGAAGGAGACGAAGGCAACGCGCGGCTCGTGTCCCATGGTGCGGGCGTTGGCGACCATCTGCTTGGCGATGGTGGCGAGCTGCTCGGGCGTCGGCGTCTCGTTGATCGAGGTGTCGCCCAGGAACACCGTGCCGTGGCGAGCCACGACGATCGAGTAGCCCATCGGCACGCGGTTGGGCTCGGCGTCGATGACGCGCTCGACGTCGGCGTAGCATTCCGGGAAGCGGCGAGTGATGCCGGTTACCATGCCGGCGGCATCGCCCATCGCCACCATGCAGGCGCCGAACACGTTGCGGCCCTGGTTGACCATGCGCTGCACGTCGCGGCGCAGGAAGCCGTCGCGTTGCAGGCGCTTGTAGACCAGGTCCGTGTAGGGCGCGTTGCGCGTGCTGAGCCGCGCGTTGTGGATCTCCATGCCCGAGGAATCGGTGATGCCGAGCGACTTCATGGTCTCGCGCACCTGCTCCTCGCGGCCGATCAGCACCGGCGTGCCGTAGCCGTTGTCGCGGAACACCACGGCGGCGCGGATGGTGCGCTCCTCCTCGCCCTCGGCGAACACGATGCGCTGCGGGTTGGCCTTGACCTGCTCGAACAGGCTCTGCAGCCAATGGCTGGTCGGATCGAGCCGGCCCGAGAGGGCGCGCTTGTACTCCGCCATGTCGGGGATCGGCCGGCGCGCCACGCCCGAATCCATGGCGGCCTGCGCCACCGCAGACGATACCGCCGAGATCAGGCGCGGATCGAACGGCACCGGCACGACGTACTCCGGCCCGTAGCGCAGCCGGCGGCCGGAATAGGCGCGGTCGACCTCGTCGGGCACATCCTCGCGCGCGAGTTTGGCCAGCGCCTCGGCGGCGGCGACCTTCATCTCCTCGTTGATGGTCCGCGCCCTGACGTCGAGGGCACCGCGGAAGATGTAGGGGAAGCCCAGCACATTGTTGATCTGGTTGGCGTAGTCGCTGCGCCCGGTGGCGATGATGGCGTCCTTGCGAACCGAGCGGACGTCCTCCGGTGTGATCTCCGGATCGGGATTGGCCATGGCGAAGATGATCGGCTTGTCGGCCATCGACAAGACCATCTCCTTGGTCACCGCGCCCTTGACCGAGAGGCCGAAGAACACGTCGGCACCCTTCATCGCCTCGGCGAGCGAGCGCGCCTTGGTGCGCACGGCGTGGGCGCTCTTCCACTGGTTCATGCCCTCGGTGCGGCCTTGGTAGAGCACGCCCTTGGTGTCGCACAGGATGGCGTTCTCGTGCGGCATGCCCATCGCCTTCACGAGCTCGATGCAGGCGATCGACGCCGCCCCGGCGCCGTTCACCACCATCTTGATGTCCTTGATGTTGCGGCCGGTGAGATGCAGCGCGTTGATCAGGCCGGCGGCCGAGACGATGGCGGTGCCGTGCTGGTCGTCGTGGAAGATCGGGATGTCCATCAATTCGCGCAGGCGCTGCTCGATGATGAAGCATTCCGGCGCCTTGATGTCCTCGAGGTTGATGCCGCCGAAGGTCGGCCCGAGGAAGCGCACGCAGTTGATGAACTCGTCGACGTCCTTGGTGCCGACCTCGATGTCCATGCAATCGACGTCGGCGAACCGCTTGAACAGGACGGCCTTGCCCTCCATCACGGGCTTGCTGGCCAACGCGCCGATGTCGCCCAGCCCGAGCACAGCGGTGCCGTTGGAGATGACGGCGACGAGGTTGCCGCGCGCCGTGTAATCGTAGGCGGTGTCGGGATCCTTGGCGATCTCCAGGCAGGGTGCGGCGACGCCGGGCGAATAGGCGAGCGCCAGGTCGCGCTGGGTGACCAGGGGCTTGGTGGCGATGATCTCGATCTTCCCCGGCCGCCCCGTGCGGTGCATGATTAGCGAATCGCCGTCGAGATCGCCCATCTCGTTGCTGACCGCCGCCTCCGAGCCTTTGCTCGCCATTGCGTCTCACTCCCAGTTGAGGAGCCATATTGGCGGCAATCGACCGCCGGTGCCAGTGAGCCATATCGCGCCGCAACGTAGCGGGGCAGACGCCGTCCACCGACTTGCCTGGAAGCTGACCAGCTTCAGGTCGCCGGTGCGATCGGCGTGACCTTCGGGAAATAGGCTCGATATCGGCTCGTATCGCGCGTGAGCAGGGGCCAGGCCTCGACCGAGGCATGTGCGCCGATGAAGAAGTCGGGAAGGACGCCGGAGCGCGTTCCGCCGGCGGCCCCGTATCGATTGAAGGTCTTCCCAGCATAGGACGCCCGGGCCTCGCTTTCGAGCCAGCTCGACGGTGTCCTATTCCTGTGGCGGAGGGGGGATGCTCAGCATGTCGTTGAAGCGCTTGCGGGCGGCATCGTCGTCGAGCTTTTCGACCGCTGGACCGGCGAGGCGGGCCGGCTCGGCAAGGTGGGCGAGCGCGGGCAGCAGCAGGACCAGCACCAGGACCACGAGCTGGGCGGCGAGATAGGGCGCCAGCGCGCGTGCCAGCGGCCGCAGCGACGTCTTCTGGGCAACGGTGCTGCGCGCCATCATCACGGCATAGCCGGTCGGCGGCACCAGGAAGCTCGCCTGCAAGGCGAGCAGGGCGAGGACGGAGATCCATACTGCGTCGGGCGCGCGCATCAGCACCGGCGGCATGACGATGGGCACGATCACGAAGATGATCTCGAAGGCGTCGAGCACGAAGGCCGACAGGGCGAACACCACCAGCACCGCGATTGCGGCCCCCGTCGCGCCGCCTGGCACCATCGTCACCCACGAGTCGAGCAGCCGGTCGGTGCCGAAGGCGCGGAACAGCAAGGTGAAGGTCGTGGCGGCGACGAACAGGGCGAATAGCGCGCCGCTCACCGCCATGGTGTCACGCAGCACGGCCTGGAAGATGCCCGCCCTGAGCCCGCCGCTCGCCAGGCCGTAGAGCAGCAGCACCGTGCCGCCCATGGCGGCTGCCTCGACGGCGTAGAAATAACCTGCCGCGACTCCCGCCAGCAGGCCGACCACGAACATGGCGGCGAGCACAGCCGTCACCCATTCACCCAGGCGCGGCTGCTCCGCCGTCGTTCGTGCCGCGTCGCGTCGGCCGAGCATCCAGGCCACGATCAGGCAGAGCAGGAGAAAGAGCGCGGCTGGCACCAGGGCGCCGCGGAAGATGTCCTGCGTGTTGACGATGCGCACGGCGAGCGCGCCAGTGGCATTGGCCGCCTCGGTATGGGCGCGCAGCATGGCGTCGCCCAGCAGGATCAGGACCAGCGAGGGCGGGATGACGACGCCGAATGTGCTGGCGACGCAGACCAGCGCCGTGCTGTCCGCCGCCGGCACGCCGCGCTGGGCGAGCTTGGGCGCGACGCTGCGCGCCAGCATGGTGACGCTGGCGCCGACCGAGCCGTTCATCGGTGCGAGCAGGGCGCCGAGCCCCAGGGTGGCGAGCGACGGTGCCGTGCTGGAGCGACCGCCGAGCGCCACGCCGCAACGGAACAGCCGGTCGGCGAGCGGCAAATGGTTGAGCAGCGCGCCCATCAGCACATAGAGCGGCAAGGCCTGCAGCAGATCGTTCTCCAGCAAGCCGACGATGCGGCTGGGCAGGGCGGTCAGCAGCTTGAGCTCGAGGCCGCCCAACGCCACGCCGACGACACTGAACACGACCGATACGCCCAGCAGCACGGCATAGGCCGGCAAGCCGGTGCCGAGCAGCGCGACAGCCACGGCGAGCAGCATCCACAGGCCGGCTGCTTCCAACGCTCAGCCCTTGCGTCGCCGCAGGTCGATGAGCGCTTGCAGCAGGGTCAGCACGGCCAGCAGCAGCGCCGCGATCTTCACCAGGAAGTAGCCAGGATTGAAGGTGTCGGGGAACTTCTCCAGCGCCAGCACCGAGCGCTGAGCGGTGGGCCATACCGTCCCGATCATGAACAACGCCCATGGCGCCACGCAGGCGAAGCCCGCCCAGCGGGCGATCAGGTCGCGCAGGCGCGGGCTGTAGCCGCGCGCGACGGCATCGACCGCGAGATGGGCGCGCTCGCGCGTGGCGAAAGTCATGGCGAGGCTGACATAGAGCGCGAAGATCCACTGCCCGAGATCGTTCGCTTCGCGCGACCAGGCGCGCACGAAGTCGCGCAGCGGCCATTGCAGGAACAGGATCAGCGCCACGGGCAGGACCAGCCAGCGCCCGGCCTCGATCATCCTCCCCAACGTCCGATCGACCGGGCCGATCCAATCCGACACGTTTCCCCCAATTGGCCCCCAATCACCGGTGGCGCCGGCATGCTAAACCGATTCCGTGCCCGACAGCACCCCTCCTCCTGCGGCGCTCGCTGCCGATGTGACACCGATGATGCGCCAGTACCTGGCGATCAAGGCGGCGCATCCCGGCCATCTGGTATTCTACCGGATGGGCGATTTCTACGAGCTGTTCTTCGACGACGCGGTGGCGGCGTCGGCGGCGCTCGACATTGCGTTGACCAAGCGTGGCCAGCATCTCGGCGAAGACATCAAGATGTGCGGCGTGCCGGTGCACAGCCACGAGGCCTACCTGTCGCGCTTGATCCGGCAGGGTTTCAAGGTCGCCGTCTGCGAGCAGATCGAGGACCCCGCCGAAGCCAAGAAGCGCGGCGCCAAGTCGGTGGTCGAGCGCGCCGTGGTGCGTGTCATCACACCCGGCACGCTCACCGAAGATTCGCTGCTCGATGCGCGCAGCCACAATTATCTCGCCGCGATCGCCGAGGCGCAGGGCGAGCTGGCGCTGGCTTGGCTCGACCTGTCGACCGCCGACTTCGCCACTCAGCCGGTGCTGGCCGGCCAGTTGGCGGCGGCACTGGCCCGCCTCGCGCCGGGTGAGCTGCTGCTGCCCGACCGCCTGCTGGCGCGCGAGCCCTTGAAGACGACGCTCGATGAATGGAACAACGTGCTGACGCCGTTGCCGTCGGCGCGCTTCGACAGCGACAACGCCCGCAAGCGCTTGCAGGCGACCTTCAAGGTGGCCGCGCTCGACAGCTTCGGCGCCTTCTCGCGCGCCGAGACGGCCGCTTGCGGTGCGCTGCTCGACTATGTCGCGCTCACCCAGGCAGGCAAGCTGCCGGCCTTGTTGCCGCCGCGCCGCGAGCGACCCGACGGCACGATGGAGATCGACCCGGCGACGCGGCGCAACCTCGAGCTGGTGCGCAGCCTCGACGGGCGGCGTGACGGCAGCCTGCTCGCCACCATCGACCGCACGCTCACCGGCCCGGGCGCCCGCCTGCTCGCCGAGCGCATCGCCGCGCCATTGACCGATCGCGCGGCGATCGAGCGCCGGCTCGACCTGGTGCAGCTCTTCGTCGAGCGTCCTGCCGTGCGCGAGCGCGCGCGCGAGGCCTTGCGCCGCACGCCCGACATCGAGCGCGCTTTGCAGCGTCTGTCGGTCGGTCGCGGCGGGCCGCGCGATCTCGCCGCGCTGCGTGACGGGCTCGAGTCGGGTGAGGCACTGGCCGCAATGCTGCGCGCCGAGCCCGAGGCGCTGGCGCCGCCGCCGGCACCGCTTGCCGACATTGTCGCCGCCTGTGTCGATCACCGCGCGCTGATCGGTGCGCTGGCCGCCGCCCTCGCCGACGAGCCGCCCCTGCTGGCGCGCGACGGCGGCTTTATTCGCGCCGGCTACCGCGCCGAGCTCGACGAGCAGCGCACCTTGCGCGACGACAGTCGCAAGACGGTGGCCGCGCTCGAGGCCAAGTACCGGAGCGCGAGCGGTGTGGCGACGCTCAAGATCCGGCACAACAACATGATCGGCTATCACATCGAGGTGACGGCAACGCACGCCGACAAGCTCGACCTTCCGGCGCTGGGTTTTACGCGCCGCCAGTCGATGTCGAACGCAACACGCTACAGCACCGCCGAGCTGGCCGACCTCGAGAGCCGCATCGGCCGCGCCGCCGACCAGGCGCTGGCGCTCGAGCTAGCGATCTTCGAGGCACTGGTCGGCGAGGTGATGGCGGTGTCGGCCCGGGTCGCTGCGGCTGGCCGCGCGCTGGCGGCGCTCGATGTTGCGACCGCGCTCGCCGAGCTGGCGGCGAGCGAGAGTTACGTGCGGCCGCTGCTGAGCGAGGAGGCCGACTTCGCGATCGAAGGCGGTCGTCATCCGGTCGTCGAGGCAGCGCTGCGACGCCACGGCGGCGCGGGCTTCGTGCCCAACGATTGCGATCTCGGCTCGGCACGCCGGCTGTGGCTGCTGACCGGCCCCAACATGGCCGGCAAGTCGACCTTCCTGCGCCAGAACGCGCTGATCGCGGTGATGGCGCAGGCCGGCTCCTTCGTGCCGGCGCGGCAGGCGACGATCGGCCTGGTCGACCGGCTGTTCAGCCGCGTCGGCGCGGCCGACGACCTGGCGCGCGGCCGCTCGACCTTCATGGTCGAGATGGTCGAGACGGCGGCCATCCTCAACCAGGCGACGGCCCGGAGCCTGGTCATCCTCGACGAGATCGGTCGTGGCACGGCGACGTTCGATGGCCTGTCGATCGCCTGGGCGACGCTCGAGCATCTGCACGACATCAATCGCTGCCGCGCCCTGTTCGCCACGCACTTCCACGAGCTGGGGGCGCTCAAGCAGCGGCTGGCGGCGCTGGCGCCCTACACGATGCGCGTCAAGGAGTGGCAGAATCAGGTCGTGTTCCTGCACGAGGTCGCCGCCGGCGCGGCCGACCGCTCCTACGGCATCCACGTTGCCCAGCTCGCCGGCCTGCCCGCCGCCGTGGTGAGCCGAGCCGAAACGGTGCTGGCCGAGCTGGAGAAGGGCGAGCAGTCGGGCGCGGTGACGCGCCTCGCCGACGATCTTCCCCTCTTTGCCGCTGCGCCGGCGCGTCCGCTGGGCACCGCATCGAAGCCGCGTGAGTCGGAAGTCGAGAAAGAACTCGCGGCCATAAACCCCGATGAACTCTCTCCGCGCGAAGCCCTCGAATTGCTTTATGCGCTGCGCTCGAAGCTCCGACAGGAACGATAGAACTCTGATCACAGGTTGGGCAGCTGTGTCGTTCCGCGTCGCGCCCTACAACTTCATCTGGATGCACAAGACCTTGCAGATGGCCCCGGCTATGGCAGCGGGAGTTGAGAGCGATCTATGGTCGCTGCGGGAATTGGTTGGACGCACTTCCAAGTGAAGGCAACTGCATGCGGATAGTCGAAATTGACGCAAGTGATTGGACCAACCCCAGCGATCTCGCTCAGGCTCTTAAAGAGGCGCTAGGTTCTTGTGAAGGGCATGGGTCCAGTCCCGACGCGTTCGTCGATTCGATGATTTACGGCGGCATGAACTGCGTTGAACCACCCTACAAAGTTAAGATTGTCGGCAGTGAAAATGCCCCATCGGATGTTCGGGCATATATCACCTTGCTGGCTGAAGTCATTAGAGATGCCCGCGCGTGGAAACTGACTCACTACGGGACGGATACTGAAGTAAGTATCGAATTGGTCAACCCAGACTAGAACTCTACCCACGCGAGCACAGATTTCCCTTGGGGTCAGGGGCAAGGTAATTGTTACGCACTGCGGTCCAACACGGGGACTCATCATGCAGTTTCACCTGAATGGCTTCGAGCCGGGCGATCCGGAGATCTTCGACCGGTCGCAGCGCTATCCGGCCTCGGGTGCGCAGGGTTCTGTTCCCGGGGAGGTCGATGTCCTGATCGTCGGCTGCGGACCGGCAGGGCTGACGCTTGCCACGCAATTGGCGGTGTTTCCCGAGATCAGGACCTGCATTGTCGAGCAGAAGCCGGGCCGACTTCAGCTCGGCCAGGCCGACGGGATCGCCTGCCGCACGATGGAGATGTTCCACGCCTTCGGCTTCAGCGAGCGCGTCATGAAGGAGGCCTGCTGGATCAACGAGACGACGTTCTGGAAGCCCGATGACAGGCAGCCGGCGAACATCGTCCGCAGCGGTTGGATTCAGGACGTCGAGGACGGGTTGTCGGAGTTCCCGCACGTCGTTCTGAACCAGGCGCGCGTGCACGATCTCTATCTCGACTCGATGCGCAGATCGGCGGCGAAGCTGGAGCCGCACTATGGGCGGCGCGTGGTTGCGGTTCAGCCCGCGGCTGGGGGCAGTCGCGGTACGGCGCGTCGGGTGACTGTCACGCTGGAGCGGCTGGAGGCCCCGCACCAGGCAGAGACCGAGACGGTCACCGCCCGCTACGTCGTCGGCTGCGACGGCGCGCACAGCATCGTCCGCCGGTCGATCGGGCGCGAGCTACGGGGCGATTCGGCCAATCATGCCTGGGGCGTGATGGATGTGCTGGCCGTCACCGACTTTCCCGACATTCGCTGCAAGTCCCTGATCCAATCCGCCAACGAAGGCAGCGCCCTCATCATCCCGCGCGAAGGCGGCTATCTCTTCCGCCTGTATGTCGAGCTCACTAAGCTCGAGATTGGCGAGCGAGTCTCGAGCCGCCACGTCACCGTCGACGCGCTCATTGCCAAGGCGCGGCGGATTCTCCATCCGTACAAGCTCGAGGTGAAGGAGATTCCCTGGTGGTCGGTTTACGAGATCGGCCAGCGGCTGACCGACAAGTTCGACGACGTGCCGGAGGAAGAGATCGCGACGCGGCTGCCGAACGTTTTCATCGCCGGCGACGCCTGTCATACCCACAGTCCGAAGGCGGGGCAGGGCATGAACGTCTCGATGCAGGACGCCTTCAATCTGGGATGGAAGCTCGCCGCCGTCCTGCGCGAACGGTGCGCGCCGTCCTTGCTGCATTCCTACTCCGCCGAGCGGCGCACGATTGCCGAGGAACTGATCGACTTCGATCGCGAATGGGCTGCCCTGATCGCCTCGACACAGGGAGAAAGCGCCGGAGCCGACCCTGCCAAGACCCAGAGCTATTTCGTCAGGCACGGGCGCTACACGGCGGGGACGGCGACGCAGTACGGTCCATCGATCCTGACCGGCGAACCTATCTGGCAGCATCTGGCCGAAGGCTTTGTCGTAGGAAAGCGCTTTCATTCGGCGCCGGTCGTCCGTCTCGCCGACGGCAAGCCGATGCATCTCGGTCACGTTGTCCAGGCGGATGGACGCTTTCGGATCTTTGCCTTTGCCGGGGCGGGCGACCCTGCCGGACCTAGCTCCGCCATCCGTCGATTGTGCGATTTTCTCGCCGAGAGCGAGGCGTCTCCCGTCCGCAAGCACACGCGCTCCGGCGAGGATATCGACGCGGTGATCGACGTCCGCGCCGTGTTCCAGCAACCCCACCGCGAGCTCGCGATCGAGGCTATGCCCGCCTTGCTTCTGCCTCGGAAGGGGCGTTACGGGCTGCACGACTACGAGAAGATGTTCTGCGCCGATACAAGGGCCGGTCACGACATCTTTGCCATGCGTGGCATCGACCGCGAGGCAGGATGCATGGTCGTCGTGCGGCCCGATCAATACGTCGCGCAAATCCTCCCGCTCGATGGATACGGGCAGATCGCCTCGTACTTCGAGGGCTTCATGCTGCCGCCATCGGAGTAGTGCGCGGGTCGACCTGTCCGGTAGAGCTCGATTACAAGTTCTTGCGCGCCAGCGCCGCACCTTCGGCGAGCGCACGGAGCTTGCCGTAGGCAACGCCCAGCGTCATCGGCGCCATGCCGCAGTTGGTGCAGGCCTGGATGCGTTCGGGGTCGACGTACTTGGTTGCGAGCTGCAGGGTGTCGGCGACCTGCTGCGGCGTCTCGATCGTCTCCGAGGCGACGTCGATGGCGCCGACCAGGACGGTCTTGGTCTTCAAGAGCTTCATCAGATCGGGTGGGACGTGGCTCTCGCGGCATTCGAGCGAGACCTGCTGGATCTTGCTGCGGTCGAGGGCGGGGAAGGTCTCTTCGTACTGGCGCCAGCTCTCGCCCAGCGTTTCCTTCCACTTGATGTTGGCCTCGATGCCGTAGCCGTAGCAGATGTGCACGGCGGTGGTGCATTTCAGGCCCTCGGCAGCCCTCTCGAGTGCCGGCACGCCCCACTCGACAGTCTCGCCGAGATAGACGTTGAAGGCCGGCTCGTCGAACTGGATGACATCGACGCCGAGCTTCTCGAGGTCGCGCGCCTCCTGGTTCAGGAGCTCGGCGAAAGCGAAAGCCATCTTCACGCGATCGCCGTAGTAGCCGTCGGCCAGGGTGTCGATCAGCGTCATCGGCCCGGGCAAGGTGAACTTGAGCTTGCGGCTGGTCGCGGCGCGGGCGATGCGCGCCTCGCGCTCGTGCACGAACTTGCGCCGTGTGAGCTTGCCGGTGACGGTCGGGCAGTCGGCGTCGTAGCGGTTGTTGCGGATGCCCATGCGCACTTTCTTGTCGAAGTCGACGCCGTCGACCTCGGCCAGGAAGCCGTGCACGAAATGCTGCCGTGCCTGCTCGCCGTCGCTCACGATGTCGAGACCGGCCTCCTCCTGGCGTCGGATGGCGAGGAAGGTCGCGTCGTCCTTGGCCTCGAACAGCGGCTGGCCGGAGAGCGTCCACGGCGCCCACAGCACATTCGGCGTGGCGAGCCAGGCCGGCTTCGGCAGGCTGCCGGCGAGCGTGGTTTCGAACATATTTCCTCCCAGGTCTTCTCGACGTTTCTTTCTTACTGTTGCGCGGCTGCCTCCAGGGCGAGCCGCTCTTCCGGCGGCAGGACCTGCCCGAACGTGCCGGGCGCGCGCCATTGCAAGGTGCCGAAGGCGCCGCAGCTCTCGCACACCGACCGCCAGCTCTCGTGATGGGCGCCGCAGGACGAGCAACGCCAGCTCCGATCGGACGGCGCGTTGGCGGCGCGCCCCAGCCAGTCGCGCACGCGCGCCGGATCGGAATGGGCGTGCTCCTCGACGTCGGCCATCAGGCGGCACACGCGCGCCGTCGGGGTGGTGCCGCCCGCCGTCTCGAGATGGCGGCGCGCTTCGCCCCACAGGCCGGCCTCGACGGACGCCTGGGCGAGCGCGATGTGGCTTTCGATATCGGTCGGGTTCTTCTCGGCCAGGCGCCGCACCACGCCGACCTTCTTCAGCGCCTCGCTTTCGCCGGCCGCGTCGAGGTAGAGCCGTGCGAGATCGGGATGCGGCGCCACGGCCCAACCGCGCTCCAGCGTCTTCATCGCCCGCTTTGGCTCGCCCGTCTTGATCTGCAGCTCGGCCAGGCGCCGGGTCACGGCGATGCGCTCCGGCGCGAGGCCGAAGGCCTCGCGGGCCAGCGCCAGCGCATCGCCGGCATTGCCGTCGCGTTCGGCGTTGCGGCTGCGCTCGACCAGCAGCAGGGCCTTCAAGGTGCGGCCCTTGTCGGCGGCGACCACCTTGCGGCGCACGCCGCTATCGAGCGTCGCTTGCGCCGATTTCCAGTCGCCGGTCTGCGCCTGCATGTCGAACAACGAATGCACCACCCACGGCGTCTGAGGTCGCAAGCGGAAGGCGCGCTCGGCGTAGGCGAGCGCCTTGGCCTGGTCGCCCTCGCGCAGCGCCTGGCCGATCAGCCCACGCAGGCCGAGAAAGGCCATCTGCTCGTCGTCGAGCATGGCGGTGAAGGCACGGTTGGCACCGTCGCGATCGCCGTTGAGCTGGGCCGCCTGGGCCGACAGCAGCAGTGTCAGGCCAGGCTCGGATAGAAGCTGGTCGGCCTTGCGCGCGTGCTTCTGCGCCTCGGCGCCGTCGCCGGCTGCGACGGCTGCCAGCCCCTGGGTCAGCGCGCGATAACCGCGGCGCCGCCGGCCCTCGCCCCAGCCGTCGATCAGCGCGCCCGGTGCGCCGACGATCCAGCGATAGAGCAGCCACACGCCAAAGCTCGCCGCGATCAGCAGCACCAGCGCCACCAGGACGATGCCGACGCTGGTGTCGAGGCGCCAGCCATGCCACTCGGCAGTGACAGTGCCGGGCCGCCGGGCGAGCCATACCGCGCCCAACATGGCGGCAGCAGCGAGGGCGAACCAGACCAGGGTGCGCAGGAGGGTCATGGAACTAGCGCGCCGTCCCGAGCAGGATGACGGCGTGGCCGGCGAGCTGCTGGATCGCACGTTCGGCCGCGAGGTGGGCCTCGGCGCGCGTCAGCCAGGCGGCGGTCGCCTTGTTGGTTTGCGGCGGCAGCGATTTCACCTGGGCCGCTGCCTTGGCGAGATCGCCGGCTTCGAGGGCGGCCTCGGCGCGCGCGAGCTTGGCCTCGACGGAATCGCCCTCGACGTCGCCGACGCGGCGCAGCGAGATCAGGCCACGCAGCTTGCCGAGCAGTCGTTCGCCGAACGAATCGTCTGCGAGATCGTCGGCCAACGCCGCCTTGGCGACAGCGGGGAACTCCGCGACGAGGATCGCGCGCGAGGCTACACCGGACGCGCCATAGGGCTGCAACGACGCGGTGATCTCGGCGAGCTTGGCGTCGCCTTGCACCAGCGGCGTCAGCAGGCCGAGATCGACGGCGAAGGGCAGGCCCGATTCGAGCGCCGCGCTCAGACGTGCGGCGACTCCGATCACGGCCGAGGCCCGCGCGGCAATCAGCGCCTTCTGCTCGGCCGGGCCGCGCGCGCCGATGGCGTCGGCCAGCGACTTGGTGTGCTCGCGCTGGCGGGCCTGCTCGTCCTTCTGGGTGGCGAGCGATTGGTCGAGCGCCTGCATCGACGTGCGCAGCGCCGCGATCTCGCGCGACAGCAGGGCCAGCTCCTTCTCGGTGTCGCCGGCCGTGGAAGGGGATGTGGGCGACGCCGGTTGCGCGGTCGAGGGCGCTGCGCTCGCGGCTCGGCGCTCGAGCGCCTCCACCTTGCTGCGCAGCTCGGCCAGCGCCGCATCCGGCGACGTCGGCCGCTCTGCTGCCGCTGCGGCGGCGGCCCGCACGCGCTTCTCGAGGTCGTCGAGACGGGTGTTCAGGTCGCGCCTCGCCGCCTCGACGGCGGCCGCAGCGGCCGCGCTGGCGTCGGCGCGTACAGCCTGCAAGTCGATCGCCTGGCTCGGCGCGGCGATCATCGTCTTGCCGCGCCACAGCGCCTGGATTTGCTCCGGCCAGAACGGCAACGAGATCAGGGCGACGGCCAGCACGAGCGAGGCGGCGACGATGCCGGTGACGAAGGCGCCGCCGACGCCGATGCCGCGCCGGATCGCGCCGACAGGCTCGGCGGGCTCGGCCGCGGCGAGCGGCGGAGAAGCTGGCGGCGGGGTGGGGGCCGACGGAGAGGACGATGTTTCGCTCATGCTCGCTTGTCCTTGTACGCCGGCTTCGGCCAGCCGGTCGATCTCGTCGAGCACGGCTTGGCGAGTTGGTCGCACCGCCGCCACCCGGGCCTTGAACGGCAGGTCGGCGAGCGGCGCCAAGGCGGCCGGGCTGATGGCGACGGCCGTGACGTCCTGTAGCATGTCACCGAGCTTGGCATCGTCGACCAGCCTGGCGAATGTGGCGGCAGCACGCGGCGAGAAGAAGGTCGCGACGTCCAGCGCACGCGCTTGCAATGCCGCACGCGCCGACTCGGGCAAGACGGCCTCCTCGCGCGCTTCATAGAGCGCGAAGCGGCGGACGTCGTAGCCGTCGGGGGCGAGCGACTCGGCGAAATCGACGGCGACGTCGCTTCCCGAGACGTGGATCAGCGGCCCGGCTTTGGCATCGAGCCGCTGGCGCACCAGCCCGACCAGGGCGGCAGCGTCGCCCGCGGCAGACGTCACGGTGGTGAACCCCAACCCCTCAGCCTCCGTCGCCGTGGTGTCGCCGACGGCGAATACCGGCTTGGCGCGCTGCGGGTTCGCGTCGGCCAGTGCCCGGGCGCCGTTGGCGCTGGTCAGCAGGACGGCCTGGCTCGCCGCGAGCGCGTCGGCGAAGCCGGCTGGGGGATGGAGAATGTCGAGGCGGAACAGCGGCGCTACGACCGGCGCGTGGCCGCGTTCGCCGAGCGCCGTGGCCAGCGTCGTCGCCTCGCGTTCCGGCCGGGTGATCAGCACGCGCATTCGGTTCTCCGTAGCCGTCACGCGCCAACGACGCAATGACAGGGATGCTAAGCGAGGACGACGCCTTCGAGGGCGAGCAAGCGGCGCTTGGTCGGCAGGCCGCGGCCGCCCGAGTAGCCGCCCTCGGCGCCGCCGGCGCCGAGAACACGATGGCAGGGCACGATGATGGGGATGGGGTTACGCCCGCACGCCATGCCGACGGCGCGCGGACCGGAGCCCAAGGCCATCGCCAGGCCGCCATAGGTCGCGGTCTCGCCGTAGGGGATCTCGCACATCATCGCCCACACGCGCTTCTGGAAGTCGGTGCCGCGCTGGGCGAGCGGCAGGTCGAAGCGCTCGAGCCGGCCGGCGAAGTAGCGGGCGAGCTGGCGGCGCGCCTCGGCGAGAACCGAACTTGGCTTGTCTCCGCCCGCCCGCTCGGCAGGGCCCGCCCAGCGCACCCCGGTCACGGCGTCGTGATCGGCTTCGAGCGCCAGGCGGCCGACCGGGCTGTCGACGTAACAAATGGACATGTCGAGAGCGTAGCGTCGGCAATCGGCTTTTGCCAACATGGGCCGATGTCTGCGGGTGGCGATACGAAGGGCGCGAAGCCCGGGCGAAGGGCCCTGCTCGGCGGCGCACTGGCGCTGGTGCCGACGCTGGCGTTCGGCCAGCAATTGCCGCCGCCGCGCCAGACGCCGCCGCCTGCGCCGCCGCGCCGGCAGGTCACCGATGTGGCGTCGCCGCCGCCGGTGGTGTTCGTGCACGGCAACGGCGATTCGAGCGCGCTGTGGATCAACACGCTCTGGCGCTTCGAGGCCAATGGCTACAAGCGCAACCAGTTGCATACGATCGATTTCGTCTATCCCAACGCGCGGCGCGACGACGCCAAGGCCGAGCCCTTCCGATCGTCGGCGGAGGATCAGACCAGGCAGCTCGCCGCCTTCGTCGCCGACGTGCTGAAGGCGACGCGGCGACGCAAGGTCGCGCTGGTCGGCTCGTCGCGCGGCGGCAACGCCATTCGCAGCTATCTCAAGAGTGCCGGCGGGGCGGCCTCGGTGAGCCACGCTGTGCTGTGTGGCACGCCCAACAAGGGCATCGTGATCTCCGACAGCCTGCTGGCCGGCAGCGAGTTCAACGGTGCCGCGCCGTTCCTCAAGGCTCTCAATGCCGGACCCGATGATCTGATCCCCGGCGTCGAGCTGATGGCGATCCGCTCCGACAAGAACGACAAGTACGCGCAGCCCGACGGGCGCTTCATCGGCGCGCCGGGCAAGCCCACCGGCGTCGGCTACGACGCTACCGAGCTGCGCGGCGCGCGCAACGTCGTGCTCGACGGCCTCGACCACCGCGAGGTGGCGTTCCACAAGCTCGCCTTCGCCGCCATGTACGATTTCATCGCCGGCCGGCCGCCGGCGAGCATGTTCATCGCCCAGGAGCCGCTGCCGGTGCTGAATGGCCGGGTCACCGGCATCGCCGACGGCGGCGTCTACACCAACATCCCGGTGGCTGACGCCGAAGTCGAAATCTTCGAGGTCGATGCCAAGACCGGCGAACGCAAGAGCGCCGTGCCGGTGCACCGCAAGGTCACCGCCGAGGACGGCGTGTGGGGCCCTATGGTCGCCCGGCCGGATGCCTATTACGAGTTCGTGCTGCGCATGGCGGCCCAGCCGATCACCCACACCTACCGCTCGCCGTTCCTGCGTTCGAGCGACGTCGTGAACCTGCGGCCCGGCGTCGTCGGCAAGGGCGACGAAACGGCCGCTGCCGTCGTCGCCATGAGCCGGCCGCGCGGCTATTTCGGCGTCGGGCGCGACAAATTCACGCTCGACGGCAAGGTGCCGCCCGGCATCAACGACGGCGTGCCGGGCGCCTCGTTCGGCAAGCTCGCTTTCGATGCCAGCCCACGCACGGTGATGGCGGTGTTCAACAACGAGGCCATCCCGACCCGGACCTGGCCGTTGAAGGACAACCATTTGGTGATTGCCGAATTCTTGAACTGAGGCGGCGCGCTCTTGGCAAGAGATTGCTGCCGCTTCTCGGCAGCGGTGATTCACGTCAGCGATTGCGCCGGAAACCCTGCCGCGTGGGTTTGCATCGATGTCCCACGGTCTGTCGCGCCGGGAAGGGAAATCTTCGGCCCAACTGGCATAATCGGCCCGGCGCGCCGGCTGTCACTTCTCGTAAGTGTAACGGAAGTTGCAGTGGCTTGCCCCCTGCATGATGGTCTGGGTGCGGTCGAGCTTGAGCTTAGGATCGTAGCCTTCGCAAAAGGCACCATCGCGATTGCACGACAGGAGATGGCCGATCTCGCCCAGCCCCATAGCCTTGTAGGTCTCGGCGTAGCGGCAGCGCACGACGTTGAAGGCAAAGCTGTTGTTAGTTTGCTCCTTGACCTCGATTTCGAGGGCACCGCCCTTGGTCCACAGCGGCATAACGTCCTGAAAAGCCTTCAGTGAGGTGCCGCCTGGCGCGGCGGCGGCGAAGGCGCGCGCCTGCTCAATGGCCGACCGGCGCACCGACTCGGCGATGGTCTTGCGGGCTGCCTCCTCGCCGTAGCTTTCTTTCAGGGTCTCGTAGACCTCCTTTAGTATCTCGGCCTCGATGCGGCGCTTCTCCAGCATCGACAGACCTTCGGGATGGGCGGACTGGGCCATGTCGGGAACCTCGATATTCGGGCAGGAACGGCAATCCTATAGGCGAGGGACAAACTGTCGATGGCGGAAGGAAAGCTTCAAGGGCGTGGCCCCTGCAAGCTCGAACCAAGTCACATTCTCCGCCACGAGATCCAGTTCGAGATCGAAATCATTCAGATCAGGCAGACGTAGTGACTCGCCGACATTGACTCTCTGGCCGGCGCGGATGTGGTCGTTCGACACCGACAGGCGCGCGAAGTCGCCATCGAGCATATGCCCGTCCGTCGCCCTGACATGGACGCCGATATTTACGCTGCCCGGCGCCGCCCCGGAGGGCCGCCACGTGCTCGCGCCTGTGTTCTCGACGGCAAGAGCCAGGTGCACGGTGTTGGCGTCGGTCGGCGCGACGCCGAGGAGTTGCAGCCGATGGTTCAGGCCCTCGGGAAAGCGGCTGTCATTTTCCGACGACGACGATTTGTAAAGAAAGAACACCCTGCGGTTCTGATGAATCGCGGCATTGGCGGGAGAGAAGACGACGTAATCTGGTGCCGATTGCGCGTCCATGATGCGGTTGAAATCGGCTAGAGCAATCAGCTCCTGGCGCGGCATCGCGAAGGAGAGCTTGATGTCGGCGAACCCGCAGGCCTGCGCTAGGTCCCAAATCTCCTCGATGCGAATATCGTTTTCGATGACGTTGTAGTCCCTCATTTCCATCTGCGAGGTCGCCGTCAGCGAATGATAGGGACCAGGTTCGGCGAAGCCTGCAATTCCATCATCGCGCAGGACGCGGGCGAATTCGCTCAGCACGGCCTGCTGGTCGGCGACGTGGTGAAACGCATCAAAGCTCAGGATCCGATCGAACGATTTCGCCTCTACAGGAATCGCGCGACCGTCGAACACTCGGAAGTCGATCGGCAGATCCTTGGTAATCGGATCCTGCTCGTGCAGGCTGCGGCCGATCTGCAGCGCGTTCTTCGACACGTCGAGCGCAGTCACACGGCAACCGAGACTCGCTAGAATGCGGCTCGACCAGCAGGTGCCGGCGCCGAAGTCGAGGATGGTCGCCTGCGGGAAAAGGCGCAGCCCTTCCATCACATGCGTGAAGCCGCCCATGATCTGCACCGCGTCCGGGACGTGCGCGAAAGGCTTACGACGGATCACAGGGTTGTTCAGCAATGGCGCGAAATAGGCGTCCGCGAGTTCGGAATGCTTGGTGGCGTCGTAGCGCGCGATCAAGGTGCGAACGTCGATCTGCCCTTCCTGCAGGCTGGGCGGCTCTACCGTCGGCGGTTTCGACGCCGGCGTAGCAACCGGTTCTTCGGTGCCGATCAAAGCGCGGTATTTCCGCTGCAAACGCTCGAGCATGGACATGCCATTCCCTCGCAGCAAATCGGCAAATATTCAACTGCTATCCCGGCCGCCCTAGCGTCCCTTGCCGGCTGAATCGGTGAGGGTCATCGAGTGCAGGAAAAGGCCCAGGTGGCGGCTGTCCACGATCTCCCGATCCACGTCCGGGTTGCGCGGAGTGGAAATGTGGAACGCGATGCTGATCTCATCCGCCGGCCGCAGGTCTGAACCAAGGGCAATGCTGCGTTCGCAGCATTCCTTGCCGTCCCCCTGCTGGCTGATTGTCCACGTATCGACAATCCGACCATTCACCGACACGTCTATCGTCTGTTGGCCGACCGACGGCGGGACGTAGGCCGTGAAGACGACCAGCAACCAAAGCTTGGCACCGGGGGCAGATCGCGGCAATATGACCAGATAGGCCCGATCACCGTCGGTCCATACCCCCCAGGTCTCCTGCTGCGACCAGCCCGTATCGAGATATCGGATGGCAGACCCGTCGTTGAAGTAAATTGTTTGCCCGACAAGAAGGCCGGGACCAAGTTCGCTTAGGCTCCGCAGATCAGCCTGTCGATTGGCACCGTTGGGCGGGCATCGTCGGCCATCGCGGACGAATCTCATATAGTCGCGCCAGAATTTCGCCTTGTCGACTTCCGGGTGAAAGCGAATTCCGCTCTCAGGGTCGATCATTTTCAAGAGCTGGCGGTCGGCAGCAGGTTGAATATCGGGGTAGCAGGCCAGCAAGTCCGCCCGCTGCCACGACCTTGCGTCGGCCAGCATTAGCAGCCCATCGCCGACGTTGCGCGCGTAGGTTGTTGCCGCGACTAGGCCTGTGGCCAAGGAAATGACGGCAACGAGCGCCGTTGCAACTCGGTATGTCGGTATGAGCCTCAGAACCAGGGCAACCAAGCAGATGATAATGACAGCGAAGCCAAGATAGGAAATGCGGCTGTCGAGGTAGCCGCAGGCGCCCCGATCGACACACCAGTCTTGCTGCTTTGCATTGCCGGCCAAC
The DNA here is from genome assembly GCA_046349335.1 of Reyranellaceae bacterium. Taxonomy (GTDB): domain Bacteria; phylum Pseudomonadota; class Alphaproteobacteria; order Reyranellales; family Reyranellaceae; genus Reyranella. The sequence goes on from JAXMCO010000023.1 coordinate 21,347, forward strand.
GGAAAGGTCACGTAGGCAATTGCCAGCACTGAGAAGAAAGCGACGACGAGAGGCAATGGCAGGGCGCGCACATCGTCGAGCACGGCAAACAGGCAAAGTGCGGTTAGGATGCCGACCAACGCGGCCATGGGCAGGGCCTCACGCGGCAGGGATGCGACTTCGAAGATCTCACGTGAGAAGACTGTCCCTGCAAGAACGTGACGCACTGTCGTCTCGACGACACGCCTGAATTCGAACCATGCGTCGATCACGTTGCCGTCGTACGAGGAAGGATAGATCCATCGGAAGGCCAAGTACGCGAATAGTGCGACCGCGACGATCGCAACGTCATAGAAAAACGACCTTTGCTCGGCGACGCTGAGCAGCGACTTGGCCACTGATTCGCCGCGGTGACGGCTCTGCGCCAACGCGAAAGCGTATTCAGCGGCGAGCAATGCAGTGGCCAGTAGAAAGGCGAACTCCGTCGTGATCATGGCAGCCAAGAACACGACCCGCGCCGGCCACAGCAAATATTGGCCGCCGCGACCCCGTTGTTGCACTATGAAAATTGTACAGCGGGCGATGAGCAGGGCGAGAAAGGGCAGAGTGTTCTGCAGGGGATAGGATGTCGGTGGCATGTGATCAGTGCCGCGGCAGATCGGGTGCAATGCGATCAGGAAGATCAGCAATGCCCGAGTGACGTTGGTCGCGGAGATCAGCGAGAAATATGCTGCAAACAGGGCGAAGACGCCGAAGTGCATCAATACGAAACTCAAGCGCGCAATGTACTCGCCCGACAGATAGGTGCCGAGAACATTGAGGGGCACTGTCAACAGCAGTCCCAGTCGTCCTTGCGCGACGGCTGCCGAAATCGCGAACTCGTCGAGAGAGCGACCTCCGAACAACACTGCAAGGAAGGCCAAATCGTCCGCCGAGCGACGGTAGCCGTACGTGAACGGCAGGGCTTGCATGACGACGATGACTGCCAGCACCAACCATGTCAGTGCAACGGTGGAACATTCGCTCCGCCAATCCGAATGGCCGTTCAATGGCCAGCGAACCCCGATCCGCATCGACAAACCTCATGCTGCCAAGCCCGACCGTATCCGAGATGCGTGATCACTGTCGCGATCCGAAAATGGCGTTCATGGTGACCATGTGGATGCTGCGGACATCGATGACGCCCCAATTACATTTCGGTGTCTCCGAATTGCGATTGTGACAACCGACGCAAGGTAGCGGGCAGGATGCGAGAAGCTGGGTCATGGACGACTACTGCGGCTCGATGCGCGCGATCCGCACGTACTCTGCCCACTTGGCCCGCTCCTCGCGGTCCTGCGCCGCGCATTGCTCGAGCGTCAGCGGCTTGGCGGTGAGCGCGAACTCGTTGGCCAGGCGGTTGGCGATGTCGGGCGAGGTGATGGCCTCGTTGACGAGCGCATTGAGCTTCTCCTGGATGGGCCGCGGCGTTGCCTTGGCCACCGCGACGGCGAGGAAGCCGGTGGTGGTGAAGCCCGGGAAGGTCTCGGCCAGGGTCGGCAGGTCGGGATAGAGCGGGCTGTGCTGCGGCAGGGTGAGCGCAAGCGGCCGCGCCTTGTTGGCCACGACCTGGCCGCGGCCTGCCGTCAGGTCGACGAACATGAACTGGATGGCGCCGGAATAGAGATCGCTCCAGGCATTGCCGATCGCCTTGTAGGCGACGCCCTGCCAGTCGACGCCGGCCAGCTTGGCCAGCACCTCCGCGGGCACCTGCGAGCTCGCGTTGAAGTAGCCGAAATTGAGCTTGCCGGGATTGGCCCTGGCATGGGCCAGCAGGTCGGCGAGGGACTTGAAGGGACTGTCCGCCGGCACCACCAGGAAGGCGCCGCTCGAGCCGATGACGCCGACCACCTGGAAGTCCTTCTCCGGATCGTAGCCGGGGCTCTTGTACATGTGGATGTTGGCGGCGTTGGTCGAGGTCGTGGCCAGCATCAGCGTATAGCCGTCGGCTGGCGCCGACTTGACGGCCAGCACGCCGACGATGCCGTTGGCGCCCGGCTTGTTCTCGACCACGACCGGTTGGCCCGTCTTGTCCTCGATGTATTTGCCGACCAGGCGTGCGGTGATGTCGCCCGAGCCGCCCGGCGCGAACGGCACGACGATGCGGATCGGCTTGGTCGGCCAGGCGTCGCCCTGGGCGGCGGCAGGGGGCACGGCCAATGGCAAGGCGCCGATGGCCGAAGCGATCAGCAGGGAACGGCGAGGCAGCGTCATGCGAAATCGGGTCATGAGGTTCTAATCTAATGCAAAGGCCGCGCATGGACAGCGCGCCGTCCGCAGCCCTACCCTACTCCTATGTCACAATCAGGCCGGCCACCGCTCAGCGGCATACGCGTCGTCGATTTCTCCCGTGTCATCGCGGGACCGATGTGCACCCAGATCCTGTCCGACATGGGCGCCGAGGTGCTCAAGATCGAGAATCCCGACGGCGGCGACGACACACGCAAGGGCGCCGGGCCGCGCGCCGGCGGCGAGCAGGGTGAAAGCCATTTCTTCATGGCCTTCAACCGGGGCAAGAAGAGCATCGCCCTCGATTTCACCAAGCCCGAGGGCCAGGCGATCGTGCACAAGCTGCTCGAGAAGGCCGACGTCATGGTCCAGAATTTCCGGCCGGGCGTGCTCGCGAAGTACGGCCTCGACTACGACAGCTTGCAGGCCAGATATCCGCGGCTGATCTATCTCGCGATCTCGGCCTATGGCCAGAGCGGCCCGCTGTCGGACCGCCCTGGCTACGACCCGGTGCTGCAGGCCGAGTCGGGCATGATGAGCGTCAACGGCGAGGCCAATGGCGAAGGGCTGCGCCATGCCATCGCCATCGTCGACACCATGACGGCGATCCATTCGGTGGCGGCGATCAACGCTGCGCTGTTCGCGCGCCACGACACCGGCAAGGGCCAGCAGATCGACCTCGCCCTCTACGACACCGCGCTCGCGAGCCTGGGCAACATGGGCTCCTACTACCTGATCGGCGGCGATCAGCCGCGCCGCGCCGGCAACGGCCACTTCGCGTCGGCGCCCAACAGCTCGTTCGAGACCAAGAACGGCAAGATTTACATGGCGGTGGCCAACCAGAAGCTGTTCACCGACACCTGCAAGGCGATGGGTCATCCCGAATGGGTGACCGACCCGCGCTTCTCGACCATCGCCGCCCGCGTCGCCAACAAGCCCGAGCTGACGCGCCTGATGGAGGAGGTCCTGAAGACCGACACCAAGGAGAACTGGACGCAGAAATTCCGGCATCTGCCGGCGGGGCCGATCCGCACCATGAAGGAGGCGCTCGACGAGCCCGAGGTCAAGCGGCGCGGCATGCTCAAGACGTATCAGCACACGCGGGTCGGCGCGGTGCCGTTGATCGGCTCGAACTACCGGTTCTCCGACACGCCGGTCGACGACACCCGCCCGCCGCCCGCGCTCGGCGAGCACACCGAGCGGGTTCTGCAGGATATCGCCGGTCTCAGCACCGCCGAGGTCGACGCGTTGCGGGCCAAGAAGGTAGTCGGCTGAGGCCCGGAGCCTCTCCCGCCGCGAGGTGCCACGCATAGCCTCGCGGTGTCGTCTGAGATACCAATGGGAGGCCATGGCCGCCTTGCCTGTCGTCACCTCTGGCCGGGACATCCGGCTCGATCTGTTCCGCGGCCTGGCGCTGTGGTTCATCTTCGTCGACCATATTCCCACCAACGTCGTTAGCTGGCTGACCGTACGCAATTACGGCTTCAGCGATGCCACGGAGATCTTCGTCTTCATCTCGGGCTATACGGCCGTTATTGCCTATGCGCGCATGATGGAGCGCGAAGGCTGGGTGAGGGCGGCGGCGCGCATCTATCGGCGGGTATGGCAGCTCTATGTCGCCCACATTCTGCTGTTCGTCGCTTTCACGGCACAGGTCGCCTGGGTCTCGATCGCCCGCGACACACCGGGGCTGATCGAGGAGATGGAGCTGCTCGGGTTCGGCCAGAACCCCTATCAGGCCATCCTGGAGGCGGCGCTGCTCAAGTTCAGGCCAGTCAACCTCGACGTTCTGCCGCTCTATATCGTGCTGCTTGCCGTCTTTCCCTTCGCCTTGCCGGTCATCGTGCGCTGGCCATTCGCAGTGATCGCCGTCTCGCTCTGCTTGTACGGTATCACCTGCCACTATTCCTGGAACCTTCCAGCCTATCCCGACGGCAAGGTCTGGTACTTCAACCCTATGGCCTGGCAGGTCGTGTTCTATGTCGGCGCCTGTTGCGCGGTTCTCGGCAAGGAGCTGGCCTGGCTCGATCGCTGGCGCTGGCCGCTCGCCGTGCTGGCTGTCTCATACTTGCTGTTTTCCGGGTTCATATCGCTATCCTGGCACTACAATTCAATCGAGCGGCTGGTGCCTACTTGGGTCGCTCGGGTGATCTATCCGATCGACAAGACCAACATTGACATCCTGCGCTTCATGCATTTCCTGGCACTGGCTTGGCTGGTTCGGTCGGCCGTCCCCGCCGAAGCTCCTTTTCTGACGTGGCGTGTGCTCGAGCCATTTCGCAGATGCGGGGAGCAATCCTTGCTTATATTCTGTTTAGGTACGTTCCTTGCGCTGTCCGGGCAAGTGATCGTCAGCCACTTTGAGGAATCGTTGCTGTCGCAAGTTGGGGTAAGTATCGGGGGCATCGTCATCATGTGCTGTGCGGCCTATGTGGCGACCTGGTTCAAGGGTGGGGGACCTGCGAGAGGGCGGATGCCGACCACGGCAGGTGCCATGTTATGAGCTTCCGTTCATGAGCTTCTGTCTCGAGCGACGCTGGTTGTGGCTGGCGGCGGCGTTGGCGTTCCTGTTGCCGACCGTTGCCTGGCCGCAATCGATGACCCTTTGCCGAGCCAAGCCGGAACTGCTCGACCTCGGTAATCCGCTCAATATCGCGCGCAAGTCGATCGCAACCCGCAAGCAACTGCGCATCATCGCCCTGGGCTCGTCCTCGACGGCAGGCTACGGCGTCTCCAACCCGGCCTTCGCCTACCCGGCGCAGCTCAAGATGGGTCTCGACAAGGCGTTGCCGGGGATCGATGTCGACGTCGTCAATCGCGGCATCGGCGGCCAGGATGTCGAGGAGATGGCGGCGCGCATGCGCAAGGAGATGGAGGACAATCCGGCGTCGCTGGTCGTGTGGCAAACGGGGACCAATGCTGCCGTCCGCCAAATGCCGCTGCCCAAGTTCGAGCTCTGGCTGCGCAACGGGCTCATGCTCGGCAAGTCGCTCGGATCGGACTTCGTGCTGATGAACTTGCAATATGTTCCGGCGGTCGTCGCGGCCGCCGACAAGGAAGGCTACGAGAGGATCATGGCCGCGGCGGCGCGCGAATTCGATGCCGGCTTGTTCCGCCGCTACGACATCATGCGTAGCTGGTACGAAGACGGCATGCCGTATTCGCAGTTCGTGCAGCTCGACGGCTTGCATCTCAACGATTTCGGGCAGAAGTGCATCGGCAAGCTGCTGACCCGAGCTATCCTGAATTCCCTGAACGTACAGTGATGCAATGCCACGCCGCTTCGTCGATCTTTCGATCTACCTCGAGAATGACGTGATCTCCGATCCGGTCCCTTTCGGGCCCAAGATCGAGTATCACAAGCACGAGAACACGGCGGCGCAGATCGCCGGCTTCTTTCCCGGACTGAAGAAGGAAGACCTGCCCGATGGGGCGGGGTGGGCGGTCGAGAACATCAACCTGTCGACACACAACGGCACGCACCTCGACGCGCCCTATCACTTCCATCCGACGATGAACAAGGGCGAGCGGGCCATCACCATCGACGAGGTGCCGCTGGAATGGTGCTTCCAGCCCGGGGTCAAGCTCGACTTCCGCGCCAAGGAGGACGGCCACGTCATCACGGCCAAGGAGATCGAGGACGAGCTGGCGCGCATCGGCCACGCGCTGAAGCCGCTCGAGATCGTCGTCGTCAACACGCGGGCGGGCTCGCGCTACGGCAACAACGACTACGTCAACGCCGGCTGCGGCATGGGCTACGACGCCACCATGTACCTGCTGGAGCGCGGCATCCGCCTCACCGGCACCGACGCCTGGAGCTGGGACGCTCCATTCTACTTCACCGCCCAGAAATGGGCGCGCGACCACGACCCGTCGATCATCTGGGAAGGCCACAAGGCGGGACGCGACATTGGCTACTGCCATCTCGAGAAGCTGCATAATCTCGAGGCGCTGCCGCCGTTCGGCTTCACCATCGCCTGCTTCCCGCACAAGATCCGCGGCGCCTCGGCCGGCTGGACCCGCGCCGTCGCCATCTTCGAGGAGTAGGCCGGAGCGGCCCCCTTCGAAGGCCGCTTCAGAGCGTCGCGGGGCGCCGGACGAGAAGCAGCGACAGGCCGAGGCTCGTGATCACGACACCGGCACTCTGACGGAGGCGTCGCAGCAGGCGCGGGCGCAGGATCGTCATCGACCGGGCCCGTGAGACGGCGAAGGCGACGACCACGTCGGCCGCGGTGTTCAGGGTTACCGAGATCAGGCCGAGGATCAGGAACTGCAGCCAGACGCCGCCGGCGGACGGATCGGTGAATTGCGGCAGGAAGGCGAGGAAGAACGCCGCCGTCTTCGGGTTGAGCGCTTCGACGACGATGCCGTCGCGGAACGCCCGCCGGGCGCCGGCAGCGACGATCCGGGGCGGGGGCGCGACGCCTGCCTCGCGTACCGTCCCGACGCCCAGCCAGATCAGATAGAGGGCGCCGGCGATCTTGAGGACGGCAAACGCTTCGGCGCTGGCCAGCATCAGGGCCGACACGCCGCCTGCGCCGGCCAGGACATGGACCAGGCCGCCGAGCCCGGTTCCCAGGCTCGACGCCAGGCCTTCGCCGCGCCCGCCCGCCAGGGTGCGGGCGGCGACGTAGAAGATGCCGGGTCCGGGCGAGACGGCGATGGCTGCCGCCGCCGCCAGGAACAGGAGGAAGTCGGGGGCGCCGGTCACCCTCAGGCCAGCGGCTCGGGCTCGCCCGGCGGCAACGGCATCTCGAAGACATTGAGCGTCATCGACACCAGCATGTAGTAGCCGCACACGCCGACCAGATCGACCACGCCCGACTCGCCGAATGCATCGACGGCGCGCTTGTAGTTGGCTTGGGCGACACGGTTGGTGTCGAGGTATTCGGTGACGAAGTCGTAGACGATGCGCTCGACCTCACGAGCAAAGGGCGGCGTGGCCCGTGTCCTGATCGCCTCGACGATCTCGGCCGAGAGGCCGGCCTGCCTGGCGAGCCGGGCATGGGCGTAGAACTCGTACTGTGCCTTGAAGTGACGGCCGATCAGGCAGATCGCGAGCTCCGAAAGATCGCTCGGCAGCGAGTTGTTGAAGCGGCAATATTCGCCGAGCTTCTGCGCACGGTCGGCGAGCTCCGGGCGGCGCAGCCAGGGCTCGAACGGACCCCGCAGGCCGCCGCGCGGCCCGGACACGATCGCGTCGGCGACCTTCTTCTGTTCAGGCGTGAGCTTGTCGAGGTCGAGCGGAATCAGGCGCGGCATGAAGCGAAATCCTTCAGTCTGTCGGGTCGAGAGGGGTCAGCAGCCGGCGTCGCCGGTCATGCTGCGGTCGGCATTGTCGAAAATGCGATTGATGAGGGCCTCGCCGACGCGCTCCGCGCGCTCGGCTTGGGTGGCGCACGACCCGGTCGCTGCCCACAGCACCTTGCCGCCGTCGACCGTGTAGAGCGTGAGCGTGAGGCGCAGCGTCGGTGCGGACGGCGGCGCCGTGACCCCGTCGCGCCGGCCGAGCGGATTCGACGGCAGCTCCATGCGCGGATTGGAGCCGGGCGGCGCATAGTCAGGTTGGCCGCCGATCGTGCCCTGACCGCGGTTGGCGCCACCGGAGAGATCGATGAACGTCACGTCCATACGCATGACGTTGCCGCCGCTGAATCCTACCTCGTTGCCGCGCTGCGACAGGCGCACCATCACCTGGCGCCGCAGCTCGCGCGACAGGTGGGTGTCCGAGGTGAGCTGCACGGCAACCTTGGTCTTGGGGATCTTCTGGTAGGCTTTGATCTCCATCTCGCCGAGCTTGGGTCCCTGGCTGACGCCTGGAATGCCCTGTGCCGACAGCGGCGTGGCCGTCGCCAGGGCCACGACAAAGGCGAAGCGCGCGAGCAGGCTGGCGACGGCGGATTGGGCGACGGGCATGACGGTCCCTTCAGGCGGCGAGCCGGCGCCAGCCGGGCTCGTCGCGGTCGAGCAGGCGCTTCAGCGATTCGAAATGCAGGACGGCCTGCTGCGATTCGCCGGCGATCTGGCTGGCGGTGTGCTCGGCCAGCGCCGCGTCGATATTGTGTAACGGCCGCCCGGTCTGCATGGCGAGCACCTGCACCATGGCCGCGCGCTCCAGGTAATAGAGATCGTCGTAGGCCTGCGCCACCGTCGGCCCGGCGACGATCACACCGTGGTTGCGCAGGAACAGGATGTCCTTGTCGCCCAGCGCGCGGCACATGCGGTCGCCTTCCTCGGCCGACAGCGCCACGCCGGCATAGTCGTCGTCGTAGGCGATACGGTTCCAGTAGCGAAAGGCATTCTGGGTGCACATCTCGATCCTGCCGTCACGAATCGAGGTCAGCGCCGTGGCATAGGGCATGTGGGTGTGCAGCACGACCTTGGCGCGCGGATTGCCGGCGTGCAGGCGGGCATGAATGAAGAAGGCGGTCGGCTCGACCGGATAGCGCCCCTCGACGATGTTGCCGGTGCCGTCGGCGATCACGAGATCGGCCGGCGTGATCTCCGACCAGTGGAGGCCCTGCGGGTTGACCAGGAACAAATCCTCGCGACCGGGCACCGCCATGCTGAAATGGTTGCACACGCCCTCGTTCAGGCCGTGGCGCACCGCCGCCCGCAGCGCCGCCGTCAAGTCGAGCCGTGCCTGGCTCACCGGGTCGTTGGGCAGCATCGAGGAAGGCTCCGTGATGATGAGGTGATGATGAGGCGAATTGCCCGGCGATGATGCGGCCAAGGAAGCACCGTGGCCAAGCGAAATCGCCGCGTCGCCCGGCCGCTCGTCGTCCCGGCGGATACCGGCCGAGCCGACGTGCTGTGTCGAGGCCGGCCGGCTCAGCCGGATTGCGAGCGAGGCGTCGGGTCGGTGGACGAAATCTCGCGCACGAGCTTGGTGCGCACGGCGCGACCGAAATGCTCGAAATTGTCGGCCACGATCATGAACGAACCCGAGCCGCCGATGACGTTCTCCTCGTAGTATTTGTCCAGCATGAGGTCGGGCGGTCGGCCGAAATTGGTGCGATTCATCATCACCGGCAGGCCATTCACGACGATGCCTTGCGCCACCAGCCGGTCGCGAATCATCTCCGCCGGCGGCCCGTCGTTGGTCCGGCCGTCGCCCGAAATATCGACGACGCGCCGCTTGGAGGCGAAGCCCGATCCGTCGAAGCGCTGGGCGGCGTGGGCGAGTGCGGCGCCGACCGCCGTCCAGCTCTGCGATTGGCGCGGCGCTTCGCTGAGCTTCTCGGCGAAACTTCGTGCCGCGCCCGGGCTGTCGATCACCGTCCAGTCGATGACCACGGTCTGGTAATGCGTGCCGGCCCACTCGGTGTAGCAGAGCGCGATGCGCTTGTGTTCGCCCGACAGGACGGCGTCGATGATGCGATCGTTGGTCAGCGCCTCGATGTAGCCGCGGCGCTGCAGCTCGGCCTCGACCTCGTCGATCGATCGAGAGACGTCGACGGCCAGGACGAGCTGCAAATCGACCGGCAAATCTGCCGCCCCGGCGGACATCGGTGCGGCCAAGGCGGCCAGGGAGCCCACGAGCGCGTCGCGTCGCTTCATGTCGATCTCCTGATCTTCAGGTCGAAGCGGAAGACGACAGTCTAGAGCACATTTCGTCGGGCCGTAATCAGCCAGGCAGAATGCACCCTGTGAAGCCAACGTCGCGCCTGAGCACACGTCCTCGATTGGATGGCACCGCTTGCAGTTCTATCCAATCGAAAGCCGCTCGGGCACCGTCGATGGAGCGACAAACAAAAACGCCGGAGGACGATCCTCCGGCGTTTCCGTTCAAGTGTGTTCGGAACCCTATTGGTCGTCGTCGAAGCCGCGCTTGCGGGGCTCGTAGTCGCGTTCACGCCGCGGCCGATCGGCACCGCCGCCGCCTTCGCGACGTCGCGGCGGACGACCGAAGTCGCCTCCAGCCGGGGCGGCGCCACCGCTATTGTCGAAGCCGCCAGCGGGCGGTCCGCCGGAGAAGTCGGCACGGCGATCTCGCATCGGGCCACCATCGCCGCCGCCAGGGCTGGCGCCGCGATAACCGCCGCCGCCGCCACCGCCGTAGCCGCCACCACCGCCGCCGCGATAGCCACCGCCACCGCCACCGCCACCGCCGCCGCCGTAGCCGCCACCACCGCCGCCGCCGCCATAGGGCGGACGCGGACCGCGCGGACGGAAGCCGCCGCCTTCACGGCCGCCGCCACCGCCACCGCCACCAAAGCCGCCGCCACCGCCGCCGGGCTGGCGCTCGACAGCTTCGCGCACCGCGATCGAGCGGCCGTCCAGCAACGCGCCGTTCATGGCCTGCATGGCCGACGCACCTTGGTCATCCGTTTCCATTTCGAGGAAGGCGAAGCCGCGGCTGCGGCCGGTCTCTCGATCGACGATCACTTTTGAAGAAGTAACGGTGCCGAACTGAGAGAAGGCTTCCGACAAACGCTCAGACGTGACCGAATAGGGCAGATTGCCCACAAACAATTTACGACTCATTCGAAGCTCGGGGCTGGAGGAAAGTTAGAGCGGAATCCGGCGCGCGCTTGCTGGACGACTGGGCCCAAGCGTTTCATCGACATTTGACAGATGACCAAGAAGCTCACGGAAAGACGTTGACCGGAAATCGCGCCCCGCGACTGCGCCGAAGTTTCTCGGCCAGTGTCGCAATGCCGCACTTATGCGCTGTTTCGCCGGAGGTGTCCACCATTCAGCGAGGGTTGAGATCGTATCGACGCGGTCACACAATCGCCGTGTGAATTGGAGGAATGTCCATGATTGTCGATCATCGAACCTACGAATTGCAGCCCGGCAGGCTGCGCGACTTTCTCGCGCTCTACGAGAAGGAGGGCCTGCCGGTGCAGATGAAGCATCTCGGCAATCTGGTCGGCTACTACACCACCGAGGTCGGCAACGTGAACGAGATCGTCCATATCTGGGGCTATGCCGATCTCGCCGACCGCACGAAGCGGCGCGCGGCAATGGCCGCCGATCCCGCATGGCAGGCTTATTTGCAGAAGAGCCGGGAGTTCATGAAGCACATGAACAACAAGATATTGGTGCCAACTTCCTTCTCACCTACGAAGTAAGGGATCGACCATGACCACGGCACATCCGCGCCGCAGTGGCGCGCAGGTTCTGATCGACCAGTTGCGCATCCATGGAACCGATACGATCTTCGGCGTTCCGGGCGAGAGCTATCTCGCCGCGCTCGACGCACTCTATGCCCAGCGCAACTCGATCCGCTACGTCATCTGCCGCCAGGAAGGCGGCGCCGCCAACATGGCGGAGGCCTACGGCAAGCTCACCGGCAAGCCGGGTGTCTGTTTCGTGACACGCGGTCCGGGCGCGACCAACGCCAGCATCGGCCTGCATACCGGCTTCCAGGATTCGACGCCGATGATCCTCCTGGTCGGCCAAGTCGGCCGCGAGCAGTTCGACCGCGAGGCGTTCCAGGAAATCGATTACCGTCGCATGTTCGGCCAGATGGCCAAGTGGGTCGCCCAGATCGAGGATGCTCGGCGCATCCCCGAGCTGGTGAGCCAGGCTTTTCATCGTGCCCTCAATGGCCGCCCCGGCCCGGTCGTGCTGGCCCTGCCCGAGGACATGCTGGTCGATGAGGTCGAGGTCGCCGACGCCGGCCCCTACAAGATCGCGCGCGGCGCGCCGTCGGCCGCCGACATGGCGACCCTGCGCTCGATGCTCGAGCAGGCCAGGCAGCCAATGGTGATCCTGGGCGGCGGCGGCTGGAGCCGCGAGGCGTGCGCCGATATCAAGGCCTTCGTCGAGGCCAACGGTCTTCCGGTGACGACGGCGTTCCGCAATCAGGACCTGATCGACAACCGTCATCCCAACTTCGTCGGCGACCTCGGCATCGGCGTCAATCCGCCGCTCGGCAAGCGCCTCAAGGACAGCGACCTGATCCTGGCGATCGGTCCGCGGCTCGGCGAGGCGACGACCGGCGGCTACACACTGTTCGACCTGCCGGTGCCCAAGCAGCCCTTGGTCCATGTCCACGCTAGCGCCGAGGAGCTCGGTCGCGTCTACCAGTCGGTGCTGCCGATCAACAGCGGCATGGCCAACTTCGCCACCGCCGCCCGCGCGATGAAGCCGGTCGACGGATCGCGCTGGAAGGCCAACGTCGAAGGCGCGCGCGTCGACTACCTGAAGAACATCGAGCCCAACGAGCAGCCCGGGCCAGTCAACATGACCGAGATCGTCGCCTGGCTGAACAAGCGCCTGCCCGACGACGCCATCGTTACCAACGGCGCCGGCAACTACGCCGCTTTCCTGCACCGCTTCTTCCAGTATCGCGGCTTCAAGACCCAGCTCGCGCCGACCAGCGGCGCCATGGGCTACGGCGTACCGGCGTCGGTCGCGGCCAAGATCGCCGCACCCGACCGCATGGTGGTGTCGTTCGCGGGCGACGGCTGCTTCCTGATGAACGGCCAGGAGTTCGCCACCGCCGTCCAGCACGGCGCCAACGTCGTCATCGTGGTCGTCGACAACGGCATGTACGGCACGATCCGCATGCATCAGGAGCGCGAGTATCCGACGCGCGTGCACGGCACCGAGCTCAAGAACCCCGACTTCGCCGCCTATGCGCGCGCCTTCGGTGGCCATGGCGAGACGGTCGAGCGGACGGCCGACTTCGCCGCTGCCTTCGAACGCGCCCTCGGCGCCGGCAAGCCGGCGATCATCCATCTCAAGACCGATCCCGAGGCGCTGACCTCGCGCATCACCTTGAGCAAGCTGCGCGAACAGTCGCTGGCGCGGCAGAAGCTCAATTAGTCGGGATGGCCGACCGGACTGCAGACGTTCCGCCCGTTCAAATCCATGAGCGGGCGGGACGCCCGCGATCCGGATGAGCGCTCAGGCGAAGCGAGCGAACTCGCCGATGAGGTCGGCGGCCCGCTGATGGTCGCCGATATGCTTCCACCAACACCATAGTTCCAGCAAACCGTAGAATTCGTAGAGAGCGATGGCGTCCTGCCAGCGCGGCCGCTCGATCGGTCCGTAACCGGCGAGCAGACCCGCGCGCCGCGCAGCGACGCCGTGCACCGAGTAGTCGAGCGTCTTGGCGATGTCCATCAACGGGTCGCCGGCGATCGCGTTCTCGAGATCGATGAGCCCGGTCAGACGCAGCCCGTCATCCTTACGCTCAGCGAGGATGTTGCCGGGGTGAAAGTCGTAGTGGCAGAGTCGGGGTGTTGCGCAAGCATCGAGCAACGGCTCGCTGCGCTCGACATAGGCGCGCAGTCTGACCACAAGGTCCGTGGGCCCACCGTGATCGGCGAACTCGCCGAGCTTCTTGTCGAATTGGAACGACACGTAGGCGCGATTGCTGGCGAATGGCTTCACCACGCCCGCGGCGCCAATGTAGCCGAAGCTCTCCAGCGTGATGGCGTGGACCTGGTGCAGCAGCCGTCCCATGTCGGCATAGGCTGCAAAGCATGCCTGCTCGGAGAGGCCGCGCTCGCCGTCGGCGAGCGGAGACCCGGGCAACCGATCCATGACCATGAAGTTGGACGCGATCAGCGACTTCGAGCCGTCGGCCAGGAGGATGCGCGGCACCGGCGCCGCGAGTTCGCAACCGCTCATGAGACCGGTGACCAGGATCTCCTTCTGCATCTTCCAGTGCAGGGTATCGGGATAGATCTTGATCACCAGTCCGGGCTGGCCGTCCGTCAGCTCGACATCGAACACAGCGCTGATCTCGCCATGCCCGAACGCCGATAGGCGGGCCACGCGGCGGCCGGGAGAGGCACGATCGACGATGGTCTGCGCCTGCGCCTCGGTGAGGGCAAAGTTCGACTTCAGCATTGCGATCGGCGTTCACGCCATCAGCAGCGGCACGCCATAGGCTGGAAATCGCCGGTCGCGCGTCACGATCGTCAGCCCTTCCTCCATCGCCTGGGCGATGATCAGGCGATCGAACGGATCGCGATGATGATAGGGAAGCGTTCGCATGCGATCGATATGGGCGAGCGAGATCGGCAACGGCGACACGACGACCACGTCGAGGGCCGAGGCGAGATCGTCCGTCAGGACCAGCTTGCCGTTCGACATCTTGATCGCGATCTCCCAGATCGAAGCCATGCTGATCAGGCGATCATTGGCGGGATCGCCAAGCGCCCGGCGAGCGGCCGTCGACAGCTCGCCAGGGCGTGCATATGCCCAGATGAAGGCATTCGAATCGAGCAACAGCTTCACGCGTCGTCAGTTTCCTTGAACACGTCGAACATGTCTTCGATCTCGGCGTCGGTCTCGGGCGAATCCCATCCGGGGTGAAGGATGACCTTGTCCTTGCCGGCCCCAAGGCGCGGCGTGCGGCGCGCCGGCTCGAACGCGGTCAGTCGTGCCGCGGGCTTGCCGGCCTGGCAGATGATGATCTCCTCGCCGGCACGCGCGGCCGCGATCAGCTTGGATAGCTGGGTCTTGGCTTCGTGGGTGTTGACGTATCTCATTTAGCTAATTTAGCTAACTCTGGCTGGGCTCGCAACACGGCGCTTGCGCTTCCGCCAAACCGCTCTTATAGGCGTGGTTCGTGGTGATTTGGGCCGACCGGCTTGCGACCACGTTAAACATCGCTAAAAGGTCGGAGGTGCCCGCAAAAGCCCCCCGTCCTTCAGGTCGGGGGCTTTTTGTTGTGGAGAAAGACATGGACGGTTCGACCTCGCGGAAGAAGTCGGCAGTCGACACAAGGAACTGGCGGCCGCAGACGCGCGCGGTACGCGGTGGCCAGTTGCGCAGCAATTTCGACGAGACGTCGGAGGCGCTCTTCCTCACCTCGGGTTACGCCTATCCCAGCGCCGAGGAAGCCGAGGCGACCTTCAAGGGCGAGAGCAGCCACTACCAGTATTCGCGCTTCGGCAATCCTACCGTCACCATGTTCGAGAACCGGTTGGCGGCGCTCGAGGGCGCCGAGGCCTGCCGCGCCACCTCGACCGGCATGTCGGCGGTATTTTTCGCTCTGCTGGCGCTGCTCAAGGCAGGCGATCGTATCGTGGCGGCGCGTCAGCTTTTCGGCTCGTGCCACTACATCGTGGCCGACCTGCTGCCCAAGTACGGCGTCGAAAGCGAGCTGGTCGATGGCGGCGATCTCGCGGCCTGGGAGAAGGCCTTGTCGAAGCCGACCCAGGCGGTGCTGTTCGAATCGCCGTCCAATCCGATGCTCGACATCGTCGACCTGACCGAGGTCTGCCGGCTCGCCCACAAGGCCGGCGCCAAGGTCGTGCTCGACAACGCTTTCGCTACGCCGATCCTGCAGCGGCCGCTCGAATGGGGCGCCGACATCGTCGTGCACTCGGCGACCAAGTACATCGACGGCCAGGGGCGCACCTTGGGCGGCGCGGTGCTGGGCTCGCGCGAATTCATCCTCGACAAGCTGCAGCCGATCATTCGCAACACCGGGCCCTCGCTCAGCCCGTTCAATGCCTGGGTGCTGGTCAAGGGCCTGGAGACGCTCGGTCTGCGCGTCGAGCGGCATTGCGCCAACGCCGCCCGCGTGGCCGATGCGCTGGCGGGCCACCCTGCGATCGGGCGCGTGCTCTATCCCGGTCGAAGCGATCATCCGCAGCACGCGCTGGCAGCCAAGCAGATGTCCGGTTTCGGCGGTGTCGTGACGTTCGACCTCAAGGCCGGCAAGTGGGCCGCCTTCGAGACGCTGAACCGCCTGCAGCTCGTCGACATCTCCAACAATCTCGGCGATGCCAAGAGCCTGGTCACCCATCCGGCGACCACGACGCACATGCGCATCGGCGCTGCCGAACGCGCCAAGCTCGGCATCGGCGACGGCACGGTGCGCATCTCGGTCGGCCTCGAGGATGTCGAGGATATCGTCGCCGACCTGATGCAGGCGCTCGGCGGCTGATGTCGCTCGCGAAGACCCTGTGGCAAGACAATTCCGATCTTGCCACGCGCATCCTGGGCCATGGCTTCCTGCGCGGGCTGGCCGACGGCTCGCTGCCGATCCACTGCTTCAAGGGCTATGTCGCGCAGGATGCGTATTTCCTCGAATCGTTCGCGCGGGCCTACGCTTTTTGCCTCGCCTACAGTACCGAGAGCGAGGATCTTCAGACCTTCGCCGACCTGATCGCCGGCGTGCGCGCCGAGCTCGAGCTGCACAAGAGCTACGCCCAGCGTTGGCAAGTCGACCTGTCGGCTACCGCGCCGTTGCCGGCGACCAACGCCTATGTCGTCTTCCTGATGCGGACCGCCGAGCTCGGCGATCTCGGCGAGACGGTCGCTGCCCTGACGCCATGCATGCGTCTCTACGCCTATCTCGGCCGGTCGCTCCAGGCGCGCGACGTGGCGCCGCTCTATCGCGAATGGGTCGCGACCTATGCCGACCCCGAGTTCGAGAAGCTGGCGGTACGGCTGGAGGCTCTGCTCGATCGCCATGCCAGCGACACGGCTCCGGTGCGCGCCAACTACCGCCGCGCCATGGAACTGGAATACGGCTTCTTCGACGCCAACTTGTAGGGTGCGGCCTACAGCGCCGCCAGGCGCTCCATAGATTGGTCGAGCGCGCCGTGCAGGTCGCCGGTGAGCTTGGCTCCCATGGCATTGCGCACGTCCTGCTCGGCGTTGGCCCACAATGGCAGGGCGCGCTTGAACAGGGCACGGCCGGCTGACGTCGCCACGAGCTCGCGCCGGCGCTTGTCGCCCGAGGCGGCGCGCTCGACCAGCCCGCCGCGCAGCAGCGGATCGAGGTTGCGCGTGAGCGTCGTGCGATCGGTCGCCAGCAGGTCGGACAGCCGGCCGATCGCAACCGGGCCTTCGGCAATGACGAAGCCGAGCAGGGAGAATTGCGAGATCTTGAGGCCGGTCGGCGCCAGATGCTGGCTGTAGATCTGGGTTACGCGCCGCGCGGCGCTGCGGATGCGAAAGCAGGTGCAGTCGCGCGGCGACAGGCGGAGCGGGGGCAGGGCCGACATAACCACAAGATTACCGCCGCCGCTTGCCCGGACAAAGTGCCAATGTGTATATGCACGGAAATTGCGGAGGGAGAGATTCATGGCTCCGGATGCCGGCTTCGGCGTGCTGTCGCTCGACGATGTGCGCAGCGTCGACGGGCTCACCTTGTTCAAGGGCATGATGGAGGGCCGCTATCCGGCGCCGCCCATCGCGCGGGCGATCGGCTTCGAGGTGGCCGAGGTCGAGCGCGGCCGCGTCGCCTTCACCTATACGCCGAGCGCCGACCACCTCAATCCGCTGGGCAGCATCCATGGCGGCATCGCCGCGACCCTGCTCGACGGCGTCATGGGCTGCTGCATCCACACCACGCTTGGCGCAGGGATCGGCTACACGACGCTCGAGATCAAGGTGAACTACGTCCGCGCCATGACCGAGAAGACCGGCAAGGTGCAGGCCGTGGGCAAGGTTATCAATGTCGGTTCGCGCATCGCCACCTCGGAGGGCCGACTCTACGACGCGAACGATCGCCTGCTTGCGCACGGCACGACGACCTGCCTGGTCTTTCCCATGTGATTCGGATGGGCGCATTGCCGATTGGACGGAACCGCATGCGGTTCCATCGAGCCGGGAATTGCCCTAGCCTGCGGCATGCAGCAGGCCACCGCCGAACAGAGGCTTCTTCGCCTGTCGATTGGCGTGACGATCGTGGTGGCGCTGTTCGGTGTCCTGTTCGGGCTGCTGTCGGGCTCACTCTCCATCGTGTTCGACGGCATGTTCGCGGCCATCGACGCGGCGATGTCGGGTCTCGCCCTGCTGGTGTCGCGCCTGGTTGGTCGCGCGAACGGCAGCCGGCGGTTCCAGTTCGGCTACTGGCATCTCGAGCCGATGGTGCTCGCCTTCAACGGCGGCATGCTGATGTTGCTCTGCTTGTACGCCTTCGTGAACGCCGTCGATAGCTTCCTCGCGGGTGGGCGCCCGCTCGATTTCGACTGGGCAATCGCCTACGCCGTCGT
Organism: Reyranellaceae bacterium; assembly: GCA_046349335.1. Taxonomy (GTDB): domain Bacteria; phylum Pseudomonadota; class Alphaproteobacteria; order Reyranellales; family Reyranellaceae; genus Reyranella. The sequence goes on from JAXMCO010000023.1 coordinate 39,514, forward strand.
CACCTGCATCGCCTGCTTCGGCATGTTCCTTTACGAGCGGCGGGCCAACCGCCGCATCGACTCGGACTTCGTGCGCCTCGACGCGCAGAGCTGGCTGATGTCGGCGACAATCACCACGGCCTTGCTGATCGCCTTCGGCATCGCCTGGTCGTTCGGCGGTACGCGCTTCGCACCGTTCACGGTCTACGCCGATCCGGTGGTGTTGGCTCTGCTGACGCTCTGCCTGGTGTTCGTGCCGATCCGCATCGTGCGCACTGCGTTGCGCGAGATCCTGCTGATCACTCCGCCGGACCTCGATGCCCATGTCCGGCGGGTGATGGGCGACATCGTCGCCAAGCGCGGCTTCAAATCCTACACGAGCTACGTTGCCAAGGTGGGGCGCGCGCAGTTCATCGAGATTCACATCCATGTGCCAGCCGACACGCCGCTCGACAGCGTCGGCGCCGCCGACGCGATCCGCTGCGAGATCGCCGAAGCGCTGGGTGGCGAGGGGCCGCAGCGCTGGCTCACCATCGATTTCACCGCCGACCCGCGCTGGCTCTAATCGCTTGGCGAATTTGACCTTTCGCCCGAGACGTCCCATGTCTGCACGTCTCCGGGGATTTTCGACCTATGTTTACTTCTACAACCCGTGGCATTCGGGTGACGGTCAGACCGCAATATCTGCCTGACCAGTCCGATCCGGCCAAGCCCCAATTCGTGTGGGCCTACCACGTTCGCATCGAGAATCGCGGCGACGTGACGGTGCAGCTCCGCAGCCGGCACTGGAAGGTCACCGACGGGCTCGGCCAGACGCGCGAGGTCAAGGGTCCGGGAGTCGTCGGCAAGACGCCGGTGCTGCGGCCCGGCGAAATGTTCGAGTACACTTCCGGCACACCGCTCTCCACGCCTTCTGGCTTCATGGGCGGCACCTATCAGATGGTGAACGACGCGGGTGAGAGTTTCGATATCGAGATCCCGACATTTTCTCTCGATACGCCCAATGTCGATCGCCGACTCAACTGACGGGAGGGAGCATGAACAGGATTCTGAAGAAGAGTGAACTCGTGTCGGCCGCGACCGGCCTCACCCGGCCGTCGCGCGAGGAGGCCGAGGCCGCCGTTCGCACCCTGATTCGCTGGGCAGGCGACGACCCCGACCGTGAGGGGCTGGTCGGCACGCCCGACCGCGTGGTGCGCTCCTACGAGGAATTCTTCCGCGGCTACGACGAGGACCCACGCGAGATGCTTCAGCGTACCTTCGAGGAGGTCGAGGGTTACGACGAGGTCGTGATGCTGCGCGACATCCGGCTGGAGTCGCACTGCGAGCACCACATGGTGCCGATCATCGGCAAGGTCCATATCGGCTACTTGCCCGACAAGCGTGTCGTCGGCATCAGCAAGCTCGCCCGCGTGGTCGACGCCTACGCCCTGCGACTGCAGATCCAGGAGAAGCTCACGGCGCAGATCGCCAACACTCTGCAGGAAGTCCTGCAGCCGCGTGGCGTCGCCGTGGTCATCGAGGCGGCGCATCAGTGCATGACGACGCGCGGCGTCCACAAGTCGGATGTCGCCATGGTGACGAGCCGCATGCTGGGCGCCTTCCGCGACAACGGCGAGACTCGCCGCGAGTTTCTCACCATGATCGGCCGGGCCAGCGCGTAGGGGTCGTCGCCGGCCCGCTATCGGGAGGCTCGTCGTGTCCTCTCGAGCAAAAGTCGATGCGCCTGGGCGAGTGGGCGTGCGAGGAGGTCGAAGGCTCGCAATCTGACCGTGCGCGACTTCTTTCTCGGCCTCTTCTTCCCTTTGCCGTGGCTCTGCCGTAGGACAAAAGGGACGACACCGTCGAAGGGGAGTATTCGCGTATCATGCCAGGAGAGATCGTCGGATCGGTCGAGATGCTGCGTCGGCTGGTGGCGTTCGACACCACCTCGCGCAATTCCAACTTGGCGTTGATCGAGTACGTGCAGCAGTACCTCGCCGACCACGGCGTCACTTCCAAGCTGGTGCCGAGCGAAGATGGCAAGAAGGCCAATCTCTTCGCCACGGTCGGGCCGATGGAGAAGGACGGGGTGGTGCTGAGCGGCCACACCGACGTCGTGCCGGTCGACGGCCAACCCTGGGACACCGACCCGTGGACGCTCACCCTCAAGGACGGCAAGTACCATGGCCGCGGCACCTGCGACATGAAGGCGTTCTATGCCATCGGGCTCGCCATGCTGCCGGAGTTCGTCAAGGCGCCGCTCAAGAAGCCGATCCACTTCGCTTTGTCGTACGACGAGGAGGTCGGCTGCGTCGGCGCGCATTCGCTGGCCGCGCGCATGGCGGCCGAGGTGCCGCGCCCGCGCGCCATCATCATCGGCGAGCCGACCATGATGACGGTGGTGCATGCCCACAAGGGCGCGCAAATCTACATCACCAAGTTCACCGGCTTCGAGGCGCATTCCTCGATGACCCATCTCGGCGTCAGCGCCATCCACTTCGCTGGCGAGTTCGTTCATTACCTCAATACGGTGCAGGACGAGCTCGACGCCAAGGCGCCGAAGGACAGCGAGTTTATGCCGGCGGCCGCGACCTTCAATGTCGGCACCATCGTGGGCGGCACTGCGGGCAACATCCTGGCACGCGAGTGCGAAGTGCTGTGGGGTTATCGCGAGCTGCCGACCGAGCCGATCGATGCGCTCGGTAAGCGTGCGCTCGCATGGCTCGAGCAGGAGCTGTTGCCCAAGATGAAGGCCAAGCATCCTGCCGCCGCCATCGACACCGTGCTGCGTTCCTCGACGCCCGCCTTCTCGCCCGAGGGCAACGATGAAGCCAAGCGCCTGGCGGCGACCTGGTCTGGCTCCAACACGGTGGGCAGCGTGGTCTACGGCACCGAGGCCGGCATCTTCCGCAAGACTCTGGGCGTTCCCACCGTGGTCTGCGGCCCGGGCGACATCGCCCAGGCCCATCAGCCCAACGAATTCATCCTGGCCTCGCAGATCGACGCCTGCGAGGGGTTCATGCGGCGCATGATGGAGTGGTGCTGCCGCGATTGAAGCAGCCGCCGTCCGGCTGCTGGTGCCTGCTTCCCGCCGTCACGTCGAGCGCCGGTGCCTGGCCGGCCGGCATGCCGAATACGGTACAGCCTGAAAAGGGCGTGTGTCTTGGCGCGGGTCGTGTTCGATCGCCCTCGCGTGCCCTATCGGCAGGCATGCCCGACAGCCGGAGCGACGAGCGAGGCGAAGCGGCGTGCGCCGGAAGCCAGGAAGTGGCCGTTGTCGCGGAAATCGGCAGGCTCGAAGGCGGCGGCCGGTACGTCGACATAGGCGTCGCCTAGTCTTGCCGCCTCGGCGCTCAGCAGGTCGAGCAGGCGTTCGAGCTGCGGCAGCACCTCGCGATTGCGCAGGAGCGGGATCCAACCGTCGATCGCGTCGTCACGGTAGAGCGCTTCGTTCAGCACCTGGCCGATCCACAGGGTGCGGATCCCGCGCGCCCTGTTGATGGCGGAGATCGACCGGACATTGGTCAGGAAGATCGCCTCGAATGCCGGGTCTGATCCCGCGGCACCGTCGCTGACCGGCGGCAGCGGGGGTCGCGCCGTGTCGACCGCGCTGGCGGTCTGTCGCAGGATCAGAGTGAGCATGGGCGAGGCGAAAGAGTCGGTTGAGCCAATGCGCCGTACCTGCAGCGCGTCGATCTGCGACGGCAGGTGGAAGTCGGCGTAACCCGGATCGAGCCCGCGCATGTGGGCGTTTCGCAAATCGTTCCATCCGACATAGTAGAGGGCGCAGTGCGGCGGCACGCCGAAGGTCGTCTGGTAGAAGGCGGTCTGCACCAGGTGCTCGGCCGTCGTGTAACCCGGCACGCCGCGGTTGATGACGGCAAAGGACTTGTCGCCCAGCTCGGCTTCGAGTTGGCTCGGCCAGGTTTCGTCGTCGCTGACGCTGATGTCGTAGGTGGTCGAGCCGCCGAATGCCGCGATCACCTTGCGGACCCTGAGCTCGTCGGCCGTGTAGTCGCGGCCGCGCGTACGCTCCGCGCTGTGGCTCACGCGCAGATGGACGACGGAGCGCGAGATCGTCGGGATCGGAACGGCCTGCAGCAAGGGGTGCCATTCGAAGCGCGGCGGATCGCTGTAGCGGCCCGGCAGCAGGCTGGCCCGCGCGAGGCCTGTTTTGGCCACGACGAGCGAGCCGAGCCCCAGTCCGAGCTCGACGGTGGCGAATGCCAGGGGAAGCGCGGCCAGCCGCGGCCACCGAATCAGGCTGGCGCCGGTCACGACGAGCAGCGCGATGTAGACGATGTAGTGCCAGCGCGGCGAGCCCCAGCCCAGCTCGTTGGTCGCGGCGAGGACGGCCGCGGCGATGGCCGAGGCGAGCCCCAGGGAAATGGCTGTGCCGAGCACCAGCAGGCGTTCGGGATGACTGAGCCAGCGGGGCGCCGCGCTGCTGGAAGAGTTGGAGGAGGTCATGCCGAATCTGCCTATGCCCCAGGAAGGAACGGCTGACAAACCGTCCCAGCGGGGAACCCGGCTTCCGAGCTGCCAGACGAGCTTGGCGTGCGCCGATCGTCTCGTCGGCGAGTCGAGGCGGGGAGTCGCGCCGTTGGGCGGCCCCGGGGCTGCGGGCCTGTCGTCAGGTGCCGGGCAATACCTCTCCCCGAAGCCTCACGACTAGCCTGCGACGCGTTGGCCGGCTTAATCGAGATCAAGGTCTGCCCTTGGCGAATCGGGCCGCATGTCTCTCGTTGGCAGGACGGGGCAAATCGATGGTGGTTATCGTGGAGGAGCACCGCGCCCTTCAGGAGACGGTGGCGCGGTTCGTCGATCGCGAGCTGGTGCCGCTCGAGCGCGCATTGCTGGCGCGCGAGGCTGGCGGTGAGGAGCTGCACCTGGCGGCCGCCGAGGTTGCACCGCTCCTGGAGAAGTGTCGCGAGCTGGGGCTTTGGGGGCTGGACGCACCGACAGAGATGGGTGGCGCCGACCTTCCCACTGCCGCGCTGATGCTGGTGCAGGAGGAACTGAGCCGCACCATCGTCCCGTTCTCCTTTCCGCCGGAATCGCCGGTCCTGCGCCTTCTGATGGCGGTGGCGAATGACGATCAGCGCAAGCGCTATCTCGAGCCCTATGCGCAGGGGAGACTCCGCTCGGTCACGGCGATATCCGAGCCGGGCGCCGGTGCCGACCCAATGGCGATGGCGACGCATGCGGTCAGGGACGGAGCCGACTGGGTGCTCAACGGTCGCAAGATCTGGGTCAGCTACGTGCCATCGGCGGATTTCACCGTCGTCCTGGCGCGTACCGCACCTGGCCGAAATCATCGCGGCATAACTGCTTTCATCGTCGATCGCGACACTCCGGGCTTCCGGGTCGAACGCGAGATCCGCATGCTTGGCGGGCATCGCACTTACGAGCTCGTCTTCGAGGATTGCCGTGTGCCGGACAGCCAGGTGCTGGGCGAGCCGGGCAGCGGCTTCGCTTATATGCAGCTTCGGCTCACCCGTCGGCGGCTTCTGATGGGGCCGATGTGCATCGGCATGGCGCGGCGTGCTCTCGACATGATGTGCGCGTATGCCAGCCAACGCACCACGTTCGGTGTCGAGCTCTCCGACCGTCAGGCCATTCAGTGGTGGATCGCCGACGCGGCGACGGCGATCCACGCATGCCGGTTGATGGCCCTGGACGCGGCGGCCAAGCAAGACGCCGGGCGGGATGTCCGCACCGAAGCCTCGATGATCAAGGTTTTCGCCACCGAGATGGCGACCGACGTGATCGACCGCGCCATGCAGGTCCACGGTGCAATGGGAATGACGAAGGAGATGCCACTGCAGCTCATGGCCCAGAAGGTGCGGACCATGCGGGTCTACGAGGGACCGACCGAAGTGCACCGCATGGTCGTCGCGCGCCGGCAGTTGGCGCGTCGGCACTGAAAGTGTTCGCCACGCCTCGGGCGAGAGGCGTTACTTCAGCTTCACGCCGACCACGCGCAGCAACCCGTCGGGCATCGGCTTGAAGCCCTCGAGCCGTACTGTGTGGGCGATCAGATACTGCGGATGATAAAGGTAGAGAATCCAACCGTCGGCCAGGAACTTGTCGGCGAGCGTCTCGTAGATCGCCTTGCGCTGGGCGGGATCGGTCACGGCGCGGGCTTGCTCGTGCAGCTTGTCGACTTCCGGATTGCAGTACTTGCCCATGTTCTGCGGCGCGCCGCACATCTGGTAGATCACCGAGTTGCCATCGGGATCGATGCGGCCGCTCCAGGTGTTCATGTAGAGCTGGAAATTGCCGTCCTCGGCCTGCTTCAACGCCGTCGCGACTTCGGTGACCCGGATCTTGAGGTCGAAGCCGGCCTCGCCGACCATCGACTGCACCACCTCGGCGACCGCGCGCGTCTCGGGCGTGTTGCTGACCATGAAGTCGATCGGGATGCGCTTCGTGACTCCGGCTTCCTGCAGGAGAGCCTTGGCCTTGACGAGGTCGCGCTTGGGGACAGGGAACTTCGGCTGATAGTAGAAATTTTCCGGATTGACCCACTGGTTGCCCGGCACGAACTCGCCGTTGAACACGACCTGATTGAGCGCCTCCCTGTCGATCGCGAGATCGAAAGCGCGGCGAACACGGGCATCCTTGCCCAACGGATTGTCGGCATTGGGTCCGTTCGCCACGTTGATCAGCAGACCGAACCAGCCGATCGACACTGCCTTGCTGAGCTTCAGTCGCCCATCGTCGCGCACCGTCTTGATGTCGGTGGCAAGCACGCGCTCCATCATGTCGAGACCGCCCGAGCGGACATTGGCCAACCGTACCGTGACGTCGACGATCGGCAGGTAGGTGATCTTGTCGATCAGTACCTGATCCTTGTTCCAGTAGTCGGCGAATCTCTCGACGACGATGCGATCCTGCTGGATGCGCTCGACGAACCTGTAGGGGCCGGCGCACACCGGCTTCAGGCCGAATTTGTCGCCGGTCGCCTCGGCTGCCTTGGGTGACATCATCATGCCGGCGCGGTCGGTGAGCTGAGCGAGCAGCGGGGAGAACGGCGTCTTGAGGTTGAGCTTGATGGTCGTCGGGTCGACCACCTCGACGGTGTCGACCTGGGCGAGCTCGGGCTTGCGGAACGAACCCTTCAGGGTGAGATGGCGGTCGAGGCTGTATTTGGCGGCCGCGGCGTCGAACGCTTCGCCATCGTGGAATTTTACGCCCGGTCTGAGCTTGATCGTGACCGTCTTGCCGTCGGCCGAGGTCTCGTGGCCCGTCGCGAGCTGCGGCACGATGTTGGCCTTTTCGTCGATGTCGAACAGCTTGTCGCAAAGGGAAGCGAAGACGATGCGGGCGGTGTAGGTGCGCGACAACGAGGGATCGAGCACATCGGGATCGTCACCCAGGCCGATGCGCAGATGGCCTTGGGCGAAGGCGCTGCCCGAGCCTAGTAGCAAGGCGAGAACGAAGGCGAAGGATGTCTGTCTCATGATTCCTCCGACTTGCAAGAGCTGTTCCGTTTCATCTCCTCCTTCCCAGCAGAGCCGGGGAGGAGGGAAGGCTCATGCCGCGCTCGCGTAAATCCGGTCGAGGTCGCCGTCGTCGTAGCCGTATTCGGTCGAGCAGAACTCGCACTTCACGACCACCTTGCCGGAGGTGTCGCGCAAATCCGAAAGCTCCTCGCGCTCGAGCGAGCGCAGCACGCGGTCGATGCGGTCACGGCTGCAGCGGCAACGCGCGGCAAAGGCGCGGCGAGCGAACACCCGCGGTTGCTCGGCGTGGAACAGGCGCAGCAGCAGCCGCGAGTCGGGCAAGGCCGGGTCGAGCATCTCGGCTTCGGTCGCCGAGGCCATCAGGATGACCGCCTTGCGCCAATCGTCCTCGCGCTGTTCGGGGTCGATGTCGAGCCGGCCGGCGTCGAATTCCGGCATCTGCTGGACCATCAGGGCGGCGGCGCGCCAATGACCCCGGCCGTCGCGTTCGTCGCGTCGGGCGGTGATCTTGATGCCGGTCGGGAGCTGCTCGGACTGGCGGAAATAGGTATGGGCACAATCGGCCAGGGTCGCGCCCTCGAGCGGCACCACGCCTTGGTAGCGCTGAGTGTGCTGGCCCTGATCGACGGTGAAGGCGAGCCGGCCGTGGCCGAACAGGCGCGGCACGTAGCCGTCCGGCGCTTCGGCCGAGCCGCCGAGCGCGATCGCGAGCTTCCAGGAATCGAACTGGGCGTAACCGCGCAGGGAGCCGTCGGTCGTGAGGTCGGTGACCAGCAGGCGCACCGGCCCGTCGCCCGAGATCTGCAGGGTGAAGATGCCGTCGTACTTGAGCGAGGTGGCGAGCGCGGCGCACAGCGTCATCGCCTCGGCGAGCGGCCGTGCCACCGCCAGCGGGTAGTGATGGCGCTCGATGATCTCGTCGAGCGCCGGTCCCAGCCGCACCAGACGGCCACGCACCCCCAGGCCATCGAGCTGGAACGGGAGAGCGCAGTCCCAACCGTCGGAAGACCGAGCTTCCGACGGGGCGTTCACGAAAGACACCAGGCGAGGATGCTCTTCTGGGCGTGCAGGCGGTTCTCGGCCTCGTCGAACACGACAGATTGCGGTCCGTCGATGACATCCACCGTCACTTCCTCGCCGCGATGCGCCGGCAGGCAGTGCATGAAGATGGCGTCTTTCTTGGCGTGCCGCATCAGCCGCTGGTCGACCTGGTAGCCGCGCAATAGGTTGTGGCGGCGCGAGGCGCTCGGGCTGTCCGGATCCTCGTCGCCCATCGACACCCAGGTGTCGGTGACGACGCAGTCGGCGTCGCGCACCATCGCCTCCGGGTCGTGCCCGATGGTGATGCGGCCCTTCGACCTCTCGGCCCACGCCAGCACGTCGGCCGGCGGCTTGAGCTCGGTCGGGCAGGCGACGCGCAGCTCGAAGTCGAACTGCACGGCGGCGTGGATCCAGCTCGTCGCCATGTTGTTGCCGTCGCCCGACCAAGCGACCGCTTTGCCCTGGATAGGGCCGCGATGCTCCTCGTAGGTCATGACGTCGGCCATGAGCTGGCAGGGATGCGTCTTGTCGGTGAGCCCGTTGATCACCGGCACGGTCGCGTATTTCGCCATCTCGAGGAGCTTCTCCTCGACGGTGGTGCGCATCATGATGATGTCGACGTAGCGTGACAGCACGCGCGCGGTGTCGGCGATCGTCTCGCCGCGCCCGAGCTGGGTGTCGGTGCGGCCGAGCATGATCGTCTGGCCGCCGAGCTCGCGCATGCCGACCTCGAACGACACGCGGGTGCGTGTCGACGGCTTCTCGAAGATCATGGCCAGCGTCTTGCCGGCGAGCGGCTTGTCGTGCCCGCCGTTCAGTCGCGCCGTCTTCATCGCCTTGCCGCGATCGAGTATCTGGCGAAGCGTCTTGGGATCGACCTGGTCGAGGTCGAGGAAGTGCCTGGGGCCCGCCATGCCGCCTACTCGGCCGCCTTGGCTGCCTCGAACGACTGCGCGGCCTTGCTCAGGATGTCGATGCCCTCGTCGATGGCGGCCTTGTCGGCGATCAGCGCCGGGAAGATGCGGATCACGTTCTCGCCGGCCGGTGGAACCAGCATCCCCAGCGACTGCAGGCGGTTCACCATGTCGCCCGCCGGCACGGCCGGCGTGCACTGGATGCCCTGCAGGAAGCCCATGCCGCGCTGCTCGGCATAGACCTTGGGATGCTTCTTCACGAGCCCGTCGAGCTGGCCCTTGAGGTACTCGCCCTTGGTGCGCACGGCGTCGATGAAGCCGGGCTTCAGGAGCTCGTCGAGCACGGCGTTGGCCACGCCCGTCGCCAGGGGATTGCCACCATAGGTCGAGCCGTGCGTGCCGGGAACCATGCCGACCGCTGCCTTCTCGGTTGCCATGAAGGCGCCGATCGGGAAGCCGCCGCCCATGCCCTTGGCGATCGCCGCGACGTCGGGCTTCACGCCCGACCAGTCGTAGCCCCACATCTTGCCAGTGCGGCCGAAGCCGGTGTGGATCTCGTCGTAGAAAAGGAGCAGGCCGAACTCGTCGCAGATCGCGCGCAGGTCCTTGAGAAACTGCGTGGTCGTGGCGCGGATGCCGCCCTCGCCCTGGATCGGCTCGACCAGGATGCCGGCGGTCTCGTCGTCGATCATGTCGCGCACGACGTTGGTGTTGTTGAGCGGCGCATGCTTGTAGCCGGGGGCCGGCGGGCCGAAGCCTTCGAGATATTTCTCGTTGCCGGTGGCGGCGAGCGCGTTCAGGAGGCGGCCGTGGAACGCCGCCTGGAAGCAGATGATCTTGTAGCGCTTCGGCTTGCCGTTCATGAACTGATACTTGCGGATCAGCTTGATGCCGCCCTCGATCGCCTCGGCGCCCGAGTTGCAGAAGAACATCGTGTCGGCGAACGAATTCTCGACCAGCCGCTGGGCCAGCTTCTCGCCATTGCCGATGCGGAACAGGTTGGAGGTGTGCCACAGCTTCTGGCCCTGCTCGGTCAACGCCTTGACCAAGGCGGGGTGGCAGTGGCCCAGCGCGTTCACGGCGATGCCGGAGGTAAAGTCCAAGTAACGTCGGCCGTCCGTCGCGTAGAGATAGTTGCCTTCTCCGCGTTCGAACACGACGTCCTTGCGACCGTACGTCGGCATCACAGCCGTTATCACGGGACTCTCCATCGAAATGATTTGCCCGCTCTTCGACCACGGCTCCGGAACGGAAAAACCGGGGTTGAGCGGGCGCGGGCACTATCTAACCCGGGTTCGGGTGTGTCAACTTGCCCAGCTTGCTCGGAATCAGCCCCGGCGCTTGCCTTGAGGGGCCCCCAGCCCTCTGCTAGGAGACCGCCCTTCCGATGAACCCGCTGCCCTCTCGCAATTCCCGGCTTGCCTTGCGCCGCGCCGATTTCGGCTCGGTGCCGGAGATGCTGGACTATGCGGCCACGGGCGAGACCGGCATCACCTTTTATAGTGTCAAGGGCGAGATTCTTTCGTCCCTGTCGTGGCGCGAGGTGCGCGAGCGGGCCCATATCGCCGCCCGTCGTCTGATCGGCGCCGGCTTCGCGCCGGGCGAGCGCATTGTCATCACCGCCGACACTTGGCCGGGCTTCTTCGACCTGTTCTTCGGTGCCCAGTATGCCGGCCTGCTGCCGGTGCCGGTGT
>JAXMCO010000024.1:0-48923 GCA_046349335.1 Reyranellaceae bacterium
CGGCAGCCCGACCTCGCCGGCCTATTCGGCCGCCAAGGGCGCCATCACGCTCTTCACCAAGTCGGCGGCGCTGCAATATGCGAAGGAGAACATCCGCATCAATTCGGTGCATCCGGGCTATGCCGACACGCCGCTGACCGACAAGCGCTTCAGCGATCCGGCGGTGCGCCAGGCCTTGATCGATCGCACGCCGATGGGCCGGCTCGGGACCGCCGAGGATATCGCCAACGGCGTGCTGTTCCTGGCGTCCGACGAAGCGTCCTGGATCACCGGCTCGGAACTGGTGATCGACGGCGGCATGACGGCGCAGTAGGCGGCGCCCGCCGGGAGAAACGCCTCACCGCCGCCTCAGCCCCACAGTCGCTCGCTCGCGATGGCCGCGCCGTCGCGCATCGCTTCGAGCTTGGCCCACACCACGTCCTCGGAGACCTGGGTATCGCCGACGATGGTGCCGAAGCCGCAATCGGTGCCGGCCATGACGCGGTCGCGGTCGCCGACGGCGCGCACGGCGCGCTCCAGCCGCTCGGCGATCACCTGCGGGTGCTCGACGTAGTTATGCGTCGATTCGACCACGCCGCAGACCAGGGTCATGCGGTCGGGCAGCTTCTGCGTCTTGAACGCGTCGACCTCGTGGCTGTGCCGCGGGTTGGCGAAGGGCAGGCAGAGCGCACCGGCCTTCACCTGGTAGCAGACCGGCAGCACGTCGGGTGCCGGCACGTCGTTGACGTGCGGGCTGTCGCGGTTGCCCCAGCAGGCGTGGAAGCGCACGCGGTCCGCCGGAATGTCGGTCAGCGCCTCGTTCAGCGCGGCAATGTGCATCTCCATCGCGGCGATGAATTTGGGCAGCGGCTCGTCCTGGAAATAGCCGGCGCGTTCGATGCCGAGATCGGGCGAGTCGATCTGCAGCACGTGGCCCTGTGCCACGATGAACTCGTATTCCTGCTTGAGCGCGCGGGCGAGCGCGAAGACGTAGGCCTCGTGGCTGTCGTAATGCTGGTTCTGCAGCGAGCAGGCGGCGAAGCCGGGCGAGACGGCTGTCACGAAGGTCTCGGCGAAGCGCTGCGGCTGGCGCGCCAGCGCGCGGCCGAAGGCGTCCAGCTCGGCCTTTGCGCCGTCCAGGCTCTCGTAGCGCACCGGGCCGATGGCTGCCGGGAAGCCGTAGACGTTGAGCCGGCGCACGCCGCGCGCCTGGTAGTTCTGCCACCATTTGGGAAACTGCTGCATGTCGAGGATCGGCCGGCGGCGCGACTGGCCGCCGAAGCCCGACATGCGCCCTGTGATGTAGCCGAAGAAGGTGGAGCGCGGCATCTCGCCGTCGTTGCCGACGTCGATGCCGCAGTCGAGCTGGCGGCGCACGATATGGTCCATCGCCTCGTCGGTCAGCGCCGGGATGCGCGCGGCATCGGCCGGCTTGCCTTCGGCCTGGGCCACCAGCAGGTCGGCCAGGGCGTCGGGCCGCGGCAGGCTGCCCATGTGGGTGGTCAGGATGCGATTCGTGCTGTGTTGCATGCTTTCGTTCTCCCGTCGTTGCGCTCATGCGCCACGCTTACTCGGCGGCCCGGCGATCCCGACTGTAGCGGCTCGTCACGGGACGCAGGCCGAGGTTTTCCCGCAGGGTCCGGCCTTCGTACTTGGTGCGAAACAGCCCGCGGCGTTGCAGCTCGGGAACGACCATCGCGACGAAATCCTGGCCGCCGCCGGGCAGGGTGGCCGGCGTCACGTTGAACCCGTCGCACGCTGATGCCTCGAACCACTCCTGCATGGTGTCGGCGATGTCGGAGGGCGTGCCGATCTTCGCGGAGCCCGTGATCCCGGACCGCAGGTACAGATCGCGAATCGTGGGCCTCTCCCGTTTCATCCGTTCGACGAACTGGGCGCTGAGGCTGCGCAGCTCCTGGGGTCCAAGCGCATCGTCCGGCAGCGGGCTGTCCAGCGGATAGCCCGACAGGTCTCCGAATGCGTTGTAGAGCGAGCCCAGGCCGGCCAGCGGGTCGAACAGCGCTTGCAGCTCGTCGTACTTGGCTTGCGCCTCGGCCCGCGTGCGGCCGACGACCGGGCAGAGCGCCGGCATGATCTTGAGGTCGTCGGGTTCACGGCCGTACTTGGCCATCCGTCCCTTCACGTCGGCGTAGTAGGCACGGGCGCCGTCGAGCGAGCTGCTGACCGCGTAGATCACCTCCGCGGTCGCGGCACCCAGCTCGCGGCCTTGCTCCGACGCGCCGGCCTGCACGATCACCGGATGGCCCTGCGGCATGCAGGCGACGTTCAATGGACCGCGCACCTTGAAGAAGCGCCCCTGGTGATTCAGCACATGCATCCTCGACTCGTCGAGATAACGGCCGCCTGCCTTGTCGAGCACGAGAGCGCCGTCGTCCCAGCTATCCCACAATCCCCTGACCACCTCGACGAACTCGGCGGAGCGGGCATAGCGCGTGTCGTAATCGAGCGTCGTCTCCAGCCCGAAATTCTGGGCCTCGAGCTCCGACCAGGACGCGACCACGTTCCAGCCGGCGCGGCCCTTGCTGATCAGGTCCAACGTGGCGAACTTGCGTGCGAGGTTATAGGGCTCGTTGTAGGTGGTGGAGGCGGTCGTCACCAGGCCGACATGGTGGGTGACCATGGCCAGGGCCGGCAGCAACGTCATCGGCTCCAGCTCGACCATGTCGCGGCCGGTGCGGGACAGCGAGCCGGGCGGCGTATCGCCCTGGCGAATGCCGGCACCGTCGGCAAAGAAAATCATGTCGAGCTTGCCGCGCTCGGCGATCTGGGCGCTCCGCACATAGTGCTCGACGTGCAGCGTGCCGTCGGCCGGAACATCGGGATGGCGCCACGCGGCCGGATGATACCCATGGCCGCGTATCGACAAGCCGAGCCGCATCTTGCGTGCCGTCATTGCTTGGTCTCCTCGCGGGCGGGAGCTTGCGCGCCTTGCGCTCGGCGGACAATGCCGCACCGGCCTGCGTCAGGCCCGTTGGCGCCAGAGAAGCCGACTGACGGAAATGTAGAGATGGGCGCGGGTCCTGCTGTACCTTGTGGACGGCTGCGTTGTCCCTGAAGGACGGGCGGGGTCGCGGTCGGCTCGGTCGTTGGACGAGGGCATGGGCGGCAATAGACTGGCGCCGTCTTGGGCAATTGAAGTCGAACGAATTCGGGGGGGGAGGGGCTGCGTCATGAGCGATACGGTCGAGATTCGGGAGCCGCGCTTTGTGTCGGTCGTCGGCAAGACGGTCGCCGTCGAGAAGCTGGTGTCGGGCTTTCTGTTCACCGAGGGGCCGTTGTGGCACGCCGCGGGCCGCTACCTGCTGTTCAGCGACATGCCGGGCGATCATCTGCGCCGCTGGAGCGCGAAGGAGGGCGTCACGACGTTCCGCAAGCCCTGCGCCCAGTCGAATGGCCTCGCCTGGGATCGCGAGGGCCGCCTGATCGTTTGCGAGCATGCGACCAGCCGGCTCACGCGGACGGAAGCCAACGGCGACATCACCGTGCTGGCGAGCCACCACGCGGGCAAGGAGCTCAACAGTCCCAACGACGTGGTCGTGAAGTCCGACGGCGCGATCTACTTCAGCGACCCGACCTACGGGCGCGCCAAGTACTACGGCAATCCTCGGCCCTTGCAGCTCGGCTTTCGCGGCGTCTATCGCGTCGCGCCGGGCGGCGGAGCGCTGTCCCTGCTGGTCGACGATTTCGGCCAGCCGAACGGTTTGTGCTTCTCGCTCGACGAAAAGCACCTCTACGTCAACGATACCGATCGCAAGCACATTCGCCGCTTCGATGTCCGCGAGGACGGTACCCTGGCGAATGGCGTTGTCTGGGCAGAGACCACGGGAGAAGGCGCCGGCGCGCCCGATGGCATGAAGATCGACAGTGCCGGCAATATCTACTGCTGCGGGCCGGGCGGCATTCACGTGTTTGCCCCCGACGCGGTCTGCCTCGGCGTCATCCGCATGCCCGAACACACCGCCAATTTCTGCTTCGGCGACGATGACCTGCGCAGTCTCTACGTCACCGCCTCCACGTCGCTTTATCGCATTCGCGTCGCGACGGCGGGCACGGGCCAGGGACCCTGACCTTTCGCCGCCGGCCGGCCATGTGTGCAGTCGCCTCGACCGCTCGCGGGACGCCATCGAGCGGCATCGCAGGCGGTGCGGCTTGCCGCCGCGCATCGGACTATGGCACGGTCGGCACGAGGAGGCGGACATGACGGAAACGCGTGAAGGCGGATGTCATTGCGGCCGCGTGCGGTTTCGCGCCGAAGTCGACCTCGATCGCCTATCCCACTGTAGCTGCTCGATCTGCACCAAGAAGGGCATGCTGCACCTGGGCACGGACCTCGCCACCTTCCAGTTGCTGCGAGGCAAGACCGCGCTCAAGTCCTACACCTTCGGCACCGGCGTTGCGCAGCACACCTTCTGCGGCCACTGCGGCATGCACGCCTTCTACATTCCGCGGTCGCAGCCGCACCGCGTCATCGTCAATGCCCGCTGCCTGGACGACATCGACGGCCCCAGCCTGAAGCCCACCCGGTTCTTCGACGGCCGCCACTGGGAGGAGGCGCAGCGCCGCCGGATCGCGGAGGCCGGCGAGGCGCCACCGCAAGGCGCGCACGGCGCGAAGACGCTGCAGGCGATCCTCGATCGGGCGCCGGAGTAGGCGTCTTGGCTTTGGTCAAGCTGGCGCCGAGAGGGAAGCGCTCCGATGGACAGTGAAGTCACGAAAGTCTCGGGAAGAATGGATTTCTTCCTCGGCCTGAGGTTTCAGCGCCATCTTTGCCGTTTGGTTCTTGGCGCTTGGCGATTTTCCTGGATCGGACCGTCTCTCGTGATCGTCGTTCTAACGGCGACCTTGATCGAGACGGGCGCGCTGAGTAGCGACGATGACCTCATCACGGCAGCCAGTCTTGCGAGTTGTCTGATCGCGATTGTCGCCTGCATTCTCGTCTTCAGTCGATTCGCTACCAGAAAGCTTAGGCAAGGATGGTCGGCGCGCGGAGTCCCGGACGAGGTCGAGCTCTCGTTCGTCGTTGCCGCCGACGGCCTGCACATCTCGTCGGAGACCGGCAAGACCGTGGTTCACTGGCCGTATGTGAGCGAGATCGACCTGGCGGATGACTGTTGGCTGGTCATCGGCGCGGCGTGGGCTTTGCCGCTTCCTCGCCGTTTTTTCGCGACGCCAGCGGAGGAGCGGGCATTCCTGTCGAGGGTTCTCGAGCGCATGTCGCCGGCAGCCAGGAAGCGCAGTTCGAAGGCAGCCAACTTTGTCTCTACAGGTTAGCGCCGTCACGTCTGACGGCGGCACGGCGGCCGGCGGACGCTGTCCAAGGGGCGGCAGTCGTCGAAAGGAGCCGGGCGGTCTCGCCACGGGCTTTTCGCCGCCGGCGGCCGGACGTGGTTCGGCGGGTGACCTCGCCCCGCCTGTTGATTAAGAGTCGGCCACACGCGGCGGCAAAGCGCTAAAGTGCCGTCCCGACCACACCGCGCATGGGCAGAGCACGATGACGATCACCGTCCCTGAAATGCGCTCCAACAAGCTGGCAGGCATGGATATCGATCAGCTTCGAGGATGGGCGACCTTCATGGATAGGGCCATGATCGTAAGCCTCGTCGTCACCATTCTGGCCGTTGCAGCGCTCGCTATGTCGACATGGCTGTCGTCGCGATTCGGTGGTGCCGTACGTGCCCACGAGCAGGCGGCCGTGGAGCGATACAAGGGCACGGAAAGCCAGACCGTGCAGCTTGAGCAAGAGCTCGCCGCGGCTCGAGCGCGGGCGGCGGCGCTCGAGCAGGAGGTCGCCACGTCACGGGTGCGGACGGCGGCGCTCGAGCAGGAAGTGTCCGCGGCGCGGGAGCGTGCCGTGGCGCTAGAGCAGGAGGCGTCCAAGGCGCGCGAACGTTCGGCAGCGATCGAGCAGGCCGCCCGCGAAGCCAACGAGCGGGCAGCGCGCCCGGCGCCCGTGAGCACGCCCCCCAGCGAAACGGCGCGGACGCCTCAGCTCGATGTCGCGGAGATCAAGCAGCGGCTCGCCGATCTGGGGAGACTGGTCAGGGAGGCCAACGCGCGCGCATCGGAATCGTCCCCAGGGAGTGCGGCAGAAGCGCCGCGTCCAGTCCAGGGCGAGGGTGCTCCCGAGGACGCACCGGCAAGCCGCGAGGCGCCACCATCGCCGATCGTCACGAGCCTGCGGAAATACACCGGCACCAAGGCCGCCATGTTCATCCTCGATCGCACAGCCGATGCACCGGAAGCAGGCTCGACGATCTCTGCCTATCTCGGCGATGCCGGCTGGTCGGCGCAGACATGGACCTGGACGGGCGTGGCGGGAATCTACGGCGTGGTCGTGCTCATTAAGGAAGGCAGCGACGCGGCGACCCAGGAGGCCGCATCGGCCCTTGTGGAGGCTCTGCGATCGGCCGGCTTCAGTGCGACGAAGGCCGATTGGCCGGCGGACTGGCGCCGCCATCGCGGCACGCTCGACGGCCCGCAAACGCCAAGTCCGACGGACGCCCCGATCCGGATCGTAGTCGGGGCAAAGCCGCGCTGACGTCGATCTGCGCGACCGCCGCCAAGTGCTCGACCTCCGCGTTCGTCATCGACCAGCCCACTGCGACGGGCGCGGGCCGGAGTTGCTTCGTCGAGGAGACTGGTCGGCTGATCGCAGACCATCTGCACCCCGGTGGCGTCGTCGCCAGGGTCGAGTAGGGCGCCCCCGGAGGGGCGCCCGTTCGTCTCGGTCGTGTGAGGCGTTCGATGGAGCCGTGACCGACTCCGGTGGCGCGGGAAGAGGAAGGCCGTGGTCGATGGGCTTCCTGGCGCATCAGCCCTTGGGCTGCGGGACGATGCGCAGGTAGGGCTTGGGCGCCTTCCAGCCGTTGGGATACTTGACCTTGGCCGCCTCGTCGGACACCGCCGGGACAATGATGACGTCCTGCCCCTGCTTCCAGTTCACCGGCGTCGCCACCTGGTGCTTGGCCGTGAGCTGGCAGGAGTCGAGGAGACGCAGCACCTCGTCGAAGTTGCGGCCCGTGCTCATCGGATAGGTGAGCATCGCCTTGATCTTCTTGTCCGGGCCGATGATGAAGACCGAGCGGACGGTCGCGTTGTCGGCCGCGGTGCGGCCTTCGGAGGTGGTGCCGGCCCCTTCGGGCAGCATGTCGTAGGCCATCGCGACTTTGAGCTCGGGATCGCCGATCATCGGATAGGTGACGGCGTGGCCCTGGGTCTCCTCGATGTCCTTGGCCCACTTCGAGTGGTTCTCGACGGGATCGACGCTGAGGCCGAGAATCTTGGTGTTGCGCTTGTCGAACTCGGGCTTGAGGCCGGCCATGTAGCCCAGCTCGGTGGTGCAGACCGGGGTGAAATCCTTCGGGTGCGAGAACAGGATCGCCCAGCCGCTGCCGATCCAGCTATGGAAGTCGATGGTGCCCTGCGTCGTCTGGGCCGTGAAGTTCGGCGCCTCGGAGTTGATTCGTAAAGACATGGCCGCGCTCCTCGATGATTTCCGGGTCCGGCACCGGCCGCGGGGCGCGGCGCCTGGGACGTGTTGCGATGGCCGGCACTGTGCGTCCCCCTGCGGGGATATGTCTTGAACGGAAGCGGAAAAGTTTCTTAAAAAAACCGGAAATTTCTTCATTCTCCGCGCAATGACCATTTTTGCCCTGGGCCCATTTCGGCTGGACACGGAGGGCGACCTGCTGCTCCGGGGAGACCAGCCGACGGCGGTCGGTCGTCGGGCCGTCGCCGTGTTGCGCGTGTTGGTCGCGCAACCGGGGACATTGGTGCTGAAGGGCACGCTAATGGAAGCCGCCTGGCCCGGTCAGACGGTCGAGGAAAGCAATCTCACCGTTCAGATCGCGGCGCTGCGGCGGGTCCTCGGCGAGGCGCCCGGCGGCGACCGTTGGATCGAAACCCGGCCTCGCCGCGGCTATCGCTTCGTCGGGCCGGTTGTCGCGGAGGCGCAGGAGGCTGCGCCAACCGCCGCCGCCGCCACCAATATTGCCGCCACCTCCATCGCCGCGACCGATCCCGCCCGCGCGCTTCTCGACAGGCCCTCGGTGGCGGTCTTGCCTTTCCAGAACATGTCGGGCGACTCCGAGCAGGAATATTTCGTCGACGGCATGGTGGAGGAGATCACCACCGCGCTCGCGCGAATCCGCTGGCTGGCGATCGCCTCCCGTAACTCCAGTTTCGTCTACAAGGGGGCGGCTATCGACGTGAAGCGGGTCGGCCGCGAGCTCGGTGTCCGCTACGTGCTGGAGGGCTCGATCCGCAAGTCCGGCGAGCGCGTGCGCATCACGGCGCAGTTGATCGACGTGGTCAGCGACGCGCATCTGTGGGCCGATCGCTTCGACGGCACGCTCGAGGACGTCTTCGATCTGCAGGACAAGATCGCGTCGAAAGTCGCCGGGGCCATCGAACCGACCCTGCAGGCGGCCGAAACGCTCCGGTCGGCGAACCGCCCGACCGCCGACCTGACGGCCTACGATCTCTATTTGCGGGCCTACGGCCTGGTCTGGTCGTCGGCGCGGCAAATCCCCGAGGCGCTGCGCCTCATGGAGCAGGCGATCGCACGCGATCCCGATTACGGGCCGGCCCTCGCCTGGGCGGCGGGATGCATCCAGCGGCTGATCTATGACAATCGCAGCCAGGATCCGGCCGGCGATGCCCGCAAGGGGGCCGCTTATGCCCGGCGGGCCTTGGAAGTGGCGGGCGACGATCCGGTCATCATCACCAATGCCGCCATGGCGCTGGCCGGGCTCGGGGAAGACATCGATGCGATGATCGCCCTCGTCGATCAGGCCTTGGCGCTCAACCCGAATTTCGCCCGCGGCTGGCACCTCAGCGGCGTCTTGAGAAACTGGTCGGGCCAGTCGGACATCGCGATCACGCACGCGGAAACGGCACTGCGCCTCAGTCCCCGAGTTCGCGTCGGCTTGTCGTCTTTCACCATCGGGTCCGCGCACTTTTTCCAGCGGCGCTTCGCCGAAGCCGAGGCCAAGCTCCGGTTGGCGATTCAGGAGGATGCGAGCTACCCGGAGCCGTATCGCGTCCTGGCGGCATGCTATGCCCATATGGGACGGATCGACGAGGCGAAGGAGATCGTCGGACGGCTCCGGGCCGTCTGCGACGTCGTCATGCCGAACGTCGACATCTGGCGCAATCCCGCGCACCGTGAGCTCTACTTGTCGGGCATCCGGATGGTCGCTGCCATGCAGGATCCCGGAACAACGCCGCATGGACCCTCGGCCGATATCGCCATCGCGGCCGAGCTCGATCTGGCGCTGCCGGACAGGCCTTCGCTGGCGATCTTGCCGTTCCAGAACCTGTCGGGCGACCCCGAGGAGGACTATTTCGCCGACGGCATGGTCGAGGACATCACGACAGAGCTGTCCCGGTACCGCGAGCTGTTCGTGATCTCGCGGACCAGCGCGTTCACCTATAGGGGCAAGACGCTGGGTGTGCGTCAGATCGCTCGCGAGCTCGGCGTCCGCTACGTGCTCGAAGGCTCTGTTCGCAAGGGCCCCGACAACGTCCGCGTGACGGCGCAGCTCATCGACGCGATCTCCGACGCCCATCTCTGGGCCGAGCGCTATGATCGGGCTCGCGGCGACATCTACGCCCTCCAGGACGAGATAACCGCCACGGTCGCCGCGGTGATCGAGCCGACGCTGGCTCAGGCAGAGCGGCAGCGCGTGTTGCGCAAGCCGCCGGACCGGCTCGACGCCTGGGAGGCCTACCAGCGTGGCCTTTGGCATTTCTACAAGTACGGCGCCGAGGACAATCGGATCGCGCAAGCCTTCTTCCGCCAGGCCATCGCGCTCGATCCGAATTTCGCGCCCGGCCACCATGGCTATTCGCTCGCCCTGTATTGGGAGTCCTGGCTTCATTCGACTCGTCCCTTCAGCGACCTCGGGAAGCTCGAGCATGTCGAGGCGCGGCTGGCGGTGTCGCTCGACGACAAGGATGCGACGGCCCACGCCGTGCTGGCGACGATGATGTGCGTCGTTGGCGACTGGGAGGAAAGCGTCGTCGAAGCGCGGGCCGCGTTGGCGCTCAACCCCAATAGCGCCTTCGTCATGAGCACGCTCGGCCTGGTCTTGGGGCGCGCCGGCTATCATGAGGAGGGTATTCGCTGGCTGCGGCAGGCCATGCGGGCCAGTCCGCACGATCCGATGACCTGGCAATGGCTGAACGGGATCGGTGACTTCCAGCTCAGTGCGGGAGCGTTCGAGGCAGCGTTGGAGACGTACCGCCAAGTGATGCGGCGCCGGCCGCAGTTCTTTTCCCCGCACCTATTCTCTGCCGCTGCGCTGGCCTACCTCGGACGGTGGCGCGAAGCTCGGGAGGCGCTGGAGGGCGCGCAGGCACAGTTCGCCGAGCAGATCGAACGCCGGCGGCATCGGCCACCTTGGGCGCGTCCGCAGGATTGGGCGATCAAGACCGAAGGTCTTCGCCGCGCGGCTGCCGGGCCGGACTGACCGTTCGTGCCGGCATGCCGGAAAAGGCGAATCGTTTCAGGACGAAGCCGTGACGGGGTACTGCAGGAACGGCCTCGTACCCCCGATCGAAGGGAAGAAGCAGACCCGGCCAAGAGAAAACGTTCCTTTGCTTCCGCAGGGCGTCCGGTCCTAAATGGCCAATGGCTTGCCGGGCAGGGGAGTGGCAATGAAAATCGGGGCGGTGATGTTCTTCACCACGGAATCGATGCATCCGGCGGCGCTCGGCCGGGTCCTCGAAGAGCGCGGATTCGAGTCCTTGTGGGTGCCCGAGCACACGCATATCCCGTCGTCGCGCAAGTCGAGCTACCCGGCGAGCGGCGGGCTGGTGCAGGCCTACTTCGAGCTGATGGATCCCTTCCTCGCTCTCAACACCGCCGCTACGGCAACCACCAAGCTGAAGGTCGGCACAGGAATCGCCCTGGTGATTCAGCGCGATCCGATCGTCACTGCGAAGGTCGTGTCGACGCTCGACCAGCTTTCCCGGGGCCGCTTCCTGTTCGGCGTCGGCAATGGCTGGAACCAGGACGAGGTCGAGAATCATGGCACTGTCTTCGCGACGCGCCACAAGCTGGCGCGCGAGCGCATCGAGGCGATGAAGGCGATCTGGACCAAGGAGGAGCCCGAGTACCACGGCGAGCTCGTGCGCTTCGACAAGATGAAGCAGTGGCCGAAGCCATTCCAGAAGCCGCATCCGCCGATCATCGTCGGTGGCGCCTTTCCGCACGCTGCCCGGCGCGCCATCCGCTATGGCGACGGCTGGATTCCGCGCGACGACTGGCTGGAACGCGACGGGCTCGGCGTCATCGATCAATTCCACCAGATGGCGCGCGACGGCGGCCGCGATCCCGCGAGCCTGCCGATCAGCCTGTTCCGTGTGCCCGACGATATCGAGCGCCTGCGGCTCTACCAGCGGCTGGGCATCGACCGCGTCGTGTTCTCCCTGCCGGCGGCGCGGGAGGACAAGATCCTGCCGATCCTCGATCGTTGGAGCGAGCTAAAGCGGCAGCTCGATGGGTGACCGGCCTCACAAGCTCTCGAGATCGGCCGTAAGCGCCTTTCGTCGACGGGCGATCCGGACCAGTATCCATCTCGCAATGCCGGGAGACCTCGGATGCCTGATCACGCGATTGCCGAACCGCCAGCTCTGACACAGGGCGAGATCGACCGGCGGGTGTTCGAACTCTACGACGAATATTGCCACGGCCGTATCGATCGCCGGACCTTCTTCCAGCAGGCTGCCGTCGTGGCGGTGGGCGGCCTGGCGATGGCCCAGGCGCTGATGCCGCGCTATGCCAATGCCCAAACGGTCTCCTTCACCGATGCACGGATCAAGGCGCGCTACGTGAACTATCCGTCGCCGGGCGGCACGTCCGGGCAGATGCGCGGATACCTGGTCCAGCCGTCCGGGACCGGCCCGTTCCCGGCAGTGCTCGTGATCCACGAGAACAGAGGTCTCAATCCCTATATCGAGGATGTCGCGCGGCGTGCCGCAATCGAGGGCTTCGTGGCGCTGGCGCCGGACGGCCTGTTCCCGGTCGGCGGCTATCCCGGCAACGACGACGACGGCCGTACCCTGCAGGCCGGTCTCGACCAGGCCAAGCTGCGCACCGACATGGTGAACAGCGCGCTCTTCCTGAAGACCCACGCGCTATCGACCGGCAAGCTCGGTGCGACCGGCTTTTGCTGGGGCGGCGGCACGACCAACTTCCTGGCCGTTACGCTGGGTGCCGACTTGCAGGCTGCCGTGCCGTTCTATGGCGCCGCGGCGGAGACGGCATCGGTTTCCAAGATCAAGGCCCCGCTTCTGATCCAGTACGCAGAGAACGACGAGCGCATCAACGCCATGTGGCCGGCCTACGAGGCGGCGCTGAAAGCCAGCGAGGCTGCGTACGAGGCCTACTTCTACGCCGGCACCCAGCACGGCTTTCACAACAACTCGACGCCCCGCTACAACGAGGCGGCCGCCAAGCTGGCCTGGCAACGCACCGTCGCCTTCTTCAAGAAGAACTTGGCCTGATCTGACTGCTCGGCAGAGCATTCGCGTATCGACCGGTGCTCATTCTCCTCCCCAGCGAAGCTGGGGAGGTGTCGCCGTCATACGGCGACGGAGGGGTCATGGGTCTCGAGAACCATGAGCATGACCCCACCGTCCGCGAATACGCGGACACCTCCCCAGCTTCGCTGGGGAGGAGAATGAACAGGTCGCCTTATGCGAATGCCCCGGATTACCCGGGGAGGCCCAGCCGTTCGCCGCGGTAGGCGCCGCTCGTGACCCGTTCCCACCAGTCCCTGTGGTCGAGGTACCACCGCACCGTATGGCGAAGCCCTTCCTCGAAGCTGTGGCGTGGCCGCCATCCCAGCTCGCTGCGGATCTTGCCGGCATCGATGGCATAGCGCGCATCGTGGCCTGGCCGGTCGGTCACGAAGCGGATCAGCCCGGCGTGCGGTCGGTTGGGACTGTCGGGCAGCATCTCGTCGAGCAGGGCACAGATTGCCTGGACGACATCGATGTTGCGCCGTTCGCTATCGCCGCCGACGTTGTAGGTCTCGCCCGGCCGGCCCTCGCGCAGCACCAGCGTCAGCGCCTCGGCGTGATCCTCGACATGCAGCCAGTCGCGCACGTTCTCGCCCTTGCCGTAGACCGGCAGGGTCTCGCCGCGCAGCGCGCGGAGGATCACCAGCGGGATCAGCTTCTCGGGAAAGTGATAGGGACCGTAATTGTTCGAGCAATTGGTCGCGAGCGTCGGCAGGCCGTAGGTGTGGTGCCATGCCCGCACCAGATGGTCCGACGCCGCCTTGGTGGCGGAGTAGGGCGAGTTGGGTTGATAGGGCGTGGTCTCGCTGAACCGGCCGGTCGGACCCAGCGAGCCGAACACTTCGTCGGTGGAGATGTGCTGGAAGCGGAAGCGGCCGCGCGCCGGCTCGTCGAGCGAGCGCCAGTGGGCGAGCGCGGCGTCGAGCATGACGTATGTGCCGGCGACGTTGGTCTCGATGAAGGGCGCGGCGCCATCGATCGAGCGGTCGACGTGGCTTTCCGCCGCCAGGTGCAGCACGGCATCGGGCTGGACGCTGCGAAACACCTCGCCGATCGCCGCGCGATCGCAGATGTCGATCTTGAAATGCGTATGGCGGTTGGAGGCGCGCGCCTCGGCCAGTGATTCTAGGTTGCCGGCATAGGTGAGCTTGTCGACATTGGCCACCGTCCAGTCGGTGTCGCGGACGATGTGGCGAATGACGGCCGAGCCGATGAAGCCCGCGCCGCCCGTGACCAGGATCTTCATGACCGCAGGTGGTCGCTCCTCAGTGATGCAGGATCTGGCCGAGGAACAGCTTGGTCCGCTCGTTGCGCGGGTTGGCGAAGAACTCCTCGGGCTCGTTCTGCTCGACGATCTCGCCGCGATCCATGAAGATCACGCGGTCGGCGACGGCGCGGGCGAAGCCCATCTCGTGGGTGACGCACAGCATGGTCATGCCCTCGCGCGCCAGCTCGATCATGACGTCGAGCACTTCCTTCACCATCTCCGGGTCGAGCGCCGAGGTCGGCTCGTCGAACAGCATGATCTTGGGCCGCATGCAGAGCGCCCGCGCGATCGCCACGCGCTGTTGCTGGCCGCCCGAGAGCTGGCCGGGATATTTCTGCGCCTGCTCGGGGATGCGCACCCGCGTCAGCAGGCTCATGGCGATCTCCTCGGCGTCCTTCTTGGGCATCTTCTTCACCCAGATCGGCGCCAAGGTCAGATTCTCCAGGATAGTGAGGTGCGGGAAGAGGTTGAACGACTGGAACACCATGCCGACCTCGCGGCGGATGGCCTCGATGTTCTTGACGTCGTTGGACAAGGCGACGCCGTGGACGACGATATCGCCCTGCTGATGCTCCTCTAGCCGGTTGATGCAGCGAATCAGGGTCGACTTGCCCGAGCCGGACGGGCCGCAGATGACGATCTTCTCGCCTTCCTTGACGTCGAGGTTGATATCCGACAGCACGTGGAACTGGCCGTACCACTTGTTGACGCCCTTGAGCGTGATGACGGAGGCGGTGTTCGACAAATTGCGCGCGGCGTTGGCAGCCATTGTACGTGTCTCCCAGCGGCGCCCTAGCGGCGCGTTCCCTTGTTGAGCTCGAACTCGAGATACTTGCTGTAGCGCGACATCGAGAAGCAGAAGATGAAGTAGACGAAGGCGGCGAAGAGGTAGACCTCGCCCGGGAAGCCCGCCCAGTTGGGATCGACCAGGGCCTGGTTGGCGGTGTTGAGGAAGTCGAAGATGCCGATGATCAGCACCAGCGAGGTATCCTTGAAAAAGCCAATGAAGGTGTTGATCAGCGGCGGGATCACCACGCGCAGCGCCTGGGGCAGGATGATCAGGGCGGTCTTCTGGACGTAGTTCAGGGCCATCGCATCGGCTGCCTCGAACTGGCCCTTTGGCAGGGACTGCAGGCCGCCGCGAATGATCTCGGCGATGTAGGCGCCGGCGAACAGGATGACGGCGACCTGGGCGCGCAGGAACTTGTCGAAGGTGACGCCGCTCGGCAGGAACAGGGGCAGCATGACCGAGGCCATGATCAGCAGGCTGATCAGCGGCACGCCGCGGATCAGCTCGATGAAGCCCACGCACAGGCCTTTGATGAGCGGCAGATTGGAGCGCCGGCCGAGCGCTAGCAGAACGCCGTAGGGAAAGGCGAAGGCGAGCCCGTAGGTGGCGAGGATGATCGTCACCGGGATGCCGCCCCACAGGCCGGTCTCGACATAGGAGAGCGGCGCGATGGCGAGGCTCCAGCCCGGCAGGACGCCGACGATGCGCAGCGCCAGGCCGACGACGCCGACCACGGCGGCGACCCGGTAGGTCGTCATCTCGGCCGTCGAGCCGATGCCCTTGCGCAGGCTCATGCCGCCGGCGCCGGCCACCATGGCGACGAACAGCACGAGGCTGAGCGGAATGTGGATCTGGCCGAACATCAGCAGGAAGGTGACGAACGAGCCGATCCCCCAGATCACCGCCAGCCGCCAGTTCCACATCCGCCGGTCAGCCGACAGGATCAGCATGGCCAGCATGGCGATCACGGCGAACAGCGGCCGCCAATGCTGCTCGAAGGGGAACGAGCCGAAGAAGATGTAGCGATACTTTTCGCGGATCAGCGCCCAGCAGGCGCCGCCGCCGCGGCACTCCGCGCCGGTTGCGGCGGTGAAGTTCGCCGTGAAGACCGCCCATTCGAGGAACCACGACAGGATCCAGCCGATGGCGACGATCAGCACGATCGTGACGAGGCCGTTCAGCCAGCTCGAGAACAGGTTCTTGCGAACCCAGCCCAGGACGCCGCTGTCGTCGACCGGAGGGGCGAGCTGGCGGCGCTCGCCGACGGGCATGTCGGTCATGGCTCAGCGCTCCCTCAGGGCGATACGTTTATTGTACCAGTTCATGAAGGCCGAGATCGACAGGCTGACCGACAGGTAGGCCGCCATGATCAGCAGCACGTTCTCGATCGCCTGGCCGGTCTGGTTGATCGTCACGTTGATCGAGGCAACCAGGTCGGGATAGCCGATGGCGATGGCGAGCGAGCTGTTCTTGGTGATGTTGAGATACTGGCTGGTCATCGGCGGCACGATGACGCGCATCGCCTGGGGCAGCAGGACCAGCCTCATGACCTGGCCGCGGCTCAACCCGAGGGCGGACGCCGCCTCGCTCTGGCCCTTGTGCAGGGCGAGGATGCCGGAGCGCACGATCTCGGCAACGAAGGCCGAGGTGTAGAGCACCAGGCCGACCAGCAAGGCGGTGAATTCCGGCTGGATCACGGAGCCGCCGTCGAAGTTGAAGCCCTTGAGCTCGGGCCAGCTCATGTCGTGCGGCGCGCCGCCCAGCAGCCACACCAGGATCGGCAGCCCGAGCGCCACGCCGAAGCCAGCCGAAACTGTCGGGAAGGGCTGGCCGGTCGTTTCCTGGCGCTTCCTGGCCCAGCGGCTCAGCAGCCAGGCGCCGGCGATGCCGACCAGCAGGGCGAGCCCCATCCATACATGGATTGGATTGGCCAAGGGGACTGGGAAGTAGAGGCCGCGATTGGACAGGAACAGGCTGTTCCAGAACATGCTGATCGCTTGGCGCGGGCCGGGAAAAGCCTCGCTGATCAGCTTGTAGAAGAGGAACAGCCAGAGCAGCAGCGGCACGTTGCGGAACGCCTCGACGTACCATTCGCAAATCCTGGCGAGCAGCCAGTTGTTGGAGAGCCGCCCAACACCGATCAGCGTGCCGAGGATGGTCGAGAGAATGATGCCGAGGACGGCGACCTTGAGCGTGTTGAGCAGCCCGACGAAGATGGCACGCGCGTAGGTGCTGGCCGGCGAGTACGAAATCATCGTGTCGCCGATCTCGAAGCCCGCCTCGCGCTCCAGGTAATGGAAACCACTGGCGATCTTCTGGCGCTGCAGGTTCTCCATCGTGTTGGAGACGAGGTACCAGGCGAGCAGCCCGACCAAGCCGACGACGACGATCTGGAAGACCCAGCCGCGGATGACCGGGTCGTTCCAAGGCGCCACTCTGGCGCGCGGTGTGGAGCCCGCAGCCTGGACTGCCATTCGCTATTCCCCCTGCCGGCCGCGGTTGGCCCGCGCGCCCCTTACGGTTGTTCGCATCAGTCTATGAGGGAATCGCCAGCTTGCAACCACTGTCGATTCCCTCACGCACTTTGCCTTGCGACCGATCAGCGGATCGGCGGGGCGTATTGCAGGCCGCCCTTGGTCCACAGGTTGTTCAGGCCGCGGTCGATCTTGAGGATCGAGCCGGAGCCGACATTGCGCTCGAAGCTCTCGCCGTAGTTCCCGACCATCTTGATGATGTTGTAGACCCACCTCTCGTCGACGCCGAGCGCCTTGCCCATGCCCGGCGTGACGCCGAGGATGCGCTTGATCGACGGGTTCTCGCTCTTCAGCATCTCGTCGACGTTCTTCGAGTTGATGCCGTATTCCTCGGCCTCGATCATGGCGTACTGGGTCCAGCGCACGATGTCGGCGAATTGATTGTCGCCATGGCGCACCGCCGGAGCGAGCGGCTCCTTGGAGATGATCTCCGGCAGGACGATGAAATCGTCGGCCTTGGCCGGCGGCGGGACGTTGGCTGCCCGGGTGGCGTAGAGGCTCGAGGCATCATTGGTGTAGACGTCGCAGCGGCCGGAGAAGAAGGCGGCCCGGACTTCCTCGACCTTCTCGATGACGACCGGCTTGAAGGTCATCTTGTTGGCGCGGAAATAGTCGGCGAGGTTGAGCTCGGTGGTGGTGCCCGGCGCGACGCAGACCGTGGCGCCGTTCAGCTCCTTGGCGCTCTTCACGCCGAGCTTCTTGTTCACCAGGAAGCCCTGGCCGTCATAGTAGGTGACCGCCGTGAAATCCAAGCCAAGCGCGGTGTCGCGGGTCAGGGTGATGGTCGTGTTGTTCGACAGCATGTCGACCTCGCCCGACTGCAGGGCAGTGAAGCGCTGCTGCGAGGAGAGGGGAACGTATTTCACCTTCTCGGGGTCGCCGAAGATGGCGGCGGACACCGCGCGGCAGACGTCGACATCGAGCCCGACCCACTTGCCTTGGCTGTCCTGCAGCATGAAGCCGGCGGTGCCCTGGCCGATGCCGCAGATCAGGGCGCCGCGCGCCTTGATCGCATCGAGGTCCTTGCCGGCCATCGCGCCGGTCGATGCGAGCATTGCGGCCAGACCGGCTACCGCAGCGATTGAAGCCTTGTGCATAACTACCTCCCGTTCACTTTCACGGCACGAGTTTCACCTTGCCCGGGCAAGCAAGCAACAGGCCAATTGCGGGCCGCTTCCCAGGCTCGAACGCCTCTCCCTTGCTAAGCGAAGAGGTTGGACGCGGAGGATACGCACGTCGTCGCACCCTCGCACGCCCCACTCTCTTTGGCGGCAGGAGCGCCAACAGCGGTGGCCGGGCTTGTTTGGACAGGAATCGGCGGGCTAGCGGATCGGCGGGGCGTATTGCAGGCCGCCCTTGGTCCAGAGCTTATTGAGCCCACGGTCGATCTTGAGCGGCGAGCCCATGCCGACATTGCGCTCGAAGCTCTCGCCGTAGTTCCCGACCTGCTTGACGATGCTATAGACCCACTTCTCGTCGACGCCGAGCGCCTTGCCCATGCCCGGGGTGACGCCGAGGATGCGCTTGATCGATGGGTTCTCGCTCTTCAGCATGTCGTCGACGTTCTGGGACGTGATGCCGTATTCCTCGGCCTCGACCATGGCGTAGAGCGCCCAGCGCACGATGTCGGCGAACTGGTTGTCGCCGTGGCGGACCACCGGCCCCAGCGGTTCCTTGGAGATGATCTCGGGCAGGATGACGAAGTCGTCGAACGTGCGTGGCGGCGGGACATTGGAGGCCCGCGTCGCCGCCAGGCTGGAGGCGTCGGTCGTGTAGACGTCGCAACGTCCGGCGAAGAAGGCCGAGCGAATTTCGTCGACCTTCTCGATGACCACCGGCTTGAAGGTCATCTTGTTGGCTCGGAAATAGTCGGCCAGGTTGAGCTCTGTCGTGGTGCCGGGGGCGACGCAGACGGTGGCGCCGTTCAGCTCCTTGGCGCTTTTCACGCCGAGCGTCTTGGGCACCAGGAAGCTCTGGCCGTCGTAGTAGTAGACGCCGGTGAAATCGAGGCCGAGCGCGGTGTCGCGCGTCAAGGTGTAGGTGGCGTTGCCCATCACCATGTCGACTTCGCCCGATTGGACGGCGGTGAAGCGCTGCTGCGAGGTGAGGGGCTGGTACTTGACCTTCTCGGCGTCGCCGAAGATGGCGGCGGCGACGGCCCGGCAGACATCGACCGACAGGCCTTTCCACTTGCCCTGGCTGTCGGCCAGCATGAAGCCCGCGGTGCCGAGACCGACGCCGCAGATCAGCGATCCGCGGGCGCGTATGCCGTCGAGGTCGCGGCCGGCGAGGGCTGCGTTCGACGCCAGGGTCGTTGCGGCGAGTGCGATCGCCGCGAGCGTCGTCTTCGTCATGGAGCTTCTCCGTTCATTGCCTGTGCGGTCGAGTGTCGGCGGGGGCAAGTCGTCGTGCAACGGCCCATGCGACGACCGCCGCCCCTTGGGGCGGCGGTCGTCGCATGATTTCGTGACAGCCCGGCGTCAGCGGATCGGCGGTGTAGGTTGCAATCGCCCTTGGCCCAAGGCTTGCCGTGGCCGCGGTCGCACCCACACGGTCAGAGGCGATTCACGTCCTGCGGCGAGAAGGGATTTGTCGACCACGGCTCGGCGCCCTGCAGGCCGCGGAAACGCCCGTCATTGGCGCCGTTGCCCTTGCCGGAGGCCTTGCGGACCTCCTGCTGCCAGAGCCGGAAGGCGACAAGGGATTCGTTATTGAGGGTGCTGTGGCCGCCGCGCTCCGACACATACGGCTGGGGATCGACGAACTGGCCGCCGACGATGACCGAGAAGTGGAGATGCGGGCCGGTCGAGCGGCCGCTCGAGCCGACATAGCCGATCAGGTCGCCCTTGCGCACCGGCGAGCCGGGGCCCATGCCGGCCGCGAAGTGCGACATGTGCGCGTACAAGGTCTCGAAATCGTCGGCATGGCTGATCTTCACCGTGCGGCCGTAGTTGAAGTACCAGCCCTGATGGTTGATCACGCCGTCGGCGGCGGCGAAGATCGGCTCGCCCACCTTGCCCTCGTAGTCGATGCCGTTGTGAAAGCCGCCGCCGCTCGAGCGGCCGTAGTAGCGCCGGATGCCGAAGGGCGAGGAGATGCGCGAGTCGGGGCGCGGCTCGGCAAGCGCTGTGCCACCCAGGCGGCGACCTTGATCGTCGAACCAGCCTTCGGGTTGATTGGGCGGCGCGAACCACCACACGGTCTGGCGATTCTTTCCGTCGCCCAGGTAGGCCAGCAGGATGCGCGGCGCGCCGTCGGCGGTGCGGCCCTTGAGAACCTCGATCTTGGACGCCGCCGGCGCGAAGCCCGCCAAGGCCGCGGTCAGATCTTTCAGGGTCGCGGTGCTGGCGCCGGTCTGTGCCAAGCCGGTTGCCATGCTCGAGGCGTTGACCTTCACCAGACCGACCGAGCCGGCCTGGAGTGAGCGCGCGGCGGCGCCCGCCTGGGACGCCGTGCGCGGCAGGCTCGAGACTCGTTCGTCGTCGCTCTCTGTGGCGCCAGGCGCGAGCTTGTAACCATAGCTGCCATCGCTGCCGCGGAACAGCTCGACGGCGACTGACTTGGCCGAGAAGAGCTGCAGGGAGACGAGGCGCTTGGGCTGGTTCGCACCTTGGGATTGAAGGACGGCACGGCCCGAACTGGTGCCCTTGCTGACATCGATCTGGCCGACGGCTTTGCCGACCGCCTCGGCGGCAGCTTGGGCGTCTGCCGGATCGACCTGGAGCGCGAGCAACTGGTCGGCAACGGAGCTGTCGCGGCCGACAGAGAAGGGCTGGATATCTTCGGCCGGGGCGGTGGCGGCCTTCGGCCCGGCCTTGAGTTGGGCCTTCGTGGGTGCCTTGACCTGGGCAATCGACCCGGGGGTGGCAACTAGTTGCAGTGCAGCAAGAGCGGCGGTTGCTGCCAATAGTCTGCGGGCGGTTCGCCAGCGGAGCGCGTATTGACTACGCGTCGACCTGAACGCCATCAGCCTCTCCCGTTCCATTCGACCAACTACATTGTTCCGGTGGCTCGACGGCGAAATCACCAACTTCCCAGGTTGGTGCCCCACACCGTCTGCCCTTCTTGCGCACCACTGTGGCCACGGAATATCCACAAGTCCACAAAAAGTTGCAAAAATGCAACACCGATGAATTTGACTTAAGTAATTGTTTTAAAATGATTTTTCCGATAGCACCCCATCCGAGCTGTCAATGGTCACGGGATAACGGGGCAGATTTTGGTTGCCTGCGCCGGCCCGGGCGCCCGCGACCGTGACCAACTCGACGGGGTGCTTGGACGACATCGGACGATTTGCTGGGAACGAACTCCATCGAGCCGGCAAGTGGCTCGGCCCGGATGCGCTATGGATATCTTGCACTGCACCAAATGTTGCCGCAGAGCGCGCGGGGCGCGCCCGGGATTGACGCCTTCGACGCAGGGGCCAAAGGTGGCGCAAGGGCCGGCGCAGCGGGCCGCGGCTGGAGGGACACAGGATGGCCGACCCCATCGAGCTTCTTATCCAGGGGCATGGTCACGATCTGGGCGGCGGATTCTTCGTGCGGCGCGTCCTGCCGAACGTGAAGCGGCGCACGGTCGGGCCGTTCATTTTCCTCGACCATTTCGGGCCCATGGATGTGCCACCCGGTGGCGGCATGGAGGTCCGGCCGCATCCTCACATCGGGCTGGCGACGGTCACCTACCTGTTCGAAGGCGGCATCTTCCATCGCGACAGTCTGGGCCATGCCCAGGCAATCCGGCCGGGCGACGTCAACTGGATGACCGCCGGCAGTGGCATTGCCCATAGCGAACGCACCGAACCGGAGATGCGGCGCACCGGCTTTCGCCTGCATGGCGTCCAGACCTGGGTGGCACTACCCAAGGCGCACGAGGAGACGGCTCCGTCGTTCGAGCATGTCGAGGCGGCACGGCTGCCGTCGTGGCGAGAGGGCGAGGCGAGCCTGCGCCTGATCGTCGGCCGCTACGCTGGCCGCACGGCGCCGACGACGCATTTCTCGCCGATCTTCTACGTTGGCGCCGAGCTGCCGCCGGGCGGCAAGATCGCCGTCTCGTCCGAGCATCCCGAGCGCGCCATCTACCTGGCCGAGGGCGATGCGGCAGTCGGCGATCGATTGCTCGGCCGCGGTGATCTGGCCGTCCTGCGCGCGGCCGAGCCGGCCGAGATCGTGGCCGGCGCCAACGGTGCCAAGGCGATGCTGCTGGGCGGCGCGCCGATCGACGGCCCGCGCTATATCTGGTGGAACTTCGTGTCCTCGACACGCGAGCGCATCGAGCAGGCCAAGGCCGATTGGCGGGAGGGTCGCTTCGCCAAGGTGCCGGGCGATCCGGAGTTCATTCCATTGCCCGACAAATAGCCCCCCGACTGGCAGGCAAGATTCAGCTCGGGCAGATGTAGCCGGTGCCGCTGGGATTCTTGAAGCAGCCGACCGACTCGGGCAGCAGCAGCTTGGGCAGGTAGAGCACGACTTCGGGAAACAGCACCGTGAAGGCGATAGTGACGAGGAAGACGACGTAGATCGGTAGCGAGGCATACATCGCGCGAGCGAAGCTGACTCCGACGAACTTGGACGCGACCAGCAGCGACAGGCCATAGGGCGGGGTGATCAAGCCGAACACCAGGGTCGTGATGATGACGACGCCCATGTGCACGGAGTTGATGTCGCCCAGCTCCGCCAGCTTGTTGATGATCGGCATGAAGATGATGATCGCCGGAACTGCATCGACGAAGTCGCCGACGATCACGAACAGGACCACCAGCAGGAACAGGATCATGCCGGCGTTGGTGCCTGCGTAATTGGCGATCCAGGTGGCGACGATGTCGGGGCCGCGCAGGTAGCCCAGCATCCAGCCGAACGCCGACGCGCCGGCCACCGCGGCCAGCGGGATGGCATAGAGCATCCCGGTGTACATGAAGTCGCGCAGCAGCAGCGGGATATGGCCGCGATTGAGGGCGGGAATCAGCACGACGAGGATGTAGACGGACGCGATCATTCCGGCCTCGGTCGGCGTGAACCAACCGGTCAGGATGCCGCCCATGATGATGACCGGGATCATCAGCGGCAGCGCCGAATCCTTGAGCGCCCCGGCGAACTCGCCGATGCTCGCCCGTCGCTTCTTGATGCCGACCGGGCCGAAAAAGTGGGAGTAGATCATGAGCCCGATGCCAATCATGACGCCCGGCACGATGCCACCCAGGAACAGACCGCCGATCGACACGTTGCCGGTGGCACCATAAACCACCGCCATGATGCTGGGCGGGATCAGGTTGGCCATGGTCGAGGCGCAGGCGATCAGGGCGGCGGTGAAGGCGCGATCGTAGCCCTCGCGATCCATTTCCGGCGCCACCGTGCGGCTCAGCACCGCCACGTCGGCGGTCGAGGAGCCGGAGATGCCGGCGAAGAACATGCTGAACAGGGTGACGACCTGGGCGAGCCCGCCGCGCAGATGGCCGACCATCGTCTGGGCCAACCGGACCATGCGCTGCGTGACGTTGGCCGAGGTCATCAGTTCGCCGACCAGCAGGAAGAAGGGGACGGCGAGCAGCGTCTCCGAATCGATGCCGTGGAACATCTGGCCGACCATCGACTGCAGGCTGATCGGCGTCAGCGCTGTCGCCACCAGGACGCCCGCCATCAAGGCGAAGGCCACCGGCACCCCCATGTAACCCAACCCGAGAAACAGGAAGGCCATGAGGAACAGGACAGCGCCGTTGGTCATTCGACGAACTCGGTCAAGTCACCGCTGTCTTCCGGCCCCTCGAAGCCGTTCGTCCAGCCGTTGATCAATTGCTCGATGGCGAACAGGGCGATCAGCGCGCCCGACAGCGGAACGCTCGCCGAGTAGTAGGTCAGCGGGATCAAGGACGGCATGCGAAAGCTGCCGAGGTCGAGGACAGCGTTCTTGTAGCCGAACCACACCATCGCCATCGCGACCGCCAGCACGACCAGACGGTTGAAGCTCTCCATGAAGGTGCGCTTGGGGCCGCTCAGACGCTTGGTGATCTCGACCAGGTAGAGATGGTCGTTGCGTCTCACGGCCACGGACATGCCGATGAAGACACCCCAGGCGAAGAAGCCCGTCGTGACCTGCTGCAGCCACAGCCACGGCGTACCGAGTTCCCGCGTCGCGACGTCGAGGAACACCGAGCCGGTGAAGCCGATGATCGAGGCGCCGCACAACACCATGAGCGCGGCCTCCAGAGGATCGAGCGCCTTCCACTTCAGGTGGCGGTGGCGCTGCAGGACGAGGGACCGATCGCTCACGACCGACTCTGACCGGGCTCGTGGTCGCCGCGGCTCGCTACTTGACGTTGCGAACGAGCCCGAGGATCTTGACGGCGTGCGGGCCGAGTTCCTGGGCGAGCTGATCCTGGATCGGCGTTGCCGCCTTGACGAAGCCGGACTTGTCGACACCGTCGACCACCTTGACGCCGAGCTTCTTGAGCCGTTCGGCCGAATCCTTCTCGAGCTGCAAGGCCTTGGCGGGCTCGACCTTGGAAACCTCGTCGGCCGCCGCCTGCACCCACTTCTTCTGCTCGTCGGTCAGGCTGTCCCAGGTCTTGGCGCTCACCCAGATGCAGTTGTTGTTGGCCTCGTGCTCGGTCATCGACAGGACCGGCGCCACCTCGTAGTGCTTGTTGGCGAGATAGACGTTGACCCCGTTCTCCGCCGCATTGACCACGCCGGTCTGCAGCGAGGTGTAGACCTCGCCGAACGGCATGTGGACGGTCTGTGCACCGTAAGCGGGAAAATGCGTGTCCTCGGTCTTGGTCGCCTGGACTCGAACCTTCTGGCCCTTGAGGTCGTCGACCGACTTGATCTCCTTCTTGGAGTAGATGTTGCGCATGCCCATGGTCATTAGGCCGAGCACCTGCGCACCCTGCACCGAATCCTTGATCATGCCGCGGAACGCCTCGGAGACCGCCGGATCGGCGATCACGCGGGTGAGGTGACCCTGATCACGGAAGATGAAGTGCAGCGAGAACACGCCGGCCTGCGGTGCCAGCGTCGACGCATTCGCCGTGGCGGTGATGACGAAGTCGATGTCGCCCGCCCGCATCTTCTGCAGCGCTTGCGGCTCCTGGCCGAGCTGCGCGCCGGGGAATTGGTTGATGCTGAACTTGCCGCCGCTGACTTCCTTCAGCTTGGCGTCGAAGATGTTGGCGGCGATGCCGTAGGCGGTGGTGGTAGGCTGATCGTAAGCGAAGCTGAATTGACGATTCTGGGCGGTCGCCTGACCGGTCATCAGAAAAGCCGCAAGGCAGGCGGCAGCAGTCATCGTGCCACGGCGCAAGGCAATCTCGAGCATGGTGTTCCCCCTTCGATTCACCCGACCGTAGTCGATCGTGGTGTGGACGATGGTCGTCCTATTCCCTGCCGCAGAGTGGCATTGGCCCGATCGGCAGACAACTCGAATCGAAGGGACTACTTCTTCGTGACGTTCCAGAACACCGTCACCGGCGAGACGACATTGCCGGAGACGTCGCTGCGCCGCGCCATGGGCTGCAGGAATTGGCCGAGCGGCACGGTGACGCCCTGGCTGATGATGCGCGTCTGGACCTTATCGGCGATCTCGCGTTGCTTGGCCGGGTCGCTCTCGCGCAGGAACTGGACGCGGAGCTTCTCGATCTCCTCGTCGAGCGGCCAGCCGAACTGGGCGCGATCGCCGCTCGCCTCGGCGTAGTGATTGTTCACCGGATCGAGCAGCAGCACGGCGGCGGCCGCGGTCATGGCGATGTTCCAGCCGCCCTTGTCGACCGGGTCCTTCTTGGCACGCCGCGCCACCAGGGTCTGCCAGTCCATCGACTGCATGTCGACCTTGAAGCCGCCGCGCTCGAGCAGCGTCTTGGCGACCGGGGCGAGATTGGTCAGGACGGGCAGGTCTGTCGACTGCATGACCACGATCGGCTTACCGTCGTAGCCCAGCTCTTTCAGCATCCTGCGCGACTCGTCGAAGCGCGACTCGAGCATGCCTTCCATGCCAGCGGTCGATTCGAGCGGCGTGCCGCAGCCGAACATCCCCTTGCATTCCTTGTAGTAGCGCGGGTCGCCGATCACGGCCTGCAGGAAGTCCTTCTGATTGAGCGCCAGCATGGCCGCGCGCCGGTAGCGCACATCGTCGAACGGCGGCTGCTTCCAGTTGAAGCGCAGCACGTAGGTCGAGCCCAGCGGATCGAGAATGACGATCTGGACGTTCTTGTCCTTCTCCAGAACCGGCAGCAGGTCGTGTGCCGGCGATTCGATCATGTCTATCTCGCCCGACATCAGGGCGTTGATCGCGGTCTGGCTATCGGGGATGGATACCCATTCGACGCGATCGACCTTGGCGACCTTGCCGCCGGCCAGGCCCGACGGCGGCTCGGCGCGCGGCTTGTAGCGCGGATTGCGCACGTAGACGACCTTTTCGCCGGGCTTCCATTCGTCTTTCTTGAAGATGAACGGCCCCGAGCCGGTGGCGTCGGCGAGCTGCTGGGAGATCGGCAGCTCCGCCACCCGCTTGGGCATCACGAACAGGGGAACCGAGGCCGACTTGGCCAACGCCTTCAGCATCAGCCCGAAAGGCTCGGTCAGGACGATGCGGAAGGTGCGATCGTCGACCGCAACCATTTCCTTGGTCGACTTGCCGAGCAGACCGCCAAGCGCATCCTTCTCCATCCAGCGCCTGATCGAGGGCACGACGTCGGCGGCGGTGACCGGCTGGCCGTCGTGCCATTCCAGACCGTCGCGCAGCTTGAAGGTCCACGTCAGCTTGTCGTCGCTCACCGTCCAGCTCTCGACCATCTGCGGCTGCGGCTCGAACTTGCCGTCGAGGGCGAACAGCGTGTCGTAGATCAGGTAGCCGTGATTGCGGACGATGTAGGCGGTGGTCCAGATCGGATCGATGATCTTGAGATCGGAGTGCATGACCACGCGCAACGGCTTGGTCGACTGCGCCGCCGCGGGTCCGGCCAGCAGCAGGGCGGCGGCAAGGGCCGCGAGCGTACGACGCAACATGGCATCTCCTTCAAGCGGAGGCCGGCGGCGTCCAGGTCGTTTCCTCGTCGAGCGGATAGACCGGCCGCGGCAGCTTGCTCCAAGTGAAGTTCGCAAGAACCGGTGACGTCAAGCCCGGGCAATCGACCTCGTAGATTTGCTCGGGCTTGAAGAATTCGTCGAAGCCGCCGCGGAAGTGGCCGCGGCTCTTGACCACCACGACGCGCGCCTGGGCGATGTCGAGGTCGAACATCTCGAACTGCCGCGGGTCCATGCACTGGCAGCGATAGGAGATGACGACGACCTGAACGCCGCCGAGGTCGAGCAGGGCCGACGGCCCCATGTCGGCCGAGACGTTGCGCAGCACGCCGCGGCGCCCGACATACTTGCCGTCCGACAGCTTGAGCACCTTGGCCTCGCAATCGAAGGGCAGGGAGAATTCCTGGTGCTCCTGGGTGTTGAACGAGGCGGTGAAGGTGGCGCCGACCCCGAGCGTGTGCGCCTTGGCCGCCAGGGCGGCATCGTTGAAGACGCCGAAGATCACCTGCTCCGCGCCGGCCATCTTGAGCCCGCGCAGGAGATAGGTGGTGTTGCCGCGTCCGCCGCCGCCGGGATTGTCGGCGACGTCGGCCAGGACGATCGGCTTGCGGCGGCGGTCGCGGCCGACCGCGACGGCGAGCTGGACGGCGTCGGCGAGCGCCATCATCCCACGCTTGAATCGTTCCCTCATGCCCCAGGCACGCGTGGCGATGTCGAGCGCCAGATCGGCGGCGGCCCGGCGGTTGCCGTTGCGCGCCGTCACCACCGCGGTCAGCCCGTTCTTGGGGCTGTCGCTGTAGGCGAAGCCCGCCATCACCGAGACGTTGAGGATGTCGCCGCCAACCTTGGTCTGGCCATAGTTGATCAGGTCGGCATACGGCCCCTTGGCGGTCAGCAGGGATATCTGCGGCGGCACCAGCGGCAGCTTGACCATCTCGATTGCCGTCCGCGCGCCAGCCAGGCATTCGCGCATGTGCTTGGCGGCTTCGACGCCACGCTCGTAGATGTCGGTGTGGGGGTTCTCGAGATAGCCGACGAACACCGAGAGATTGTCGATCATCTTGCGCGAGACGTTGGCGTGCAGGTCGAACACGGCGATGACGGGAATGTCGGGTCCGACGGCGCGGCGAATGACGTCGAACAGGTCGCCGTCGGGATCGTCGGTGCCTTCGGCCAGGGCGGCGCCGTGGGCGGAGACGAACACCGCGTCGAACGGCCCGTTGGCGGCGAGTCCGGCCGCGATGTCGCTCAGGAAGGTCTGGAAGAAGCTCTGCTCGACGGGGCCGCCGGGCTGGGCGAGGGCGACGCGCAACGGCACCGGGGTCCACGGGCCGGTGCGATCCATCTCGGTGAAGAAGCCGGGCAGGTCGGGCATGGTGATCGAGGCGCCCGACCGGGATTCGCTCACGATCTGATTGCCGCGGATATCGACGTCCTGCTCGAAGTCAGCCGCGGTGGTGACCGGCGAGAACCGGTTGCACTCGATGGCGAAGCCCAGGACGGCGATACGCGGATTGTCCTTCGACACGACTCTCCTCCTTCAGGCGGCGAAGGCGGGCTCGTAGGCAAAGAGCCCGGCCTGCCCGCCGGTGTGCACGAACACGACATTCTGATCCTTGCCGAAGCGCCCCTTGCGCACGAGGTCGATCAGCCCGGCCATCGCCTTGCCGGAATAGACGGGATCGAGCAGCACGGCTTCGGTGCGGGCCAGCAGATCGACCGCTTCCTTCATTCCCGGCGTCGGCATGCCGTAGGCTTCGCCGAAGTAGCCGTCGTTTGCCTCGATCGCTTCAGCCGATGGCGCACCCGACAAGCCGAGATGCGCCCACGTCTCGTCGAGCAGCTTGGCGACGTTGCGTTCCTGGTTGTCGCGCGGCCGGCCGACGGTGATGCCGAGCACGTGCACGCCGCTTCGTGCGCCGTCGAAGCCGGCGATCAGCCCGGCCTGGGTGCCGCTGCTGCCGGTGGCGTGGACGACGTGATCGATCTTGATGCCGAGGTCGGCGGCCTGTTGCAGGATCTCGAGGGCGCAGCCGACATATCCCAGCGCGCCGACCGCGTTCGAGCCGCCGCCGGGGATCATATAGGGCCGGCCGCCGGCGCGGCGCACCTCGTCCGCAGCCTCATCGGCAGCACCGCTCATCGACGTGTCGCGCGGCACGTACTTCAGGCGGGCGCCCAAGAGGCGGTCGAGCAGCAGGTTGCCGTTGTGACGATAGGCGTCGGTCGGCTGCGACACGCGCTCCTCGAGCACGAGCACGCATTTCAGGCCGAGCTTGGCGGCGGCCGCCGCCGTCTGGCGGGCGTGATTGGATTGCAGCGCCCCGAGCGTGATCAGTGTATCGGCACCCTGCTGAAGGGCGTCGGCGACGAGATACTCGAGCTTGCGCGTCTTGTTGCCGCCGGTGGCCAGACCGGTGCAATCGTCGCGCTTGATCCAGAGCTTTGGCCCGCCGAGCTCGGCCGACAGGCGGTGCATGGGTTCCAGCGGAGTCGGCAGATGCCCCAGACGCACGCGCGGAAAGCGACCCAGTTGAAGCAATGCTGTCCCCTAGCGCCGGCGCGACAGGAATTCGTCGACCAGCCCGTTGAACGTAGTGGCCTGCTCGAAGTATGGCGAGTGTCCGCACTCGGCGATCATCCGCGACTCCCCGCAGGGCAGGGTTGTCGCGATGGCGCTTGCCAGGAACGGTGGGAACACCACGTCCTCGCCGCCGGCGATCAGGAGCGTCGGCACGCGAAAATCGGCGAGGTCGGCGAGCGTGCGCCGGGCCGTCCGGCGCAGCCCTGCGCGCAGCTTCTCCTTGTCGAGCGCGCCGGCCATGCGATCGATCGACTGATAGAGCAGGTGGAGGGCAGGTTGACGTTCGGCGGCGGGCATCCCCATCGCGGGATGGACGCCGCGCGCCGCGCCCGCGGCGATCTTGGCCGTCGCCTCGTGAAGCCAGGCATCGTACGCGGCGCCGCCGGAGGGATCGCAGGCGCGCCGGTCGAGCGTGCCCGAGGTCGAGCTGAGCACGAGTGCCGCTACGCGCGATGGGTTTGCGATGGCGTATTCGAGCGTGCTCCAGCCGCCCATGGACTGGCCGACAAGACGCACGTCGGAAAAGTCCAGATGATCGATCAGTGCCGCGAGATCGTCTGTGTAGTCGGCCGGATCGGGTCCGCCGGGGACGGCGTCCGACGGCGCGAACCCGCGATGGGCGAAGGCGACGCACGTGTAGCGCGCCGCGAAGTGCCCGACCTGCTGCCACCAGCTCAGATGATTGCCGCCGAGGCCATGCGCGAACACTAGGGCGGGACCCTGGCCGGTCACCTCGTAGTACAGGCCTCCGAACGGCCGCCTGAGGCGGCCAGTCGTCTGCCGCGGAGCGTTGTAGGTCGTCATCGGTCTCGTGATCCTGTCAGAACGCCGGCAGCGTAGAGGCTGGGGCGCAAGGCGGCCAGCACCGCAATTCTCCTCCCCACTTCGTGGGGAGGTGTCCCGTCTTACGGGACGGAGGGGTCATGATTCATGTGATGTGTGAGCCATGGCCCCTCCGTCGTCGCATGACCGTGATACCTCCCCAGCGTCGCGGCTACGGAGTGGACAGATCTCGGCTTGTCACGGAGCCACCTTTCGCACCCTTTCGAACAGCCGGGGAGAATCGGCCCGGAATTTTGCGTCGTTTGCGTCACTGCGTCATTCGCCTGTGAAATCAACGACCTATCCGTGACGCAAACACAGAGCGCTGCGTCACCGGGAAGTGGATTTGGGTCGGCGCCGACAATCACCGGGGTGTCCTTCACGTCGCACGGAGCCTCGCCCCCACGCGCTATCACAGCACCGCAGGAACGCCCGACGGGGAAGCCGGGTTGGTTCGCTCCTGCCGCCACCATCGCGTGCCATCGAGGGCACTCGTCCTTGATCGGCGCAGAAGTGCCCCGATCCGAGATGTGCCCCCTCCATGGCAGCGAAGCTAGGGAGGGAGATGAATGAAACGGCAGCGCTCACGCGCGCGGCCCAGTGTCGAAGAATTCGACGTCGTCGGCGAGGTCGGTGAATCTGTCGCCGAGCTTGGCGTGCAGGTCCTCTGCGAGCGTGGCGGGTGTTGCCGCGTCGAGGCGCGCCACGGGACGCGGCTGGCTGAACAGGAAGATCTCGCGGCCGCGCACGCCCAGCAGTTGGCCGGTGACTGCTCGACCGGCTGGCGAGCATAGAGCGGTCACCAGATGGCCGACAGGGTGGGCGTCGATGTCGAGCGTGCGTTCCTTGTCGATCGTTTGCGCCTCGTCGGCCGGTTGGATGGTGTCGATGGCGCTCGCGCGCGCAACAGGCACGACAGCGTTGGCCGTGATCCGGGCGTGCGCGAGGTCCATCGCCGTCGCGCGAGTGAGGCCGAACAAGCCCGCCTTGGCGCTGGCGTAGGCGGCCTGCCCGAGAGCGCCGTGGAGGCCGGCCGACGAGACGATGTTGACGATGCGGCCCCAATCGCGACCGCCGCCGGCGCCGCCGCGGCCTGCCTTGGCCTGCCGGAGCATGACCGGTGACGCGGCGTTGGTCAGATAGAAAGCGGCGGAGAGATTGTTGCGAATCACCGCATCCCAGTCGCGCGGATCGGCGTCGGCCACCGAGGCGTCGCGCCGGATCGCGGCATTGTTCACCACGATGTCGAGGCCGCCGAACTCCTTGACCGCCAGCTCGACGAGTTGGCGGGCTGCACCGGGCGACGCCACGCTGTCGGCGAAGGCGATGGCCCTGCTGCCCAGTGTCTTTGCTACCCCGCGTGCCACCGTGGGGTCACTGCCGTCGCCGATGAACGAGGTGCCGTTGTCGGCGACGATCACGCGTGCGCCTTCGGCAATCAACGCCTCGGCGATGGCGCGGCCGATGCCGCGGCCGGCGCCGGTCACGATCGCTGCCCGGCCTTCGAGCACGCCCGTCATAGTTCTGCTCCCGTCTTCCGGCCGGCTCTGGCCATCTCGGCGGCCGTGTAGAAGGCGTCGGCGTGAATGTCGGCGCGCCGCATGCCGCGTCGTTCCAGCATGGCGCTCGCCGCCTCGACCATCGCCGGCGGACCGGCGAGATAGGCCTTGCAGCCGTCGAAATCGGCGAAGTCGGCCGCCACGACTTCGTGAACCAGGCCGCGGCGAAAGCGGCCATCGCCCGCGTCGCTCAGCACCGGCGTGTAGTGAAAATTCGCATGGCACTGTACCTGGGCGACGAAGTGCTCGTGCCGGTAAAGATCCCGCTGGCTGCGGACGCCGAAGTAGAAATGGATGGGTTGCGGCAGTTCCGACTGAAGTGCCCGCTCGACGATCGACCCGATGGGCGCCATGCCCGAGCCGCCGGCAATGGCAATGATTGGTCCGCGATGGCCTTCGCGCAGGTACGACATGCCGAACGGGCCTTCGACCCGGACGCTGTCGCCAATCTCGAGGCGCTGGGCGACATGCAGGCTGGTGGCACCGCTCGCGGTGAGGCGGACGTGAAATTCGAGCGTGGGATCGCCCGGCACATTTGCCATCGAGTAGTCGCGTGGCGGACAGCCGGCGAACGTGACCGACGCGAACTGGCCTGCCGAGAAATCGAATGGACCGCCGGAGATGATTCGAAGGCGCACGCGCCTGATGTCGTACGTGGCATCAAGGACGCCGCTGACCCGGCAATCGAGCCGACGCCGCGGATGCACGATCGGAGGGTCGTTCTCCAGCCAGGCCACCTCGCCGTCCGCCCGCGGCACCGCGCGGCAGGCGAGGATCAGGCCTTGCGCCTTCTCCTCGTTCGACAAGGCGAACTCGGAGTAGCCGTCCATCGTCACGTCGCCGAGCACGAGGCGCGACTTGCAGGCGCCGCAATTTCCCGTCTGGCAGCCGAATGGATAGTCGATGCCGGCAGCGAGCGCCGTCGCCAGGATGGTTGCGCCGTTCGGCACATCGAT
The DNA here is from genome assembly GCA_046349335.1 of Reyranellaceae bacterium. Lineage (GTDB taxonomy): Bacteria > Pseudomonadota > Alphaproteobacteria > Reyranellales > Reyranellaceae > Reyranella. Next base: position 33,051 of record JAXMCO010000024.1, read on the forward strand.
GGTGCGGCCGACCTGGACGATGCGGACTTTGAAGCTCATGCTGCAGGAAGGAGATTTTGTTTGATCCCCAAACAATCTCCGCTTACCACTCCGGCCATGGGCCGTCCACCCGCCAGACCTGCCGACGGGACCCTTGCCGGGAGCCTGGATCGGGGCGTGTTGCCGTCGCTGCTGGGCTACGTGATCAGGCGCACCCAGTCGGCCGTGTTCGAGGATTTCGCCGCGACCTTCCACAAAGCAGGCGAGACGCTCACGCCGGGCGAGTTCGGCCTGCTCGTGCTGGTCGATCGCAACGCCGGGCTCAGCCAGACGGCGCTGGCGCGCGCCCTCGGCATCGATCGTTCGACCCTGGTGCCGATCCTCGATCGCTTGCAGTCGCGCGGCTTTCTGGTGCGCCATCGATCGCCGACCGATGGCCGCACCCATGCGCTGGCGCTGACGGCACAGGGCGGCAAGGCGCTCGCCCGCTTCACCCGCCTGGTCGCGACCCACGAGAAGCGCATCGCCTCCGGTCTTTCGGCGTCCGAAACGCAGACCCTGATCGGCTTGCTGGGAAAGGTGTATCGCGGGGCGCGTTCGCTATAGTCCGCGCCTCATGAATTCAGCCCATCCCGACTTCCAGCACGCGCCCAAGGACCTGTCGCACGATTCCGAGATCCTGAGGCTCATGCGCGACAACGCTCCTGACGTCATTCGCACCTTGAACGGCAAACTGCTCGACATCGATTCGGCGCGCGGCTATGCGCGCTTCCGTTTCGAGATCGTGCCGGCCTTTTGCCATTCGCAAGGCACGATCTGCCAGGGCGGCTTTCTCGCCGGCATGGTCGATACGGCGATGGCCAACGCGGCCATCGTCCGGGGCAAGCTCGCCGTTGCGGTGCCCACGCTGGAGCTCAAGATCAGCTACTTCGAGGCCATGGGCCCCGGCATCGTCTATGCCGAAGGCCGCGTCATGCGCTGGGGCGGATCGGTCGGCTTCCTCGATGGCGATCTGAAGGACGAGAAGGGCCGGACGATCGTGCATGCCACCTCGACCATCAAGATCATCCGGCCGAAGGTGAAGGGCTGATCATTCTCCTCCCCAAGCGAAGCTTGGGGAGGTGTCGCCGCCTTGCGGCGACGGAGGGGTCATGGCTTTCGAGATTTACGAACCATGACCCCTCCGCCCCGTAAGACGGGGCACCTCCCCAGCGGAGCTGGGGAGGAGAACAAGTCACCTAAATCGCCCGATCCAGTGCTCCGCGATCTGGCGGCGGGTGGCGAACCAGGCGCTGCCTTTGTCTCTCATGTGCGAGACGATGCGATCGAGGGCGGCGATGCGGCCGGGGCGGCCGACCATGCGCAGATGCAGGCCGATCGACATCATCTTCGGATGCCGCTCGCCTTCGCGCCACAGCGTGTCGAAGGCATCGCTGGTGTAGTCGGCGAAGTCGCGTGCGGTGACGAAGCGGTGGAAGCCCTGGTGATAGTGCATGTCGTTGGTGTCGAAGCTGTAGGGCAGCACCACATGCCGCCTGCCTGAAACCTCGACGAAGCACGGCAGGTCGTCGGAGTAGTCGTCGCTGTCGTAGAGGAAGCCACCTTCCTCGACGAGCAGACGGCGCGTGTTGGGCGATGGCGTCGAGCGGGTGTGCCAGCCCACGGGGCGACGGCCGGCGATGTTCGTGAGGACCTCGACGGTTCGCGCGATGGCCCGTCTCTCCTCGGCTTCCGCCATGTGCGCGTGCTTTTCCCAGCGCCAGCCGTGGCAGGCGATCTCGTGGCCGCGCGCGACGGCGTCCTCGATCAGCCAGGGCGAAAGCTCGGCAGCCCGGCCGCAGGTGCTGACCGTGGCCGGCACCTCTAGTCGTTCGAGCGCATCGGCGATCCGCCACCAGGCGGCCTTGGTGCCGTATTCGAAGTGCGATTCCATGCAGCGGTCGGCAACGCCGACGACCTCGTCGGTGACCTCGTAGACCTTCTCGTTCGTGGCGTCGCCCGAGGACAGCGCCATCTCCGCGCCCTCCTCGAAGTTGATGACGAACGAAACAGCGACTCGCGCACCGCCCGGCCAGCGCGGGTCGGGCGGGCTGCGGCCGTAGCCTTTCAGGTCACGAGCCACGATGACCGATCACGTCGGCAAGGGCGGGGGCGAGCCCCTTCGAGTCCTTCGGACCTGGCCTGCGAAAGGTCCCGGCAGTCGGCTTGCGCGGCTTCAGGCGGACGAGCCCCTCGGCCATGACCGTGGCGGCCTGGATGCCGTCCACCAGCGGCACGGGCATGCGATCGCGAATCTTGTTGGCGAGGCCCGCCAGCGGCGCACCGGCCAGGATCACGACATCGGCGGCGTCGTTGGTCACGGTGCGCAGTGCCAGATCGACCAGCACCGATTCCTTCTCGTCTTGGACGTCCTCGATCGACTTGAAACCCTCGTCCAGGGTTCGGATGGCGGCGCAGCGTCCGGACAGGCCGTGCCAGGCGACGATCTCGGCGAACCACGGCTCGAGCGAGCGCGAGAAGCTCACGATGGCGAAGGAGCGACCGAGCGTGCAGGCGACCAGCATCGCCGCCTCGGCCATGCCCACGACCGGAAAGTCGAACAGCTCCCGCGCACCGCCCAGCCCCGGATCGCCGAACGCGGCCACCACGGCGGCATCGATCTCGCCGCGCCGCTCGGCCAGCATCTCGAGCATCGCGGCGGCACCGATCGCGGCTTCGGCGCGCGTTGCGATATAGGGCACGCCGCGCGATGCCGTCATGGGCAGGAGCTCGGTGCCGGGGCTCGCGACCAGCTTCGCCGAAGCGACGAGCCGGTCGGTGACGCCGGTCGAGGTGTTGGGATTGGCGATCAGGATTTTCATGGGGTCTGGTCAATCAGGTTTCTCGGCCGCGCATGAATTCAGCCACAGATGAACACGGATGAACACAGATTGCTCGAAGGCGGGGTGAGAGTCGCCCGACATCGATGTTGGCTGGCAGGACGCAAGCCCCGACAGGAGCCATGGTCATGGCAAGCATCCGTGTTCATCTGTGGCTACTTCTTCCGCGGAGATTCTCTAGAAATCGGCGAGCTTGCGCAGGCCGACCAGGCGGTCGCCGATCACGAGGGCGACGATGGCGAGCAGCACGAGGCCGGTGGAAATTGCGGCGATGGTCGGGTCGGGCCGCTCCTCGACATACTGCAGCATCTGGATCGGCAGGGTCTTGGTCCAGGCGTCGGTGAAGAAGATCGAGATGGGATAATTGTCCATCGACGCCAGGAACGCGAACATGCCGGATGTCAGGAAGGCGGGCGCCAGGGCCGGAACCAGAACGCGCACCAGGGCCGTCGGGTAGTTGCAGCCCAGCGTGCGCGCCGCGTCGATCAGCGAGAAGTCGAACAGCCCCAGCGCGCCGACGACTGTGCGCACGATGTAGGGCAGGGTGATGACCACGTGCGCGATCAGCAGGCTCACATAGACGTCGCGCAGGCCCATCGACTTGAAGCCCTGCAGCATGGCGATGCCGATCACCAGGCCGGGCAGCATCAGGGGCGACACCAGAAAGGTCGAGATTGCCTCGCGGCCAGGGAAGCGGCCGCGCACCAGGGCGATGGCGCAGAGCGTGCCCAAGGCCATCGAGATCACGGTGGAGATGGCGGCGACCTGCAGGGAGACGGTCAACGCCGGCAAGAGGCCGCGCGTGTTCGCGAGCCGCTCGTACCAGCGCAGCGACCAGTCGGGCGGCGGCAGAGTGAAGACCGTGGACGAGCCGAACGACACGGCAATGGTGACCACGAGCGGCGTCATCAGGAAGACGACGGTCGCGGCCGCGACGATCCAGACGATGTACCGGGTCAGGCGTTCGAGAACCGTCACGTGCGGCCCCCGAGTCGGCGCCCGAGCCAGGTCGACGTCACGACGATGCTGACCGCGAGCACCAGCAGGACGACGGCCGTCGTCGAGCCGAGCTGCTCGTTGCGCATCAGCAGGAACGATCGTCCGGTCAGGGTCGACAGCGTCTGGAAGCGATCGCCGATCAGGAGCGAGGGGATGACGAACATCGACACGCTCATCGAGAACACGAAGGCGATGCCGGAGACGACGCCCGGCAGGGTCAGCGGCAGCGTGACGTGGGTGAAGCGATAGAGCGGTGTAGCGCCCAGGGTTGCGCCGGCCTCGCTCAGCCGCGGGTCGATCAACTTCACCACCGAGTAGATCGGCAGGATCATGAACGGCAGGAAGATATTGGCGGCGCCCAGCACCAGGCCCGTCTCGGTGAACAGCAGGCGTTGCGGCTCGTCCCACAGGCCGAGCCCGACCATCAATTGCGAGACGACGCCGTCGCGGCGCAACACGATCTGCCAGGCGAAGGCCTTCACTACCGCACCGATCGACAACGGCAGGATGATCGACACCAGCATGACGATCTGGACGAAGGTTCCGGCACGCGCCAGAGCGAAGGCGGCGGGATAGCCGACGATCAGGCAGAACAGGGTCACCCAGGCGGCAACGCGCAGCGTGTTGCCGATGACCCGCCAGTTGAACGGATCGCTCATGAAGCCGATGTAGGGCTGGACCGTGAAGCCGGTCAGGCTGCTGAAGCTCTTCAGCAGCAGCCAGACCAAGGGGTAGGCGTAGACGACCGCGAAGTAGATCACCGCCGGAACCGCCAGCAGGACCACCGGATCGCGCCACGGCGACGGCAGCCGGCGGGTCGACGCTGTGGCGGCGGTCATACCGGCTTCGCCGGATACACGAGGGTGTCGGCGATCGCCCACCCCAAGGTCATCGGGCTGCCGGGCGACGGGAGTGCGCTTTCGAGGTCGGCCGTTTCCGCCATGAGCTGGTCGCCGTCGGGCGCCTTGAAATGGAGCTGGACCTTGGAGCCTTGGAACACGGCGTCGAGCAGCGTGGCCGTCGTCCGGTTCTCGCCCTCGCCGGCGCGGATGCGCTCGGGGCGAACGGCGAGCAGCACGTCGGCGCCGGCAACGAACTGGCCCGGTCCCCGCAGGGGTCCGAGCGCGGTGTCGACCGTCACGATGCCGGCCTCGCTCGTCACCACCTTGCCGGCGAGGCGCGAGGACAGGCCGACGAACCCCAGCACGAACGACGTTGCGGGCTGGCGATAGATCGACTTGGGATCGGCGAGCTGCTCGATGGCGCCGCGGTTCATGACGGCGATGCGATCCGACATGGTGAGCGCCTCGTCCTGATCGTGAGTCACGAACACCGCGGTCGTGCCCAGCTCGCGCAGCAGGCGGCGCAGCTCGATCTGCATGGTCTCGCGCAGCTTGCGATCGAGCGCGGAGAACGGCTCGTCGAGCAGCAGCAGCTTCGGCTTGACGGCCAGCGCGCGCGCGACCGCGACACGCTGTTGCTGGCCGCCCGATAGGGCGCGAACCGAGCGGTCGGCGAAGTCCGACAAATGCACCAGATCGAGGAAGCGGCGAACCGAGTCCCGCGTCTCGGCAGCACTGCGGCGGCGTGCCTTCAGGCCGAAGGCGACGTTCTCGGCGACGCTGAGATGGGGGAACAGCGCATAGTTCTGGAACACGACGCCGACGTCGCGCTTGTGCGGCGGCAGGCGCGTGATGTCCTGCCGGTCGAGCATCACCGTGCCGCGATCGGCCGACAGCAGGCCGGCGACGATGCGGAGCAGGGTGGTCTTGCCGCAGCCCGACGGACCCAGGAGGGAGACGAACTCGCCGGCGCCGACGCCGAGATCGACGCCGCCCAGCACAGTCGCGGCGCCGAACGACTTTTCGGCGCCGGCGATATCGAGAAAGGAATCGGAGGGCACGAGGACGGGCTACATCGCCATGTCGCGATCCCAGCGCTTCACCCAGTCGGCACGGTTGGCCGCCACGAATTGCCAGTCGACGCCATGGATCGTGACACCGGTCGGCATGCCGGCCGGCACGGGCGTGTCCTTGTTGGTCGGCAGGGAGAAGGTGACGGCGGAGAGCTTGGCCTGGACCTCCGGGCCGATCATCTCGTTGATGAAGCCGGCGGCCAGCTCCGGCTGCGGCCCGCCCTTCACCAGGGCGACGCCGGACGGCATGGCGAAGATGCCTTCCTTCGGGACGGCGATATCGACCGGCGCGCCGCTCGCCTTGCGCTCCAGCGCAACCTGCGAGATCGCGCTCGAGATCATGAAGCCTTCGCCCTGCTCCAGCAGATTGTAAGCCTGCGGCATCTGCGTATAGGCGGTCAGCAGGTTGGGCTTGATGGTCACCAGCTTCTTGAAGCCGGCGTCGATATCCTTCTGCGCCTCGGCCATCGGCTTGCCGGTGGCGAGGTGCGCGGCCATGAACAGGTTGGCGAGGCCTTCGGTGTTCTGCAGCGACGGCAGGATGATGCGACCCTTGTACTTGGGGTCGTAGATGTCGGCCCACGAGGCCGGCGCCGTCTTCAGCGCCTTCGGATTGTAGGCGATGCCGAGCCAGGGCTGCAGGTAGTTGCACCACATGCCGTCCATATGGACGGTGCCGGGCTTCAGCATGGCGAGGTTCGGCACCTTGGCGGCCGTCAGCTTCTCGAGCAGGCCTTCGGCGACGGCGGGGATCATCACCGGATCGTCCATCATGACGACCGAGAGATATTGCTTGTCCTTGTTCTTCTGCATCTTCTCGAGGTTGACCAGCGAACGGCTGCCTTCGAACACGACCTTGCAGTTGAGCTTCTTCTCGACGACCGGGGCGATCACCGTCTCGACGAAGGTCTTGTGACTGGCCGCACCGCCGACCACGATTTCCTTGCCTTGGGCGCGCAGCACGCGCGGCGCGGCGAGGGCGGCGGTCGCGGCCCCTGCGGCGGCGAGAAGCGTGCGACGATTGACGGTGACGACTCGGGTCTTGGACATGGGTCTCCCTTTCGCGCCAAAAGGAAGCAAGGACCGTGCCGTGTCTCATTCTATTCCTCCCCCGTAATCGGGGGAGGTGGCCCGGGAGGGCCGGAGGGGGAGAGCCTCAGTCGAAATCTATGAGATTCCGACGTCGGTATCTCAAACATCTCGACTGCGGCTCTCCCCCCCTCCGCCTCGTATGACGAGGCACCTCCCCCGATTACGGGGGAGGAGGAGAAGGTGTGCCCTTCAGCCGCGCCAGCTCCTGCTCGAGCTCCTTGATGCGTTGCGCCAGGCGATCGACCGCCGGCGCGATTTCGGCCTCCGTGTAGCGCGGCACGATGTGCTGGGGGCAATTGATGTCCCAGGCTTCGAGGCGGAACACGATCGCCCGCTCCGGCCGGGCCCGGTAGCCGGGATCGATGAGCCGCTCCATCAGCTCGAGGTCGCCTTCGACGACGCGGGCGCGGCCCCACAGCTTGACCCGCTGCTGGGTTGCAAAGTGCGGGACAAAGATGTGGGCGCGGTCGTTTTCCGCCAGATGACCGAGCGAAATGTACTGGCGGTTGCCGGCGAAGTCGGCGAACGCCAGCGAATGAGTGCCGATCGTCTTCAGGAAGCCCGGCGGGCCGCCGCGATGCTGCACATAGGGCCGGCCGTCGGCGCTGGCGGTCGCCAGGAAGAAGGTGTCGACGACGGCGAGGAACTGGCGCAGATCGTCGGTGATCTCCGACTTCCACGCGCGGCCCTCGAACTGGGCGCGCGACCCGAGACGCACCTGCTCAGCCTTGACCGCGGCCGAGAACATCGCGTCTTCGGGACTGTCCATCGTCCGTCCTCAGTCCTCAGCCGCTACTCCAGCTTCTTGCCGAGTTGGCCGGCAATCTCCTGGATGAACTGCCAGGCGACGCGGCCCGAGCGCGCGCCGCGCGTCACCGACCATTCGATGGCTTGCTTGCGCAGCGTCTCGGCGGGCACGTCGAGCCCGTAGTGGCCGGCATAGCCTTCGATCATGGCAAAGAACGTGTCCTGGTCGGCATTGTGGAAGCCGAGCCAGAGGCCGAAGCGATCGCTCAGCGACACCTTCTCCTCTACCGCCTCCGAGGGGTTGATCGCTGTCGACCGCTCGTTCTCGATCATGTCGCGCGGCATGAGGTGGCGGCGATTGGAGGTGGCATAGAACACGACGTTGTCGGGCCGGCCTTCGATGCCACCCTCCAGGACGGCCTTCAGCGACTTGTAGGCGGCGTCCTGGCCGTCGAACGACAGGTCGTCGCAGAACACCACGAAGCGCCGCGACGAGGTGCGGATCATCGATAGCAGCACGGGCAGTGAAGGAATGTCCTCGCGGTGGATCTCGACCAGGGCGAGGGGCCCCGGCGGGCCGCCCATCTCGCGATTCACGTGGGCATGGACAGCCTTCACGATCGAGCTCTTGCCGGCGCCGCGCGAGCCCCACAGCAGGGCATTGTTGGCCGGCAGGCCCTTGGCAAAGCGCCTGGTATTCTCGACCAGCGTCTCCTTCTGCCGATCGATGCCTCTCAGTAGGTCGAGGTTTACCCGGTTCACTTTGGCGACCGCTTCGAGGCGGTGCCCGGCAGCGTGCCAGACATAAGCTTCGGCCGCCGCGAGGTCGGCGCCGGGCGGGGTGGGGGGAGCGAGCCGGTCGAGGGCTTCGACAATGCGTGAAAGAGCGGCCTTAAGGTCTTGATCCATCGGATTGCGTCGTGAAAAAAGGGCCAGACCATATCGTCCCCGCACTTGCGTTGCAAAGCGGGGTGAGGTCGCTATAGTCCGCGCGCTTTTGGGAAGGGGCTTTTTGGCGGCCCAGCAGCCGAAAGCGGCAAACGGGGCCGGAAAGAATCGAGGGCGGAAGATGTTCATATCCCAGGCATGGGCGCAGGGCGCGGGTGGTAGCGACAGCTTCCTCGTGCAGTTGTTTCCGCTCGTTCTGATTTTCGTCGTCTTCTATTTCCTGCTGATTCGTCCGCAACAAGCCAAGATGAAGGCCCAGCGCGAGATGTTGGCCGGCGTCAAGCGCGGCGATCGGGTCGTCACCGGCGGCGGCATCATCGGTCTGGTCACCAAGGTCATCTCGGACAACGAGCTGCAGGTCGAGCTCGCCGAAGGCGTGCGGGTGCGCATCATCAAGCAGACCATCACCGACATCGTGACGCGCGGCGAATCGGTGCGTGGCGCCAAGGATTCCGAGGAGGACGACAAGCCCATGCTGCCGCCGCCCGCGCCGGCGCCCGAGCGCAAAAGCCTGCTGGGCAGCCTGTTCGGCGGCGGCAAGAAGTAGCCGCAAAGGTTGCGTAGAAAGCCGGAATGCTCAATCTTCCTCGCTGGCAGACCATTGCCGTCGTCGTCTTCACGGCGCTGGCGGCGCTGTTCGCGCTGCCCAACGTGCTGCCGGCCTCGGTGCTCGACCACCTGCCGGGCTGGTATCAGCAGAGCCGCATCAATCTCGGGCTCGACCTGAGGGGCGGCGCGCATTTCCTGCTCGAGGCTGATCTGCGCTCGGTGCTGAACGAGCGGCTGACCAATCTGTCGGATTCGGTGCGCGGGGAGCTGCGCAAGCAGCAAGTCGGCATCAAGGATGTGACGGTCGAGGCCGGGCGGGCCGTGATCGTGACCTTGCGCGAGGAGTCGCAGCGCGCCAAGGCCCTGGAGGCGATCCGCGCCATCGATCCGTCGCTTGCCGTGTCGGGCAGCGGCGACGCCATCCGGTTGGCCTATTCCGACCAGGATCTCCTCAAGAAGAAGAAGGAAGTCATCGACCAGTCGATCGAGATCCTGCGCCGCCGCGTCGACGAGACCGGGACCATCGAGCCCACCATCGTGCGCCAGGGCGACGACCGCATCCTGCTGCAGGTGCCGGGCATCAAGGACACGACCGACCTCAAGCGCAAGATCAACCAGACCGCCAAGCTCACCTTCCACCTCGTGAACGAGGACGTGGCGCAGGCCGGCCAGAACATCCCGACCGCCCTGCCGCCCACGACGTCCCTCGTGCCGACTCGCGAGGGGATGCAGGAGCTGCGACGCTCCAATCCCAAGGCGTGGGAGGAGATCCAGGCGGCCAACCCGCGACTCTCGCCCGAGCAGATCTGCCGGCGCTTCCAGCCGCAGTGCCTGCCGGTGCTCAAGCGCGTGGTCGTGGGCGGCGAGGATCTCGACGACGCCAAGGCGACCTTCGAGCAGCAGCAGGGCGGCCGGCCGATCATCAGCTTCACCTTCAATGCCGCCGGCGGCCGCGCTTTCTGCGCCGCCACGCGGGCCAATGTCGGCAAGCGGCTGGCGATCCAGCTCGACAACGAGATCATCAGCGCCCCGGTCGTGCAGAGCGCGATCTGCGGCGGCAGCGGCATCATCACCGGCACCTTCACCACGCAGCAGACCCAGGAGCAGGCGTTGCTGCTGCGCTCGGGCGCCCTGCCGGCGACGCTCAGCATCATCGAGGAGCGCACGGTAGGCGCCGATCTCGGCGCCGACGCCATCCAGGCCGGCACGACGGCGGCCCTGGTCGGCACCGCCCTGGTCATCCTGTTGATGCTCGTGGTCTACGGCCCCGTATTTGGCGGCTTCGCCAGCATCGCCATGCTGGTCAACATGCTGCTGGTGTTCGCCGGCATGTCGATCCTCGGCGCCTCGTTGACGCTGCCGGGCATCGCCGGACTGGTGCTCACCGTCGGCATGTCGGTCGATTCCAACGTGCTGATCTACGAGCGCGTGCGCGAGGAGAAGGCGAACGGCCGCTCGGCGTTCAGCGCCTTGGCGACAGGCTATGAAAGAGCGCTGACCGCCGTCATCGATTCCAACCTGACCGCGCTGATTGCCGGCGTGCTGCTGTTCGGATTTGGATCGGGGCCGATCCGCGGCTTCGCCACCTCCCTGACGCTCGGTCTGCTCACCCACCTGTTCACCGCCACGATCTTCACGCGCATGCTGCTGGCCACCTGGGTGCGTCTGCGGCGGCCGACCGAACTGCCGATCTGAGGCGCTGCCATGTTGTGGAGACCGCACCAGCTCATCCGAGCGCGCACCAATTTCGACTTCATGGGCAAGCGCAAGCTGGCGCTCGCCGTGTCGACGCTGATCAACGTGCTGTCGCTCGCCGGCGTGTTCGTCTTCGGCCTCAATTTCGGCATCGACTTCGAGGGCGGCATTGCCATCCAGGTGCGCGCCAAGCAGGGCACGATCCATCTCGACGCGCTGCGCGGCACGGTCGGTGCGCTGCATGTCGGCGAGGTCTCGCTGCAGGAGTTCGGCGATGCCAGCGCGGCCTTGATCCGTGTCCAGAGGCAGGAGGGCAGCGCGCAGTGCGTCGCCAATGCCGACAATGTCCTGAAGCGGCGGGCCGGCAATGGCTGGTCGGTGAAGCCGGGGGCGTCCGGCACCGGCGATGTCGAGTTCACGGCACCGAGTGTGCTCGACGCGGTCGGCTGGCGCGATGCCGTGAGCCGCGTCGGCCTGACCGTCCAGGAGCGCCAGCTGCCGCGCGGATCGGTCAACGTCGCCAAGGTCGAGATGACGCCCGACCAGCGCGCCGAATGGTGCCAGCAGGTGGCGATCAAGCTGGTCGAGGATGCGATCGGCGACAAGTACGAGCTGCGCGGCACGGAGTCGGTCGGGCCCAAGATCGGCGACGAGCTGATGCGCAACGGCATCCTCGCCGTGCTGGCGACCCTCGCTGCGATCGCGATCTACGTCTGGGTCCGCTTCGAATGGCAATTCGGCGTCGGCGCCCTGGTGGCCCTGCTGCACGACGTGATCTCGACGGTCGGCCTGTTCGTGGTGCTGCGCCTCGATTTCAGCCTGACCGCCTTGGCCGCCCTGTTGACCATCGCCGGCTACTCGATCAACGACACCGTCGTGATCTTCGATCGCGTGCGCGAGAATATGCGCCGCTACAAGAAGATGGGTCTGATCGAGCTGTTGAACTTCAGCATCAACGAGACCCTGGCCCGGACGCTGATGACCTCGGGCACGGTGTTCGTCGCCGTGCTGGCCCTGGTGCTGTTCGGCGGGCCGGTGCTTTACAGCTTCTCGATCGCCATGCTGTGGGGGGTCATCGTCGGCACCTACTCATCGATCTGGATCGCCGGTGCAGCCCTGGTCTACCTCAACCTGCGACCGGAGCTGCTGCGCCAGGACGAGGAGAAGGCCGAGAAGGCGAAGGCGTGAGCCCGTCGTCGGGAGGCCCGCCCGACGACAAGACCCTGCCGACGCCGGACCCGTCGCGGGTCCAGCTCATCCGCCGCTATGGCCCGGGTCACTTCGTGATCGGCGAGCGCGATTGGCGGACGCCCGTGCTGGTGACGCCGGCGCTGACCGTCGAGTGGGCCGTCGCGCGGGTCGAGGACCTGTCGCTCGCCTCGCTGGCGCCGCTCCGCGAGATCGAGCCGCCGCCGGAGCTGCTGGTGGTGGGCTGCGGCCCACGTGCCATCTTCGTGCCGCCTGCGTTGCGTGCCGAGCTCAAGCAGGCCGGGCTCGCCCTCGAGGTGGTGGATACCGGCTCGGCCTGCCGCATCTACAACGTCCTGCTGGCCGAGGGCCGGCGCGTCGCGGCGGCCATGGTGCCGCTGTAGCAGCAGAGGATTCTGCCGGACAGTGGGCGCCTACCCGCTCTTCTCACGAGCGGGCAGGCGCCCGCGGTCCGCGAAATCTCGGTACAATGCGACCATGATGCCCTTCGACCTCTATCTCGCCTACGTCCTGGCCTGCGTCGTGCTGATCGTCATCCCCGGGCCGAACGTTGCCCTGATCGTGGCCAACAGCGTGGCCCACGGCGCACGGTTCGGCCTGCTCACGGTGGCGGGCACCAGCAGCGCTGTCGTCATCCATCTCGCGCTCACCGTGGCCGGGGCCACCGTCGTGCTGGGTTTGCTCGCCGCGGGCTTCGAATGGCTGCGCTGGATCGGCGTTGCCTATCTGGTCTGGCTCGGCATCGCGGCCTGGCGTGCGCCAGCAACCGATTTGACCCAAGTCGGCCCACAGGTGCGCTCGCCGCGCGTCATCTTCATGCGCGGCTTCCTTGTCGGGCTCACCAATCCCAAGACATTGCTGTTCTACGGCGCGTTCCTGCCGCAGTTCGTCGTGCCCGGCCCGACCGCATCCGACCAATTGCTGCTGCTGGCCGGCACCTTCCTGGTGGTCGCGGTCGCCCTCGACAGCGTGTGGGCGCTGCTTGCCGACCGGCTGCGTGCGCTGCTCGTTGCCCATGTCCGGCTGCGCAATCGCCTGACCGGCGGCCTGCTGGTGGGCGCGGGCGTCGGGCTGGCGCTGGCGCGGCGCCCGTGATCGCGGCTGGCCAAGAAAAACGGGGCCCAACCGGGCCCCGTCCGATGGTCGGCAGCGCGCGCCGTTCACACCGCCGCGTTCTGCTGCGCCACCATGCAATAGAGCATGCCGATCGAGAACATGGTGTTGAAGCGGCTGGCGTAGAGCGCCGGCTTGACGGCCGCCGCCTTCTGCTCGGCCGTCGCCTCGACCAGACCGAGAATCTTTTGCTGGTTCGGCCAGATGATGAACCAGACGTTGAACGCCATGATGAGCGCCATCCACATGCCGATGCCGATCATGACCTTGCCCTTCTGCAGGGTCAGCGCCTCCACGAGGTAGAGTTGCATCGACGCCAGCAGCAGCCCGGTGATCACTGTCGCGAGGGCGGCGTAGCGGAAGTAGAGCAGCACCTTGGGGGCGATGTACTTGGTGATGGCGGTGCGGCTTTCCACCGGTTGGATGGTCGGCATGGTCGGCACCTGCACGAAGTTCAGGTACCAGAGGAGGCCGATCCACAGCACGCCGCTCACGACGTGCAGCCAGCGCATGACGAACGTCGCCCAGTTGTGGTCGATCTTGATCATCTGTCCGGTAACCAGGCCCACGACGACGACGATCAGGATCAGCAGGACGACGCCGGCGGCGACAGTGCGTCCGGGCGACGCGAATATTGCACCCATGTCTGGCTCTCCCGCTTATGTTCTTGAAGGGACTTGCGAATTCCCGATTGCGAAACTGTAGTCGCGTGATGACCTGCGTTCAACTGTCGCAGATGAGCATCTACCCCCGATGACGGACGTCTACCGTGCGCCCGACGCCGCGCGCCGCTACGTCCTCGAGACGGTGCGGGCCGCCGACCGCGACCGCTTCCTCGCTGCCCTGTTCGCGCCCGAGCCGGCGCGCTCGGACGTGCTGGCGCTGCTGGCTTTCGACCATGAGCTCGCCCGTACCGGGACGGTCACCCGCGAGCCCATGCTGGCCCGCATCCGACTGCAGTGGTGGCGCGAGGCGGTCGCCGAGGCGGTGGCGCCGGGAACGCCCCGGGCACAACCGATTGTCGAAGCGCTGAGCGAAACCGTGCGCCGCCATCGTTTGGCGCCCGAGCGACTGGACGCCCTGATCGACGCCCACGAAGAGGAGATCGACGGCGCCCTCGACGTCGTGCGCGCAGGCCACGCGCTGGCCGATCTCGAGCTCGCGGTGCTCGGCATCGACGATCCTGCGACGACGCAAGCAGCACGCGCAGTCGCCGCGGCGTGGTTGATGGGCGAGGGACCCGAGCGTGCGGCACTGCTCGTCGAAGCGCGCGCGTTGCGGAACGATGTCGACAAGGCCGCACTTCCCATCCTGCTTCCGGCCTTGTCGCTCGACGGCGCCATGGCACCCTGGCGCAAGCCACTTACCTACTGGTGGGCCGCAAGGTCGGGTCGTTACTGACGCAGGTCGGTCCCTCGCTCCACCCGTGGAGACAGGCTAAGAGGGAAGTCCAATGCCCGACAGGGCAGCCGAGGAGGAAGCGTGGCACGGGCAAAGGCCAATGGCATCGAGATCGAGTACGAGACGTTCGGTGATCGAGCGGACCCGGCTCTGCTGCTCATCATGGGCCTGGGTGCTCAGCTTACCCTCTGGCCCAAGTCGTTCTGCGAGGGGCTGGCGAGCAACGGCTTCTTCGTCATCCGCTACGACAATCGAGATTGCGGCCTGACGACCGATTTCGGGGCCTGGGGCCTTCCGAACATTCCCGAGGCGTTGGTCAACGCGATGACTGGCAAGAAGGTCGAGGCACCGTACCTGGTGAGCGACATGGCGGCAGACGGCACCGGCCTGCTTGACGCGCTGGGGATCGACTGCGCGCATATCGTCGGCGGCTCGATGGGCGGGATGATCGCTCAGACCATCGCCGCTGTCGCGCCGCGGCGGACGCGCACTCTCGTGTCCATCTACTCGACCAGCGGCCGGCCGGGCCTGCCGCTTGGCAAGCCCGAGGCACTGGCGATGCTGACGGCGCAGCCCGCCGGGCCCGCGCGCGAGCAGCTCATCGCCCACGGCATGAAGGTACGCCAGGCGATCGGCAGCCCGGGCTATCCGACAGCCGAGCACGCGCTGCGGGCGCTCGTCGCCCTCAACGTCGACCGGCGCTGGTATCCCGAGGGCGCGGCGCGGCAGTATCTCGCGATCATTGCCTCCGGCGATCGGGTCGAGCTCCTGAAGACCGTGAAGGCGCCCACCCTGGTGCTGCACGGCGAGGCGGACCCGTTGTTGCCGGTCGAATGCGGCCGCGACGTGGCGCATCTCGTGCCCGGAGCCGAGTTCCAGTCCTATCCGGGATGGGGTCATGACATGCCAGAGGCCCTGCTGCCGACACTGGTCGAGCGCATCGCGACATTCTGCAAGCAAGCGAAGGCCTGAGCGCCTCGACCACACGAACGTGAGGAAGCGGACATGAAATTCGGAATCTTCTACGAGCATCAACTGCCGCGCCCCTGGGGGCCGAAGAGCGAGTACCAGCTTCTGCAGGATTCGCTCACGCAGATCGAGCTGGCCGATGCGCTGGGCTACGACTATGCCTGGGAGGTCGAGCACCACTTTCTCGAGGAATATTCCCACTCCTCGGCGCCCGAGGTGTTTCTCGGCGCAGCCAGCCAGCGCACCAAGCGAATCAGGCTCGGCCACGGCGTGGTCCAGCTCACCACCAACCAGCCGCACCGCGTCGCTGAACGTGTCGCCACCCTCGACCTGCTGTCGGGCGGCCGCGTCGATCTCGGCATGGGCGAGGCGGCAGGG
>JAXMCO010000025.1:0-42090 GCA_046349335.1 Reyranellaceae bacterium
GAGCTCGCAACGTTCTACGATCCGCTGGTGACTCCGGCGAAAGGCGGCTTCACACCCGACGCCGCCCGCGCCGCCGACTGGTACGAGCGCGCCGCCCTCGCCGGCCTGCCCGAAGCGCAGCGCCGCCTCGGCCTGCTGCTCGCCAAGGGCGGCGCCGGGCTGGGTGCCGATCCGGGTCGCGCCAAGAGCTGGCTGCAGCAGGCGGCCGCCCAGAACGACGCCGAAGCCAAAAAGGCGCTGGACGCGCTACCGAAGTAGCACGGCCATGAGCAAGGCAACCTATCCTCTGAAGCTTCCGACCTCGATCAAGAACGGAGCAGCGAAACTCGCGAAGGAAGACGGCGTGTCGCTGAATCAGTGGATCGCCTCGGCCGTCGCCGAGAAAGTCGGCGCCGTAGAGACGGCAGCGGAATTCTTCAAGCGACGCGCCGGCAAGGCCAAAGCCAGAGAGCTTCTATGGTTCCTCGATCACGCGCCGGCCGAGCCTCCGACGCGCGACGACGAGAAGAACTGACCGGCGTTCGACTTTGGCGGCGCTACAGCGCCATCCGCATATGCAGGTCGAGCATCACCCAGATGCTGCCGCCGACCATCAGGAAGATCAGCACGGCGGTAAAGGCAATGGCGAACAGGTTTTCGCGTGGGCTGGTGGTGAGGTTGAGGTGTAGGAAAAAGCGCAGGTGCACCAGGATCTGCAGCACAGCGGCGGCGGCAATGACCAGGATGGTCTGTGTCTTGCCGAGCGATTGGGTGGCGACCAGGGCGAATGGGATCGCGGTCAGGACGACGGCGAGCACGAAGCCCACGAGGTAGCTGGAACGCGTGCCGTGGCTTTCCATCACATGAGCCCCGGAAGATAGACGACGGAGAAGATGCCGACCCAGGCGATGTCGAGGAAGTGCCAGAACAGGCCGAGGCGGAACAGGCGAGAGCTGACGGGCAGTGTCAGGCCTTTCACCACGATCTGGCCACCCATGATCAGGACCCACATGAGGCCCATGCTGACATGGACGCCGTGGGTGCCGACCAAGGTGAAGAAGGCCGACAGGAAGCCGCTGCGGTCGGGGCCGGTGCCGGCCGCGATCATGCCCTGGAACTCGCGCACTTCGAGGAAGACGAAACCGGCGCCCAGCACGAAGGTAAGGGCGAGCCAGCCCAGCACGGCGCCGCGATTGCCGTCACGCGCGGCCAGCGACGCGAAGCCGAAGGTCGTGCTGCTGACCAGCAGCAAGGCGGTCTCGTAGGCGGCATTGGACAGGCTGAACAGGCTCTTGCCGGTCGGCCCGCCGTCGGTGCTGCCGACCATGATGCCATAGGTCATGAACAGCAGCGCGAAAATGACGGCATCGCTCATCAGGTAGAGCCAGAAGCCGAGCGCGCGTTGCTCATGGATCTCGGCCGCCTCCGAGCCGCCGCCGTGCGCCGCCATCGTGCCTGCCCGCGCGGTCATGCCCGGCTGCCCAGGGCGCGGTAGCGCGCCTCCTCGATGCGTGCCACCTCGGCGGCGCTGAGGCGATACTCCTGATCGTCGTCGGACGAGCGCAGGATCATGGCAACCCACATGGCGAGCGCGCACACCCCGACCAGCCACCAGATCTGCCAGACCATGGCGAAGCCCAGCACGAAGGCGAGCCCGCCCATGATCACGCCGGTCGCCGAGTTTTTCGGCATCTCGATGTCCTCGTACCGGGCCGGCTTCTGCCACGCCACGCCGCGCTCCTTCATGTCGAGCAGCGGCTCGCGGTCGCGGACCTGCGGCAGAATGGCGAAGTTGTAAGGCGGCGGCGGCGAGGCGGTCGCCCATTCGAGCGTGCGGCCGTCATAGGGATCGCCGGTGACGTCGACATCGCGACGGCGGTCGCGGAAGGTCGCGAGCACCTGCATCGCAAGGCAGCCGATGCCGACCAGGATCAGGCAGGCGCCGCCAGCGGCGATCATCAACCAGGGCTGCCAGGCCGGGTCGTTGTACTGCTCCATGCGCCGCGGCATGCCCATGAAGCCCAGCACGTAGAGCGGCATGAAGGCGAGGTAGAAGCCGATCATCCAGAACCAGAAGGCGCGCATGCCCCATGGCTCGTTCATCTTGAAGCCGAACGCCTTGGGGAACCAGTACATGTAGCCGGCGAGGTAGCCGAACAGCACGCCCGGGATGATCATGTTGTGGAAGTGCGCGACCAGGAAGGTCGTGTTGTGCATCAGGAAGTCGGCCGGCGGCATCGCCAGCAGCACGCCGGTCATGCCGCCGATCACGAAGGTGACGATGAAGCCGACCGTGAACAGCATCGACGGATGGAAGGTGATTCGGCCGCGATACATGGTGAGCAGCCAGTTGAACACCTTCACGCCGGTCGGCACGGCGATCACCATGGTCGTGATGCCGAAGAAGGCGTTGACCGAGGCGCTGGAGCCCATGGTGAAGAAATGGTGCAGCCACACGGTGAACGACAGGATGCCGATCGCGGCGGTGGCGTAGACCAGCGACGAATAGCCGAACAGCCGCTTGCGGGCGAAGGTCGAGACGACCTCGGAGAACACGCCGAACGCCGGCAGGATCAGGATGTAGACCTCCGGATGGCCCCAGATCCAGAACAGGTTGACGTAGTTCATCATGTTGCCGCCCTGCCCATTCGTGAAGAAGTGCATGCCGAGCAGGCGGTCGAGCGCCAGCAGGCCGCAGGCTACGGTGAGGGCAGGGAAGGCGAAGATCATCAGCACGCTGGCGACCAGCGCGGTCCAGGTGAACGGTGTCATGCGCATCAGGGTCATGCCCGGCGCCCGCCGTTTCAGGATGGTGACGACGAAGTTGATGCCCGACAATGTCGAGCCGACGCCGCTGATCAGCAGCGCCCATATCCAATAGTCGACGCCGACGCCGGGGTTGTACTCGATACCCGAGTAGGGCGGATAGCCGGTCCAGCCGGCGGTCGAGAACTTGCCGATCACCAGCGAGACCATGACCAGCGCGGCGCCGGCCGCGCTCAGCCACAGGCTGAGCGAGTTGAGGAAGGGGAAGGAGACGTCGCGCGTGCCGATCTGCAGGGGCATGGCGAGGTTGATCAGCCCGCTCATGAACGGCATCGCCACGAAGAAGATCATGATCGTGCCGTGCGAGCTGAAGATCTGGTCGAAATGTTCGGGCGGCAGGTAGCCGCCGGAGTTGAGCGCCATCGCCTGCTGGGCTCGCATCATGATGGCGTCGACGAATCCGCGCAGCAGCATGACCAGCGCCAGCACGATGTACATGACGCCGATGCGCTTGTGGTCGACGCTGGTGAACCACTCGGTCCACAGGTACTTCCAGGCGCGCAGCCAGGTGATGACGAGGAAGACCAGGGCGGCCCCGCCCACCGTCACCAGCGCGCCGCCGGCGGCGATGGCGCTGTAGAGCGGCAGGGCTTCGAGGGTGAGCTTGCCGAACATCCTCTATCTCCGGGCCGGCGCCGGTGCAGTTTGGTCCGGCATGCGATGAGCGTGCGTGTACTTGGCGATGATCGAGTCGAAGAGCTTGGGCTCGATCGCCGAGTAGAAAGTGAACGGAACGTTGCGGCTGCGCACCACGAGCTTGGCGTAGGTCGGCGGATCGAGCTTGTCGGGCGACTGCTTGGCCTTGGCCACCCAGGCATCGAACTCGGCTGGCGTACCGGCCACCACCTCGAAGAACTGATCGGAGAAGCCGCCGCCGCTGTATTGCGTGTTGCGGCCGACGAACTTGCCGGGCTGGTTGGCCAGGAGCTGCAGGCGGGTCTGCATGCCGGCCATGGCGTAGATCTGCCCGGCCAGCGCCGGCACGTAGAACGAGTTCATCACCGTGTCGGAGGTAATTCGGAGGCTGATCGGCCGGCCGGCGGGGATGGCCATCTGGTTGACCGAGGCAACACCCTGCTCAGGGTAGATGAACAGCCACTTCCAGTCCTGCCCGACCACCTGGATTTCGAGCGGCGGTACGTCGGAGGCGATCGGCCGATAGGGGTCGAGCTTGTGGGTGCTGCGCCACACCAGGACGGCCACGGCAACAACAATCGCCGCTGGAATCAGCCAGGTGATGCTGTCGATCAGCGTCGATTCGGACCATTTCGGCTCGTAGCGCGCCGCCCGGTTGGAGGCTCGGTAGCGCCAGGCGAACCAGAACGCCATGAGGATGACCGGCACGATCACCAGCATCATGACGCTGAAGGCATCGATGATCAGGCCACGCTGGGCGTCGGCGATCGGACCTTTGGGATTGAGCACGACCATGCGGTCACAGCCGCCGGCCAGAAACGCGATCCCGATCCCCATTGCCCAACGCTGGGCCCAGTTCGCCGCTTGCTTCACGCCCCCGCTCGCCCTCTTCATTGAGCAGCAAGGTCTAGAGTGAAGCTAGACGTTGTGTCGGGCAACGAATCTTTTTGTTACCGATGCCGCAACGCGCACCGGATGTTCGCAAACGCGTGTCAGATGCAGGCGTCGGCCCGCCAGTCGATCGGCGTCTTGGCGCTGCGCAGGAACGCTGCCAGCCACGAGGCGCCGAGCGCATAGTTGGCCTTGGTGGCCTGCTGGTTGGTCGCGATGAAGGTGTTGATGCCGACGGCCCGGCCACACGAATCGACCAGGGGGCCGCCCGAGTTGCCCGCCGAGATATCGGCCGAGTGCAGGATGATAGGGGCGTTGCGCTCCTTGTTCTGCACCGCACTCACCGTTCCCTTGGTCAGCACGACCTGCGGCGAGGCCTTGAGATCGCCAGCCGCCAGGCGACGCAGGTTGCGATCCTGGGCGATGGCGATCGCCGGATAACCGGCCGCAACGACCTCGCTGAGGGCGGTCGGCTCGGTCGCGATCGGCAGGGGCCGCGCCGCACCGGGCGGCACGTCGACCCGGATCACGGCGAAATCGGCCTGGGTCGCCTGGCCAGGCTGCGATGTCGCCACCACCGTGCCGACATAGCCGGTCTTGAGATGCTTGCTCAGCACCAGCGCTTCGCCGCCCGGCTCGGTGCGCCCGATCACATGGCGATTTGTCACGACGAGATCCGGCGTGACGAAGAAGCCGGTGCCGCTGTCACCGCGTTCGGAAATCACCAGCACGGTGGCCTGCTCGAGGGCGGTCGCCAGATCGGCGGCGTTCATCTTACCCGCCTTCTGTGCCGTCGCCGAAGCGCCTGTCGGCACGACGGCGGGCAGGGGCCCGGTCTCCGACTTGCGCTCCGGCAATGTGCCCGCTGGCGCGGGCGTGCTGCCTGGCGGCGTCTTGCCCGTCGGATCCTTGATCGTGCAGACGTCGGCGCGCAGCCGCTCCTTCAGGAGGGCGATCTGATCCTCGATCTGCTTGTTGGCGGCCTTTTGCTTCTCGATCTGGTCTTCCATCGCCTTCACCTGGGCGGCATCCGGTCCAGGCGGCGCGGGCGGCGCTGGTGGCGCGGGTAACTGGACCGCCACGTTCACGATCGGGCGGTAGAATAGGTACCAGCCGAGGGCGAGGCCGACAGCGATGAGCAGGAAGCCGCCGACCAGGGCGCCCAGGATGAGCGGCCAGCGCGGCTTCGGAGGTTCGTTCGACGGTTGGTTCTCGGCCATGGAAGGGCAGTTGGGCTCCGCGGAGGACGCCCAGTCAATACCCTCCGGGCGGCGGAATTTAGGCGGGCGGACGGCCGCGAGGCGAAGCCACCGCTTTGACGCTGGCCCGGCGGCGACCTATCGTTCACGCGCCGCGCATCAATTGCCGTCCGAGGGAGGTCTGCATGAATTTCATCCGTCGCATGGATCACTTCACGATCGTCACCGACAAGCCGGAGAAGACCAAGGAATTCTACGGCGCGCTCGGCCTGCACCCGGGCGCCCGGCCGAATTTCCAGGTGCCGGGCTTCTGGCTCTACGCCGACGAAGGCAAGCCGATCCTGCACGTCATCGAGGTCAAGCAGATGCCGAACCCGGTGCGCGGCGGGCTCGACCATATGGCGTTCCGCGGCGAGAACCTCAGTGGCGTGCTGGCCCATCTCGACAAGAACCAGGTCAAGTACCGTCTGCGCCGCGCGCCCGAGCCGTTCCGCACCTGGCAGCTTTTCTGCTTCGATCCCAACGGCATCGAGGTCGAGATGGATTTCGATCCCGCAGAGCCCGGTCCGGCCCAGGTCGAGGACGCTGGGATGACGTCGGAGACGGCGCGGCGCATGGCGCCGGCGTGACCATTGTCCGGTTTCTTGTTCCTCTCCCCCGCTAGGGGGAGAGGCTAGGTGAGGGGGTGACGACGTGCGTATCCCCCTCACCCAACCTCTCCCCTAGCGGGGGAGAGGAGGTCCGATCATGAGTAGCATCTCCCTCTCCGAGACCGCGAAGACGTCCGCACCCTCCGCCCTCTCCCTGACCGCGGACGATTACATCGCGCGCGTGCGTGCGCTGGCGCCGATGTTCGCCGCGGCGCGAGACTACGAAGAGGACGCGCGCGAGCTCGACCCGAAGCTGGTGGCCGGCATGCACGCGGCCGGCCTGTTCCGCATGCTGCTGCCACGCTGGCTGAACGGCGGCGCGCTCGACACGCTGGCCTACACGCGCGTGGTCGAGGAGATCGCCAAGCTCGATGCCAGCGCCGCCTGGTGCGTCAATCAGGGATCGGGCTGCTCGATGGCGGCGGGCTATCTCGACCGTGAGTCGGCACGCGAGATCTTCCGCGATCCCGACGGCGTCCTGGCCTGGGGGCCGAGCCCCGGCGCCAAGGCCATCGCGACTGACGGGGGCTACATCGTCAACTATAGCGGTGCCTTTGCCAGCGGCAGCCGTCACGCAACCTGGCTTGGCGCTCACTGCCTCGTACACGAGGCTGACGGCAGCCCGCGCCTCGGCGCCGACAAACGGCCGGAACTGCGCGCCATGCTGTTTCCCAAGTCGCAAGCCGAGATCAAGGACGTCTGGCACGTCGTCGGCCTGCGCGGCACGGGCAGCGATTCGTTCGTCGTCAAGGACCTGTTCGTTCCGGCCCGGCACAGCTTCCTGCGCGACGACGCGGCGACGCGCCTCGATGCCAGCCCGCACTACCGCTACACCAGCACGATGGTCTACTCGTCGGGCTTCGCCCACGTGGCGCTGGGCATCGCCCGCGCCGTGATGGACGAGTTCGTGGCCCTCGCCACGCACAAGACCCCGCGCGACTATCGCAACACGCTGCGAGAGAGCGCGCTGGTCCAAGCCGACGTGGCGCAGGCCGAAGCCAAGTGGACCGCCGCCCGGCACTATCTGCGCGCCGTCATCGGCGATGCCTGGCGCGAGATCGACCAGGGCTCGAGCCCGACCGAGCCGCAGCGCGTGGCCCTCAGGCTCGCCTCGACCCATGCGATTCACGCCGCCAAGGACGTGGTCGACAGCCTGTACGATGCGGCCGGGGCAAATGCCATCATGGAGGCCGGACCGTTCGAACGGCGATTCCGGGACATCCATGCGGTGACCCAGCAGCTCCAGGGCCGCAAGGCCCACTTCGAGACGGTCGGCCGGTACCTGCTCGGCCTTCCGCTCAATCTCGACCGCGCGCAGATTTAGCCGCCCGCCACCCTGAGACCACACGGCGAGAAACGACAAATCCGCTGTCCGGCCCCTCAACATCGGTGTATATACACCTAATATGGGAGTTCTCGACCGACAGTGGCGGCGCGTCTAGGGTCGGCGAGGACAACAGCGAAGGAGAGTTCCATGACGGCCTGCATCGTCGGATGGTCGCACGGCAAGTTCGGCAAGCTCGACGGCGAGACCAGCGAATCGCTGATCGTCAAGGCGGCGAGCGAGGCGATCGCCCATGCCGGCGTCGAGCCCAAGGATATCGACGTCATCTATGTCGGCAACATGAACGGCGGCTTCGTGCGCCAGGAGTTCCATTCGTCGCTGCCGCTGCAGACCCACCCCGATCTGCGCTTCAAGCCATCGACCCGGGTCGAGAACGCCTGCGCCACCGGATCCGCTGCGATCCATATGGGCCTGAACACGCTAGCTGCCGGCAAGGCGCGCTTCGTGCTGGTGGTCGGCGTCGAGAAGATGACCGAGCTGAACTCCGCCCAGGCCGGCGAGGTGCTGATCAAGGCGTCCTACGTCGCCGAGGAGGCGGCTATCGAGGCAGGCTTCGCCGGCATCTTCGGCAAGATCACCTCGGCCTACTTCCAGCGCTACGGCGACAAGTCGGATGCGCTCGCCAAGATCGCGGTCAAGGCCCACAAGAACGGCGCCAAGAACCCGTTCGCGCACTTCCAGAAGGAATTCGCCTACGAGTTCTGCCGCACCCCGTCGGACAAGAACCCGTTCGTCGCCGGCCCGCTCAAGCGGACCGACTGCTCGCCGGTGACCGACGGCGCCGCCGCCGTGGTGCTGGCCGACGTCTCGACGGCGCTCGGCATGAAGCAGGCGATCGCCTTCCGCGCCGCAGAGCACGTCAACGATTTCCTGCCGATGAGCCGGCGCGATATCATCAAGTTCGAAGGCCCGCAGCTCGCCTGGAAGAAGGCGCTGGCGGCAGCGCGTCTCGACCTGCTCGATCTCTCCTTCGTCGAGAGCCACGACTGCTTCACCTCGGCCGAGCTGATCGAGTACGAGGCGATGGGCCTCACCGCGCCGGGCGAGGGCGAGCGGGCGATCCACGAGGGCTGGGTCGAGCGCGACGGCAAGCTGCCGGTCAACGTGTCGGGCGGGCTGAAGGCCAAGGGCCATCCGGTCGGCGCCACCGGCGTGTCGATGCACGTGATGACGGCCATGCAGCTCTCCGGCACCGCGCCCGGCGCCTTGCAATTGCCCAAGGCCCGACTGGGCGGCGTGTTCAACATGGGCGGCGCCGCGGTGGCGAACTACGTCAGCATCCTGGAGCCGCTGCGCTGAGAGACGAGGCCTCGGGCGTTCGTAACTCCAGCGGCGAGCCGAGGTATGCGGCAGGTCGATCATCGACAAGGCGACGCCATTCTGGGAGCGATGCGCCAGGTGGCGCTGGCTGGCGGCCGCGCGATCACCCATGCCGACACGGCAAGCATCCTGGCGGCAGCGCGCTACTTGCTACATCGTCACGACTTCGCCGATCTCGGCACGCTACCGGCTGTCGAGCCCTCTGATCTGGTGATGGCCCTGAAGGCCGATCACGAGCTGGCTGCCGAGACCGTGAAGTATCTGGCGATCATGGTGATGGTCGACGGCATCCTCGACAGGAACAAGCTGGTACGTGCCTTGTCCTATGCTCGCGCCCTCGACGTCGAGGAGAACTACCTCACACAGATGGTTGAAGCCGCCTCGGGTCACATGTCGTGGGTAATCGCCGACATGACGATGCGCAACGCCGAGAGCGTGGTCAGCGAGCCGTGGGGCAATCGTCCGGCGCCCGAAACCTGGATCCTGCCTTATGCCGATTCGAACGCGCAGCCCGAGCTTGCGGCCCGCTACGAGGCGCTGGGCAAGCTGCCGGACAACACGTTCGGGAAGGCGCTGTGGGACTTCGACAAGAAGAACGGTTATGCCTTTCCAGGTGAACCGACGGCGCTCAACGCGACCTTCGGCACGCCGCACGACGCGACGCACGTGATCTCGGGCTACGACACCAGCGTTCGCGGCGAGATCCTAGTCTCCACCTTCACCGCGGGCATGCACCCCATCAACCCAATGGCTGGCCATATCCTGCCGGTGATCTTCAACGGGCATCTCGGCGTCAAGTTCAACGACGTCGCCACATCGGCGCGCGGCGGCTTCGATCCCGACGAGTTCTGGCACGCATGGGCGCGTGGTCGCGCCATGACCGTCGATCTCTTCGCGCCCGACTGGAACGTCTGGGCCTGGGTAGAGCTGGATTTGGCTGATCTCAGGCGTCGGCTCGACGTCTCGCCCCCCGACGCCGTAGGCTGCTGAACCTGGTCTACACCACCGGGCTGGCGCCGCCGTCGACATTGATCGCGACTCCGGTGATGAACGAGCCGGCGTCGGAACACAGGAAGCAGGCCATGCGGGCGAACTCCTCGGCCTTGCCCATGCGGCCGATCGGGATGCGGCCCTTGGCCATGCCGTCGAGGAACTCCTGGTAGGTCTTGCCGCCGCCCGCCGCCTTGTGGCGACGCTCCCACTGGTCGCTCTCGATCAGGCCGACCAGCATGGCGTTGACCAGCACGTTGTGCTGC
Organism: Reyranellaceae bacterium; assembly: GCA_046349335.1. Classification (GTDB taxonomy): domain Bacteria; phylum Pseudomonadota; class Alphaproteobacteria; order Reyranellales; family Reyranellaceae; genus Reyranella. The sequence continues at coordinate 10,103 of JAXMCO010000025.1, forward strand.
GCGTTCTCCTGGCTCAGCGCCTTGGTGAGCGCCAGCCCGGCGGCGCGACTCACGCTGGTCGGCGTCGAGTTGGCGTTGGGCGCCTTGGCGCCGATGTTCAGCACGTTGACGACGCGGCCCCATTTGCGCTCGCGCATGCCGGGCAACGCCAGCCGCAGCAATCGGATGGCGGCGAACAGCTTCAGATCGAGATCGCCCTGCCAATCTTCGTCGGTCACCGTATCGAACGGCTTGGCGTGGCTGATGCCGGCATTGTTGACCACGATGTCGACCTTGCCGAAGTCGTTCGAAATCTTGCCCCAAGTGTCGGCGATCGGCTTGGCCTGCGAGACGTCGCAGGAATAGACCTCGATCTTGGCGTTGGTCTTGCCGGCCGCGGCGGTCACCGCCTTCTTGGCCGCCGCGAGAGCATCGGCCTTGCGCGCGAGCATTGCCACCGAAGCGCCCGACGCGGCGAATTCCTTCGCCATCGCCAAGCCCAGGCCGGTGCTGGCACCGGTGATCACGGCCACGCGGCCGTCCATGCGTACTTCCACGATCTCCTCCCTCGAACTGTCCGGACGTTTATTTCTTCAGTGTAGCGATTGCCGCGAGCACGCGCTCGGGGGTCGCCGGCGCATCGAGCCGCACTGCGATCTTGTGATCGCCGACCGCCTCGATGGCATTCTTGAGCGCCGTCCACACCGCCGTTGCGAGCAGCAGCGGCGGCTCGCCGACCGCCTTGGAACGGAAGATCGTCGCTTCGCGCGACGGCGCGTTGTCGAGCAGCTTGACGTTGAAGACCGGCGGCGCGTCCCGGCTGCCCGGAATCTTGTAGGTCGACGGCCCGACGGTGCGCAGTCGGCCCTGCTTGTCCCACCACAGCTCCTCGCAGGTGAACCAGCCCTGCCCCTGCACGAAGGCGCCCTCGATCTGCCCGAGGTCGATCGCCGGGTTGAGCGAGGCGCCGCAATCCTGCACCAGGTCGGCCCGCAACACGCGGCTTTCGCCGGTCAAGGTGTCGACCGCGACCTCCGCCGCCGCCGCGCCGAACGAGAAGTAGAAGAAGGGGCGGCCGCGCATGGCGGCGCCGTCCCAATGAATCTTGGGTGTCTTGTAGAAGCCGGTCGCCGACAGCGCGACGCGGCCTTGATAGCAAAGCTTTGCCAGCTCGCCGAAGCTCAGCACCTGGTTGCTGCCGGGCTTAGCGATACGCACGGTGCCGTCGGCGAACTCGATGTCACCTGGCGCCGAGCCAAAATGCTCGGCGGCGAAGGCGATCATGCGCTGCTTGATGGTGTTGGCGGCTTCCCATGCCGCCCAGCCGTTGAGATCCGACCCGGTAGAGGCGGCCGTCGGCGAGGTATTGGGCACCTCGGCTGTCGAGGTGGCGCTGGGCCTGATCCGGTCGACCCCGACCTTGAACACCTCGGCCACGACCTGCGCCACCTTGATGAACAGGCCCTGCCCCATCTCGATGCCGCCATGGTTCAGGCGGATCGAGCCGTCGGTATAGACGTGCACCAGGGCGCCGGCCTGGTTGAGGTGCGGCAGGTTGAACGAGATGCCGAATTTCAGCGGGAACAGGCCGAGGCCGCGCTTGAGGATCGGGCTCGTACGGTTGAAGGCGTCGACCTCGGCGCGCCGACGCTCCAGCGCGCCGTCCCGCTTCACCTCGGCCCAGCAGCGTGCCAGATGATTCTCCTCGATCTTCTGGCCATACGGCGTTTCGTCCCGGCCGTCGCAGTAGAAATTGACGGCACGGACATCCCACGGATCGCGCCCGAGACGATGGGCGATGCGATCGAGCGCATCCTCCATCACCACCACGCCCTGCGGTCCGCCGAAGCCGCGGAACGCCGTGTTGGATTGCAGGTTGGTGCGGCAGGCATAGCCGACGGCGCGGACATGCGGCAGCCAGTAGGCATTGTCGACATGGGTGAGGGCGCGCGCGATCACGCCCGGCGTCATGTCGAGGCTCCAGCCGGCATCGGCCGCCAGCACGGCGTCGAGTGCCAGCACGCGCCCCTCGCCGTCGAAGCCCACCGTGTAGCGGTACTGGAAGCCGTGTCGCTTTCCGGTCGAGAGCATATCGATCTCGCGCGGCAGGCGGAGCTTGACCGGCCGGCCGGTCTTGGCCGCGGCCAAGGCCGCCGCGCCGGCGATCGACGAGGCGTTGCTCTCCTTGCCGCCGAAGCCGCCGCCCAACCGACGCACCACCACCGTCACGCGATTGAAGTCGCAGCCCAGCAGCTCGGCGCAGACATGCTGCACGTCGGTCGGGTGCTGGGTCGAGGAATGGACGACGAGGTCGCCGTCCTCGCCGGGCAAGGCGAAGGCGATCTGGCTTTCGAGATAGAAATGCTCCTGACCGCCGACGCTGAATTCGCCACTGAGACGATGGGGAGCGCTCTTCATCGCCGCGTCGGGATCGCCCCGCAGGATCGTCGACGGCGCCTGGACATAGGCCCGCTTGGCGAGCGCCGTCTCGAGGTCGAGGATGGCCTCGGTCGGCTCGATGTCGAGCACCGCCTGTTCGGCAGCGGCGCGCGCCTGATCGAGCGTGCCCGCCACCACCATCGCCACCGTCTGGCCGATGAATTCGACCTTCTCGTGGGCGAACAGCGGCTCGTCCTTGCCGGGGCCAGCGATATTGTTGTGCCCGGGAATGTCAGCCGCCGTGAAGACGGCCACGACACCGGGCGCGACTGCGGCCTTCGACAGGTCGACGCGGCGCAGAACCCCGCTGGCGGCCGGGCTCAGCACCAGAGCGGCATGCAGCGTGCCGGGCGGCTCCGGCATGTCGTCGATATAGATCGCCTGACCGGTGGCATGCTTCAGCGCACTGTCGTGACGCATCGAGCTATGGACGGTCATAGCACTTCGACCTCGACCGGCCGCGCGGGCTCGACGATGCGCCAATGAAGCCGGCGCAGCAGGTTGGCGGCCGCCGTGAGCCGATAGGACGCCGAGCCGCGCCAATCGTCGATCGGCTGGAATTCGCGCGCGACCGCGGCGGCCGCCGCCTCGAAGGTTGCCAGCGAGACCGGCTGGCCTTTCAGCGCCGCCTCGACCAGCAGCGCACGCCGCGTCGTCGCCGCCATGCCGCCGAAGCCCACGCGCGCATCGTCTATCCGGCCATCGACCACGCGCAGCCTGTATGCGGCAGCAACGGTCGAGATATCCTGGTCGCGCCGCTTGCTGAGCTTGTCGCAGAAGAAGACTTCGCCGGGCCACAGCTTGGGCATGGCGAGGCTCTCGATCACCTCGTCGGCGGCCAGCGCCGTCTTGCGATACCCGAGGAAGAATTCCTCGATCGGCAGGTCGCGCGCGCCCCGCTTGGAGACGAGACGCAGCGTCGTCTCCAGGGCAATCAGCACCGGCGGCATGTCGCCGATCGGCGAGGCCGTACCGATATTGCCGCCGATCGTGCCCAGGGTGCGGATCTGCCGCGAGCCCAGGCGGGTGAGATAGGTCGCCAACGCAGGATAGTTCGCGATCAGGGCAGGCATGGCGCGCGCATAAGGCGCGGCGGCGCCGATCGTGAGCTGTTCCTTGTTCTCCGTAATCGCCGTGAGCTCGGGTACGTGCGCAACGTGGATCACCGAGCCGGGCGGGCGGCGCGACCGGCTGGCGAGCAAACCGAGATCGGTTGCCCCCGCCAGCAACGAAGCTTCCGGATGCGCGGCGCGCAACGAGAGCAGCTCGCCGAGCGAGCGCGGCGCATGGAACACGCCGTCGAAGCTCACGGATCGGTCGCGCGCCGGCTCGGGCGTCGGCGGCTCGACTGCCAGGCCGGCAACTCTTGTCATTGCCGCCACGATCGGCCGATAGCCGGTGCAGCGACAAAGGTTGCCGGCCAGGGCGTCGTGGATGGTCGCGGGATCGGGCGGCTCGCCGCCGGCCGCGAAGGCGAAGGCCGACATGACGAAACCCGGCGTGCAGAAGCCGCACTGCGTGGCATCGGCCTCGGCCATCGCCATCTGCACGGGATGCGGCGAGCCGTCGGCGCGACGCAGCCCCTCGACCGTGCGCACCGCGCGGCCGTCCATCTGGCCGAGCAGGGCGATGCACGAATTCATCGCCTCGCGCCGGCCGCCGACGTCCTCGAGGACCACGGTGCAAGCGCCGCAGTCACCCTCTGCGCAACCCTCCTTGGTGCCCTTGAGGCCCCGATGGTCGCGCAGCCAGTCGAGCAGCGTCGTCATTGGTGAGACGCCAGAGAGCTCAATAAGCTGGTCGTTGAGCCGGAAGCGAATGCAATCCACCATGCGCGCAAGGATGATCGGGCCGATGGGTCCGTGCAAGCGTCGCGCCGGTTCGCCCGGGCCGCTGTTGCACCACTCCTCGCCACATGGTGCACTTCCCGGCTCCTCAACGAGAGTTCACGCATGGATCCCTACCGGTTCGGCTATTCCCCCATTGTCGAGCGACCGCGACTCGGCTGGCCCAATAACGCCAGGGTCGCGGTTTGGGTCTGCCCCAACATCGAGCACTACGAGTACATTCCGGCCGAAGTCCGGGTACGCAACCCGTGGCCGCGCACGCCCCATCCCGACGTGCTGGGCTATGGTGGGCGCGACTACGGCAATCGGGTCGGTCTGTGGCGCATGTTCGAGGTGCTCGACAAGCACAACGTGCGTTGCACGGTCTCGCTGTCGATGTCGGTGATCGAGATGTACCCCGCGATCCTCGAGGCCATGGAAGCGCGGCGCTGGGAGTACATGAGCCACGGCTACTTCAACACGCGCTACCACTGGGGCTACAGCGAGGAGGAGGAGCGCGAGGTCATCGAGCACAGCAAGGCGACGCACCTGCGGCTCACCGGCCGCAAACTGCGCGGCTGGTTCTCGCCGGCCGTCTCCAACACGCTGGCCACGCCCGACCTCGTGAAGGAGGCCGGCCTCGACTACATCTGCGACTTCTACCACGACGACCAGCCGACGCCGCTCGCCACGAGGCACGGCACGCTGATCCACGTCCCCTACACGATGGACATCAACGACGCGCTGATCTACCGCCAGCCGTTCGAGGCCGAGGAATTCGCCCAGATGATCGTCGATCATTTCGACACGGTCTATCGCGAGGGCAACGAGAACGGCCGCGTCATGTGCATCGCGCTTCATCCCTACATGATGGGAGCGCCGCACCGGGTGAAGTTCCTCGACCGGGCGCTGGGCTATATCCGCAAGCACAAGGACGCCTGGATTTGCACCGCCGAGGAAATCCTCGACTGGTACGTCGCCAACGGCCTGAAACCATACCAGCAGCATCTCGGCAAGGAGGCGTGAGATGAACGCCCCCAAGGTTCCCAAGAATCCGCCGCCGCTGCCGGCCGGGATGGACAATCCCTGGTACGACTATTCGCCGTTTCCCGCCCGGCCGCGGCTCACCTGGCCGCGCAACGCCCGCGTCGCCTTCTTCGTCCTGCTCTACGTCGAGTACTGGGAGCTCGATCCGGCCCAGGACAGCTACCGCGATCCGCGGCTGGTCGGCGAGTTTGGCAGCTTCGTGCCGGACTATCGCACCTGGACGCAGCGCGAGTACGGCAACCGGACCGGCATCTTTCGCGTTCTCGATGTGCTCGACCGCTATCAGATCCGCGCCGGTGTGGCGGTGAATGCCCTGGCGGCGGAGCGCTATCCGTATCTCATCGAGCAGTTCAAGAAGCGGCGCTACGAGTTCATCGGTCACGGCCATTCGGCCAATCGCATGATCACCTCGAAGATGAGCGAAGCCGACGAGAGGCAGGAGATCACTGAGTCCCTGGCCGCGTTGGAGAAGGCGGCGGGCATACGCCCCAAGGGTTGGCTCGGGCAGGACTACGGCGAAAGCCAGCGCACCCCGCAGCTCCTGGCCGATGCCGGCCTCGACTATGTCCTCGACTGGCCGAACGACGACCAACCCTACCCGATGAAGGTCGGCCGCAAGTTCGTGGCACTTCCCAGCCAGCCGGAATGGGACGACGTGCAGCAGCTCGCGCTGCGCCGTATCGCCATGCCGCGCTATCCCGACATCGTCGCCGAAGCCTTCGAGCTCCTGCATCGCGAAGGCGGCCAGGTGTTCAACCTCGCCGTCCATCCATGGCTGCTGGGCATGCCCCATCGCATAAAATATCTCGACGAAGCCCTGCGCCGGATCGAGCGCTTCGGCAATGTCTGGCACGCGACTCCGGGCGAGGTCGCGCAGCACTACATGGACACGATGATGGAGTAGTTTGTTTTCCTCTGCAGTGTCGCCGCTACGGAAGGGACGCATCTTGCTCGCCTCCCCGGATCAGGCACTGCTTGCAGTGCCACAGGGGAAGGATTGGAGATATGTCTGCTCCGTAAGGTGTCCCCGGGGAGGCTCCTAGCCCGCGTGTGCTCCGCCTGCGGCCCGGACGACGATCAGAGTGACAGATGCGACTGTACTGGCATGACCTTGGAACACCGCGTGCAGATCGTGCTGACGGCAAGAAGGTCGCTATCACGGGTTGGCCGATGATCGCGCTGCCTGCACGCCGAACCGACTATTTTCTGCTGACGGCCGAACCCAATTGCTGCGTTGGTTGCATGCCAAGCAATCGGCTCGCCGTGATCGAGGTCATTGCCGAGGAAGAGCTCGACCTCGGCAGCAGTGCGCTGCGCGTCACCGGCACCCTGCACGTCGTGACGGATGACGCGGACGGCTGGCGTTACCAGTTGCGTCATGCGCGGCGGCTGGCTGGAGTCACGCGGCGTGCGTTCGTGGCGGCAAGCCCGCTCTTTTGTCTGCCGGTGCCCGCCATGGCGCAACTGAGCGACGGCAAGTCGGTCGATATTCACAGCCATGCCGGCAATCTGATTCCGATGAGCTTCGGCCGTAGCCAGTTCGCGCCGGTTGCCGAGCCCATGCGGCAGGGAGGCATGGCCGCCATCTGCCTCGCCGTCGTCTCGGACTCGCCCATCATCAGGCTCACTGAAGGGCGCTTGCGGCCGAGCCGGGATCCCAGACCCGGAGAGCTCTACGACTTCACGCAACGTGCCTTTGCCGCTCTGCATGCGCTTGCCCGCGAGCAGGGTCTGTCGATCCTGCGCACGGCTGCGGAGCTGCGGGCGGCGAGCGCAAGTCAGCCGTCGCTCGTCGTGTCGTCCGAGGGCGCAGATTTTCTCGAGGGCAATATCGAGCGGCTCGACGAAGCCTATCGACGGTGGGCGCTGCGTCATCTGCAGCTCACGCACTATCGCCCGAACGAGCTGGGCGATATCCAGACCGAGCCCGCCGTGCATGGCGGGCTCACGGCATTCGGCGCCGAGGTTATCCGCCAATGCAACCGCTTGGGCATCGTTGTCGATGTCGCGCACGGCACCTACGAGCTCGTGAAGAAGGCGGCGGCGACCACGACCAAGCCGCTCGTGCTTTCGCATACCTCGCTGACGGAGCGGCCGGCGGCGTGGACCCGGCGAATCCTGCCCGATCACGCCCGTGCGGTTGCGGCCACCGGCGGCGTCATCGGCATCTGGCCGGTCGCTGCCTATTTTCCCAACATCGTGGCCTATGCCGACGGCATGGCGAAGATGGCCGATATTGTCGGCGTCGATCATGTCGGCCTCGGCACCGACCTGCTCGGGTTGGTCGGCGCCAGCGCGCTGCCGGGCTATGCCGATCTGCCGCAACTCGCCGCTGCACTGCGGACACGATTTAGCGCCGCCGAAACGGAGAAAATTCTCGGTGGCAACTATCGTCGGGTGTTCGAGGCCTGCGTCGCCTGACTGCTATCACACATCCGTGAAGGCGAGGGCTCGGCTAGGCGCGGCGGGCGCGCTCGGCTAGGCTCCGGCCACACTTCCCCTTTGAATGGGAGACTGGGATGGCTGTCCTCAATGTCAACGGCAAGGCCGTGAACTTCACTGCCGATCCGCGCACGCCGCTGTTGTGGGTGCTGCGCGAGCAGATCGGGCTCACCGGCACCAAGTACGGTTGCGGCATCGCGCAATGCGGCGCCTGCACTGTCCTGATCGACGGCGTGGCGACCCGCTCCTGCCAGGTGCCGTTGAATTCGGTCGGCAATCGCAAGGTGGTCACCATCGAGGGGCTCGCCGCCAACGGCACCCTGACCAAGATCCAGGAAGCCTGGGTCAAGGCCGAGGTGCCCCAGTGCGGCTATTGTCAGAGCGGGATGGTCATGGCGGCGACGGCATTGCTGGCGGCCAAGCCGCAACCGACCGACGCCGATATCGATGCGGCGATGACCAACATCTGTCGCTGCGGCACCTATCAGCAGGTGCGCGAGGCGATCCACGCCGCGGCCAAGGCTTGAGAACGGAGGGACGAATCATGACGATCCACACCCCGCTCGGCCGCGCCTCGCTGCGCCGGCGCAAGTTTCTGGTCAGCGCGGCCGCCGTCGCCGGTGGCTTCTCGCTCGGCCTGCGCATTCCTGTCGAGGACGGCGCCGCGCACGCGGCCGACGTCAAGGAAATCAACGCCTGGGTGGTGATCCATCCCGACGACAAGGTGGTGATCCGCATCGCCCGCTCGGAGATGGGCCAGGGCACGCTGACAGGCCTTTGCCAGCTCGTCGCCGAGGAGCTCGAGTGCGACTGGAAGAAGGTCACCTGGGAGTATCCGACTCCGGGCGAGAACCTGAAGCGCAACCGCGTCTGGAAGAATTTCTCGACCGGCGGCAGCCGCGGCATCCGCGAAAGCCAGCAATATGTCCGCGAAGGCGGCGCCATGGCACGCGAGATGCTGATCGCCGCCGCCGCCGCCGACTGGAAGGTACCGGCGGCCGAGTGCAAGGCTTCGGACAGCGTCATCACGCATCCGTCGGGCAAGAAGACGACCTTCGGTGCGGTTGCTGCCGCGGCAGCCCAGCTCGAGCCGCCCAAGGAGGTCAAGCTCAAGGATCCCAAGGACTGGAAGATCGCCGGCAAGCCGGTCGCCCGCCTCGACACCGTCGACAAGGTGACCGGCAAGCAGGTCTACGGCATCGACTTCACCATGCCCGGCATGCTGGTGGCGACGGTCCGAGCCTGCCCGGTGAACGGCGGCAAGCTGAAGAGCTTCGAAGCGGCCAAGGTCGAAAAGATGCCCGGCGTGAAGAGGGTTTTCGCCGTGGATGGCAATGCCGTGATCGTCGTGGCCGATACCTACTGGAATGCTCGCACGGCGCTCGCCGCCCTGCCGACCGAATGGGATGTCGGCAAGCTCGGTGAGGTGCAGACAGAGACCATCGCGGCGATGCTGAAGGAAGGGCTCACCGCCTCGGAAGCCTTCGTTGGCAACAAGGTCGGCGACGCCAAAGCTGCAATCGACGGCGCGGCCAAGAAGGTCGAGGCGACCTACAGCTTTCCCTATCAGCATCACGTCACCATGGAGCCGATGAACGCCACGGCGCGCTACACGCCGCAGAAATGCGAGGTGTGGTGCGGCACGCAGAATGGCGAGGCCGCGCTCGCCGCTGCGTCGGAGGCCTCGGGTCTGCCGGTCGGCCAATGCGAGGTCTACAAGCTCATGCTGGGCGGCGGCTTCGGGCGGCGCGGCCGGGCGGACTACGTGCGGCAGGCGGTGCTCGCGGCCAAGGAGATACCGGGCACGCCGATCAAGCTGATCTGGTCGCGCGAAGAGGACATGACCCACTGCCAGTATCATCCGACCACGATGTGCAAGCTCACGGGCGGCCTCGACGCCCAGGGCAACCTGGTCGGCTTGCATATGCGCATCTCGGGTCAGTCGATTCTGGCGTCGCTGCTGCCGCAGAACCTCGTGAACGGCATGGACCCGGCGACTTTCCAGGGCGTCATGGCGAGCGGCGTCGAGGCGGCCTACGGCTACAACGTCCCGAATCTTCTGGTCGACCACGCCATGCGCAACCCGCACATCACGGCGGGCTTCTGGCGCGGCGTGAACGTCAACCAGAATGCCGTCTACATGGAGTGCTTCATGGACGAGCTGGCGGAGGCGGCCGGCCAGGATCCGCTCGCCTTCCGCATGAAGCTCTTGAAGCCGAAATGGGCGGCAGTGCTCAAGGCGGCGGCCGACAAGGCGGGCTACGGCAAGCCACTGCCGGCGGGTCACTTCCACGGGATCGCTCAGGTGATGGGCTATGGCAGCTACGTCGCCGGCGTGGCCGAGGTCTCGGTGAGTCCCGACGGTGCGCTCAAGATCCACAAGATCACGGCGGCTACCAATCCCGGCCATGTGGTCAATCCGGCGCAGATCGAGCGTCAGGTCGCCGGCTCGTTCGTCTACGGCCTGTCGGCGGCGCTTTACGGCGAGATCACCGTCAAGGACGGCGCCGTCGAGCAGACCAATTTCGACAGCTACAACATGCTGCGCATGGACGAGATGCCCAAGGTCGAGACGGTCCTGGTGCCGACGCTCGACTTCTGGGGCGGTGTCGGCGAGCCGACCATCGCCGTGGCGGCGCCGTCGGTGCTGAACGCGATTGCCAAGGCGACGGGCAAGCGCGTGCGCAACCTGCCGCTGATGCATCACGAGCTGAAGAAGGGCGCCTGATGCGACGCCTCACTCTGTCCGCGCTGGCCGGCGCGTTCTTGCTGGCCGGTGCGGCGGAGGCGGCCGAGCCGCCGCCCGGTGCAAGCTCCTGCACCGGCTGTCATGCGCCGATGAAAGTGCCCGACTCGGTCATCCCCCGCATCGCCGGCCGCAAGGCTTCGGACATCGTCACGGCGATGCGCGAGTATCGCATCGGCGCCTGGCCATCGAGCGTGATGGGCCGCATCGCCAAGGGTTTCGACGATGGCCAGATCGGCGCGATCGCGGCTTGGTTCGCCGCCCAGCCGGAATAGGGCCATGGCGACACGGCGCACCTTTCTCGAGCTCGGCGTCGCGGCCGGGCTCACCTCGGTCTTGGCCCCCTCGATCGCCTCTGCGCAAGGTGCCGGGCGGGTGGTCGTCGTGGGGGGTGGCTTCGGCGGCGCGACCGCGGCTCGTACCCTGAAGGCGCTCGAGCCCAAGCTCGCAGTCACGCTGGTCGAGCCGAACGCCACCTATACCGCCTGCCCGTTCAGCAACAATGTGCTGGCCAATCTGCGGTCGATCGATCAGCAGCAGTTCGGCTACGACGGTGTGGCCAAGACCGGTGTCACGGTGGCACGACTGTCGGTAACCGCTGTCGACGCCTCGGCGAAGTCGGTGACGTTGTCCGACGGCAGCAAGCTTTCCTATGACCGCCTGGTGTTGTCGCCGGGCATCGACTTCGATTGGACGGCGCTGCCTGGCTACGACGAGGCGGCGGCACAAGTGATGCCGCACGCCTGGAAGGCCGGCCCACAGACCGTCCTGCTGCGGCGGCAACTGCAGAATATGGACGATGGCGGCTTGGTGGTGATCTCCTCGCCGGACAATCCCTACCGCTGTCCGCCGGGACCCTACGAGCGGGCCAGCCTGATCACCTACTGGCTGAAAATCTGGAAGCCGAAATCGAAGCTGCTGATCCTCGATTCGAAGGACAGCTTCTCCAAGCAGCGTCTGTTCCAGAATGCCTGGGCGCAGCTCTATCCCGGCATGATCGAATGGGTTTCGCTTAGCCAAGGCGGCAAGGTTACCTCGGTCGATCCGTCGGGCATGACCTTGATCACCGATTTCGGCCGTCATAAGGCAGCGGTCGCCAACGTGATCCCACCGCAGAAGTCCGGCGCGATTGCCCAGCAGGCCGGCGTCACTGATCGCACCGGCTGGTGCCCGGTCGAACCAGTCGCCTTCGAATCGACCCTGCTGCCGGGCATCCATGTGCTGGGCGATGCGGCGATCATGGGCGGCATGCCGAAATCGGCCTTCGCCGCCAACGCCCAGGCCAAGGTCTGCGCCGCCGCCATCGTCGACCTGCTGGCCGGCCGCAAGCCTCAGGACCCGATCCTGATCAATACTTGCTACAGCCTGGTCGCGGCCGATTACGGCATCTCCGTCGCTGGCGTCTATCGACCCGACAAGGGCGTGCTGGCGGACGTTCCGGGCGCGGGCGGCACCAGCCCGCTCGACGTCGTGGGCGGCTTCCGCGGCCAGGAGGCGCTGTATGCCAGTAGCTGGTTCGGGACGATCACGACCGAGGTTTTCGGCTGACCGGCGCGGCACGAGGGGCCGGGCTCGCCCTCATGCTAGCCCTGGCGTCGCCCACGGCCTCGGCGCAAGAGCCTCTGCTGCCGTATGCCGTGACCGGCGACGCCATCGCCAGGTCCCTGACGGGACAGCCGGGCGACGCCGTCCGCGGCCGGATGATCGTCGCCAGCCGCAGCATTGGCCTCTGCCTGCTCTGCCATTCCGGGCCGATTCCGGAGGAGCGTTTCCAGGGGACACTGGCGCCCAGCCTGGCGGGTGCCGGTGCGCGCTGGTCCGAGGGGCAACTGCGGTTACGTATCGTCGATGGAACGCGTCTCAATCCCGACACCATCATGCCGGCCTATTATCGGACCATGGGGTTGCAGCACGTCGCCAAGTCTTTTACCGGCAAGACGATCCTGACCGCCGAACAGATCGAGGACGTCGTGGCCTACTTGGCGACGTTGAAGGAGTAAGGGTTTTGATTAGGCTTCAGCTTCCTCTCCCGTCATGCGAGGGAGGAAAGGAGGAGGTGCGCATGACATTTCACGAGCCTCCAGCTCCCCTGCAGCGACGCACGTTCCTCGCCGGCGCGGCGCTGGTAACGATGCTGCCTCTCACCGCCGCCCAGGCCACGCCGGAGGCGATGGCGGCCGCCATCAGGGAAGTCGTGGGAAATGCCGCGGTCCGCCAGGGCAAAGTGACGCTCGACGTGCCGCCGCTGATCGAGAACGGCAATACAGTGCCGCTCACCGTATCGGTCGAAAGCCCGATGAGCGAGGCCGACCATGTCAGGGCGATCCACGTCTTCAACGAGAAGAATCCGCAACCGCACGTCTTCAATGCCACGCTGGGGCCGCGCAACGGCAAGGCCATTATCGGCACGCGCATCAAGCTCGGCGATTCGCAGAAGATCGTCGCCATCGCCGAGACCAGCAAGGGTGAGTTCTGGAGCGCGAGCGCCGACGTGATCGTTACCCTGGCGGCCTGCCTGGAGGAGATGACCTGATGGCCAACGTGCTGGTCAACGCGCCCAAGACAGCCAGACGCGGCGAGGTGATCGAGATCAAGGCGCTGATCCTTCATCCGATGGAAACCGGCTTTCGGCCGGGCACCAACGGCCGCATCATCCCGCGCAACATCATCGAGCGCTTTGTCGCGACCTGGAACGGCGCGGAAATCTTCAGCATGGCGATGTCGCCGGCGATCGCCGCCAACCCGTTCGTCTCCTTCTTTGCCGTGGCGAGCGAGAGTGGCACCATCGCCTTGCGCTGGACCGGCGATGAGGGCTTTGCCGTCGAGGAGCGGGTCGCGATCACCGTGGGATGAAAGCAGCCCGCGCCGTCCTCGGTCTCGCTGCGTTGTTCGCCGCCACCTACGCCGTGGCGCAGGGCACGCTGGAGACGCGCCGCTCCGGCTACCAGGACATGGGGCCGGCTCTCAGGCAGATGCAGGACGACGACATGGCCAATCCTGGCATGCTGTTCGTCCAGCTCGGCGCGCAGGTGTGGAGCAAGCCCGCTGGCGCTAGCGGCAAGTCGTGCGCCGACTGCCACGGTGCTCCGGGCAGCATGAAGGGTGTGGCCGCCCGCTATCCTGCAATTCCGCCGGGTGCCGACAAGCCGGTCGACCTCGAAGGCCGCTTCAATCTGTGTCGCACCAGCCGGCAGCGGGCCGAGCCCTGGCCGGCAGAGGACCGCGACCTGCTGGCGCTCGAAGCCCTGGTTGCGCATCAATCGCGTGGCGAGCCGATCGCCCCGCCTGCCGACCCGCGCCTAGCGCCGTTCCGTGGGCGGGGGGCGGAGATCTACCGGCGCCGGCAGGGTCAGCTCAACTTGAGCTGCGCCATTTGCCACGACGACAATGCCGGCAAGCAGCTTGCCGGCGTGGTCATTCCGCAGGCCCATCCGACCGGCTATCCGATCTATCGCCTGGAATGGCAGGGGCTTGGGTCGCTGAAGCGTCGTCTGCGCAATTGCCTCGTCGGGGCGCGCGCCGAAGCCTGGCCCCTCGATGCCCTCTCGTATGTCGAGCTCGAGACCTACTTGATGGAGCGCGCGCGCGGCTTGAAGATGGAGTCTCCGGCAGTCAGACCTTGATAGATGCCCGATACGATCGCCGTCGGTCCTGACCGTGGCCGCGTGTCGGGTTGGGCTCGCCCGTGCGGCTCGAGTTGTTGCCGGACCGAAGTCCTATTGAGATTTGGGGCTGCAGGCTCGACAGTACGGTCGCCCATCTCGCGAGTGACAAATCATGGATGCGATCGACAGGAAGATCGTCGCCCTCCTGCAGGAGGACGCCAGCCTTTCGCTGGCGCAGATCGCCCACCGGGTCGGTCTGTCGCAAAGCCCGTGCTGGAAGCGTATCCAGCGCCTGGAGAAGGCGGGAGTCATCTTGCGCCGCGTGGCACTGGTCTCGCCCGAATCGATCGGCCTCGGCCTCACCGTGTTCGTGTCGATCGAGACCGGCGATCATTCGTCGGCTTGGCTGGCCAAGTTTGCCCAGACTGTCACGGCCATGCCCGAGGTCATGGAGTTTCATCGCATGGCCGGCGATATCGACTACATGCTGCGCGTCGCCGTGCCCGACATGAAGGCATACGACACCTTCTACAAGAAGCTGATCGACACCATGCCGCTGAAGAACGTGACCTCGCGCTTCTCGATGGAACGAATCAAGTCCATTACGGCTTACCCGCTCGCTTCCGACATCAAGAGCGCCAAAGACAGCCGGAAGAAGGCCTGAACGCTCCGGCGAGGGCAAGCCCGTCGCACTGAACGACTCACCCGGGGCTGGAGCTTGTCGGCAGGGCGGTTTACGGTCCGAGCCGCCGACCAGCCAGGAGCACTTTCATGTCCGTGCATGCCCTCAAATCAGCCAGCGTCGCCAATCTTCGGACGAACGTTTCGCCCGAGGAGTGGCAGGCCAGGGTGGATCTGGCGGCCGCCTATCGTCTGATCGACCTGTACGGCATGTCCGATCTGATCGCCAACCACATCTCGATGCGCGTGCCCGGCGAGCCCGACGCCTTCCTGATCAACGCCTACGGGCTGCTCTACGAGGAGATCACCGCGTCGAGCCTGCTCAAGATCGACCACGAGGGTAACATCCTCGCCAAGCCGGATTTCGGCAGTCTCAACTACGGCGTCAATCGCGCCGGCTTCGTGATCCACAGCGCCATCCATATGGCCAAGCCCGAGGTCGCCTGCGTGATGCACACCCATACGTGGGCGGGTATGGCCGTCTCGACCATGGAATGCGGCCTGCTGCCCAACACCCAGACCGCGATGCGCTTCGCCAGGATCAGCTATCACGATTTCGACGGCGTGGTGATCGACACGGCCTCGCGCAAGGCGCTGGTCGAGAGCCTGGGCGACAACAACGCCCTGATCCTGCGCAATCATGGCCTGCTCACGACCGGCGCGACGATTCCCGAGGCATTCAACGCCATGCATCGGCTCGAGCTCTCCTGCAAGACGCAGATCGCGGCGATGTCGTGCAACACCAAGCTGATCGAGGTGCCGGCCGACGTGGTCGATGCCACCTACATGAATTACCAGCCGCATGTCCGCCGGCCGTTCGGCCTGCTCGACTGGCCGGCGCTGCTGCGCAAGCTCGATCGCATCGATCCGAGCTTTCGCGACTGAGTGAGCACGCGGACTTCCTCGCTCCGAGCCTTTGCCGCCATCGCCTGCGGCTATTGGACGGCGCCCGGCTACCGCGCCGTCGCGTGGGCGCTCACGGCTGGCATGGTGGCGTTCGGCGCGATCAATGTCGGTATCGCGCTGTGGCTCAATGTCTGGAATCGCGACTTCTTCGATGCCTTGGAGAAGCGCGACACCTCTCAGCTCGCCGAGCAGCTCTACATCCTCGCCGCCATCGTCGTGTCGGCAGGCGTGGCGGTGGCCATCCACCTGCACATCCGGCGACGCCTGCAGATCAATTGGCGGACCTGGCTCACGCATGTGACGACGCGGCGCTGGCTGCATGCCGGCCGTCAGTATCAGCTCGGCCTGCTCGCCGACGATTGCGACAATCCGGACGGGCGCATCGCCGAGGATATTCGGATTTCGTGCGAGCTCGCCGTCGAGTTCGCGCAAAGCATCCTGCAGTGCATCCTGCAGCTCATCACCTTCCTCAGCGTGCTGTGGGTGCTGTCCGGCGAGCTGCCGATCAAGATCGGCTCCGTCGAGTTCTCCCTGCCGGGCTATATGGTGTGGGCCGCCGTGCTTTACGCCCTGTTCGGCTCGATCCTCACCTACGCCCTCGGTAGCGGCCTGATCGAGGCAGGCAATGTGCGGCAAGGGCGCGAGGCCGACGTCCGGTCGGTGCTGATCCGTGCCCGCGAGAATGCCGAGGGTATCGCCTTGATGCGCGGCGAACCCGACGAACGGGCACGGTTGCGTTCCGCCATGGCGGATCTGGGGCAGGCCTGGCACACCCAGACGCGCGGGCAGGGGAGCCTGGCCTTGCTCACCAGCTCGCTCGCCTACATCGCACCCGTCGTGCCGCTGATTTTGGCGTTGCCGCGCTACCTTTCCGGCGACATCCAGCTCGGCGGCTTGATGCAGACGGCGCAGGCCTTCTCCAACGTGCAATGGGCGCTGTCGTGGGTGATCGATAATTTCCCGCGCTTTGCCGACTGGCGTGCCTCGACCCATCGTGTCGTCCATCTCCATGCCGCGCTGCACGATCTCGAGGAGAACATCGAAGCCCCGGACGGCGAGCGTATCGAGGTGACGCCGGGTCAATCCGATCGCCTTGTCCTGCGCGAGGTCGGCCTGTCGCGGCCCGACGGCGAGGCGCTGGTCGCCGAAGCCGAGGTCGAGATCCGGCCCGGCGAAAGGGTCTTGATTCGCGGCCAGTCGGGCAGCGGCAAGAGCACCATCATGCGCGCCATTGCCGGCGTCTGGCCATGGGGCCGCGGCGCCGTCGAGCTACCCAAGGCGAGCACCGCCTTCATGCCGCAGAAGCCGTATTTTCCGCTCGGCACCCTGCGCGAGGCGATCCTCTATCCCGAGCGGCCGGAGGATGTGGGCGACGAGGACCTGCGCGAGGCGTTGCACAAAGTGGGGCTCGATCATTTGCGCGGCCGGCTCGGCGAGACCGAGCGCTGGGACCACATCCTGTCCGGCGGCGAGCAGCAGCGTGTCGCCTTCGCGCGGGTGCTGATCCAGAGGCCGGCCTGGGTGTTCATGGACGAGGCGACGTCGGCGCTCGATGAGGCCGGTCAGGCCAACATCATGCGCCTGCTGGCCGAGGAACTGCCCAAGACCGCCGTCGTGAGCATCGGCCACCGGCCAGGACTCGAGGAGTTTCACACCCGCGAGCTCGTGCTCGAACCCGGCAGGCAGGGCGCACAGCTCAAGGCTCGTCCGGAGCGGCGCAGCTTGCGCGAGCTCTACCGCCGCATGGCGGCGACCAGTCATGCCGAGACATCGGGGTCGGGATTCTGGTCGAGCTTGCGGCAGAACTTGCTGGGGCGCTGACCGGCGGCGGCGAGAGAGTGACGAGCATGAGGGCAGTGACGATGCAGTGCGAACTCGACAAGGCGATGATCCACTACGAGGAGCGGGGCCAAGGACGACCCATTGTCTTTCTTCATGGCTGGACCCTCGACTGTCGACTCGAGCTCGTCGACTACGAGCCGTTCTTCGAGTCTCGCGGCGGTTGGCGCCGCCTCTATCCCGATCTGCCCGGCATGGGTCGTTCGATGGCCAAGGCCGGGCTTGCCAACCAGGACGACATGCTGGAGGCCGTGCTCGCCTTCATCGACCGCGTTGTCGGCTGCGAGCGGTTCGTGCTCGCGGGCACGTCGCTGGGCGGCTACCTGGCGCGCGCCGTCGCGGTACGCCGCCGGGCGAGCGTGGCCGGGCTGCTGCTCCGCATGCCTTGCGTGATCGCCGACACGACGCGGCGTACCTTGCCGACGTTCGAACCATTGGTGCGCGACGACGCGCTCGTCGCGACGGTCCCGGTCGAGGAGCAGACGGCCTTGGGCAATGTACTGGTCCAGACACCTGGTTACCTCGCCGCCGCCCGGCAGAAGGCGCGGTCGTTGTACCAGCCCGCTATCGCGGCGACGGCGCCGATCGTCAACGAAATGCGCGCCGATCCGCGACGCTATGGCCTCTCGTTCGATCTCGCGGCCGAGGAGCGCGGTTTCACGGCCCCGACCTTGATCATCGCGGGGAGGCAGGACACCACCGTAGGCTATCGCGACACCCTGGCCATCCTGGAGAGCTATCCGCGTGCTACCCTCGCCGTGCTCGACTCGGCCGACCATAGTTGGCCGGTCGAGACGCCGAACCTGCTGGCGCCCCTGGTCGACGACTGGCTGAGGCGTATCGACTTGGCCGAATGAGCTTGGGGAGCGAGCACGTATTCAGACCGCGCGCGATTCCTCGCAGACCCTACAGCACCTCGTGGAATCCGATGGCGACACCATCGGGTGCGCGGGTAGCGACGCCGACGAAGAGCGATTGCTCGAGCCATTTCAGCGTTGGCTCGGCTGTCTCGAAGCGCGGCACGGTGCGGAAGCGATAGCTGTCGAACGGCACCGCCTCGCCGCGTGCCAGGCGGGCGGCGATCTCGAGGCTGGCGACGCGCAGTCCGTCATTCTGCACGTACACCAGGGCGCCTGCGTTGCTGCGGATGGTGTAGCGCGCCACCACCTCGATCGTGCCGTCGGGGCGCACGACCTGCCAGTCGGCACCGCCCGGCAGGATTTCGCCCTCGAGTCGCGGGCCGTGCACCGTGCCGCCGAGGATATCGATGATGCGGCGATGACCACGAGCGGTCAGGCCGATATCTCGGACAGGCGCGACTCTGGCCTCGATGGCGAAGGCGAAGCGGAGCGGCGGCGCGGTGGCGATGAATTGGTCGATGTCGGTCACGCCGAGGCCGCCTTCGGCTTGCCGAGCAAATGGTCGGAGATGATGCGCTGCTGGATCTCCGACGTGCCCTCGAAGATCTTGGTCAGTCGCGCGTCGCGCCAGTAACGCTCGACCGCGTGCAGGGTGGTGTAGCCGGCGCCGCCGAAGATCTGCAGCGCTTCGGAGGTCACGCGCTCGGCCATCTCGGAGGCGAAGAACTTCACCATCGCCGCCTCCTTGTCGCAGCGCCGCTTCTGATCGATCTCGTCGCACACGAAGTAGAGGAGCTGGCGCGCCGCCTCGATGTCGGTCGCCATGCGGGCGAGCCGGAAGCGCGTGTTCTGGAACTCGCCGATCGCCTGACCGAATTGCCGTCGCTCCTGGGCGTAGGCAGTGGCGTCCTCGAGGGCGCCGCGCGCCAGCCCGATCGAGCGCGCCGCGGTATGGGCGCGCGCCCGCTCGAGCCCGGCCGAGATGTAGTAGAAGGCGCGACCTTCCTCGCCGATCAGGGCCGAGCCGGGCAGGCGGCAATCGTCGAACGCCAGCTCCCAGGTCTTCCAGCCGAAATAGCCGATCTTGGGAATGGGGGCGCCCTTGACCCCGGGTGGCAGCGTGCCGCGCGGTTTCTCGATCAGGAAGGACGACAGGCCGACATGCTTGCGCTTCGGATCGGGCGGATCGGAGGTGCGGGCGACCAGCATGATGTAATCGGCACCGTCGGCGAAGGTGCACCAGTATTTGTTGCCGTTGATCACCCAATCGTCGCCGTCGCGGCGCGCACGGCAGGCGATGCTGCCGAGGTCGGAGCCGACATTAGGTTCCGACATGGCCGCGGCACCCAGGAACTCGCCGCGTGCGGCGCGCGGGAGGAATGCCGCACGCTGCGCATCGGTCATGCCGCGGCCGGCCGACAGGCCGTTACCGCGGGCGATGATCGAGGCAACGCTCATCCAGGCGCGCGCCAGCTCCTCGGTGATCAGGCAATACTCGAACACGCCCAGTCCCAGGCCGCCATATTGCTCGGGAATGACGATGCCGAAATAGCCCATGTCGGCCAGCTTTTGGATCAGCTCGCGCGGGATGTCGCCCTTTTCCGGGTCGAGCTTGTTGGCGACCGGCAGCACCTCTTTCATGGCGAAGGCGCGCGCCGTCTCCTGGATCAATCGGCGCTCGTCGGTCATGTACCCCATGGCAATTCTCCCTTCGTTGCCGCAGCATAGCAGCCAAATCGCCGTTCATCGGAGGAACCCATGCTGAAGGCGCTGCTGGCCTCGCTCGCGCTTTTTCTCTCTGCGGCTGCTGTGCATGCGGACGACTGGCCGAGTCGGCCGATCACGGTGCTGATGGGCTTTCCGGCCGGGTCTGGCGTCGACGTCGTTGCTCGCATGCTCCAGCCCTCGCTCGAGAAGTCGCTCGGCCAGCGCCTGGTGCTCGACTACAAGACCGGCGCCGGCGGCAACGTCGCATCGGAGGTGATCGCCAACGCCAAGCCCGACGGCTATTCGTTCCTGCTCGGCACCGCCGCGACGCATGGCGTCAATCCGGCGCTGTACCCGAAGCTCAGCTTCGACGTCGAAGCCGACTTCACGCCGATCTCGACCCTGGTCGATGTTTCCAACGTCCTGACCATTAACCCCGAGGTGATCGACGCCAAGTCGGTGGCCGACTTCATCGCCAAGGTGAAGGCGGCGCCGGGCAAGTACAACTACGCCTCGACCGGCAACGGCACCGGCACACACCTCGCCTTCGCCGAGTTCAACGCCAAGGCCGGGCTGCAGATGGTGCATGTGCCCTATCGCGGCGGCCCCGACGCCTTGCAAGCGGTGCTGAAAGGCGACGTGTGCTGCATCTTCAACCAAGTGCAGACCGTGCTGCAACAGTACCGCGCCGGCAAGGTGCGGCTGCTGGGCGTCACCACCAAGAAGCGCGTGGCGGCGATCCCCGACATTCCTACGATCGACGAGGCGGGCCTGCCGGGCTACGAGAGCTACACGTGGTTTGCCATCTTCGGCCCCAAGGGCCTCGATGCGTCGATCGCGCAGAAGTTCAATGCTGCGATCAAGACGGCGCTGGCCGATCCCGAGACCCAGAAGAAGCTCGCCGAGCTCGGCAACACGCCGCGCTACGAGACGGTCGAGCAGTTCAAGGCAACCGTGAAGCGCGATCGCGCCCATTGGGCGGAGGTC
Organism: Reyranellaceae bacterium; assembly: GCA_046349335.1. Lineage (GTDB taxonomy): Bacteria > Pseudomonadota > Alphaproteobacteria > Reyranellales > Reyranellaceae > Reyranella. The sequence continues at coordinate 31,167 of JAXMCO010000025.1, forward strand.
GTGAAGGCGGTCGGAGCTAAGGTGGACTGACATGAAGCACAGTGAAGACCGAATCCTCACCACGCATGTCGGCAGCCTGCCACGCAATCCGGTGCTGTCCGAGTTGCTGATCCGCGATGAGGCGGGCGAGGCGATCGACAAGGCGGCACTTGCGCGCGAGGCCGAGGCCGCGGTGCGCCAAGTCGTCGTCGAGCAGGCGGCCGCGGGGATCGACGTGATCAACGACGGCGAGCAGCCGCGCGTCGGCTTCCAGACCTACGTGGCGCAGCGCATGACCGGATTCGGCGGCGAATCCAAGCGCCCGCGCTCACCGGACTACACGCGCTTCCCGATCTGGGCGGCCCAGATGGCTCAACGCCTTTCCAGGCGCGCCAAGGTCACCAATGCACCTCAAGCCGTCGCAGACGTGGCCTACGACGACCTGACGGCGGCGCGGGAGGAGTGCCGCATGTTTCGCGCGGCGCTCGACGGCCTCGCGAAGCCGCCGGTCGAGGCCTTCATGACGGCGGCGTCGCCCGGCATCATAGCCACGACGCTGTTGAATGCGCATTACGACAGTCACGAAGCCTATGTCTTCGCCCTGGCCCGCCAGATGCGCAAGGAATACGAGCTGATCGCCAAGGATTTCCTGCTGCAGATCGATGCGCCGGACCTCGCTATGGAGCGCGGCGTCCTGTTCCAGGACAAGAGCAATGCCGAGTTCGTGAAGATCGCCGAGATGCACGTCGCGGCATTGAACGAGGCGCTGGCTGGCATCCCGCCCGAACGCGTGCGGCTGCATTGCTGCTGGGGCAACTACGAAGGCCCGCACCTGCACGACATCCCGATGCGCGAGATCCTGCCTGTGCTGTACGGCGCGAGGGTCGGTGGCCTCAGCATCGAGTTCGCCAACCCGCGCCATCAGCACGAGTACGCCGCACTCAAGAAGAACAAGCTGCCCGACCGCTTCGTGCTGTTGCCGGGCGTGATCGATTCGCTCACCAACTTCGTCGAGCATCCCGAGGTGGTGGCCAACCGTATCTGCGAAGCGGTCGACGCGGTCGGCGACCGCAGCCGTGTCATCGCGTCGGTCGATTGCGGCTTCGGCACCTTCGCCGGCAGCCAGTTCGTCGCCGAGGACGTGGTCTGGCAGAAGCTCAAGGCCTGCCGTGAGGGAGCCGACATTGCAACCAAGCGGCTGTACGGCTCGGCTCGCGTATGAGGCGACGCAGCTTCGCGCTCGCTGCGGCGAGCCTGGCCCTCTCCGGGCCGGCCCGTGCCCAGCGCACGGTCCGACCCTTTCGCATCGGATATCTCGGCAGCGGCAGTTCGTCGGAATCCGCATACGTCCAGTTCATTGGCGGCTTGAGCCGCATCGGATGGGTGGAGGGCCGCGAATACGTGCTCAAGGTCCGCTTTGCCGATGCCGACCTGTCGCGGCTGACGAGCTTGCTCGATTCGCTTCTGGCGGAAGGTATCGACGTCCTTGTCGTCATCGGTGCCTCGACCCGGATTGTCCCGCAGGCCGAGCGTGCAGTACCTGTCGTCTTCTCCTTCAGCGGCGATCCAATTGCCGCAGGTTATGTTCGCAGTCTCGCCCGGCCCGGCGGCAATGCCACCGGCAACTCTCAAATGATGTGGGAACTCGTCGGCAAGCGGATGGAGATCCTGCGCGAAATTGCGCCGGAGGCAAGGCGTACGCTCGTCATACAAAGCCCCGATCACCCCGGCGAAAAAGAGGAGCGTAGTCTTACGCTCAAGGCGGGAGCCCGGCTCGGCCTCGAGATGCTGGTGCGACCCGTTCACGACCGCGCCAGCCTGGAGGCGGCGCTTGGAGCCCCTGAGGCGGCGGCGTGCGACTCGCTGATCTGCTTCACCGATGCGGTGACGATCGCAAATCGAAAGACGATCGCCGAGCATGCTCGGCGCGCGCGCCTTCCCAGCGTTTTTCCTCGGCGCGAGTTTTGCGAGGTGGGAGGTCTCGCCAGCTACGGCCCGAGCATCTCGTCGCTGCTGGAGCAACTCGCCGTGTTCGTCCAGCGTATCGCCAGAGGCACGCCGGCGGGCGAGATTCCGGTCGAATGGCCCACGATCATCGAGACCGTCGCCAATCTGCAAACGGCCAAGGCGATCGGACGAACCTTGCCGATCGCTTTTCTGTCGCGTGCCAACGATCTGATCGACTGAGGAATGCTGGCTACGCCGCATCCTCCAGGATCATCGCCGCGCCCTTCTCGCCGATCATGATGGTGGGCGCGTTGGTGTTGCCGGTGGTGAGCGTCGGCATCACCGAGGCGTCGATGACGCGCAGGCCCTCGATGCCGTGAACGCGCAGGCGCGAATTGACCACGGCGCGCGGGTCTTCGCCCATCTTGCAGGTGCCGACCGGGTGATAGAGCGTGTTGCCGGCGCGGCGGGCGTAGTCCAGCAATTCCGTGTCGCTGGCGAGGTCGGGGCCAGGACTGGTCTCGCCGAGGCTATGCTGGGCGAGGGCGGGAGCGGCGAAGACTCGTCGCACATGACGCACGCCGCTCAGCAGGGCGAGCTCGTCGGTGCGCGTGGTGAAGTAGTTGGGGCGAATCGCCGGCCGGGCGAACGGATCGGGCGATGCTGCCATGATGGTGCCGCGCGAATCAGGCTTCACCACGCAGACGACGCAGCTCATGGCCGGCTTGTCGTCGAGCTGGCCGAACTTCAGCGTGTTGGTGCTGCCCGGAGTGAACAGGAGCTGCAAGTCGGGCGAGGCGAGGCCTTCGCGGCTGTCGCAGAACAACTGCGCCGTGGTGACGCCGAAGGTCAGCGCGCCTTTGCCGGTCAGGAAGAATCGGGCGATCTCCGGCAGCACGCCCGGGAAGCGCGCCAGCTCGTTCACCGTTGGCGTACCGTGCACGCGATGGACCACACGGACCACGTAGTGATCGATCAGGTTCGAGCCGACGCCCGGCAGGTCGTGCACGACGGGGATGCCGAGCGACTGCAGGTGGGCAGACGGGCCGATGCCGGAGATCTGCAAGATGTGCGGCGAGTTCACCGCGCCGCCCGACACGATCACCTCGCGGTTGGCGCGTACCGTGGTGAGATTGCCGCCGCGCTGGAACGTGACGCCGGTGCAGCGCTTGCCGTCGAACAGGAGCTTGCCGCCTTGCGCGTCGGTCTCGACCCGCAGGTTGGGACGATGCTTGGCTTCGCGCAGGAAGGTCTGTGCCGTCGAGCCACGCCAGCGGCCGCGCCGTGTCATCTGCGAGTAGCCGACGCCGTAGCGTTGCTTGCCGTTGAGGTCGGGATTGAATGGGAAGCCCGCCTGCTGGGCCGCTTCGACGAAGCGGTGGGTGAGCGGCAGGATCGTGCGGTAATCCTCGACCTTGAGCGGGCCGCCCTGGCCGCGTACCTCGGGATCGCCCTTCTGAACGTAATGCTCTGACTTCTTGAAGTAGGGCAGCACGTCGTCGTAGCTCCAGCCGCGGCAACCCATCTGCGCCCAGCCGTCGAAGTCGGCCGGCGCGCCCCGTACGTAGAGCATGCCGTTGATCGACGAGGAGCCACCCAAGGTGCGCCCACGCGGCCAGTCGAGGCGGCGCTCGCCCGATCCCTTCTCGGGCTCTGTCGTGTAGTTCCAGTTGACCAGCGGGTTGCGCAGTAGCGAGCGCATGCCGGCCGGAATGTGGATCATCGGATACCAGTCGCTCGGGCCTGCTTCGAGCAGGATGACCGAGGCACCGCTCTCCGAGAGACGGGCCGCGACGGCGCACCCCGCCGAACCGGCGCCAACGACGACATAATCTGCCTGCATGCGCGTTCCCCTAGAGTGGTCCGACGCGTTGGTCGCGCGGCACGAAATAGTCGGTGGGCTCGAGTTCCGGATCTTCCTGCTCGAACATGTTCTGGGCGTGCCGGTCGGCGTCGGCCTTGAACAGGCCATGAGCGATCGCCTGCACCAGGCGCGTGGCGCCTACATGCAGGCCGGGGATGTCGCCGGCCAGCGCCCCCTGGCTCATGATGCTTCCCCAATTGAAGAGATGGACGTCGGCGAGGCGCGGCGTTCTGCCCGCCTCGCGCTCTATCAGCTCGAAGCCCGGGCCGAGATAAGGGTAGAGCGCCGCCTCGGGATTGGCTTTGGCTTCAGCCGGCGCACGCATATCGGACCACAGGCGTATATTGGACGCGAACGCCGCGAGCTCGCCGACGCGCGACAAGTCGACATCGAAGCCGGTGCCGAACAGCACAGCGTCGAACCGCTCGACCGCCTTGCTCGTCTTCACCGTGACGCCGCCGTTCTCGATGATCACGTCGGTCCACGGTTCGGCAAAGCGGAAGGAGAATCCGGGCAGCTTCTGCACGCGCAGCACCGATTCGTGCGGCGGCGGCGATCCGGCGGCCAGCATGTACGTATAGATTTTCCAGCGCCAGTCGTCGTCGAGCATGCCGTAACCGCGTTGGAAGCCGGGAAACGAGGCGCCTTTCGACTTGTTGACCTGGGGCAGATGCGGCCGGCGGGCGTAGCAAATTGCCTCGCGTGCGCCGGCCTCGAGGGCCGTGGCCGCATTGTCGATCGCGGTGGCCAGTACCCCCAGGATGCCGATGCGCTTGCCGACCAGCCGGCTGAAATCGATGTCCTCGAGCGTATGGTGGACAAGGCCCTGGCGCTGCTGATCGGCCGGGTCGAAGGAAGGAAATCTCGGCCAGCGAAAGCCGCCGGCACCGTCGCGGCCGTTGGCGATGACGACCTTGCGTGCGTGGACGGTCTTGCCGGTCGACAGGCGCGCCGTCAGGAGGTCGCCTGCCGGCGTCAGCGTCTCGAGGGCGACACCGTTCTCGACCGCGAGCCCCACCACCTCGCGTACCCACAGGAGATAGGCGAGCCAGTCGAGGCGGGCGATCTTGTAGAGCTTTTCCCAGCCGTCGCGCCCGTGCTGCGCCTCGTACCAGGCGCGGAAGGTAAGAGACGGGATACCGAGGTCGGGGCCGGTCAGGTGCTTGGGCGAGCGCAGGATCGGCATGCGTGCCGTCGTGTTCCACGGTCCTTCCTTGCCGTGCGGCGCGCGCTCGATCACCCGGATGTTGCGGATGCCTTCGCGCAAGAGTCCCCAGCCGACGGTCTGGCCGCACATCCCGGCACCGACCACCAGCACGTCGAGCACCCGCTCGCCGTCCGGCCCGACGCGCTCGGGCACCCAATTGGCCGGCGGATAGTTGAGCCGGGTGAGATCGTGGCGTGCCGCGTCGGCAAGCGCTGCCAATCCCGCAGCGCGGCTGGCGATCGAATCTGCCTCGACAACACCGTCCATGCCGTGCTCTCACCCCTCGAAGGTTCCATAGCAGGGCAAAGCCAGGGAGAAAATGCCATGCGCGGTCGGCAGGTATTCATGGAGACGCTGGTAGCCCACGGCGTCGACCGCATTTTCGGCAATCCCGGCACCACCGAGAGTCCGCTGCTCGATTCGCTGCTCGACTACCCGCAGATCGAGTACATCGTGCACCTGCACGAGGGCGTGGCGGTCGGCGCGGCGAATTTTTATGGCCAGGCGAGCGGCAAGACGGCGTTTGCCAATCTCCATGTCGCGCCCGGCCTCGGCAACGCCATCGGCATGATCTACGGGGCGCTGAAGAACAACACTGCGATGGTGGTGACGGCAGGCCAGCAGGACACGCGGTTGCGCCTGCGCGACCCCGTGCTCGGACACGATTTGGCGGCCATGGCCGCACCTGTCACGAAGTGGAGCGTTCAGGTCGAAACCGCCGACGAGATTGGCCCGATCCTGCAGCGCGCCTTCAAGATCGCCAACGAGGCGCCGGCTGGCCCGGTTTTCGTGGCCCTGCCGATCAATGTCATGGAGCAGGAGACCAGCGTTCCGCCCGGTCGGCCTGGTCCCATCTTCGCCAGGAGCCTGCCCGAGCCGGTCGGCATCGCGGCAATGGCCCGCCTGATCATGTCGGCAAGAAATCCGGCCATCGTCGCCGGCGACGAGATCGCGCGCGCTGGCGCCGACAAGAGCCTGGTCAAGCTGGTCGACCGCATCGGCGCCGCTGTTTGGTTCGAGGGCCTGCGCGGCCGCAACTGCTTTCCGACCGATCATCCGGCGTGGCGCGGCACGCTCGCCTTCGACGCGCCCGGCATCGCCAAGCAGCTCGCCGGCAACGACTTGGTGCTGATGGTCGGCGGGCCGTTCTTCGAGGAGGTCTGGTACGCGCCGGGCTCGCCCTTCCCGGCAGGCTGCAAGGTGCTGCAGATCGAATCGGCCCCGGTGCGCCTCGCCTACAATTTCACGCTCGATGCCGGCGTGGTCGCCGATGTCGGCGCCGCCCTCGAGGCGCTGGCGCAGGCGAACGCCGGCATCGATGGCGCAACGGTGAAGGCACGCCATGACACCTTGAAGGCGCAGAAGCAGGCCGAGGCGGCGGCCCAGAAGACGCGTGTCGAGAAGGCGTGGGCGCGTACGCCGACCTCGATGGCGCGCGCCATGGCCGAAATCCGCGCTGGGACGCCGTCGGACGCGATCGTGGTCGACGAGACGATCACCGCCAATCTCGACCTGTTCAAGACTTTCAGCTTTGCCGGCACGATGGACTATTTCAGCGGTCGGGGCGGCGGCATCGGCCAGGGTGTCGCCGGTGCGCTCGGCGTTGCGGTGGCCGCACCCGAGCGGCCGGTCTTGTGCGTGTCGGGCGACGGCTCGTCGATGTACTCGATCCAGGCGCTGTGGACGGCGGCGCACCACGACCTGCCGATCGTCTTTGTGATCCTCGCCAACCGCGAGTACCGCGTGCTCAAGCACAATATCGACGCCTACCGCCAGCGCTTCGACGTCAAGTCCAACAAGCCCTACATGCATATGGACCTGAGCGGTCCGGCACTCGGCTTTGTGGACATGGCCAAGGGCATGGGCATTGCCGGCACCCAGGTCGCCAAAGCAGACGATATCGGTCCCGCTATCGCGGCCGCCTTCAAGTCAGGCAAGCCGCATTTGGTCGAGATCGAGATCGAAGGGAAGCGCTGACGCACGTTATCCTATGGACCGCGAGCAGGATGCTCGCGGTCCGAAGGCAGTGAACAATCTCACCCCGCGAGCGCACGCACCTTCGCTTGATGTGCGCGGGCGGCGCCTGTCAGCATAGGGAGGTCGTTGCCGGCGAGGACGAGCTTCATGCCCTTGCCGATGTACATCTTTAGCAGGTCTTCGCCGTAGGCTCCGCCCATGCCGGCCCATTTGCCGTGCTTGGTGCAGGCGGCCACCAGCTTGTCGGCGGCGGCCTGGATCTTGGGATGGCCGTTCTCGCCGGGGATGCCGAGCTCCATCGAGAGATCGCTGGAGCCCATCAGCAGGCAGTCGATGCCCGGCACGGCGGCGATCGCTTCGGCGTTCTCGACCGCCTTGGGCGTCTCGATCATCACCGTGACCAGGGTGTTGTCGTCCATCGCCTTGGTCATCTCGCCGAGCGGCATGGGCGCGTAGTCGAACTGCGCTTGGCCGCCGCCCACCGAGCGATGGCCGCGCGGGGGATAACGAAGCTTGTCGGCAATCTCGCGCGCCTCCTCGGCCGTGTCGACGTGCGGGATGACGACACCCAGGGCGCCGCCGTCGAGCACCCGCGTCGCCATGGTGAGCTCGCCGTAAGGCACGCGCACGATCGGCGCGATGCCGGAATCCTGGGACGCAACCGAGATCTCGCACGCCGTCTGGATCGACATGGAACCGTGCTCGAGGTCGAGGAACAGCCAGTCGAAGCCGGCCGCCTTCATGACCTTGATGATGTCGACGTTACGCACCAGGCGGACCCCGATGCCCAGTGCCAGCTCGCCCTTGCGCAATCGTGCCTTGGCGGCGTTGATCGCCTGCGCCATGCTCTCTCCTCCATCTCGTTTTGCGACAGGCTAGACGCCATGACCTTCCATGTCGAACGAATCGATCACGTCGTGCTGCGGGTCCGCGATATGGCGACCATGATCCGGTTCTACGAGCAGGCGCTGGGCTTCAACGTCGAACGCCGGCTCGACCGTCTGAACTTGGTGCAGATGCGCGCCGGTGCCTCGATGTTCGATCTGGTCCTGAGCGACACCAAGTCAGCATCACCCAACATGGACCACCTGTGCTTCCGGATCGAGCCGTTCGACCGTGCCGCGATAGAGGCCCGCCTCGGCCCGCTCGGCGTCTCGGTCGGCGAAACCTTCCAACGCTACGGCGCGGAGGGCACGGGGCCGTCGGTCTATTTCCACGATCCGGAGGGCAATCAGATCGAGCTAAAGGGTCCGCCTGCCTAGATCGCCGAGTTGCACATAGTCTGCTAGCCTGCTGGTTTACGGGGAACGAACAACGCACCGGCCAAGGACGCCCCGATAACGGTGCACCGTCTGGGAGGAGCGTCATGCGCAACTGGGTGGCTGTGCTGGCTGGGATGGTTGCTGCCCTGGTGTCGGCGGCGCCGTCATTCGCCCAGAAGCAGGGCGGCACGTTGAGGATCTCGCATCGCGACAATCCGCCGAGTGCCTCGATCCACGACGAGGCGACCATCTCGGTCAACCAGCCCTTCATGGCGGTGTTCAACAATCTCGTGTTCTTCGACCCGAACAAGAAGCTCAACAGCCCGGACGACATCGTGCCCGAGCTGGCGGAGAGCTGGTCGTGGAACGCTGACAAGACCCGGCTCACCTTCAAGTTGCGCCAGGGCGTGAAGTGGCACGATGGCAAGCCGTTCACCAGCGCCGACGTGAAGTGTACGTGGGACGCGCTGAGGGGCAAGGGCGACGAGAAGCTCGACATCGTCCGCAAGAGTCCGCGGCGGATCTGGTACATCAACCTCGAGGAGGTGACGACCAACGGCGACCACGAGGTCACCTTCAAGCTCGGCCGGCCGCAGCCGTCGTTCCTGTCGATGCTGGCGAGCGGCTATTCGCCGGTCTATGCCTGCCATGTGCCGGGTCGCGACATGCGCTCCAAGCCGATCGGCACCGGACCATTCAAGATGGTCGAGTTCAAGCGCAACGAGTCGATCAAGCTGGTGCGCAATCCGGACTACTGGAAGAAGGGCCGCCCCTACCTCGACGCGATCGACTGGAAGATCGTGCCCAACCGCAGCACGCGCATGCTGGGCTTCACCGCCGGCGAGTTCGACATGACGTTCGATTCCGACGTCACCTTTCCGATGCTCAAGGACGTCAAGGCGCAGAAGCCGGACGCGGTGTGCGAGGCACGGCCGACTGGCGTCAACGGCAACCTCCTGGTCAATCGCGACAAGCCGCCGTTCGATAACCCTCAGATTCGCCGCGCCATGGTGCTGGCGATCGATATCCAGGCGTTTTCCGACATCGTGAGCCAGGGCCACGATCTCGATGGCGCGGTCATGTTGCCGCCGCCGGCTGGCTTCTGGGGCATGCCGAAGGACATGCTGCCGAAGTTGCTCGGCCACTCGCCCGACATCGAGAAGAGCCGTGCCGAGGCGCGCCAGATCATGGAAGGCTTAGGTTACAGCGCCGCCAAGCCGCTCAAGATCAAGGTATCGACGCGCAACATTCCGAGCTACCGCGATCCGGCGGTGATCCTGATCGACCAGTTCAAGAAGATCCATATCGACGGCGAGCTCGAGACGATCGACACCACCGTGTGGCACGCCAAGATCCAGCGCAAGGATTACACGGTCGGCATGAACCGCACTGGTGTCGGGGTCGACGATCCCGACGTCAACTTCTACGAAAACTACCATTCGACCTCGGACCGCAACTACACGGGTTACAGCAATCCCGAGGTCGACAGGCTGATCGACCTTCAGTCGGCCGAAGCCGACATCGGCAAGCGCAAGAAGATCGTGTGGGAGATCGAGACGATACTTGCCGGTGACGCCGCTCGGCCGATGATCGGCTATGGTGTCGCCAACACCTGCTGGACGCCACAGTTCAAGGGGCTCGTGCTGCAGAGCAATAGCATCTTCAACGGCTGGCGCTTCGAGGACGTCTGGTTCGATCGGTAACTTCATCTTCTGTTCCTCCCCTGTCATCGGGGGGATGGCCCGCAGGGCCGGAGGGGGAAGGCCTCAGTCGAGATATATCCGATTCCGACGTCGGAAGCCGAAGCATCTCGACTGCGGCTTCCGCCCCGTGTGACGGGACACCTCCCTCGACTGCGGGGGAGGCGAATGAGATGTGTCCATTTCCACGACCCGGAAGGAAACCAGATCGAATTGAAAGGCCCCTCTGCCGGGAGCGCGGGGCTTGCTGTCGCTTTAGCCCTTGGCCATTGCACATTATCTGCTAGCCTTCCGGCCCACGGGGAACCAAGCGAACGCGCCGGCAAACGGAGCGACCACCGGCGTGGTGTCTGGGAGGAAGTCCAGTATGCGTAAGTGTGTGGCTCTTGCGGCCGGGACGTTCGTTGCCTTGATGTCGGCGGCAGGGCCGGTGTTCGCCCAGAAACTGGGCGGCACCCTGAAGATTTCCCATCGCGACAACCCGCCCAGCGCGTCGATCCATGAAGAATCGACGATCTCGGTGAACCAGCCCTTCATGGCGGTGTTCAACAATCTGGTGTTCTTCGACCCGGCCAAGAAGCTCAACAGCCCGGACGACATCGTGCCCGAGCTGGCGGAGAGCTGGTCGTGGAACGACGACAAGACCCAGCTCACCTTCAAGCTGCGCCAGGGCGTGAAGTGGCACGACGGCAAGCCGTTCACCAGCGCCGACGTCAAGTGCACGTGGGACGCCGTGATGGGCAAGGGCGATGAGAAGCTCGACATCATCCGCAAGAGCCCGCGCCGCGTCTGGTACATCAACCTCCAGGACGTGACGACCAAGGGCGACCACGAGGTCACCTTCAAGCTCGGTCGGCCGCAGCCGTCGTTCCTGTCGATGCTGGCGGCCGGCTATTCGCCGGTCTACGCCTGCCACGTCCCGGGTCGCGACATGCGCTCCAAGCCGATCGGCACCGGACCTTTCAAGGTCGCCGAGTTCAAGCGCAAC
>JAXMCO010000026.1:0-23591 GCA_046349335.1 Reyranellaceae bacterium
GTTGCTGGGCCTGATCGTGCAGTTCGGCGGCCAGACGCCGCTCAAGCTCGCCAAGCCGCTCGAGGCAGCCGGCATTCCCATTCTCGGCACGTCGCCCGATGCCATCGACCTCGCCGAGGACCGTGAGCGTTTCCAGAAGCTCATCCACGAGCTCGAGCTCAGGCAGCCGGACAACGGGACGGCCACTTCGCAGGATGAGGCGATCGCCGTTGCCGAGAGGATCGGCTATCCGGTGGTCATCCGGCCGTCCTACGTGCTGGGCGGCCGGGCGATGCAGATCGTCTATGATCGCGAGGGGCTGGAACGCTACACACGCGATGCGGTCAAGGTGTCCGGCGCCAATCCGGTGCTGATCGATTCCTACCTGCGCGATGCCATCGAGGTCGACGTCGATGCCCTGGCCGACCGCGACCAGAATGTGTTCGTCGCCGGCATCATGGAGCACATCGAGGAGGCCGGCATCCATTCGGGCGACTCGGCCTGCTCGCTGCCGCCCTATTCGCTACCGGCCAAGATCCTGGGCGAAATCGAACGCCAGACCGATGCGCTCGCCAAGGCGCTCAAGGTCGTCGGCCTGATGAACGTGCAGTATGCGGTGAAGGATGGCCACGTCTACATCCTCGAGGTCAATCCGCGTGCCAGTCGGACCGTTCCGTTCGTCGCCAAGGCGACGGGTCAGCCGATCGCCAAGTTCGCCGCCCGTCTGATGGTCGGCGAATCGCTGAAGTCGCTCGCCATCCGCAAGGAGCGCGGCAAGCACATCGCAGTCAAGGAAGCCGTGTTCCCGTTTGCCCGCTTCCCCGGCGTCGATATCATCCTCGGTCCAGAGATGCGCTCGACCGGCGAGGTGATGGGCCTCGATTCGAATTTCGGGCGGGCCTTCGCCAAGTCGCAGCTCGGCGCCGGCAGCAAGGTGCCGGTCGACGGCGTGGTCTTCGTGTCGGTCAAGGACACCGACAAGCAGGCCATGGTGCGCCCGGTGAAGCGCCTGGTCGAGCTCGGCTTCCGCGTCGTCGCGACCGGCGGCACCGCCGAGTATCTACGCCGGCACGGCATCGAGGCGCAGCGAATCAACAAGGTGCTCGAGGGTCGGCCGCACATCGTCGACCAGATGAAGGACGGCCGCATTCAGCTCGTGTTCAACACGGTCGATGGTGCGGGCGCGCTGACCGACAGCTTTCTGCTGCGGCGTACCGCCCTGATGCACAAGATCGCCTACTACACGACGGTCGCCGGCGCCAAGGCGTCGGTCGAGGGCATTGCCGCGCTCAAGGCGGGGCCCCTCGACGTGGCCCCCCTGCAAGCCTACTTCAAGTCGGCTTTCTAGTTCCCAAATCACCCAGGCATCGGCCCGAGCAGGGCCGGCGTTCGCCGTTGACGGCACGCGCTCGATTGAGGACCATTAGCCAATGGAACGGGTTCCGATGACGGCCGAGGGGCTGAAGAGCCTCGAGGACGAACTGAAGCAGCTAAAGAGCGTCGAGCGTCCGGCGATCATCAAGGCGATCGCGGCGGCGCGCGAACATGGCGATCTTTCGGAGAACGCCGAATACACGTCTGCGCGCGAACGGCAGGGCTTCATCGAAGGTCGCATCGCCGAGGTGGAGGATATCATCTCGCGCGCCGATGTGATCGACTTCAGCAAGCTGTCGGGCCAAACCGTCAAGTTCGGCGCCACCGTGAAGCTCGCCGACGAGGATACCGACGAGAAGGTCAAGTATCAGATCGTCGGCCCCTACGAGGCCGATCTCGCCAAGGGCCGGATTTCCGTGACCTCGCCGATCGGCCGGGCGCTGATCGGCAAGACGGTGGGCGACACGGTCGAGGTGCAAACGCCGCGCGGGGCGCGCTCCTACGAAGTGGTCGCAGTCCAGTTCAAGTAAGTATTGTGACTGACGCGGGACGATTGCCCCGCGCAGTTTGCATCCAGTTCAAGTAGGCGCTGTCGCCGTGGCGGCACGGCCGCGGCGGCGCCCGATCGTGGTCATCGTGGCGTATTGGATCAGGAAGAGGGCAACCTTGCTGGCGATGCCCCAGATCGACATGGTCGCCGACCACGTGATCGGGTCGAGCGTCAACGCCAGCACGACGTTGAGTGCCGCGGACCCGAACATCAGGCCGGCCCAGACGAAGCCGTAGATGTAGCCGATGTCCGAGACGGTCTGGACGGCGATCGGCGGCAGGTAGCGGTTCATCCAGCCGGGACGCAGCATGTAGGCGCCGACGATGCAGTAGATCGCGCTCGGCTTCAGCATGACGAAGCGGGCATCGCTGGTGAGTAGCGTCGCCACGCCGGACACGACCACGAGGCCGATGCTCAGCCATTGCATGGCGTCGATCTTCTGTTGCCGCGCCATCAACCAGCCTATCTGTAGTCCACCCAGGCCGACACCGAGGACGACCGCCAGGATCAGGTCCTTGGTGATCAGCAGGACGGCGAGGAACAGGAGAGTCGCCGCGAGATCCGATATCAGCAGCCGGGCGGCGCGAAGGAGGTTTGCCATGAGGCCTCCATTTTACGGTAACACCGTGTATCTATCGGCAATCTATCAATACACGGCGTTTCCTACAAGGGGGCTTGTCGGAAGGGCTGCGGGCGTCGTGCCCGCCTAAGAGCCTGAGCGCGCGCGCCCCGCAGGCCAGAGGTCTACTTCACCACGACCTTGATGAACGTGTCCTTCATCACGATCAGGCCGCGCCGGAACGTGTAGAGATCGCAGCCCAGCCATTCCTGACGCTCGCCGGAGGCGAGGGTGGCGGTACGATGCCACTCGGTGACGGCACGATTGCCGCAAATGAACTCGCTAGTGTGCCGCCAGCGGACGTCGCTGCTGGCTGCGAACAGGGGCGCGAAATAGCCTCGGATCGCGGCCTTACCCTTGAAGCTCTCGCCCCAATGGTGGGGGCCGCGCGCGTTGCGGAATTCGCCGTCGTCGGCAAAGCAGTTCACGATCGCGTCGACATCGCGGCGCGCGAAGGCGTCGGCGATCTCGTGCAAGCGTTGGAGCGTGACGTCGGGGCTAGAGCTGCCGTCCATGCGAAGGCTCCTAGTCGATCGAGATGGGAACGCCGGGCATCTGCTTGGCAGTGCGGAACACCATCATCGACTTTACGTGGCTCACGTTGGGCGCCGAAGTCAGTCGAGTGGTCAGGAACTTCTGATATTCGTCCCAGGTCTCGGCGACGATCTTCAGCAGGAAGTCGGCTTCGCCCGCCAACATGTGGCATTCGCGCACCTCTTCCCACGTCGCCATCAGCTCCTCGAACGCCTTGAGATCGGCCTCGGCCTGACTATTGAGGCCGACCAGAGCGAACACCGCGACGCTGTAGCCCAGGGCTTCAGCGCTCAGCTCGGCGTGGTAGCCGCGGATGACTGAGGCACGCTCGAGCGCCCGAACGCGGCGCAGGCACGGTGGCGCCGATATGCCGGCACGTTCTGCCAATTCTACATTGGTCATGCGGCCGTTCGATTGCAGGTCGTTCAGTATGCGCCGGTCGACACGATCGAGCTTTGCGCGGGCCATTCAGTTTCCTCCTTGAGCCGCGGTCGTATGCCAGAACCATGCCATTGGCGCAATAAAGTTGCGGACTGAGGGCGGACATTCGGGAACAATTGCGCCGGCCGCTTCAGAAGAGCCGTGCACGCCGGGCGAGGTTTGCATATATGTAGAAGATATGCGGTTTGCGGGATGCGACTAGGACATGGCGGCAACTCATCGGAGCAAGGTGCTCATTCTGGGGTCGGGGCCGGCGGGATACACGGCGGCCATCTATGCGGCCCGGGCAAGCCTGAAGCCCATGCTGGTCCAGGGCATACAGCCGGGCGGACAGCTCACCATCACGACCGACGTCGAGAACTATCCGGGCTTCGCCGACGTGATCCAGGGCCCGTGGCTGATGGAGCAGATGCAGAAGCAGGCGGAGCACGTCGGCACCGAGCTGTTCTTCGACACCATCGTCGACGTCGATCTGAGCCACAAGCCGTTCGTCTGTATCGGCGATTCGGGCGATCGCTACGAAGCGGATGCCCTGATCGTGTCGACCGGCGCCACGGCCCGATGGCTGGGCCTGCCTAGCGAGGAAGCGTTTCGCGGCGGCGGCGTCTCGGCCTGCGCGACTTGCGACGGCTTCTTCTTTCGCGGCAAGGAAGTCGTCGTGGTCGGCGGCGGCAACACCGCGGTCGAGGAGGCGCTCTACCTCACGCATCACGCGTCGAAGGTCACGATCGTCCATCGCCGCGACTCCTTCCGCGCCGAGAAGATTCTGCAGGAACGGCTGTTTCGGAACCCCAAGGTGACGGTGCTGTGGGATCACACGCTGCAGGAAATTCTCGGTGAGGCGAAGCCGGCGCCGTTGGTGCAGGGCGTGCGGGTGCGCAACGTCAAGACCGGCGTCGACAGCGAGCTGAAGGTCGATGGCGTGTTCATCGCCATCGGCCATTCGCCCAACACGGAGTTGTTCAAGGGCAAGCTCGCCATGGACAGCGAGGGCTACCTGATCACCAAGCCCGATTCGACGGCGACAGATGTCGAGGGCGTCTACGCCGCGGGCGACGTGCAGGACAAGATATTCCGCCAGGCCGTAACGGCGGCGGGGACAGGCTGCATGGCAGCCCTCGAAGCGGAGAAGTGGTTGGCGCGCCAGGAAGGGCGTCTCGCGCAGGCCGCGGAGTAGACGGCAGCGCGTTCGGGAGGCGAACGTCATGGATTGGGACAAGCTGCGGATCTTTCAAGCCGTGGCCGACGCCGGCAGCTTCACCCACGCCGGAGAGACGCTGAAGCTCAGTCAATCGGCGATCTCGCGCCAGATCGGCGCTCTCGAGGAGCAGCTCGGCGTCATGCTGTTCCATCGCCACGCCCGCGGCCTGATCCTGACCGAGCAGGGCGAGCTGCTGTATCGCACGGCGCGCGACATGGCCTCCAAGGTCAACACCGCCGAGGCATTGCTGCGGGCCAACCAGGACAAGCCGGCCGGTCGCCTCAAGGTGACCACCACGGTCGGCTTCGGCTCGACCTGGCTGACGGCGCAGATGCATGAGTTCATCACCATGTATCCCGAGATCGATGTCAGCCTGGTGCTGTCCGACAACGAGCTCGATCTCGGCATGCGCGAGGCCGACGTCGCGATCCGCATGGTGATGCCGCGCCAGCCGGGCCTGGTGCAGCGCCATCTCCTGACCGTGCGCAGTCACGTCTATGCCTCGCATGGCTACATCCAGAAGTACGGCAAGCCGACGACGCTCGACGAGCTCGACCGGCATCGCCTGATCATCTTCGGCGAGGATGCCCGCGCGCCCGTGCAAGACGTCAACTGGCTGCTGAAGGAAGGACAGCTCGATCAGTCGGCCCGAATGGTCGTGCTGCGCGTCAACAATGTGTACGGCATCTTCCGCGCCGTGGAGTCCGGCCTGGGCATCGCGTCATTACCGGATTATCTGGCGCGCGAATCGACCAAGATCGAGATGCTGCTGCCGGACCTCAATGTGAGGACGACCGACGTCTACTTCACGTATCCGGAGGAACTGCGCCACTCCAAGCGTATCGCCGTCTTCCGCGACTTCCTGTTGCGCAAGGTCGCGGAGACCCGCTTCTGAGGGTGAGATGTGCGGGATTGCATAGTTGGTGAGAGGCATGCATCGGCCGCATGCCAGTGTTCGGAAATAGACCCCTACCAATAGCGCGGCGGAGGACTAGGTTTAGCGCAGGTTTTCGGAGCGGATGGCTTTTGCTGATCGCATCGAAACTCGGGATCCTCATGATCCCACGTCTCCCAGACGTGAAGCCTCCCTGTTTGACTTCGCCGGGCCTTCGGGCCCGGCATTTTTTTGTGCCGATGACGACGAGCGCTCGATCGACCCGGCCGGGCAGGGGCTGCACCTCGTCGGGACGCGCCTCGCCTCGCGAAGCGCTACCCCTTCAGCAGCGCTCCCAGCGTATTCTTGCCGGCATCGCCGTCGACAAGCAGCCCGTGCTCGGCCTGGAATTGCCGGATCGACCTGTCCTCGTCGGGCATCGCGTAGGACCCGAGCCCGAGCAGCGTGCGATTGCGCTGGTAGAACTGCAGGCGGTCGTTCCAACCGTTGAAGCCGCCGTTGACCAGGCGGGTCGTGACGCGGAACCAGCCGCGGTCGGCCGCCGGGTTCAGCCACGGCTTGAATTTTCGCCAGAACCACGCGGCCGCCTTGGCCCCGTGCTCGGGGCGCGTCAGGAGCAGAGGATCGGCGACCAGGTCGAGCCCCATGAACGCGCCGCACTCCCGATAGGTGCCGCGGCCGGTGATCTGGATAGGCCCGCGCCCCTTGTAGCGCCGCCCGTCTCCGGGCTCGGTGTTGCCGAGATCGAGGCGCCCTTCGTAGGCGTCGCCGCTGGCCAGCTCCTCCATGAATTGATATTCGCCGCTCTCGTGCGCCAACTGGGCCATGAAGGCCGCCACGCGCATCGGCGAATCGATCTCGCCGAACGCCAGCGCGTCGTTGATGAACGGCAAGTGCGGCGTCAGGCGGTTGCCTGCGTTCGGCATCATCGCGCGGAGTTGCTGGTCTGTGAGAGTCACGGACATGGCGACCTCGTCACACGGTGGTGATTCGTCGGAGGAACTCTACCCCAGAGTCGGCGTATCCAACAACCCGATCGCCCGACACCCGATCGCCCCACGTGTCCCTGGATCGGGGCCTGTGGGGTGTCGAGCTCCTTCGGGACGATATACGCGCAGCACGGCGGGATCGGTAGGCCTTTGCCGTCGCTCATCGACCGCTCGTCGGCGTCCGGCTGCTCGACGCCGCCCGCCATCGGCGCTCGAGCCGACGGTGCGATCGGGTGAAACCTCTCGATCTTGCGGGCAACCGGGGACGCGCCGGCAAGAGCCCTCGCGATCGGCTCACGTCTCGTTCGAGTAGATCTCGAGAAGCGAGCCGTTGATGCGACGGCTGACGTCGGCGTCACAGAGCATCACCACGGTGTTGGCGATGTCCTCCGGCTGGGTCGAGGTGCGCAGATGGGGGGCGACCTGGCGCAGCATCTCGGTGTTCACGGCGCCCGGAGCGATCGCGTTGGTGCGCACGCCGAGCTTGATGCTCTCGACGGCCAGCGCCTCGGTGAGGCCGACGACGGCGAACTTGCTCGCGACATAAGCCGCAAGACCGGGAAACTTCTCGGTGCGGCGCACGCCGCCGAGCGAGCTGATGTTGACGATGGCGCCGTCGGCGACCGGATGACGGAGGAGCTCCCGGGCGCAGAGAAACGTGCCGCGCGCATTGACCGCCATGACCTCGTCGAAGGCCTCGACGCTGAGCTGCGTGACGGGCGCCACGTGAAAGGTCGCGGCGTTGTTCACCAGGAACTTCACGGGGCCGAGCTGCTCGCGCGTCGCGCGAAACAGCTCGACGACGCTCGCCTCGGTGCTGATGTCGCCGGCCCAGGGCAGGACGCGCCGACCGGTTTGCGACTCGATCTCGTGCTTGGCCTGCTCCAGCTCGACCCGCGTGCGGCTCACGATGGCGACGTCGGCGCCCAGTTCGGCGAAGCGCCGGGCGCATGCCTTGCCGATGCCGCGCCCGCCGCCGGTGATCAGCGCAACTGATTCTTGAAATGAGCTACTCATGGCAGGTAGCCTGTACAACGCCCGCAACGAGGTCGCATAGGCCCTTCATGCCCTCGACGTTCCTTCATTTGAGCAAGGATTCCTTCAAGTTCTCCGCCGGGCACATGACCGTCTTTCCGGACGGCACCAAGGAGCGCTTGCACGGGCACAATTTCCAGGTCGCGGTCACTGTCGAGCTGCCGGCCGACGGGTTCGTGGCGTTCGCGCATTTCAAGCGGGCGATCGCGGCGGCGTGCGAGGCCTGGGACGAGCGGGTCCTGTTGCCGCGTCTTTCGCCGCATTTGCAGCTCCGGCCAAGCGCGCCGTCGGAGGTCGATTTCGTCCTGTGCGGCGATCGCTATGTCCTGCCGCGTCGAGACGTGCTGTGGCTCGACGTGGACAGCGTGACGACGGAGCGGCTGGCGGCCGAGCTTTGCAGGATCATCGCCGTCGGCCTGCTGCCGCTGTGGCGGGAGGGTCGCATCGTGTCTCTCGCCGTTCAGATCGGCGAAACAGCGGGTCAAGGGGCGTCGTTTCGCCTGAGCGCGGCCGACGTGCTGTCGCTCGCCCCGCGCGTGTCGATCGTGCTGAGCTGCTACAACAAGGCAGAGACCGTGGTCGAAAGCGCGACATCGGTTCTCGGGCAAACCTACGCCGACCTCGAGCTCGTCATTGTCGACGACGGCAGCACGGACCGTTCGGCGCAGGTGCTGGAGGGCTTGAGATCGGATCGGCGGGTGCGCATCGAAAGGACGCCCAACGCCGGCCAGGCCGCGGCGCTCAATCTCGGCATGTCGCTGGCGCGCGGCGAGTATGTCGGCTTTATCGATGCCGACGACGCGTATCATCCGGAGCACGTCGAGACGCTGATCGATGCCTGCGAGGGTCGCGACCTCGATGTCGCCTTCGCAGGAATCGACATCGTCCAGTGCGGCAGCCAGACCCACGTCGTCGACTTTTTCGACAAGGCCCGGCTGATTCCGATCTCCGCGATCGACTGCGTGACGGGCATCATCTTCGGCAAGCGTTCCGTGCTCCTGGGCTTGGGGTTCGTCGGCGACTATCTCGACATAGACCTCTATCATCGCGTCACGACGAGCGCCCTCAAATGGGCGAAGCTCGAGCGCAAGACCTACCGCTACCATTTCGGGCGTTGCGAGGGATCGAACTCGGCGCGAATGGTGGCGGAAGCCGGTCTCGGCTCTGTAACGGGCCAATCCTAGGCCCGTGCGTACGCCTGCCGGCGGTCCGACGGGAATGGCGGAAAGAGGAGCGAGATCGACATGGCGCCAAGACCGAGGCCGAAGGAGGCGATGTAAAGCCAGCCATAGCTGTCGGTGGTGTCGTAGATCCAGCCGCCGACCGGCGGGCCGAGCGCCATTCCCGCGCACGAAAAGATGGTCGAGGCGCCGAGCACCGTGCCGATGATGCGCAGGGGGAAATATTCCCGGGCGATCACGGCATAGAGCGGCATGACGCCGCCGTAGATCAGGCCGAATGCCGCCGCCACGGTGTAGAACTGGCCGAGCCGGTGCACGAAGAAATAGCAACCGGCGCCCAGCGCCTGGGCGAGGAGGCCGATGACCAGCACACGCTTGGCGCCAAAGCGGTCGCTTGCCAGCCCGAACAGGATGCGGCCGGCCAGCCCGGCCAGCCCCTCGACGCTGTAGATCGTGACCGCCGCCATGACCGGCAGGCCGCAGACAATGGCATAGCTCACCGTGTGGAAGATCGGCCCCGAGTGCGCGGCGCAGCAGAAGAAATAGGTCAGGGACAGCACCCAGAATTGCGGTGATCGCAGCGCCTGGCCCGCACTCATCTCCGGATCGGCCGTGTCTCCTGTCGCGGCGCTCCGCGTCGTGCCGTCCATCGAGATGGCCGGGGCTGCGGCGGCACGCTCGCGTTCGTCGGGCGCCTTGGGCGGCCGGCGCACCAGGAAGGAAGTTGGAACGAGCACGGCCCAGGCGAGAACGGCCACCACGAACTGGGCGGTGCGCCAGTCGTAGTTGGTGATCAGCCAGCTCGCCAGGGGCGACATGGTCATGGGCGCCATGCCCATGCCGGCGGAGATCAGCGAGACGGCGAGGCTGCGGTTCTTCTCGAACCATCCCGTGACCGTGGCGATGGTCGGTATGAAGACCGCGCCGGCCGAGATGCCGACGATGCCGTAGACGAGCTGGAACTCCAGAAGGCTCTCGGAGCGGCTGGCGAGCCACAGGCCCAGCCCCAGCAGCAAGCTGCCGCTCAGCACGACGATGCGCGGCCCGACGCGGTCGGTCAGGGCGCCCCAGCCGAAGGAGGCGACACCCATCGTCAGGAAGACGATCGTCATGGCGCTCGAGACGCCGATGCTCGACCAGCCGGTCGCGTCCGACATCGGCAGCAGGAAGACGGCCAGGGAGAAGACGCTGCCGATCGCCACGCATCCCATCAGTGCGCCCGCGGCAACGACGATCCAGCCGTAATAGAGCCTCCGCGACGGGTTCGGGAACGGGCTTGGCCCAGCCCCGGCCGATGTCGGTTCAGTCACGGCAATCGCCCGGGTGGCGTCGGCGTGCCGGTGTACCGCGGCGCAGGCGACACTAGTCGAACGTCCCGCTCTCCAGGAAGCGCTCCAGCTTGATCCTGTAGGGGGACAGGTCGATGCCGCTCGTCTTCAGCCATTCGGAATCGAAGTAGGTCGAGGCATAGCGCTCGCCGCTGTCGCAGATCAGTGTCACCAGCGATCCCCGGCGGCCCTCGCGCATCATGCCGGCCGCGATCTGGCACAGTGCATAGAAATTGGTTCCTGTCGAGCCGCCGACGCGACGGAACAGATGCTCGGAGAGGACGTGCGCCGCGGCGATCGAGGCGGCGTCGGGAATGCGCATCATGCGATCGATCGCGCCGGGGATGAAGGACGGCTCGACCCGCGGCCGGCCGACGCCCTCGATGCGCGACGGGGTTGAGCAGGTGACGGACCTGTCGCCGGTGACATAAGCGTCGTAGAAGGCGGAGTGCTCCACGTCGGCGACGCAAAGCCGTGTCGCCAGGTTGCGATAGCGAATGTAGCGCCCGATCGTCGCCGACGTGCCGCCGGTCCCGGCGCTCATGACGATCCAGTCCGGCACAGGATGCAGCTCCGCTGCCATCTGGTTGAAGATGCTCTCCGCGATATTGTTGTTGCCACGCCAGTCGGTCGCCCGCTCGGCGTTGGTGAACTGGTCGAGATAGTGCCCGCCGGTTTCGCGGGCGACACGGGCGGCGGCCTCGTAGACCTCGCCGGGCGTTTCGACGAAATGGCAACGGCCGCCGAACCGCTCGATAGCGTCGATCTTGGCCGGGCTGGTCGAATGCGTCATGACAGCGACGAAGGGCAGGCCGAGGAGCTGAGCGAAATAGGCTTCGCTCACCGCCGTCGAGCCGGACGATGCCTCGACCACGGTCGTCCCGGCGCCGATGAAGCCGTTGCAGATGCCGTAAAGGAACAGCGAATGCGCCAGCCGGTGCTTCAGGCTGCCGGTCGGGTGGGTCGATTCGTCCTTGAGGTAGATCGACAGCCCCTCCAGTCCCTTGAACACGGGCTTCAGGAGATGGGTGTCCGCCGATCGACGGCGATCGCCCTGGAGCACCTCGATCGCTCGAACGGTCCAGCTCCGGTCCGGCGAGGCCGGTGCCGAGACTTGTTCGAATCCGGCGATGTCTTGCTTGTCCTGGCGCATGCGATCACACCCGTTTCCCTGCCGCGACTTCTCACTTGGTGCCCGGTCCGCAACGCACTGACAGGCGAAAGCGAGCGCCCAGTCCATGGCTAGAGCGGCCAGCGGCCAATGAGCTTCCAAGATACTCGTCTTTTCAACAAGTTATGAGCGCGCGGCTGTTGTGGCTGCCCCGTTGATCTTGGCAGGCTGGCTGCAGCGAAAGGGCGGCGGGGGACTTGGGACGTTCTGCCGCTGGTATGTCGATCGGTGGATTGCCGCCATCGATTGATGTGGCAGGCTCGCATCACCATATGTATTTTTGACAATTAGACGGGTCGATGTTTTCTGAGGTTCGCCACGCCATCCTTCCCCTGGCTCTGCGCAAGATCAAGCGCCGGGGCGATCTGGAGCGCGCGGGTCTCCTGATCGAGTCCCTGGCCAAGCATTGGCGCGACAGCCGGCCGTTCGAGCTTCTGATCGTCGCGCCGGCGTGGGATGCGCATCTGCTGCGGACCAGCCTGCCGCGCTTCCCGAACATCGACGTATCGGTGCGGCCCGAGAGCGATTTCTTCTCGCCGCTCAGCGGCTTCTACCAGATGACCGGCTGGTACCGGCAGCAGATCGTCAAGCTGCAGGTGCCCGTCCTGATGGGTTTCCAAGGTTATCTGACGCTCGACTCGGACGTCTGCTGTGTCGGCGACTTCGACTCCCGGACCTTCATCATGGATCGGCGCGGCCTGTCCCGCTGGGAACCCAAGCGGCACCACGAATGGTGGCGCAACGTGACCGATGTCGTGGGCTCGACCTACGATGCCAAGGGCCACGGCCTATCGGTGACACCCAACCTGTTGCACGCCGATCTGTCGGCGCAGGTGCTCGATCATATGGGCAAGAGCTGGGGGGGCACCCTGGTCTCGCTGATGTCGTGGAAGCTCCGACGACCGGTAGCCGTGCCGTGGACCGAGTACTCGCTCTACACCAGCGTCGCCGAGCTGAAGGGCAACCTGTTCGACTATCACGTCGAATGGAACACCTGCTACGCCGCCGACGTGCACCTCTTCTCGGAGCAATCCTGCGTCTGGGGCGCCGACGATTTCGAGCGCTTGGTCAAGCTGCCCAACGGCACCGATCCCGGCGGCAAGTTCATCATCGTCCAGAGCCATGCCCGCATTCCCCTGGAACGCGTCCGCGAATACTGCCTGAGCTTCGCCGGCTGAGCCGTCAGGCCTTGCCGTTGTCCTGACCGATCTTCGGCGCGACCTCCCTGCCGCCGGCGCGCTCGCCGTCGAAGCTGATGGGCAGGCCGTGGAACAGCGCCGAGCCGCCGGAATAAGGTTGAACGAACATGCCGAGGGCGGCCACCTGGGCGAGGTCGAGCACCTGCGGCACGGTATTCAGCGGCCCGTTGGGTACGCCCAGCGCGTCGAGCCGCGCCGACCAGTGTTCGCGCGTTTCAGCCTTCATGATGTCGGCGATCATGCCGAGCAGCAGGTCGCGATGCTGCATGCGCTCGACGTTGGTCTTGAAGCGCGCCTCGTCTGGCCATTCGGGATGACCCAGCGCCTCGGCGAACTTCCGCCACAGCCGGTCGTTGCCCGGGCAGATCATCAGCGGCCCGTCGCTGCATTCGAACGCCTGGTAGGGCGTCAGCGAGGGATGGCCGGTGCCCTGACGCGGCGCCATCTTGCCGGTCACCGAGTACGAGGCGACGTGGTTTGACGCCCACATCAGGCCGCTCTCGAACAGCGAGGTGTTGACCAGGCTGCCTTGTCCGGTGGCGGCACGGCGGGCGATGGCGGCCAGCACGCCGATCGCCGTCCACATGCCGGTCGACAGGTCGATGATGGAGACCCCGATGCGCGCTTCCGGCCCGGACGGGTCGCCGTTCAGCGAGATCAGGCCGGCGACGGCCTGGATGATCGGCTCGTATCCCGGCCGCTCTTTCCACGGGCCGACGTGGCCGAAGGCGCCGAGATCGGCGTAGATCAGCCTCGGAAAGCGCTTGGTCAGGGTCGGCCCGTCGATGCCGAACTTCGCCGGCACGTCGGCCCGGAGATTGTGGACGAACACGTCCGCCGCGCCGATGCGTTCGATCAGTGCCTCACGCTCGGTCTCGTCGGCGAGATCGCAGGTGATCGACTTCTTGCCGCGGTTCAAGGCAATGAAGCCGAGCGCGTCGCCCTCCAGGAAGGGCGGACCCCATTTGCGTGCGTCATCGCCCTCCGGTCGCTCGACCTTGACCACGTCGGCCCCGAGAAAGGCCAGGATCTGTCCGCAATAGGGGCCGGCCAGATTCTGGCCGAACTCGACGACCTTGATGCCTTCGAGCGGCCGGGTCATCTCAAGTTGCTGCCCAGGATCTCGCGGGCGATCACCATGCGCTGGACCTCGCTCGGCCCTTCGCCGACGCGCCGGATGCGCATCTCGCGATACCAGCGCTCGAGCGGCAGATCCTTGGTCATGCCCATGCCGCCGTGGATTTGCATGGCGCGATCGACCACGCGACCGCCGCCTTCCGACGCGGTGAGCTTGGCGATCGCCGCTTCCGTGCGGAACGGCAGGCCGCGCCGCGCCTTCTCGGCCGCTTCCAGCGTGAAGTGCCGCGCCGTGCGGATGTCGATCTCGTTGTCGACCAGCATCCACTGGACGGCCTGGCGGTTGGCCAGCTTCTCGCCGAAGGTCGAGCGCATCTTGGCCCATTCGATCGCCATTTCGTGCGCGGCGATGGCGATGCCGATGCAGCCCGCGGCATAGGGGATGCGCTGGCGAGTCAGCCGGTCGTTGGCGACGGCGAAGCCCTTGTTGACCTCGCCCAGGATCTGGTGGTCCGACACCCAGCAATCCTTGAACTCCAGCTCGGTGGCGTAGCTCGAGGAGCGCAGCGTGTGGACGACGCGACGGACGTGGAAGCCCGGCGTGTCGGCATCGACGATGAAGCAGGTGATGCCGCCGCGACCTTTCGAGGCGTCGGTGCGCGCGAACACGATGCCGTACTGAGCGCGGTCGGCGCCGGAGATGAAGATCTTGGCGCCGTTCAGCACCCAGCCATTGTCCTTGCGCTCGGCGCGAGTCTGGATCGCGCGCGCGGGATCGCTGCCGCCGGACGGTTCGGTGAGGCCGAAGAACGGCTTCTTCTCGCCGCGCAGCGTCGGATAGAGATAGCGCTCCTTCTGATCCTCGTTGGCCTCGAAGATCTGCGCCAGGCCGGCGCCGCCGAACGTGCCGTAGCATGGCACGTAGAGCCCGGCGCGATGCTGGGCCATCTCGATCGCCAGCAGCACGCGCGTGACGATGTCGATGTCGGGGCCGCCGAATTCCTTCGGGATGTCGATGCCGAACAGGCCCATCGCCTTGGTCTTCTCGACCAGCCGCGCGTAGTCCTCGGGCGGCAGCTCGGAGGCATCGGGGTCGAGCTTGGCCTCGAGCGGGATGATCTCCTCGCGCACGTAGCGGCGGACCTGATCGATCAGCATTTGCTGTTCTGAGCTGGGTTCGAAATCCATGGACGCTTTCTCGGAGCTTATGAATTCATCTTACGTTGTCGGCGTGACCGCCGCGCCGGCGATGGGTCACTCTCCTCCCCAGCGAAGCTGGGGAGGAGAAGAAGAGCGCTCGCGCAGTCTTCACGCCGGGCTGAGCCGCCCCAGGGGCGGCGGGTTCTTGGCGTTGTCGACGGGCAGGCCGCCGTGATCGGCCTTGTGGACCATCAGCAGCTCGAACCAGCGCGTGCGGTACTGCATGTTCACTTCGACGCGGAACTGGTAGCCGTCGCCACGCTCCAAGAATTCGCGCAGCAGCTCGCTGCGCAGGCCGAAGGCCGAGCGGGCGCCGGCCTGGCCGATATAGACCACCGTGCCTTTGGCATCGGCCACCTGATAGACGCCGAGCTGGCCGGGCAGGCGCTTGGCCTCCTCGGCCGTCAGCGGCCGCCACGGCTTGTCGAGACGGAGCCGGATCGCCACGTCACTTGCCCTGGAACTTCGCGGTGCGCTTCTCCAGGCGGGCCTTCATGCCTTCCTGGGCGTCCTGGCTCTGCATTGCTGCCCGCACCAGCGCATCCACGTCGTCGTGCTTGATGGCGTCGCGGAACTCGAGCTGGCGCACGGTGAGCGCCTTCATCGCCTTGAGCGACAGAGGCGCGTTGGCGGCAAGCCGATCGATCACCTTCTTCGCCTCGGCCTCCAGCGTGTCGGCCGACACGCAGCGCGCGATCAGGCCGAGCGCGTGCAGCTTGGTCGAGGGCAGTGGGTCGCCGAGCAGCAGCATCTCGCGTGTCGTCACCGGGCCCAGCACCTCCATCAGCTTCTTGGCCAGGAACCAGTTGGGCGCCAGCCCGACCTGCGCGAGCGACATGCCGAAGCGCGCCTTGTCGCTGGCGACCACCAGGTCGCAATGCAGGGCGAGCTCGTTGCCGCCGGCGATCGCATCGCCCTGCACCACGGCCACCACGGGCAGCGGGCAAAGCTCGATGGCGCGCAGCATGACCTCGATGCCGCTCGCCTCGCCGGCGCCGGCCGACTTGCTGCGCTCGGCCATGTCGAGGCCGGCGCAGAACACGTTGCCCTTGCCGCGGATCACCAGGACGCGGTCCTCGGCTGCGACTGGAGCCCGCAACGCCTCGATCATCTCGCGCAGCAGCTCGCTGTCGAGAGCGTTGCGCTTCTCCGGCCGGTTCATCCAGACGGTCTTGATCGGGCCGTCCTTCTCGATGATGACTTTGCTCATTCCGTTCCCCCTTACGCCGATTACGCTCGAACCCGCTATTCCGGCTCGATGCCAGCCGCCTTGATCGCCTTGGTCCACCACTCGGTCTCGGTCTTGACGTAGGCGGCAAAGGCGTCGAGGCCGAGCGGCGAGACTTCCATGCGCCCCTGGGTCATCGCCTTGCCGGTCGCCGGATCCTTGAGCGCCTCGGCGATGGCATCGTAGAGCGTCTGCTGAATTGGCTTGGGGGTCGCTGCCGGCGCGAACACCGCGAGCCAGTAGACCAGCGAATAGCCCGGCACCGTCTCGGCGATCGCCGGCAGGTCGGGCGCCACCGTGGTGCGCTTCGGGCCGGTCGTGCCCAGCCCGCGGACCTTGCCGGCCTCGATCTGGGTCAGGGCTTGCGGCAGGTCGGGAAACATCACCTGGACCTGCCCCGAGACGACGTCGCCCAGCGCCTGCGGGCTCGCCTTGTAGGGCACGCGCTCGATCTTCACTCCGGCCATCTGATTGAACATCTCGGCCGACAGGCGCTGCGAGGCGCTCGCCTCCGAGTAATTGAGCTTGCCAGGGCTCTTCTTGGCATAGTCGATCAGCTCGGCGACGGTCTTGGCCGGCACGTCGTTGTTGACCACCAGCGCGTTGACGCCGGTGACACAGCGCGCGATCGGCGCAAAATCCTTCTCGGGGTCGTAGGACAGCTTCTTGAACAGCGCCACGTTGGCGGCGTTGGTCGAGTTGGTGCCCATCAGCAGCGTGTAGCCATCGGCCGGCGCCGTTGCCACGGCGGACGCGCCGAGCTGGCCGCTTGCGCCCGGCTTGTCGTCGATGACGACGGGCTGCTTCAGGATGTCCTGCAGCTTGGCGCCGAGGCCGCGTGCCGCCAGGTCGGTGGCGCTGCCGGCGGCGAACGGCACGACGATCTTGATCGGCTTGCTCGGAAAGGCCTGGGCGGCTGCCGACGACGGCCGAACGAACGGCGCGGCCGAAAGTCCGGCCATGCCTGCCAGCGTCGTGCGGCGATTGATCCTCACCAAATCCTCCCCGGGTCGCGTGATCGGCGCCCGTTGTAGCGCGTCGCGGCTCAGGGAGGCAAAGAGGCTACATGAAGAGCTTTTCCGCTTTGCGGTCGGTGTACAGCCCGGCGACGAATTCGGCGTAGCCGTTGTAGAGAAGGGTCGGGATGCGCTCGTCGCTGCCGAGCGGTTTCTCGGTCGCCTGGCTCCAGCGCGGATGCGGCACTTGCGGATTGACGTTGGCCCAGAAGCCGTACTCGCTGGATTGCAGCTTCTCCCAGAAGGAGACCGGCCGCTTGTCGCTGAAGTCGATGCTGACGATCGACTTGACGTTCTTGAAGCCGTATTTCCACGGCGCGACGAGGCGCAGCGGCGCACCGTTCTGCTTGTGGATCGGCTTGCCGTAAAGGCCGGTGGCGATGAACGTCAGATCGTGCATCGCCTCGTCCATCGCCAGGCCCTCGGTGTAAGGCCAGGGGTAGAGAAGGTCGCGCTGCTCGCGCATGACCGTTGGCTTGGACAGCGTCTTCATGACGACGAACTTGGCGCTCGCGGTGGGCTTGCACAGCTCGACCAGCGCGCGCATCGGAAAGCCGCTCCACGGCACGATCATCGACCAGGTCTCGACGCAGCGATGGCGGTAGATGCGTTCCTCGATCGGCATCTTGGCCAGCAAATCGTCGATGCCGATCTCGAACGGCTTGTCGACCAAGCCACCGACCTTGATCGTCCATGGCCGAACCTCGAGCTTCTGGGCCTCGCGCCAGATGCTCTTGTCGGTGCCGAATTCGTAGAAATTGTTGTAGGTCGTGGCGCGCCGCTCGTCGGTCAGGGGCGCCGGCACGCCGTACTTGTCGTTGCGCTTGGCCGGATAGAGGCCTGCCGACGGATCCTTGTCCTGGGCCGCAGCCACGGCCGGCAAGGCCAGCGCGGCGACACCGAGACCCATGGCACTCACGAGATCGCGCCGTTTGAGATAGTGGCCTTCCGGGGTCACCAGATTTTCGCCCAGTTCCCAGCCGTGCTTGCGCTTGATCAGCATCGATTAGCTCCTTTGCCCCGACATAAGTCGGCGGCGCACGGCTCGCAAATCAATCCTGCTCACTCGGCCGTTACGTCCGGCCGGCCATGCGGCGAAAGATCCGCCTCCCCGGCGGGACGGAGGAGGCGGAACAATCGACTCACGCGCTGGTGCCGGTGACCTCCTGGATCTTCGGCCACATCTTCTCCTTCCAGCCGGCATTGCCGGTGACGGCCAGGAGGACCTTGCCGTTCTGCGCCAGGATGAAGCGCGGCGTGGCGTCGGGGCGTGCTTTGCCCTCGTCGCTCGCCAGGAAGGCGGTCAGCACCCACCGCGAATCGGCAGGCCAGTTTTCCTCTTTGAGGATCAGTGACTGATTGGCCGGATGGACGACCCGGTAATCGAGTTTCTTGCAGGCGTCGGACTTGACGAAGTCAGGCTCGGACTGGGCACGCCAGATCTTGCAGCCGCCTCAAAGCTCGTGGCCGACGAACACCAGCATCGGCTTGCCCGATTGGGCCAGCGCGACGCCGGTCAATGACGATGCGGCGGCCGTCGCCAGGCCCCCCATCATCACGGACCGTCTTTTGAACATTTCCGTATGCTCCCGTGGATTGATTCCACGGGCTCAGCATATCGCCCAGGAGAGGGCGGGGTGAAGCCGAAGGGACTGGCCTCACCGCCTTGTGACAGGACCAGGGACCCCGGTAGACATCTCTCGGCCTGGCCGATTCCGGCCAGCCCTGGGCCGCTCTATGCCGCGGCGCGCTTCCTGGTCTCCTCGACGATGCGCTCGGCCGTCCGGCCGACCAGGTCCTGCAAATGGTCGAACTCGGTGCGATAGGTCCCGACACCCTGGGTCACGGAGCGAATCTCGACGATCATGTCGGCGATCTCCGCCTCCGGCATCAGCGCCGTGACCTCGTCCCAGCCGGCCCAGCCGGGCCGGGCATCATAGCCCAGAAGCTGTCCGCGCCGGCCCGTGATGAGCCGCTGAATACGCGGTGTCGCCTCGCTGGGCGCCGCCACGGTGACCTTGAGGATCGGCTCGAGCAGGACGGGCCGGCATTTCGGCATCGCCTCGGTCATGGCGATGCGCGCCGCCATCTTGAACGACATTTCCGAGCTGTCGACGGCGTGATACTGGCCGTCGAACAGCGTGACCTCGACGTCGACTACCGGCTGGCCGAGCGGGCCTTCCTTGAGGTAGTCGACCAGACCTTCCTCGACCGCCGGGATGAAGTTGCGCGGCACGACACCGCCCACGATCTTGTCGACGAAGCGGAAGCCCGAGCCGCGTGGCAGCGGCTTGACTTCGACCTTGATGTCGGCGAACTGGCCATGGCCGCCGGTCTGGCGCTTGTAGCGGGCGTGCTGCTGGGTGCCGCCCTGGATGGTCTCGCGATAGGCGACGCGCGGCGTCGTCGTGTCGACCGCGACATTGTAGCGGCCCGACAGCTTGTCGATCGCGACCTTGAGATGCATCTCGCCCTGACCCTTGAGCAGGAGCTCGTGCGTCTCGGCGCGCGGCTCGAAGGACAGCGACGGGTCTTCCTCGACGATCTTGTGCAGGGCGCCGGAGAGCTTGACCTCGTCGTTGCGATTTTTGGCCACCATGGAGAGCGCGAACACCGGCGCCTCGGCGGCGGGAAAATCTTCCGTCGCGGCACCGCCGGCACCGAACAGAGCTTGACCAGCAGCCAAGGTCTCGACCTTGGCGAGTGCCACGATCTCGCCGGCACGGGCCTCCGGGATCTTGTCGAGGCGCTGGCCGAACGGGCGCAGCAAGGTTCCGACACGCTGACCGCCGAGGCTCTGGCCCTCATGCAGGTTGCCCGACCAGACACGGCAGAGCGACAACTTGCCGGCATGGGCCTGATGCAGGACCTTGAAGCATTCCACTGTCGTCCCGCCGTCCGACGGAAGGAGGCGGCGCTGCGCCGTGACGCCGACAAAGGGCGTGTCGTGGCGCAACGCCTTGAGCAGTCGGCGCACGCCGTTCTCTCGATCGCCTGCGCCCAACAGCACGGGCGAGATTTGGTCGGCGCCGAACTCGTCGTGCAGGTCGCGGTAGATCAGCGATTTCTCCGGCGCGATGTCCTCGATCAACTGCTCGAGCAGCGTATCGTCGAATTCCGAGAGGGCCTCGAGCATCTCGCGCCGCGCTTCGTTCTCGCGCGGCAGGATCTCGGCCGGCATCTCGATCAGGTCGGACGCGCCGCTCGACTTGTAGCGATAGGCGCGCTCGCTCACGAGGTCGACGTAGCCGACCGTCTCCTCGCTGCCGTCGCTCGCCGGGCGCCGGATCGGCACCTGGCGCAGGACGAGCTTGCGCGCCGACACCGCTTGCAGCGCGGCCAGCATGTCGCGCACGCGGACTTCCGCCGAGTCGATCTTGTTGACGAAGATCACGTGGGGGATGCGACGGTCCTCAATGTACTTCAACAGAGGTGTCAGCGCCACGAGGCGGTCGGGCGCAGGCTCGCACACCAGCACCGCTGCGTCGCACACTGCGAGCGCCGCAAAAGCGTCGTGCTGGAATTCAATCGACCCCGGCGTGTCGAGGAAGGTCCATTGATCGCCCAGGTACTCGACAGAGGCGACGTTGATCTCGGTGCCCATGCCGCGCTTGCGCGACTCGGCGGCGCCGTCGCCGATCGAGGTGCCGGCGCGCGTCGAGCCGCGGCGACCGATGGCACCGGTGGCATAGAGGATGCTCTCGAGAAGGCTGGTCTTGCCCGAGAGATACGGCCCGCACAGCGCCACGACACGATGCGCGCCGCTGCCTGGTCTGCCTCCGGTGATCGGCTCGGATTTGATATCGTTCATGACAACGTCCTCCTTCGCGCGCGAGTGCTCGCGCCTGAAAGCTCCGGAGGATGGTCGCTACGGATCTCTGCCGGAGCGAAGCCTTGTCGAGGAAATCGTTTCACTCTCGTTACAGCGAGTCAATGCGGCGGTGCGCGATTGCTGCGCTGCGGCGGCTTTGACGTCGACAACCAACTGATCGAGGCTACGCTTTGAGTTCTCTGCGTTTGGAAGCGCCGTGGCTGCTCGGCTTGTCGTCGACCGCAAGATTCCCAATTGTTCATAGTTCCTGTTGCCACAGACCTTTCGAGCGGATCGGCGCGCCGACATGGATGCACGGGATCGGTGGCGTCATGACCAGCCCGGCCAGCTCGCGATGTTGTTCTCCCTGTCGGCGATTCCCATGGACGAGGTCACTCGGTGATTGCGCTCGGGCCGACCGACCATTCGGCTCGCCGCGATCGACGGACAGCGCACGCAATCTCCTCCTGTGCCCCGGCAATCGCGCACTTTGGCCCGCTTGCCGTCGAATTTGGATGAAGGATACATGCTCGCCCTCAATGTTCCGGTACGATCGAGTCGCATGACCCAGCCATCCGTCGCCCCGAGCCGCCGTCGATTTCTCGAGGGAGCGGCATCGACCGCGTTTCTCGGCACGGTAGCGCTTGGATCGCCCGCCATCCGGGCTGCCACGCAAGAGCCCAATATCCTTTTCGTCTTCACGGACCAGGAGCGCTATCAGGCGCGCTGGCCGAGCGGGCTGTCGCTGCCGGGGCACGAGCGGCTGGCGCAGACCGGGGTTGCCTTCGCCAACCACCAGTGCCCGGCGACGATGTGCACCTCGTCGCGCTCGGTTATGCTCACCGGCCTGCAGACAGCGGACAACGGCATGTTCGAGAATCTCGACGTGCCGTGGATGAAGAGCCTGTCCTTCGACAAGCCGACGATCGGTCACATGCTGCGCAAGGCCGGCTACTACACCGCCTATAAGGGCAAGTGGCACCTTTCGCGCGAGTTCGACACGCCAAAGGCGATCGAGCGGTTCATGACTCCCGACATGGAGAAATACGGGTTCGCCGACAATTTCTCGCCGGGCGACCTGATCGGGCACACGCTGGGAGGCTACAGCTTCGACCACATCATCGCGGGCAGCGCCATCAACTGGCTGCGCACCAAGGGCCGGCCGCTCAGCGACGGCGGCAAGCCGTGGTGCATGTTCATGAGCTTGGTCAATCCGCACGACGTGATGTACTTCAACACCGATGCGCCGGGCGAGGCCGTGCAGGACAACGGCAAGCTGCGGCTGCAGGCCGCCCGCGCACCCGAGCATGCGCTCTACAAGGCGACGTGGGACGTGCCGATCCCCGGCAGCTTGCGTCAACCGCTCGACGCGCCCGGACGTCCCAAGGCGCATGCCGAGTTCGATCGCATCTGGGACTACATCCTGGGCAATGTGCCGCTGGAGGATGCGCGCTGGAAGCGCTTCAACGACTACTACATCAACTGCATTCGCAACGTGGACCGGTCGATCC
This sequence comes from Reyranellaceae bacterium, assembly GCA_046349335.1. Lineage (GTDB taxonomy): Bacteria > Pseudomonadota > Alphaproteobacteria > Reyranellales > Reyranellaceae > Reyranella. The sequence continues at coordinate 22,340 of JAXMCO010000026.1, forward strand.
ACGCCGTGCTCGGCGAGCTCGATGCGCTCGGACTCTCGCAGAACACGATCGTGGTATTCACGGCCGACCATGGCGAGATGGCGGGGGCGCACGGGCTGCGCGGCAAGGGTCCGTTCGCCTATCGGGAGACCAACCACCTGCCGCTCTACATCGTCCATCCCGACGTAAAGGGCGGGCAGCAATGCAAGTCTTTGTCGAGTCACATCGACTTCGTGCCGACATTGCTTTCCATGGCGGGCGTGAAGCCCGAACGGGCGGGTGAGCTCGCCGGCCGAACGCTACCTGGCAAGGACCTCTCGGCTCTGCTCGGTAACCCGGGTGGCCAGGCCATCGACGCCGTGCGTCCGGCGACGCTGTTCACCTACAGCGGCCTGGCGAGCAACGATTCGTCAGTCTTCGATTTCGCCGCCAAGGCCGCCATGGCCGGGAAAGATCCGAAGGAGGAGGCGAAACGGCAGGGCTTCCGTCCCGACCTCACGAAGCGCGGCCACGTGCGCTCGACCTTCGACGGGCGCTATCGCTTCACGCGCTACTTCTCTCCGGTCGACCACAATAGTCCGACGACCCTCGACGAGCTCTTCAAGTGGAACGACGTCGAGCTCTATGATCTACAGAGCGATCCGGGCGAGACGGTCAATCTCGCCACCGATCGCAACGGCAATGCGGCACTGCTGACGACCATGAACGGCAAGCTGGAAGTGGCGATCAAGGCCGAGATCGGCAAGGACGACGGCCGCGAGCTTCCCGACATCGCAGGCATCGACTGGGGTGTCGACAAGATCGATCTGTAGGCTTGGCGGGACACGGGCCGGGTGGGCTCGACGCCGATAGACGTCGAGCCCCTCGAGGCGAGCTACGACAGTGCGCCGCAGGCGCGCTGGATGCGCCGGCCCGCCTCTTCGAGGAGGTCGGTCGCGGTGGCATAGGAGATGCGGAAGGCCGGCCCCATGCCGAAGGCCGAGCCCTGGACGACCGACAGGCCTTCGGCTTCCAGCAGGTAGTTCACGAAGTCCGTGTCGTTCTCGATCTTCTTGCCGTCGGGTGTCGTCTTGCCGATCACGCCGGCGCACGACGGATAGACGTAGAAGGCGCCTTCCGGCCGGGCGCAGCGCAGGCCGCGGGCCTGGTTCAGCATCGAGACGATGAGGTCGCGGCGCTGCTTGAACACCGCGACATTCTTGGGGATGAAGTCGATCGGCCCGTTGAGCGCCGCCACCGACGCCGCCTGGCTGATCGAGCTGGCGTTGGAGGT
>JAXMCO010000027.1:0-20307 GCA_046349335.1 Reyranellaceae bacterium
GCTCGCGGTTGGGTGGATTGCGCCGAGGGTTTCCAGGCATCGCATTTTCTCGACGGCTTTCCGTCGAGTGACGGGCGCTTCCATTTCAAGCCTGATTGGAAAGCGGTCGGGCCGTATCATGCTGGCCTGCGACCGCTGCCCGACCACCTCGAGAACTACGAGCGGGCGTCCGCCGACCTGCCGTTTCGGCTGGTCGTGCCGCCGGCGCGCGCCTTCCTCAACACCACCTTCACCGAGACGCCGGGCTCTGTCTCGCGTGAAGGCGAACCACGTGCCCTGATCCACCAGGACGATGCGGCCCGGCTCGGCTTGGGTAAAGGCGCCATGGTCCGCCTCGGCAATGCCCGCGGCGAAGTCAAGCTCGCCGCCCGCGCCGCGCGCACCGCCCGCCCGGGCGTCGTCATCGTCGAAGGCAATTGGCCGAGCGATGCCTATCCCGAGAGGGTGGGCATCAACACCCTGATCGGTGCCGATCCCGTGCCGCCCAACGGTGGCGCCGCCTTCCACGATACGGCGGTGTGGATGCGGGCGGCGTAGCTCTTCTCCTCCCCAGCTTCGCTGGGGAGGTGTCGGCGTCTTCGCCGACGGAGGGGTCATGGTCTTCCGGACCGCGGGCAGCCTGGCCTGAGTTCGCCGAAGGGTCTCGCCCGCTCATGATCATGTCCATGTGCGGGCAAGATGCCCGCCGTCTGCATGATTCAAGACCCCTCCGTCCGCGTAAGCGCGGACACCTCCCCGGCAGAGCTGGGGAGGAGGGCATGAGGCGCCTCGATCGCCCGGTCGCCGGTACGGGCGAATACCGCCGAGGCGTGCACGATACGCTCTCCGTTGCATACCAGGTAGCAATTGGCGAAGGCGAGCCGGCCGCCGACCTTGTGCACGTCGACATGCGCCTCGACCCAGTCGCCGATCTTGGCCGAGCCGGCGAAATCGGCCGTGACACTGGCCGTGGTCAGCATAGGCGAAGGTGTCTGGCTGCGCGTCGTGCGGTAGCCGAGCGCGATGTCGCACATCGTCATGAGCAGCCCGCCGTGGGCGCTGCCGCGGCCGTTGGCATGCTTGGGCTGGATGCGTACGCCTACGACGAAGGTGCCGTCGTCGCTGGTCTTGTAGAAGAACGGCCCGTTGTGATCGAGGAACGGGCTGCTGCGGAATAGCGGCACGAAGCCGTTGGGTGGGGTGGGGGCCATGACCTCGTTCTCCTTCTCCTCCCCCAGCTCTGCTGGGGAGATGTCGGCGTCTTCGCCGACGGAGGGGTCGAAGACCACAGTCCCGCTGCTCTTGCCCCCTCCGTCGCCGTAAGACGGCGACACCTCCCCAGTGAAGCTGGGGAGGTGTGCGAACTAGTTGTACTTCCTGAGCTCGATACGGCCGATCTGGTTGCGATGGACCTCGTCGGGACCGTCGAAGATGCGCATGGCGCGGGCTCCGGCGAAAGCGGAACCCAGGCCAAAGTCCTCGGTCACGCCGGCGCCGCCGTGCGCCTGGATGGCATAATCGAGGACGCGACACAGCATGTTGGGCGCGGCGACCTTGATCATGGCGATCTCGGCCAGCGCCGACTTGTTGCCGACCTTGTCCATCTTGTCGGCTGCCATGAGCACCAGCAGGCGGGCCTGCTCGATGGCGATACGCGCCTCGGCGATGCGCTCCAGGGTCACCGTCTGCTCGGCAAGCGCGCGGCCGAAGGCCGTGCGCGACTTCACGCGGCGACACATCTTCTCCAGCGCCGCCTCGGCCTGGCCGATCGCGCGCATGCAATGGTGGATGCGGCCCGGTCCGAGCCGGCCCTGCGCGATCTCGAAGCCGCGGCCTTCGCCCAGCAGGATATTGTCGAGCGGCACCTCGACATTGTCGAACACCACCTCGCCGTGCCCATGCGGGGCGTCGTCGAAGCCGAACACCGGCAGCGAGCGCACGACGGTGATCCCCTTGGCCTCGCGCGGCACCAGGATCATCGATTGCTGGCGGTAGCGGTCGGGGGTCTTGGGGTCGGTCTTGCCCATGACGATGAACACCTTGCAGCGCGGATTGAGCGCACCCGACGACCACCATTTGCGACCGTTGACGACATAGCGATCGCCGCGCCGCTCGATGCGGCACTCGATGTTGGTGGCGTCGGACGAGGCGACGGCGGGCTCGGTCATGGCGAAGCAGGAGCGGATCGACCCGTCGAGCAAGGGCTCGAGCCACCGCTTCTTCTGCGCCGCGCTGCCGTAGCGTTCGATCGTCTCCATGTTGCCGGTGTCGGGCGCCGAGCAGTTGAACGCTTCGGGAGCCCAGTCGATCCGCCCCATGATCTCGCACAGAGGCGCGTACTCGAGATTGGTGAGGCCCGCGCCGTGCTCGCCGGGCAGGAACAGGTTCCACAGCCCTTCGAGCTTCGCCTTGGCCTTCAGCTCCTCGAGCACCGGCGGCGTGTGCCATTGGCCGTTGGCGCGCAGCTCTTGCTGGTATCGCTGCTCGACGGGCAGGACGTGACGGTCCATGAAATCCTGCACGCGTGCTTGCAGATCCTTCACCTTGGGCGTGTGGTCGAAATCCATCGCGTCCTCCTCGACTGCGGTTGTCGGAGGATCGTCCTGCCCCTATCATCCATCAAATGAATTGATAGAATAGCACGATATGAATGCTATGCATTTATCGCGTGTCGACCTGAATCTGTTCGTGGTGTTCGACGCGATCTTCTCGGAGGGCAGCATCACGCGCGCGGGCCGGCAGCTCAGCCTGTCGCAGCCCGCGATCAGCCACGCGCTCGCCCGCCTGCGTGGTCTCACCGGCGATCCGCTGTTCGTGCGCAATGGCCACGCGATGACGCCGACGCCGCGGGCGCGGCAGATGATCGGCTCCGTGCGCGACGCCCTGCAGGGCTTCGAGACCTCGCTGGCATCGACCGGCAGCTTCGATGCCGGTTCGGTCAGCAAGCGCTTCACCATCGGCCTGCAGGGCGTGGCCGAGCCGATCGTGGCGCCAGCCCTGATGCGCGCGATCGGCCGCGCCGCGCCGCGCGTCGACATCAGCCTGGTGAGGCCGGATCGCCGCGAGATGGAGCGCGAGCTGGCGGCCGGTACGCTCGATCTCGTGATCGACGTCCTGCTGCCGCTGCCCGACGAGATCAGGCGTTTGCGTCTGGGGTCGGAACGTCTGATGGTCGCGCTTCGGCGGGGGCATCCCAAGGTCGGCAGGACGCTCGGGCTCGAGACCTATCTGGCGCTCGATCACATCCAGGTGTCGCAACGTCGTCGCGGGCTGTCGGTGGAGGACTTCGAGCTGTCGCGCCAGGATCTGCGGCGGCGCGTGCGCCTGCGCTGCCAGAACTATTTCGCCGCGTGTCGCGCGGTCGCGGCCACCGACCTCGCGCTCACCATGCCCGAGCGTTATGCCCGCATCGTCAACCCGCATTTCGGCAATCGGCTGATGCCCTTTCCGCTCACCGTCGCGGCGTTCGACACCTATGCCTACTGGCACGCCGACAGCGACGACGATCCGGCCAACCGCTGGCTGCGCGCGCAACTCTTTCAGGCGTTCGGCGACGACAGCCGCACGCGGCGAGGCGCCAAGCGCTCGCCGTGATCACGCTCGCGGTGCGGCGTCTCCCTCGAGACCGCGTGGCCGGATGCGCAGGAACGCGATCAACGCGAGCGCCATCAGAATCGCTACCACGGCCCAGGCGAGCCCCCAGGCCACGGGCGACATGCCGCCCGCCAGGTCGAGCGTCCAGCCGATCGCCAGCGGGCCGACGAAACCGCCGCCATAGCCCAGCATCGAATGGACGGCGAGCGTCGCGCCTCGCCGCGCGGGATCGGCTGAGCCGGCCGCACCGGCTGTCAGGGACGACGAATCGAGCCAGATGATCATGCCGTAGAGCACGATGAGCGCGACCGCGATCCAGTAGCCGAGCGAGCCGAGGAAGCCGATCACCGCGCCGACCGCGATCGACAGCATCATGGCGACGACGATCAGCCGGCGACGCCCGAAGCGGATCGAGGCCTCGTTGCCCAACACGCTCATCAGCGTGCCGAGCAGGCCGAGCACTGTCACGACGACAGCCGGAGACAGCAGCCCTTCCGTCGCGCCGCTGCTCGCAGCGACCCAGACGAGGAAGGCCACTCCCCAGCCGCGCAGCGCATTCATCTCCAGCGTATGGACGCAGTAGGCGAGTGAGTAGGCGAAGGCCGAGCGGTTGCGCAGTACGGGGCGGAAATCGAACATTGCTGCGACCGAGCCGGCGGGCTTGGCGGCGGGCAGGCGGCCGGGCACCATCAGGGCCACCGTGATCCAGGCGATGGCCGCAGTTGCCCCGGCGCTGGCGAAGGCAATCCTCCAGCCGAAGGCGTCGGCGAGCAGATCGCCCATCAAGTAGGACGCCGCGCCGGAGATGCCGATGCTGGCGGCATGGCCGGTCACCGCGCGCGACATCATCTTGGCGTCGACCTGATCGGCGAGCAGCTTGAGGCCGGTCATGTAGGTTCCGGCCCAGCCGAAGCCGGCCAGGCCGCGCAGTGCCAGCGCCGACCAGAAGCCGTCGGCCAGCAGGCCGAAGGCGAAATGGGCGATCGTGGTGAAGCCGACACCCAGCAGATAGACGCGCTTGGGATCGATCCGGTCGGTCGCGGTGACCAGCACCGGCACGGAGACCATGTAGGTGGCGTAGAAAGCCGAGGTGATCCAGCCCGCCTCGCTGTTGGTGAGCGACCAGCGCGTCATGAGGTCCGGCATCAGCACCGGCCAGTAGCCGGCACCGAGCTGGACGAAGACCTGGGCGGCACAGACGATGGCGACCAGACGGATGGCGGTCCGGCGATCAATTGGCATGATGGGCCGCAGCTTGGCGGGGAACGCGCAGGGCGCACAAGGCCAGACAGGCCGCGAGGCTGAGTGCTGCCGTCACGAGCAGGACGTTCGCGCCGATATGGTCGAGCAGCACGGCGAAGGCAAATGGTGCCAGCGCCGACAGGAAGCGCGACGGCAGGCCGATCAGCCCCAGGCGATAGCCGTAGCTCTCCGGCCCGAAGAGGGCGAGCGGCACCGTTCCACGCGCGATGGTGAGGATGCCGTTGCCCGAGCCGTGCAGGATCGCGAACGCGCTCGACGTCACGCCGCCGCCGAAGGCCAGCAGAACGATCACGCCGACCGGGTGAGTGAGCGCGGCGAGACGCGCGGAGATCAGAGGGTGGAAGCGCGCCAACGGCCCTGCTTCGAGCAACCGGGCCGCCACCTGCGCCGGGCCGATCAGCGCACCGGCGGCAATGGCCTGCGTCGGCGAGGCGCCGGCTGCTTCCAGGATGCGCGGGAAGTGCGCGGCCATTCCGGCGGTGACCACCCAGGCCGCGGCAAAGGCGAAGGCCAGCAGGACCATCGGCCGGTCGATCGGCACCGGGGCATCGACGGTGTGCTTGCCGGCAGCCGGCAGAGCCGGCCTTGGCAGAGACCAGTAGTTCAGCGGCAGAGCGACGAGCAGATGAAGGGCTGCCCAGGCGAGGCAGGTGTCGCGCCAGCCGATGGTGGCGGCGCCCCAGGCGGTGAGTGGCCAGCCGATCGTGCTGGCGAAGCCCGCGAGCAGGGTGATGCCGGTGATGGCGCCGCGCGCGCCGGTGCCGTAGATGCGGCCGAGGACGGCGAAGGCCGCGTCGTAGAGGCCTATCCCCATGCCGACGCCCAACACGACCCAGGCAAGCTGCAGTGTGAGCAAGGAGTGCGCGACGGCCAGCAGGACCAGACCGCCGGCGAACAGGAGATTGGAGACGGCCAGCACCGCGTTGCCGCTGCCGCGATCGATCAGCCGGCCGGCGCGCGGCCCCAGAATGGCTGAAATCACCAGCGAGACCGAGAAGCTTGCGAACAGCCACGTCGTCGAGACGCCGGTGTCGCGTGCGATCTCGTCGGCCAGTATGGCCGGCAGGTAGTAGCTCGACGCCCAGGCCAGCGTCTGCGTCGAGCCCAGGACGATCACGGTGGCAAGCCGGCGCGAGGGAAGCATGTTCGTATTCCTCCCCAGCTATGCTGGGGAGGTGTCCGCGTCTGCGCGGACGGAGGAGTCATGTAGTGGTGACCCGTGACCCCTCCGTCGCCGTGAGACGGCGACACCTCCCCAGCTACGCTGGGGAGGTGGATGAGGGCGCTGCGCTCGAGGCAGGGGAGTCACGAGAAAGGGTCGCCAGCGCGCTCAACCGCAGCCGCAGCCCTTCTTGCTTTCGGCCTTGGCCTGGACGTCGGCCACGCAGCAGCCGCTGGCGGGCTCCGGCGGCGGGCCGCCGCAGCAGCCGGCGGCCGCGGCTTCGGCTTGCGGAAGGCCCGCGATGGGGCCGGGCCCCGAGCACACGCCCGTCTCCGGCAGCACCAGCTCGACGCGGTCGGCGGCTTCCTTGTCGCCGGCGATGTCGGCGACGATCGAGCGCACCTGCTCGTAGCCCGTCATCATGAGGAATGTGGGCGCACGACCGTAGCTTTTCATGCCGGCGAAGTAGAAGCCGGGATCGGGCTGGGCCAGCTCGCGTGCGCCGTGCGGACGCACCGTGCCGCAACTATGGATGTTGGGATCGATCAGCGGTGCCAGGGCAGGCGGGCATTCGACCACGGGATCGAGCGCGAGGCGCACCTCGCGCAGGAAATCGAAGTCCGGCCGGAAGCCGGTCGACACCACGAGCTCGTCGACCATGACATGGCGACCGCAGCAAGCGCCGCCGGTACCGACACGCAGCTTGTCACCGTGACGGCCGAGATGGGAGACGCGGAAGCCCGCCTCGATGCAGATCTTGCCCGACGCCGCCAAGGCCGCGAAGGCGACGCCGAGCGCGCCGCGGGCGGCGAGCTTGTCGTTGGCGCCGCCGCCGAAGGCCTTCTCCGGCTTGTCGCCGCGCATCAGCCAGATCACCTCGGTGGTCGGCACCTCGTCCTTGAGCCTCGCCAGGTCGATCAGCGTGCCGATCGCCGAATGACCGGAGCCCAGCACGGCGACGATCCGGCCGGCATAGCGAGCGCGCTCGCGGCCCAGCACGTCGGGCATGCCGTAGGCGATGCGGTCCTGCACGTCGCGCTCGCCGATGGCTTGCAGACCGTCGGCGCCGGCCGGGTTGGGCGTGAACCACGTGCCGGTCGAGTCGATCACCGCGTCGGCCTTGAGCGATTCCGGCCCCTTGCCGTTCTGGTAGTGGACCGTGAAAGGCTCGAAGGCGCGACCGTTGCTCTTCATCTTGTCGAAGCCGGAGCGGCCGACCGCGGTGACCAGGCTGCTGGTGCGGATGTGATCCTTGAGCTGGGTACGGGTTGCCAGCGGCTCGAGATACTGCGCCACCAGCTCTCCGCCCGTCGGATAGTGATCGGGTGCCGGGGAGTTCCAGCCGGCAGCGGTGAGCAGCCGCTCGGCGGCCTTGTCGATGTTGTATTCCCACGGCGAGAACATGCGCACATGGCTCCACTGGCGCACGGCGTGGCCCGCCTCCGGGCCTGCTTCCAGCACGACGGGCTTCATGCCGCGCTCGAGGACGTGGGCGGCGGCGGCGAGGCCGACAGGGCCTGCGCCCAGGATGGCAACGGTCTTGGTCTTGTTCAGCGAGTTGGGCATGGCTTTCTCCTGTATTCCCGGAATCATCGAAATAAATCGGCAAAAAATTTTCAGGCAGCGACCTTCGACGGCTTGGGCACGCGCGGCGGGCAGGTGCCTTCGGCGCAGCATTCGGCGACCATGTAGTCGATCAGGCCGCGCATCAGGTCGTAGTTGGCGTGGCAGATCAGCGTCGTGCCTTCGCGCGTCTGGGTTACGAGACCGACGGCGATCAGCGCCTTGAGGTGGTGCGACAACGTCGAGGCGGCGATCTCCAGCCGCTCCTGCAGCCGGCCGACCGGCAAGCCCTCTTCGCCCGCCCGCACCAGGATCCGATAGATCTTCAGGCGAGTCGGGTTGCCCAAGGCTTCCAGGCGGGCGGCGGCATCGTCGAGCTTCATGATGCCAATGTAGTGCGCGGACGGCGGCTGTCAACCGTATTTCTAGAATATTGGAAATAATTGAGGGGGCGAATCAACGTTCGCCACCCGCGCCCGGCGCCCCGGCTCGGCGCACGGCAGCACCGCTGTCGTACCAGCCCTTGCTCGCGTTCACGATCTTCACGACCGACAGCATGACCGGCACCTCGATCAGGACGCCAACGACGGTCGCCAGCGCGGCGCCCGAGGAGAAGCCGAACAGGCTGATCGCCGCGGCCACGGCCAGCTCGAAAAAGTTGCTGGCGCCGATCAGAGCGGAGGGGGCGGCCACGCAATGGGCTTCGCCCGTGGCGCGGTTCAGCAGGTAGGCGAGCCCCGAATTGAAATAGACCTGGATGAGGATTGGCACGGCGAGCAGGGCGATGATCAGCGGCTGCGCGATGATCTGCTCGCCCTGGAAGCCGAACAGCAACACCAATGTCGTGAGCAGGGCCACGAGCGAGAGCGGCTGCAGGCGGGCGAGCAGTGCGCCGAGGCCTTGCGCACCGGCCTGCGACAGCACGCGGCCGCGGACGATCTGGGCCAGGACGACGGGCACGACGATGTAGAGCCCGACCGACAGCAGCAGCGTCTCCCACGGCACGCGGATAGCGGAGAGGCCGAGCAGCAGGCCGACGATGGGCGCGAAGGCGAACACCATGATCGTGTCGTTCAGGGCGACCTGTGTCAGCGTGAAGTCGGGCTCGCCGTCCGACAGGTTGCTCCAAACGAACACCATGGCGGTGCAGGGCGCGGCGGCGAGAAGGATGAGGCCCGCAATGTAGCTGTCGATCTGGTCGGCCGGCAGCCACGGCCGGAACAGCCAGCCGACGAACAGCCAGCCGAGGGCGGCCATGGAGAAGGGCTTGACCGCCCAATTGATGAACAGCGTAACGCCGATGCCGCGCCAGTGCTCGCGCACCTTGCCGATGGCGGCGAAGTCGACCTTCACCAGCATGGGAATGATCATCAGCCAGATCAGGACGGCGACCGGCAAGTTGACGTGCGCAACCTCGGCCGCGCCGATGGCGTGGAAAAGTCCGGGGAAAAGGTGACCAAGGGCAATGCCGGCGACAATGCAGAGGGCGACCCAGACGGTGAGGTAGCGCTCAAACAGCGACATGAGGCAGGACCGAAAATAATTCCATAATTCGCGAATAATCGAATCTTTGTCGATCGGTCAAGCGGGCGATGGCGCGCCGGACGCGCGCGCCGGCAGCACGAAGGTGACGGCCCAGCAGGCGATCAGCATGGCCGCCGACCCGAGCAGGCAGGCAACCATGCCGCCCACCTGATAGAGAGCGCCGGACAGCAGAATGCCGACGAGCCGGCCGGTCGCGTTGGCGGCATAGTAGAAGCCGACATCCTCGGCGGCCTTTTCCGAGCCCGCGTAGGCCAGGATCAGATAGGAGTGCAGGGAGGAGTTCACGGCAAACGGCAGGCCGAACAGCGCGAGCCCCGCGACGACGACGAGATCGGGACGCCACAGGTCCGGTCGCTGCAGGAGGATCGCGAGCGCCAGCGGCACGGCGGCCAGCACGCCGGCCCACAGGCGCGCGTTCGGCACTTCGCGGCTCAGCCCATCGGCGCTTCGGGTCACCAGGCGCGGCGCGATTGCTTGGATGCCGCCGTAAGCGATGGTCCAGGCGGCGAGAAAGCCACCGACCTCGACGAAGCGCCAGCCGGCGGCATAGAGGAACACCGGCAGCCCGACCACGAACCACACGTCGCGTGCGCCGAACAGGAAGATGCGCGCCGCAGCCAGCAGGTTCACGCCGCGCGACTTGGCAAAGAGCTCGCGCACCGTCCTCGACGGCTTGGCCTTGCCGAGGTGACGCGGCAGAGTGGTCAGTCCCACCACCAGGACAACTGCGATCACGCCGGCCATCATCCACAACGCCGGCTTGAAGCCCACGAGATCGAGCAGCAGGCCGCCGACGAAGAAGCCCAGGCCCTTCATGGCGTTCTTCGAGCCGGTGAACCAGGCAACCCAGTGAAAGAGCTGCCCCGTGCCTTGGGCGGCCGTCGCCTTGATGGCCGATTTCGAGGCCGTCTTGGTGAAATCCTTGGCGAGACCGGCGATTCCCTGAGCGGCGATCACCCAGGCGACGGAGGCTGCGGCACTCCAGCCCGGATCGAGCGCCGACAGCATGACGAGCCCGCCGATCTGCAGCGCCTGGCCGGCCAGCAGCATGCGTGGGATGCCGAAGCGAACGGCCAGCCAACCGCCGGCCAAGTTGGCGACGATGCCGGCGAACTCGTAGAGCAGGAACAGGAAGGCAAGGGTGAAGGGCGAGTAGCCGAGCTTGAAGAAGTGCAGCAGCACAACCATGCGCAGCGCGCCGTCGACCAGGGTGAAGCCCCAGTACGACGCCGTGACGGTGAGGTAGTCGCGGACCGCCGGGACCATCACGCCTCCGCGTCGACCACGATGGTGGCGAGATCGACCATGCGGCAGACATAGCCGATCTCGTTATCGTACCAGGCGTAGACCTTGAGTAGCGTGCCATCGGTCACCATCGTGCTCGGGCCATCGACGATCGAGCTCCTGGTATCGTTGCAGTAGTCGGCCGAGACCAGGGGGCGCGTCTCGTAACCCAGGATGCCGGCGAGCGGCCCGCGCGCGGCGGCGGCGAACAGGCCGTTGACCTCGGCCTCGCTGGTGGCGCGCTTCAGCTCGAACACGCAGTCGGTCAGGCTGGCGTTGAGGACGGGGGCGCGCACGGCGTGGCCGTTCAGCTTGCCCTTGAGCTCGGGGTAGATCAGCGCAATCGCCGTGGCGCTGCCGGTCGTGGTCGGTGCCAGCGAGGTCATCGCCGAGCGGGCGCGGCGCAAATCCTTGTGCGGCGCGTCGACAACCACATTGGTGTTCGTCGGATCGTGGATGGTGGTGATCTGGCCGTGCCGGATGCCGATTGCCTCGTGCACGACCTTGACCACCGGCGCGAGGCAGTTGGTCGTGCAGGACGCTGCCGTCAGCAGGCGATGGCGCGCCGGGTCGTAGAGCTGGTCGTTGACGCCGACGACGACGTTGAGCGCCGCCGCGTCCTTGACTGGGGCGGCGACGATGACGCGCTTCACGCCGCGCTCGAAGTACGGCTCGAGGTCTGCCGGCTTCAGGAACTTGCCGGTGCATTCCAGCACCATCTCGCAGCCGAGGTCGCCCCATGGCACGTCACCCGGCTGTGCTGCGGTGCTGAAGCTCAGCGACTTGTTGTCGACGCGAATCGTCTTGTCGTTCTCGAGGCCGAAATCGGCATGCCATCGTCCGTGGATGCTGTCGAACTCGAGCAGGTGTGCCGTTGCTGCCGCACCGCCCTTGATCTCGTTGAGATGGACGACATCGAGCCGATTGGCGGCACGCGGATCGCCCGCGACGCGGCGTAGACCGCCCATCGCCGCGCGCAGGGCGAGGCGACCCATGCGACCCATGCCGTTGATGCCTACTCGCATGATAGTCTCCCCTAGATCGGCGCCCGCCGACTGTCGCCCAGCTCGTCGAGGCGCTTCTTCAGCGCCATATGGTCGAGCGAGGCGTGCGGCAGGTTGATGAAGATCTCGAGGCGGCGGCGGATCATTCCGTAGAGCTCGTTGATCATGGTGGCGCGTTCGGCCGGCGTGCCTTTGAACTTGGTGGGGTCGGGCAACGGCCAGGCGGCCGTGATGGGATTGGCGCCGACGTCGGGACAATCCTGGCCGTGCAGCGTGTCGCAGAGCGCGATGACGAAGTCCATGCGCGGCGCGTCCGGGCCGGTGAACTCGTTCCACGACTTGCAGCGCAGGCCAGAGACATCGTGGCCCAGCGTCTCGAGCTTCTCGATGACGTCGGGCAGGGGCGTGCGGGCCGGATGCGAGCCCGCGGAGTAGGCGTTGAACTTGCCCCGGCTGATCTTCTCCAGGATCGCCTGGGCCATCTGCGAGCGCGCCGAGTTGTGTGTGCACAGGAACAGGACGTTGAAGGTAGCGGTCATGGGTTGCCGATCGGGCGGGTCGTCAGGAAGTAGGCGAGCCAGGTCGCCGCACAACTCGGGACGGCCGCCGCAGCAGGTCTCGGTGAGGAAGCTGAACAGCGAGCGCAGGCCGAAGAAGCGTACCGCGTAGATGACGTGGCGCCCTTGGCGCGTCGACTGCACGAGCTGCGCCTGCTCCAGCGCCGAAAGATGGAAGGAGAGGGTCGAGGGCGGTTGCCTCAGCTCGGCGGCAATCTCACCGGCCGCCATGCCGGACGGGCCGCGCGAGGCGAGCAGCCGCATCAGGTCGAGCCTGGTCTCTTGCGCCAGCGCCGCGAAGCCGGCTACAGCTTGGTTCATTTCCATTATCATGGAATAGTCGAATTATCTGACAGAACGATGACAGTCCTCGTCAGGCGCAAAAAAAGTCCCCCGTTCGTGGGAGCGGGGGACCCTGTCGAAAAGCCGTGGTGGGCTGTCGCCTCGAGACAGCCCGTCGTCGTGGAGGCTACTCGGCCGCCTGCTTGCCAAGTCCTTTAGGCACCGCGGCGTTGGCGGCGGCGAAGCGTGGCGAATCGGTGACCTTGAGCGCCTCGGCAGCGTCCTTGTTCTCCATGATCTTGGCCATGATGGCTTGGCCGGCACGATCGAACACGGCGCGATTGTCGATCAGGAACTTCTGCGATTCGCGCAGCTTGGCGACGTAGCCGTTGATCTCGGGGATGACGTATCGCGCCACCAGATCCCAGCTCCGGAAGGTGTTCTCCGGGTTGGCCCAGTCGTGCACGAAGCCCACGACGGTGCCGAAGCCGCCGCTCTTGTCGTAGACCGACTTGATCATCTTCACCAGGTCGTCGGGTGTGCCGATGGTCGACGCCGCGCCCTCGACGAACGCCGTCTTGTCGACCGCCTCGTCGGGCGAGGTGAACGGCACCGAGCCAGGCCGCTGCAGCGTGCCGGTGATGTACTCGTTGTGCCACTTCATCAGTCCGTGCCTGGCCTGCTGGCGCGCCTCCTCGCGGGTCTCGGCGACGTGCCAGTTGAGCAGCACGCGCCAGTTCTTGCGGTCGATCGTGGTGCCGTGCTTCTTGGCGGCCGCTTCGGCGAAGCCCCACTGCGTCGGCAGGGCGAGCAGACCCTGGTCCGACATCGAGCCGAGCGAGATGATGCCGATGCCGTATTTGCCGGCCAGCGTCATGCCCGACGGGCTGATCTGGGAAGCGACGGCGAAGGGCATATCCTCCTGCAGCGGCAGGAGCTGCAGGGCGGCATCCTGCAGAGTGTACCAATCGGTTTTCCGGGTGACGCGCTCGCCGCGCATCAGGCGGCGGATGACGTCGATCGCATCGTCCTGGCGGTCGCGCTGGACCATCGGATCGATGCCGAGCGTGTGCGCGTCGGACGGCAGTGCTCCCGGGCCGGAGCCGAAGATGGCGCGGCCGCCGGTCATATGATCGAGCTGCACCATGCGCTGGGCGACGTTGTAGGGGTGATGGTAGGGCAGCGAGATCACGCCGGTGGCGAGCTTGATGCGCTTGGTGCGCTCGCCGGCGGCGGCGAGAAACATCTCCGGCGAGGCGATCATCTCCCAGCCGCTCGAATGGTGCTCGCCGCACCAGAACTCGTCGTAGCCGAGCTCGTCGAGGTGCTCGACGAACTTGAGGTCGCGGCGGAATTGCAGGGTCGGGTTCTCGCCGATCGGATGGTGCGGGGCGAGGAAGGCGCCAAAGCCAAGTCGCTGCATGAAAATCTCCTGTAGGTTGGGATGGCGTAACATGGACGGCCCACGGGGTCGATTGGATATGGAGCGCAAGCAATGGCGTTGCTGAACAACCGGGTTGCATTGGTGACGGGGGGATCGCGCGGCATCGGTCGCGCCATCGCGATTTCGCTGGCCGAAGCAGGCGCCGGCGTTGCCGTGAATTATCGCGAGCGGGAGACCGAGGCGCGGAACGTGGTCGAGGCGATCCGCGGCGTCGGTGGAAGGGCGATTCTGGCCAAGGCCGATGTGTCTCAGGCTGCCGACGTGTCAGCGATGATGGCGACTGTCGAACGCGAGTTCGGCCCGGTGGACGTGCTGGTCAACAACGCCGGCGTCGGCCTGGTGCGTAGCCTCGACGATCTCTCGGAGGCGGATTTCGATACGACCATCGCGGTAAATCTGAAGTCCGTGTTCCTGTGCACACAGGCCGTCGTGCCCGGCATGCGGGCACGCAAGTGGGGCCGCATCGTCAACATCTCCTCCGGTGCGGCACGCGGAGCCGGTGGCGTTGGGCCACACTACAATGCCTCGAAGGCGGGTATGGAGGGCATGACGCGCGGCTACGCTGCCCGGCTGGTCAAGGACGGCATCACCGTGAATGCCGTGGCGCCGTCCCTGATCGAGACCGACATGGTGCGCGGCGGTGTCGCCGCGTCGCCGGCGCGCATCCCGCTCGGCCGTTTCGGCACACCCGAGGAGTGCGCGCAGGTGGTGATGATGCTGGTCGGCAACGCTTACATGACTGGCCAGACCGTGGCCCTGAGCGGCGGGATGTCGTTCCTGTGAGTGGGCTCGCCGGCAATGCGCCGACGGCAGTCAGCCGCTCGCTCTGGCACACTGGCTGTGGCCCTGTGGTGCGCTGCCAAGGCCAGGCCTATCGTAGCGGAGTAAAATGAAGGCGATGCTCAGGGTCCTCGGCAAGGCGACTTCGATCAACGTGCGCAAGGTGCTGTGGACCTGCGAGGAGATCGGCATCGCCTATCAGCGTACCGACAGCGGGCCGCAGCTGGCGCAGAACCCGAACGGTCTCGTGCCTGTGATCGTCGACGGCGACTTCGTGCTGTGGGAGAGCAACAGCATCATCCGCCATCTCGCCGGCAAATGGGCGGCGCATGCGTTGCTGCCGATGGAGCCGCGGGCGCGCGCCGAGGTCGACCGCTGGATCGACTGGCAGGCAACCGAATTCAACTCGGCGTGGCGCTACGCCTTCTCGGCGATCGTGCGACGCGATCCGGCCTTCACGGATCGTGTCCAGATCGGGCGGTCGCAGCGGACCTGGACGCGCATGCTCGGCATCCTCGACAGCCAGCTCGCGGTCACCGGCGCCTATGTTGCCGGCGCGACCTTCACGTTGGCCGATATCCCGATCGGCCTGTCGGTCAATCGCTGGTTCATGACTCCCGTGGAGCGTCCGGATTTTCCCGCGGTGTCGGGGTACTACGAACGTCTTTCGGCGCGACCGGCGTTCCTGAAGCACGGTCGCAACGGCATCGAGTAGAAGTGAGGTTCGCGTGGCAAGAGAAGAGACGATGTCGCCCACCGAGCGGCTGATCGCCTTGTGGGATCATCTCGGCTTGGGCGTTGCCCATGTCGCCACGCAGATGCCGGGCGATATCGCCGAGCTCGCGGCCCGCCATCCCGAGCGGCTGGGTGGCGTGGTGCTGTGCGTGCCGACCCGTCTCGATCCCGATCCCTTCGCGGCGATCGACGATCGTCTGCTGATGCTGAGCGGGCAGGGCGGGCTCAGCGCCGAGATGACGGCGGGCGCGGCGTCGCGGCTGCCCGGCGCGCGGCGACACGTGCTCGCGGGCTACGACGCGCCGGGCTGGGCCGACGTGGTGGCCGACCGGACAGACGAGATCGTGCGCGAGATGACGGCGCTGCTAGAAGCGAACGACGCCGACGTTCCGGCGAGTCGCACCGTTCGCGAGGGCACGCATGCCGGCATCGCCTATCGGCTGGAGGGATCCGGTCCGGCGCTGCTGCTCTTGCCGTTCTTTCTTGCTCCGTCGCAATGGGTGCCGGCGGTGGCGGCGCTGGCGCAGCGCTTCACCGTGGTCACCTTGAGCGGACGATATCTCGGCGGTGTCGCGGCGCTCGAGGATCGCGCCCGCGCGCCGACCTACCAGGCGATGTTCCGCACCTTGATCGATCTGATGGCGCCGGCGCCGGGCGAGACGATCCTCGATGTCGGCTGCGGCGCCGGCTCGCTCGACCGACTGCTGGCAAGGCGCCTTGGCGCTGCCAACCCGATCACCGCGATCGATGTCAATCGCTTCCTGCTCGGCGAGGCGGCGGCGCTGGCGCACGAGGACGGCTTGGGGGCGGCCATCCACTTCGCTCCCGGCAGCGCCGAGGCTTTACCCTTCGCCGACGCCTCGTTCGATTGCCTGTTCTCGATCACCGTGCTCGAAGAGTGCGATGCCGATCGGGCGTTGGCCGAGATGGTGCGGGTGGCCCGGCCGGGCGGCCGCGTCGGCGTGATCGTGCGCTCGATCGACCTGCCGCAATGGTGGAGCGTGGCGATGCCGGAGCCTTTTCGGCACAGGATGGTGACGCCGCCGCAATCGGTTGCCGCCAACGGCGTTGCCGATGCGAGCCTCTATCGCCGGGCGCGCCTGGCGGGGTTGGCGGATCTCGTCTGTTTTCCGTCCCTGGTCACGCTCGATCGGCCGGATGGTCCGATCTGGCGCTATCGCGAGGACCATCTGCTGGCCTCCCTGACGCCCGACGAGACGGCGACGTGGCGCCGCGCGCGCAACGAGGCGCGGGATCAGGGCCTGTTGTTCATGGCCCATCCGATGCACTGCGTCGTCGGTCGCAAGCCGGCACAGCCGTGAGGCGACGGGCTCAGTCGACCAGCACTTCCTCGTCGGGCAGCGGATCGGGGGCGCCGCCGCTCAGATAGGCGTTGAGAATCGCGGCCAGCGCCCGTGGCGTCACCCTCTCGCTCGTTCGCGCGAGCGCGGCGATCGGCCACCAGCGAAAGGCCTGGAAGACCTTGGCTTCCACTTCGTCGCTCATCACCGGGTCGAAGCGATCGACATGGACCACCCTGTACTGCTCGCGTTGCGACAGCCGACGTTCGCCCCAATTGAAGGTGTGATGACGCCGCCAGACGACTGGTCCGGCTTCGAAGTACAGCGGCCCGAGTTCCTCGGCGAGCTCGCGCTTCAAGGCCTGCTCCTGCGTCTCGTCCGGCTCCATACCGCCGCCGGGCGCGATCCAGAACGGTTCGCCGCCCTGCGGCGCTCGGATTCGTATGAGAAGCACTTCCCGTTCGGGCGTCAGGATGAGCGCCCGAATGGCGCGTCGTTCGACGATGTCGATCACGACCGAGGTACGGTGAGCGCCGCGAGACTCGACACGTCGTCGCTCTTGTCGAGTGCCCATACCGCGTCGATCAGGGGGCGGATGTCATGATTGGCCTGCCAGCTCCGTGCTTCGTCGATCAGCTTGCGCTCGATGTCGGAATCCTTCAGCGGGTTGGCGGTGCTGCCGCGCGCCGCCTTCGTCGACAGGGTGTGCTTCTTGCCGTCGGATGCCCAGACGTCGACTTCCGCGGCGATGGTCGAGATCGCCGGGTCACTCGCGACCTCGATCCGTTGTCGCATGGCGCCTACCTCCGGATCGTTGACGCAGGCATCGGTGAATTGATCGAGACCGGCCTTGCCGAGCACCAGCGCGGCCGCCACTGCATGCTGCAGGCTGACCTGCGATTCGCGGCCGGTGGCGACGTTCGGCCGGTCGGTGCGTTGCAGCAGCAGCGGATTGCCGCGCACGGCGATGCGCTCGACCTGGGCGTCGGGATTCTGCCGGCGCCAGTCGAGCGCGCAATCGAGCACCGGATGGATCACGAAGCCGGCGGGGTAGGGCTTGAGCGAGTTCTCGGTCACCTCCCAGGTCTCGCCGAGCCTGTCGGTGAGGGCCGGCCAGTTGGGCGGCTCGCCCATGGCGGCGAGGAAGCCCTGCGCACCGGCGATCGGCTCGGCCGGCCCGCTGAAACCATTGTCGGCGAGCAGAGCCGCGAGCAGGCCGTTGCGCGCGGCGTTGCCGACGCTGACGCTCTTGGCCGGCCAGCCGAGACATTCGCAGAGGCCGCCCGACTGCGTCGCCGCACTGCCCAGCGCCCATACGGTGCGATCGGCAGAGAGGGCGAGCAGGCGCGCCGCGCCGGCTGCCGAGCCGAACACGCCGCAGGTCGAGGTGATGTGCCAGCCGCGCGGATAGTGACCGGGCGACACGGCCAGGCCGACCCGGCATTCGATCTCGAAGCCCAGCACGAAGGCCGCGAGCAGCTCCGGCCCGCTCACCCGACGCAGCTCGGCGAGCGCAAGCAGCGCCGGTGCAAGCGGCGCTGTCGGATGCACGACGGTCGGCAGATGGGTGTCGCAATAGTCGAACACGTTGGCACCGGCGCCGTTGAGGAAGGCGGCACTCAGCGCATCGATCCGCTCGCCGCGGCCGATCACGGTCGCCTGCCTGCCGCCGGAGAACTCGGCGAGGGTCTTCAAGGCGAGCTCGACCGGCTCGGTGCGGCAGCCCGCGAGGGCGACGGCGAAGAAATTGAGCAATGCGCGCTTGGCCTCGTGACGCGCTCGTTCGGGAATGTCCTCCCAGCGCGTGTCGACGACGAAGCGGGCGAGGGCAGGCGTGATGCCCGGTCTTGGCTGCATGGCGTTCATCCTGGAATGGCAGACGGCGCTGCGGTGACGGCGCCTGCTTCCTCCTACGCTCGGCGGCGTGCGTCACGCAACATCGCAGCCGCCGGACAGGCCTGCGGCGCCGTCCCTGGTCGGGAGGCGCCGCCTGTGTGGTACGCGAGGGAGGTGGCGGTTCAGCGAAGGCCCTCGATGCTGGCACGGAACGCGCTGAGGTCGAAGGACGGCACCGACATCGAGCCGGCGTTGAAGGTCTTGTTGGGAATGTACACCATCGTTGCAGCCGGGCGGCTGAAGGTGCTCGTTTGCTGCAGGGTGGCAGCCTGGATGGCGCCGGCGCCGCCGACCACGATGTCGATCTCGGCGATGTTCAGCTCGATGACGTTGTTCATGACACTCTCCGTTTGTTCCTCGGCCGGCGGAATGCCGTCCTTCGATGGTCACAACATACGGAGGCGCCGTTTCCCGGCGATTGCGCGAGCGCGGCAGTTGGTTTCGCGGGTTACTCCGCCGCCAGCGGGCGCGCTTGGCGTTGTGTCGGCGGCGTCTTGTGAAAAATGCCGTCCTTCATGATGGCGATGAGGTGCGTCGGATCTTGCAGGATCGTGACATCGTTCGACGGATCGCCGTCGACCAGCAGCAGGTCGGCGAGGAAGCCTACTTTCACTTGGCCGAGCTCGACAGGGCCGTGCTCGGTCTCGCCGGGGCCGGCGCCCGCCGCCATCAGCTCGCCACCCATGCGCGTCGCCGAGACGATCGCCTCCATCGGCGTGAAGCCGAACAGGGTCACAAAATGCTCCAGGTCGCGCGCGTTGCGCGGCATCGGATTGAAGGCGAATCCGTAGTCGCCGCCGGGCAGCACGCGCACGCCGCGTTTGTGCAGCGCCTTCATGTTGTCGATGCCGCGCACGAACTCGTTGTCGAAGCGCCGCTTCACCGGGTCGGGCAGAGTGACGCCACGCGCCGGCGCCTCCTTGTAGGCACCGTAGGTGATGCCGATGGTGGGTGCCACGAACACGCGGTGCTTGGCCGCCTCGAGCATGTCGAGCGCTTCCTCGTCGCACAGCGTCGCGTGGTAGATCACGTCGACGCCGTGGCGCAGGCTGAGCTTGACGGCGCCGGCGCTGCGCGCATGCGCCGCCATGCGCTTCTCGTGCGCCACCGCGACCTCGGCGACGGCGGCGACCTCGGCGTCGGTCATCACCGTCATGTGCGCCTTCGAACCGGGCGTGCCCTCGTCGCCGGACGGATTGATCTTCAGGACGTCGACGCCCTCGCGCACGAAGAAGCGCGCCCAGCGGCGGAATTCCTCCGGCCCGTCGGCGACCACGGCGAAGGTCTCGCGATGCAGGTGGTTCAGGCGCACGTCGCCCAAGCCGCTGGTCACCGTCATCTCGAGCGACGCCGCCAGCATGCGCGGTCCCACGAGATCGCCGGCGTTGATGGCGTTGCGCACCACGACGTCGAGCCGTGGCTTGGCCGAGGCGGCGCTGTGCAAAGCGGTGAATCCGTGGTCGAGCAGCATGCGCGCGAACTTGGCGGTGAGCAGCGTGTGCTCCTCCGGTGGCACTTCGCCCAGGGCCGGCGAGGACGGCGTGTTGATAAAGCTCGGGTGGGCGTGCGGTTCGACCAGGCCGGGCATCAGCGTGGCGCCGCCGCCGTCCACCACCACGGCATCGGGTGCCGCGGCGAGCGTCGCCGGCCGGCGCGCCAGCGCCTTGATGCGATTGCCGCTCACCAGCACCTCGGCGGCGAACGGGACCTCCCCTGATCCGTCGATCACCCGGACGTTGCGGAACAGCGTGTCGGCCATGGTGCTCGCCCCTCCCAGGGTCGGTTGTCGTTAGGCGCAGTGTACATGTCATTTTCCTCCCCCGTCATCGGGGGAGGTGGCCCGAAGGGCCGGAGGGGGAGAGCCTCAGGCTAGATGAGTCCGATTTTGACGTTGGAGTCTCAAGAATCTCCACTGCGG
>JAXMCO010000028.1:0-11615 GCA_046349335.1 Reyranellaceae bacterium
CGCCGCGCCGAGACCCCACTGAGTCCATTCCCAGGTCGAAAGCCGGAGCGCCCGCCGCCTGTACAACGACCACAGGGCAAGGAAGAAATGCGCGAACAGAGCACCGTAGAGTGCGGTCTCGCCGATCGGATTTTGCCAGATAAGGGCAAACCAAGCGTGGCCTGTCTCGAGCACCCGCAGCGAGATCAGGCCGAGCGCGTGATTGAGCAGATGCGTGACGACGTAAAAGAAAAGAACGTAACCCGACCAGAGGCGCAGTCGGCCGACCATGCGACGCGCTACTTCACGAGCGTCAACACGGCTTCGGGCGGGCGGCCGATGATAGCGCGCTTGCCGGACACCACGACGGGACGCTGCAGCAGGATCGGCTCGGCCGCGATCGCCTTCGCGACGTCGGCCTTGCCGAACTCGGCTCGCTTCATTCCGAGCTTCTTGAATTCGGGCTCGCCGTCGCGGATCAGCGCCGTCGGTTCGCCGCCGACCATCTCGATCAAGGCTTCGACCTCTGCCCTGCTGGGCGGCTCTTTCAGATACTCGCGGATGGTCGGTTCAATTCCTCGACTGCGCAGCAGCTCGAGGGTTTGCCGTGACTTGCTGCAACGTGGATTGTGCCAGATGGTGAGGCTCATGGCCGAACCATGGCCGGCCGCTCAGGCTTCGTCCAGTGCCTCCGGGTCGGCGGCATCGATCACCTTGCGCGCGACGTCGCCGGCGAAGCCGGCGCGGGCCAGCGCCGCCAGATCGCGCAGGCGATAGTGCTTGCGCTGCTCGCTCGCGCGAAACGGCCCGAGACGTCGCCGTCGCGCCAATGCAATCGCAGCCTGACGTTCGCGGCTTGCAGGATCGGTGGCGAGCTCCTCGTCGAGCGCCGTCATCGCTTTGTCGAGCGTATCGCGGTCGACGCCGGCGAGGCTGAGCTTCTGGCGCGTCATTCGGGTCGAGTTGCCGCGGCGATGCAGCGCCCGCGCCTTGGTTTGGGCGAAAGCCGCGTCGTCGACCACGCCCGAGGCGACGAAGCGGGCGACGATGGCGTCGATCGCCTGCTCGACATTGTCCATCACCGGCGCCTCGGTCATCTCGGCGCGACGGACCCGGCGCGCCAGGACCCGGCGCAAGCCGTCGGCCGTCGCGGGGTAGCGTTCGAGGTAGAACGTCGCCGCGTTTTGCAGGTACTTGGCGGTGATCGGACGGGCGATGCGCTTCACGGCTCATACTCCTCCTCAGCGGAGCTGCCAGGGAGCGGATTCATCTCCAACGTCTCTCCCCGGATGACTGTTGGGGCAGCTACACATCTCGGATCCCTCCCCCGTCATCGGGGGAGGTACCCCGTCATACGGGGTGGAGGGGGAAGGCCGCAGACAAGGCGATTCCGAATTCCGACGTCGGAATCGGAGAAATCTCGACTGGGGCCATCCCCCTCCGCCCCCTACGGGAGCGCCTCCCCCGATGACGGGGGAGGAAAATGAAATGTTTAGGCGCCCCAGCGGACGACGGGGGAAGCGAGCGAGATGTGTCCACTTCGTAGCCTCGAGCCTGGGGAGGGGAGCTTGAAGCCGCTCCCTATTCACGCTCGCAAGGAAATGCCGACCATGGTCTGGAGCTCGGCGATTGCGACGTCCGGATCGCCCACCTTGATGGTGCGCATGCCCATGGCGCGTGCCGGCTTGAGGTTGATGCCGAGGTCGTCGAGGTAGATGCAGCGCTCCGGCGGCACGCCCAGCAGGTCGCAGGCATGGCGGTAGATGCGTGGATCGGGCTTGCGCCAGCCGAGCCTGCTCGATTCCACCACATGCTCGAACAGCGTCATGATGCCGGAGATGGCGGCCGCCTTCTCGGCGCTTCGCGCCATGCCGGGACCGTCTCCCGACTTCATGTTGTTGGTGATGCACGCAACGCGGAAGGCCGCTTTGCAACGGCGCAGCGCCTCGACCATCTGCGGCCGAATGTCGCCGCTCAGTGACTGCAAAATCCGCCAGCCGTCGAGTTTGTGCCCCTGCTGGCGTGCTTCCGCCTCGAACAGCTCGACGAAGCCCTCCAGCGTGATTTCGCTTCGTTCCATTTTGGCCCACGCATTGGCATCGGGATTGCGTGCATTGAGGCTGCGAATGAAATCTTTGGGTAGTCCGGCCTCGTCTTCGTAACGATTGAAGGCCTCGAACGGACTGCTGAGGATGACACCTCCGAAGTCCCACAGGACGGCGAGGGGTGGGGCTGCATGGCTCGTATTCATCATGGTGCGACGGAGTTGACCTTGTTCCTGCCACGGTCGGCGACTATTTGACCGGCTTCATAGGCGACGGGTTCGGCATTGACCACCGCTCGCCGATATCACGATTTGGGAAGCTGGATGATGAATGAAGCAGCGGCATTGACGCGCGGCAACGCAATTGTTCTTTCGAGCGAGTCGCCGGCGGGCGATCGGACAATTCGGGCGGTACGGACCGACGGCCGCAACCGGCGGGCAGCCGAGACCCGCCGCCGCATCCTGGCGGCCGCCAAGGAAATGATCAGCGAGACCAGCACTGCCCCGACCGTGGTTGCGGTTGCCAAGCGGGCCGATGTGTCGGTCCGGTCGGTATTCCAGCATTTCGGTGACGTCGAATCACTTTTCGTGACTACTGTGGACAGCATTGGCCAGGATCTCGTCATCCCGCCACCGACGGCGCAGGATCTCTCGCTGCCGTTTCGGATCGCCATGGCGGTCGATAACCTGGCCCAGCTCTTCGACAAGATTGTCCCGCTGCGGGTCGCTGCCGGCCAGTTTGCCCATCATCCGGCCCTGATCGAACGGTCCAACGGCCTGCGGCAGGAAGTTCGCCGGCGGGTCGCCGACCTGTTCGCCGAGGAATTCGCCGCTCTGAGCCCACAGGCTCAGGAGGAACTTGCGGACGCCATCGCCGGCGCCCTGTCCTTGGAAGCCTGGGTGGTGCTGCGCCGCCGCGACGGCCTCAGCTACGATCGGGCCACGGCGGCCTGGCGGCGCACGCTGACGGCGCTGGTGACCCATCGCGACGACGTGGCAGCGGCAGCCTAGCGCGAGTCGGACAGGCTGGAGTCGCTAGGGACAAGTCTGCCCCGGCTGTTTCCAGCCGCCCCGAGTGTGCTTTGGTGGCAAATCCCCCACTAATCCGTCTGTGCCGTTGACTCCGCGTTTGCGATCAGAGAGTTAAAGGCCGCAAAACGGCTAGCGACAGGCACACTGCAGGACATGGCGACCAGCCAGCTTCACGAAGACCTCTCCCGCGAAGAGCACGTCAAGGCCGGCACGGACCGTGGCTTCGGCCAGGTCTTCGCCGGCTTTTTCGCCATCCTGAGTGCGATCTCGTGGTGGCGCGGCCACACTGGCTGGCACTACCTGTTGCCGATCGCCATCGCCTTTCTCGTGGTCGCCTACACCGTCCCCAGCCTGCTGGGGCCGCTCAATCGGCTGTGGCTGAAATTCGGCCTGCTTCTCTACAAGGTCATGAATCCCATCATCCTGGGGTTGCTGTTCTTCGTGACCATCATGCCGATCGGCCTCGTCATGCGGGCGACCGGCAAGGATTTCCTCCGCCTGCGGCTCGATCGCAACGCCAAGAGCTACTGGATCGAGCGCACGCCGCCTGGGCCGCCTCCGCAATCGATGAAGAATCAGTTCTGACCAGAAAGGACCTGTCTCCATGGGCTCCATCGTCGGCGAACTTTGGGCGTTCATGCGCGAACGCAAGAAGTTCTGGCTGCTTCCCATCCTGATCATGATGGTGATCTTCGGCGGCCTGATCGTGCTCACCAAGGGCTCGGCGATCGCGCCGTTCATCTACACCCTGTTCTAGACGAAGGGTCGGCTCGCCATGCGCGTCCTCGGGATCTCGGCTTTCTATCATGACAGCGCCGCCGCGCTGCTCGAGGACGGCCATCTCGTCGGGGCCGCGCAGGAGGAGCGCTTCACGCGCAAGAAGCACGATTCCGGGTTCCCCCAGAATGCCGTGCAATTCTGTCTCGACCGCGCCGGCATTGCGCTCGCCGACGTCGACTATGTCGCCTTCTACGACAAGCCGTTCCTGAAGTTCGAGCGGCTGCTCGAAACCTACCTGGCCTACGCGCCGCGCGGCTTCAATTCGTTCCGCATGGCCATGCCGCTGTGGCTGAAGGAGAAGCTCTTCCAGAAGACGCTGCTGCGCGACGAGATGAAGCGCTGGCAGCCCGACTTCGATTGGCAGAAGCGGCTGTTGTTCGGCGAGCATCACCAGAGCCACGCCGCCTCGGCCTTCTTCCCGTCGCCCTACGAGGAAGCCGCCGTCCTGACCATGGACGGCGTCGGCGAATGGGCGACGACGTCGCTCGGCTGGGGCCAGGGCAACAAGCTCGAGATGACGAAGGAGCTGCATTTCCCGCATTCGCTGGGGCTGCTCTATTCGGCCTTCACCTACTACACCGGCTTCAAGGTGAACTCCGGCGAGTACAAGGTCATGGGGCTGGCGCCCTATGGCGAGCCGAAGTTCAAGGACACCATCCTGTCCAACATCGTCGACCTCAAGGAAGACGGCACCTTCCGCCTCGACCAGAGCTACTTCGACTATTGCACCGGCCTGCGCATGACGAACGACAAGTTCGCCGCGCTGTTCGGCGGCAAGGCGCGCAAGCCCGAGGAGCTGCTGACCCAGCACCACATGGATCTCGCCGCCTCGGTGCAAGCCGTGACCGAGGAGATCGTGCTGCGCCTGGCGCGCTCGGTGAAGCGCGAGACCGGCGCCAAGAACATCTGCCTCGCCGGCGGCGTGGCGCTGAACTGCGTGGCCAACGGCAAATTGCTGCGTGAAAATCTGTTCGACGGCATCTGGGTGCAGCCGGCGGCCGGCGATGCCGGCGGCGCGGTCGGTGCGGCCTTCGCCGCCTATCACGGCTTCCTCGGCCAGGCGCGCAAGCTCAACGGCCATCTCGACGGCATGGCCGGTTCCTATCTCGGCCCCGAATATACCGACGAGGAGATCGCGACGCGCCTCACCGCTGCCGGCGCCAAGTTCACGGTGCTGACCCGCGACCAGACGATCGAGCAGACCGCTCAGGCGCTGGCCGACGAGAAGGCCGTCGGCTGGATGCAGGGCCGCATGGAGTTCGGGCCGCGCTCGCTCGGCGCACGCTCTATCCTGGGCGATGCGCGCTCGCCCTCGATGCAGAAGACGCTGAACCTCAAGGTCAAGTACCGCGAATCGTTCCGCCCTTTCGCGCCGGCGGTTCTGCGCGAGGATGTCGGCGACTATTTCGATATCGAGAGCGACAGCCCCTACATGCTGATGGTGGCGCCGGTGAACGAGGATCGCCGCCGCGCCATGAGCGAGGCCGAGCAGGCGCTGTTCGGCATCGACAAGCTGAACGTGCCGCGCTCGGACATTCCGGCCGTCACCCATGTCGACTATTCGGCGCGCATCCAGACCGTGCACAAGGAAACCAACCCGGCCTTCCACGATCTGCTGGCGTCGTTCAAGGCGAAGACCGGCTACTCGGTGGTGGTGAACACCTCGTTCAACGTGCGTGGCGAGCCGATCGTGTGCACGCCCGAGGACGCCTTCCGCTGCTTCATGGGCAGCGAGATCGAGGTGCTGGTGATCGGCAACTGCTTCCTGCGCAAGGAAGACCAGGATCCAGCCCTCAAGCTCGACTACAAGAACGCCTTCGAGCTCGACTAGGCCTCTGGCCCTCCTCCCCCGTCTTACGGGGGAGGCAAATGAAATGCGCGAGGTAGCTCGATGCGTGTCGTCCTCTGCGATCGCCTGGGCGATCCGTCTGTCCTGAAGATCGTCGAGCGGCCGATCCCCGAGCCGGGGCCGCACGACACCGTCGTCAGGGTCGGCGCCGCCGCGGTCAACTTTCCCGACATTCTCACCGTTTCCGGGGAGTACCAGCACAAGCCCGAGCTGCCCTTCGTGCCTGGCATCGAAGGGGCCGGCACTGTCCACGCCGTCGGTACCGAGGTCGTGACCCGGCGTCCCGGCGATCGGGTGATCTTCGGCATCCGGCCTGGTGCCTTTTCCGAGTACGTGAAGCTCGCGCCGCACAACATGACAATGCCGCTGCCGGACGATTGGTCGTTCGCCGAAGGTGCGGGCTTTCGCGTCGGCGCCGTCACCGCGTACCACTCGCTGATCCATCGCGCGCACGTCAAGGCGGGCGACGTGCTGCTGGTGCACGGCGCGTCGGGCGGCGTGGGCCTGGCGGCGGTGCAACTCGGCAAGCACCTCGGCGCCCGGGTGATCGCCACCGGCGGCGACGACGAGCGCCTCGCTGTCGTCCGCCAGCTGGGTGCCGACCATGTCGTGAACTATCGCACCGCCGATTTCGTCGCCGCCGTCAAAGGGCTGACCGAGGGGCGCGGCGCCGACGTGGTCTACGATCCGGTGGGCGGCGATGTCCTGGAAAGGTCGGTGCGTGCCGCCGCATACGGCGCCCGCCTGCTGGTGGTCGGCTTCACGTCGGGCGGACCGAGCAAGCTCATGTCCAATCATATCCTGATCAAGGGCCTGAGCGTGCTCGGCGTGCGGGCTGGCGAGACCATTGCCCGCGTGTCGCCAGAGCTTGGTCGCGACTATGTCGAGGAGCTGCCGCGGCTTGCGGCTCTCGGCGTCATGCGCCCGCACATCTCGCACCGCTTCCCGATGGACCAGGTGGCCGACGCTTTCCGCGTGCTGCTCGACCGCAAGGTCGTCGGCAAGGCGGTTATCGAGATGGCGGGTTGAGCGTTACCTAGCCTGCCGGCCAGCGCCATACCGACGAGCGGCGGAAGGGGCTGCCGTCGTCTCATCCGAATTCCAAGGTGCGGGCCAGGCGTTATTCTCCTCGCTTGTCGCCTGCCGGAGCTGCCCGTAGCCTGACGGCAATACAGCTCTGGGAAGGAATGCATGAATCGTGTCGCGGGCAAGGTGGTGCTGGTCACAGGCGCCGGATCGGGGATCGGCCGTGCCACGGCCAAGCTCCTGGCCGACGAAGGGGCGACGGTGATCGTCACCGATATCAACCGTCCCGGCGGGCTGGAGACCGTGCAGCAGATCGGTGGCAAGGCCCGCTTCGAGGAGCACGACACGGCGCGCGAGGCCGACTGGAAGCGCATCATCGACGACATCCTGGCGCGTGAGGGTGCGCTCCACGGGTTGGTCAACAACGCCGGCATCGCCGGACCTTTCCCGGCGACCTTCGAGACCGAGACGCTCGAGCAGTGGCGGCGCATGCTGTCGATCAACGTCGAAGGCGTGTTCCTCGGCTGCAAGTACGGGGTGCCGGCGCTGCGCCAGTCGGGCGGCGGCTCGATCGTCAACCTGTCGTCGCTGGCGGCCTTCTTAGGGACCCCCGATCTCTCGGCCTACGGCGCCAGCAAGGGCGCGGTGCGGCAGTTTACCAAGACGGTGGCGATCGACTGCGCGCGCAAGGGCTACAAGGTGCGCTGCAACTCGGTCCATCCGGGCGTGATCCTGACCCCGATGGGCGAGGGCATCCTGCCCAACGACAAGGCGCGCGAGCGGACGCGCCAGCGCATCCCGATCGGCGTTTTCGGGGCGCCCGAGGACATCGCTTATGGCATCCTCTACCTGATTTCCGACGAAGCGCGCTTCGTCACCGGCGCCGAGCTGGTGATCGATGGCGGCATGAACGCGATATAGGGAGGACATCCATGCGACACGCCGATCAGGTCGCCTATCTCGAGCGCATGCTGCACATGGTGCGAACCAACACGCGCGATGACGGCCCCGGCCTCAGCCATTGCTCGGTGGAGGAGTACTACGACCCGGCGCGCTTTCGCGGCGAGGTCGATCTCCTGTTCCGCCGCTACCCCATCGTCGTCGCCTTCTCGGGCCAGGTGCGCAAGCCAGGCGACTTCGTGGTGCACAACGAGACCGGCCAGCCGATCCTGGTGGTGCGCGGCACCGACGGCGTATTGCGGGCCTTCCTCAATGTCTGCCGCCATCGCGCCGCCAGTGTCGAGACCAAGCCGTGTGGCTCCAACAAGCGTGCCTTCGTCTGCCCCTATCACGGCTGGGCCTACGACCTGACGGGCCGTCTGGTCGGCATCACCGACGGGGCCATGTTCGGCGACCTCGACAAGAGCACACACGGCCTGCGCCGCCTGAAGGTCGTCGAGAAGTACGGCCTGATCTGGGCCGTGCCGCGCGCGCTGGAAGACGGCGAGGATGCGAGCTTCGACATCGATCCCTATCTCGGCCCGATCCAGCCCGACCTCGCCGGCTGGGACATGCAGGGCTGGGAGCTGCACAGCTCGGAGCCGATCCGGCCGCGCATGAACTGGAAGCTGGTGATCGACACCTTCCTCGAGCTTTATCATTTCCGCTATCTGCACCCCGACAGCGTCTATCCGATCTTCCTCGACAACATCGCCACCTACGAGCGCATGGACCGCCATATCCGATTGTCGGCGGCCAAGCGCACGTTGACCGAGCTCGCGGGAACGCCGACGGAGTCGTGGAACATCCGCGACCACGCCATCGTGCTCTATCAGCTCTTCCCGAACACGGTGCTGGCCTACACGCAGGACCATTGCGGCGTGTTCACCGCCTTCCCGGTGTCACCCGACGAAGCGGTGATGCACTTCTCGGTGCTGGTCCCACCGGAAGAGAAGGTGAAGAAGCCCGAGAGCTACTGGAAGGCCAATGTCGATCTGTTCGCCACGGCGCTGGCCGAGGATTTCGGCATCGGCGAGACCATCCAGCGCAACTTCCCGACCGGCGCCAACACACGCCAGACCTTCGGCAAGTTCGAGAAGGCGCTCGGCTGGTACCACGACGAGGTCGCGAGGACGGTTGAGGCGAACGCGGGCCCCTGACTCTCTTGCCTCCCCCTAATCGGGGAAGGTGCCCCGTCATACGGGGCGGAGGGGGAGAGCCTCAGTCGAGAGGCTTCTGATTTCGACGTCGGAGGTGGAGGAATCTCGACTGGAGCCCTCCCCCTCAGGCCCTATGGGCCACCTCCCCCGTAAGACGGGGGAGGAAATGCAGATCTGC
Organism: Reyranellaceae bacterium; assembly: GCA_046349335.1. GTDB lineage: Bacteria > Pseudomonadota > Alphaproteobacteria > Reyranellales > Reyranellaceae > Reyranella. The sequence goes on from JAXMCO010000028.1 coordinate 8,988, forward strand.
TACTTGATCGTCACCTGGTGGGTGAGCTTCTCGCCGTCGGTAATGGTGAGCTCCCGGAAGCCCAGCAGCTTCAGCAGGTCGAAGAAGGTGGCGTCCTCGGCCACCGTGCGTTCCTGGAAGAACGGCGACAGGCGCGACATGGTCGTCATGTTGGCGAGCAGGGCGCGCATGCGATAGATCGTGTTCAGCTCGCCCTGCTGCATGCCGACGATGATCATCTTGTCGCCCTTCTCGCCCTTGGCGAACACGGCGTAGGGCACGCGATAGGCCGACTGGATGGTGCCCTGGGAGACCACGGTCACGAACTGGATGCGCTGCGGCCGCTCAGCGCCGGCAATCGTCTGCATCGACGATTCGAACACCTCGGTCGAGGTCGGCTTGGGATAGTAGTAGCCGATGTAACGATCTTCCTTGGGCTCCGTGGCCGGCTTGGTTGCGGTGGGCGCGGGCGTCGCCGGCTTGGCCGGCTGCTGCTGCGCCTGTGCTGCCATGGGGGCCACCGAGGAGGCCATCAGCGCGAACGCGAGGCAGGCGGCAATCGTCTTGATCATGTCGATGTCTCCCCGGGATACCGGAACGTCGTTGAGCCTAGAACAGGGTATAGCCGCCATCGATGACGAAGTCGCGCCCCGTCGTGTAGCCGGTGGCACCGCTCGCCAGGTAGACCGCGATCGGGCCGAAATCGGCGCCGACGCCCCAGCGCCGCTCGGGAATGCGCGGCAGGACGTTGCCGGCGAACTTCGGGTTGTTGAAGGCGTTATGGGTCATCTCGGTCTCGATCCAGCCGGGCAGGATCGAGTTGACCGTGATCTTGTAGCGCGCCAGCTCGACGGCGAGGGCGCGCACCATGGCGGTGACGCCGCCCTTGCTCGCGCCGTAGTGGCTGGAGCGCGCCGCGCCTTCCACCGCCGCCGTGCTGGCCATCGCCACCAGCGAGCCGCCCTTGCCGCGCTCGACCATGTGCTTGGCCGCTGCCCGGAAGGTGAAGAACACGCCGTCGAGGTTGACGCGCATGACGCGGCGCCATTCCTCGTAATCCATCTCCAGGATCGAGCCCTTGCCGCGGCCCGACACGCCCGAGTTGGCGACGCAATTGTCGACATGGCCCATGACCTTCAGGGTTTCTGCAAAGCCGGCCTGGACCTGCGCCTCGTCCCCGACATCGACGATCTGGCTGTGGACCTTGCGGCCGTGCCGCCTGAGCCTGGTCGCTGCGTCCTCGGTCTTCTTGGGGTTGGTGCCCCAGATGCAGACATCGGCGCCCGCTTCCGCCATGGCGTCGGCCATGCCGAACCCGATGCCGCCATTGCCGCCGGTGACCAGCGACACCTTGCCGGTCAGATCGAAGCCCTTGTAGGCCATATGCGTGCTCCCTGGTCGCTCCCGTCTCCACCGCGGCGCGGCGGAGACGGGAGCAAGAGCACGAAAGCCGTTGTCAGTTCAATTGGTCGGTTTCGACCAGCACAATCTCCGAATCCTCGACCGCCGTGAGCTCGATCTCGGCGAGATCGACCACCGCCACGCCGTCGCGGGCGTTGGCCGTCACCGGCTGGCCGCCGGCGCCCTTGACCTCGATCCGGCCCTTGGCCGGCACGAGATAGGCGGGCTTGCCGTCCAGCGTCTGGCGCAGGGTCTGGCCTGCCTTCAGCGTGCCGGCATAGAGCGCTCCGTCGGCGTATAGCGGGATCGCGCCATCGTGGCCGCGGCCCGAGGCCAGCGGCACCAGCTTGCCGTCGCGGTCATCGGCCGGGAACTGCACCGTTTCCCAGCGCGCCGGCACGCCTTCCTTGTTGGGCAGGATCCAGATCTGGAACAGCTCGGTCTCGTCGCTCTCGCGATTGTACTCGGCGTGCTGGATGCCTTGGCCCGCGCTCATCACCTGGATCTGCCCGGCCTCGGTGCGGCCCTGGTTGCCGAGATGGTCCTGGTGCGTGATCGCGCCTCTGATGACGTAGGTCACGATCTCCATGTCCCGGTGCGGATGCGGCGGGAAGCCGGTGTTGGGCGCGATGCGGTCGTTGTTCCAGACGCGCAGCGAGCCCCAATGCACGCGCTTGGGATCGCGGTACTCGGCGAAGCTGAAATGGAAATTGGCGTTGAGCCAGCCGTGGTTCGACTTGCCCAGTTTGTCGAATGGTCTGAGTTCGATCATGGGATTACCTCTTGCCGCCAAGATGGCCCGGCGATGCGCGCGATCAAGTTTCCGATTGGTGACGATCGGCGCTGGCTTCCGGCACGGCCGAGCGTCGGCGAGCGTGGTCGCCCAATCGATTGGGCAGCCGACGGCAATTGGGATTGCAGTCGTGTGATCCTTGCGTCGCGCCGATGGTCCGAAGATCGATCTTGAGGGCGGGTCATTTCCGGCAAGCCGTCGGAGCGACAGGATGGCCTCGGGGTGGAGGGGCGGTTCACGCTTGCCGCCGGACGCTAGAGACGCGCTGTCGCTCTGGCGATCATGTACTTCTCGACGGCGGCCTTATCGAGCGTGATGCCGAAGCCCGGCCGGTCGGGCACCGCCAGCATGCCGTCTTTCGGGCGGGGCGCATCGGGCAGCAAGTGCGGCCACAGCGGATCGCGCGCGGGATCGGCGAAGCATTCTACACAAATGCCGTGCGGGATGGCGGCCAG
>JAXMCO010000029.1:0-10776 GCA_046349335.1 Reyranellaceae bacterium
TCCGCAAGTACTCGCCATCGGGCCGCGTCCCGGTGCTGATCCATCGCGGCCTGGCGGTATGGGAGTCGCTGGCGATCGCCGAGTACCTGAACGACCTCAAGCCCGAGTCCAACCTGTGGCCGCCATCGGCGGCGGCGCGTGCTCATGCGCGCTCGCTGTCGACGGAGATGCACGCGGGCTTTGCCGACCTGCGCGCCAGCATGCCGATGAACATCCGCTCGTCCTATCCCGGGCGCGGCATGACTCCGGGGGTGCGCAACGACATCGAGCGCCTCACCTCGGCATGGCGCGATTGCCGCAAGCGCTTCTCCGGCGCCTGGCCCAAGGACGATGGCTTTCTGTTCGGCAGCTTCAGCGCGGTCGATGCCATGTTCGCACCGGTGGTGACAAGGCTACGTACCTACGCCGTGCCGGTCGATTCCGACACCGACGCCTACTGCAACGCCGTGCTCGGCTATCCGGCGATGAAGGAATGGATCGCCGCCGCCAGGAACGAGCCGTGGCTGATCGCGGAGTACGAGTTCAAGTAGAGCACGCCGCTCTTCCTACCCGTCGGCCTGGCCGCGCAGCTCGACGGTGAAGCCGACGGCGCCTTCGATGGCGATCTCGACGGTCCGCTCAGTGAAGACATGCGTCGCCCGGACAACGTCGTCGTTGCCGAGAGTCTGGGTCTCGAGCACCAGAGTCTTGCCATCGTCCCGCCAGCCGCCTCGGCAGGCACTCGGGCCGTAAAGCATACGGCCGCCGACCCGGTAGTGACCGTCGAAGCCGATCGGGCCGCCAAGACGTGCCGCCGCGATTCCGGGCGGCAGGCGCCAGGGCTCGTAGCTGTAGGACGGTTCCGGCCCGTCGAGATCGTAGGTGATCGACTTGATGTTCATGGCGTTGCCCGGGAAGCGCCAGACCTTGCCGGAAATCGCCTTGGCCAGGGCGGGCGGCGAACTGCCGGCTGGCGCAGGCGTCTCGCGCGTGGCGTCGGCGACGCGCTTGGCAAGCTCCGCTGTAGCCGCCACGTCAGCCGCAACGGACCCTTCCGACTTCACCGCCGCCGCGATGTGGCCAATCAAGGTCTCCATCCCATAGCGCGGCCGGGAGGGCGCACCGCCCAGTGGTGGGAAACGCGCCGACCCCGTGGTTGCCACGACGATATCGAGCTTGGGCATGACAATGACGAGCTGGCGATCATAGCCCACCGACATGAAGGCATCGCGACCCGGAACGACCCAGAACTGGCTGCCATAGCGCAGGTTCTTCGACCAGCTCTCGCGCATGTCGACCGATGCGCCGCGCACACCGTCGATCCACGACGATGGCAAGATCCCGATTCCTTCCCAAATGCCGCCGCGCAGGTAGAGGTAGCCGAACTTCGCCATGTCGCGGGTCAGCATGTAGAGGCCGGCGCCACCGCCCGAGATGCCCTGCGGATCGTGGCGCCAAAAGACATCCTCGATGCCAAGCGGCCCGAACAGCTTCTCCTTGGCGTAGTCGAAGGCACTCCTGCCGGTGAGCTTGGTCAGGATCGCCGACAGCAGATGGCTGTTGCCGCTGTCGTAGTAGAAAGCCGATCCAGGCTCCGTCGCCATGGGGCGATCGAGGATGTATTGTATCCAATTCGGGCTGCGCTCCATGGCGAGGAACGAGGCGGCACCGCCATTGACGCCCTCATCCCACTCCAGCCCCGATGTCATGTCGAGCAGATGGCGGATCGTGATCGCCTTCTTACGGTCGTCGAGGTTGGCGATCGTGCGGTCGGGAAAGAAGTCGAGGACCCGCCGATCGGCGCTGTCGAGCAAACCTTCCTTCATCGCGATGGCAATCAGCGAGCTGACGACCGCCTTGGTCGAGGAATTGATGCGATGCTTGAGGCCGGGACGGAATGGTGCATAGGTCACGTCGAGCACGATGCGACCACGGCGGGTGATGAGCAGGCTGTCCATGTTGTTGACAGCGCCGAACTCGACCAGGCGCGTCAGCGCCTCGGCACTCATGCCTTGCTCTTCCGGCGCGGAGGTCGCCCAGCCACGTGTCGGGAACGGCGCCTCGGCCGGCTGCGCCGAGGCACGCGACACGCCAAGCGCCAGGGTCGACAGGAGGACCGCCCTTCGCGAGAACATAAAGTGCGCCATCGTCACGGCCTCCCGAAACGCTCGCCGTCATTTTATCGTACGTCTTTCCGGGCCTCGCGTCCCACCCGCCGAGCTTCGCTCGGGCCGCGGCTCCGGCATGCCGACCTCAGGCCGGATCGAGGCCCTTAGCGCGAAAGACCGCGGCAGCCCCAGGCGTCCGCAGGAAGTCGATCAACTTCCTCGCCATGGCGGCCTTCGCACTCGAGATCTCGACGCCCGCGACGAATATCGTGACCATGTGCAGGTCGCCCGGCAAGGTGCCGAGAATCTCGATGCCGGGAACCTGCATCAGCTCGGGCGTCTGCTGGACGGCGAGATCGGCCTCGCCGGTGAGCAGAAGCGAGCCCGACAGGCCGGCAGGCGGCGGGAACTTCGTCTTCGCGTTGATTTCCGCTGCGATCCCCAGCCGCTCCAGCAGCTTTGCGAAATAGATGCCGCTCGCCCCACCTGCGGCAGGGTCGGTGTAGGAGATGGCGCGTGCCGCGCGCAGCGTCCGGATCAAGGCGTCCGGCGTCGAGATGTCCGGTCGTGGCGCGCCTGCCTTGATGGCGATGGCGGTGGCCGAGCTCGCCAAAGTCACTTCGGAGCCGGACGGCACGCGGCCGTCGCGGATCATCGTGCCCATGCCGGCGCGATTGAGGATGAGCAGGTCGGCGGTCTCGCCGCCCTGCAGGCGTTTCACCAGCACCGGCGCGGTATTCCAGGTGACGACGAGGCGACAGTCGTGCGCCGCCTCGAACCGCGGCGCCAGCGCCTCGACGGCGCCTTGAACGGCGATGGTGCTGAAGACGTCGAGCTCGGCGGTCATGGTATCTCGCAGCGGGCGTATGTGTCGATGCGTCGCTCTACGAGTCTATCTTCACGCCGGCCTTGGTGATCACCCGTTCCCACTTCTCGACCTCGGACTGGAGGAACTTCATCGTCTCGGCTGGCGTGGCGCCGACCGGGATCACGGCTTGGTCGGCCAGACGCTTGCGCAAGCTTTCGTCCTTCATCGCCTTGGCAACCTCGTCGCCCATCCGGTCGACGATCTCCTTCGGCGTGCCGGCGGGTGCCATGAACATCACCCAGCTCGAGGATTCGATCAGCGGACCGCCCGACTCGACGATGGTCGGAATGTCCTCGGCGCCCGGCACGCGCTCCTTCGACATCATGGCCAGCGCCCGCACCTTGCCGGCCTTCACCTGGCTCATGGTGCCGATCGGCACGTCGAGCAGCATCTGAATGTTGCCGGACATGAGGTCGGCCAGCGCCGGCGCCGTCCCCTTGTAGGGGACATGCACCATCTTCGTGCCGGTGACCTGCATGATCAGCTCGCTGGTGAGGTGCGCCGCCGCGCCGACGCCGGACGAGCCAAAGGAGATCTTGCCCGGATTCTGCTTGGCGTAGGCGATCAGCTCGCCGACGGTCTTCACCGGCAAATCGTTGCTCACCAAGATCATGATCGGAGCGATACCGACCAGGGACACCGGCGCGAAGCTCGTCACCGGATCGAACTTGAGCTTGCCGGCATAGAGCGTCTTGTTGGCGGCATGGGCCGCGATCACCGTCAGGAAGGTATAGCCGTCGGGGGCGGCGTTGGCGACGATCTCCGCTCCGATCAGCGAATTGGCGCCGGGCTTGTTGTCGATCACGAAGGGCTGGCCGACGGTCGTCTTCTCGAGCGTGAGCCGCGTCACCGAATCGGTGAGCCCGCCCGCCGTGTAGGGCACCACCCAGCGAATCGGCTTGGCGGGCCACGCCTGGGCCCGCAGCGATTGCGGCGCCAACACGGCAGCGGCGCCAGCCGCCAACACTGTGCGGCGGTTGATCCTGGTCATCGCCATCTCCCTTTCAAATGAGACGCCTTCTTGGGTGATCGCATAGATGATTTCAAGGGACCATAGCCCACGGCCAAGCAGATCATCGCTACCGTTGGCATTGAACCTATTCGCCGTCGAGCAAGTGCTCGTCGCCGCGCCCGAGGCCGGCATCGCCGGCAACACCCCGTTCCTCTCCGGCAACGACGATGAGCCCGAGTTCCGGCGGCCGTAGTGTTGCACAACAAGGCCGTAGACTGCGACCTATCGCACGACCGAGCACTAAAACTCCATCTCGCCCGCGAAGTGGCAGCGGCTGAAATGGCCTGGAGCGATCTCGCGCAAGGCCGGCACCTCGCTGCGGCAGCGTTCGACAGCATGGCGGCAGCGCGGGTTGAAGTAGCAGCCGGCGGGCGGCGCGGCGGGGCTCGGCACCTCGCCGCTCAGGATGCCGTCACCCGACCGCACGCGCGGGTCGGCGGCCGGCACGGCGCGCATCAGGGCGGCCGTATAGGGATGCTGGGGCCGACGGAACAGATCGTCGGTGCGGGCGAGCTCGACGAGCTGGCCGACATACATCACGGCGATGCGGTCGGAGATGTGGCGCACCACCGAGAGATCGTGAGCGACGAACAGGAAGGTGAGCTTGAGCCGCGCCTGCAGCTCGAGCAGCAGGTTCAGCACCTGGGCCTGGATCGAGACGTCGAGCGCCGACACCGGCTCGTCGGCGACGACCAGGCGCGGGTTCGTGGCGAGCGCTCGGGCGATGCCGATCCGCTGGCGCTGGCCGCCGCTGAAGGCATGCGGGAAGCGATGCATGAACTCCGGTCGCAGGCCGACGAGGCGCAACAGCTCGGCGACGCGATCGGCGCGCTCGCGGCGATTGCCCATGCCGTTCACCAGCAGCGGCTCGCCGACATTGTCGAGCAAGGTCATGCGCGGATTGAGCGAGCCGAACGGATCCTGGAAGATCATCTGGATCTCGGCACGCAACGGCAGAAGCTCGCGCGGCGGCAGGGTCGCGAGATCGACCGTGCGGCCGTCGCGCGTGCGGTAGAGGATCTGGCCGCCGGTCGGATCGATGGCGCGAAGGATGCAGCGCGAGGCCGTGGTCTTGCCGCAGCCGCTCTCGCCCACCAGGCCCAGCGTCTCGCCCTCGGCCAGCGTGAAGTCGACGCCATCCACGGCACGCACGTGGCCGACGACGCGCTGCAGGAAGCCGCGCGTGATCGGGAAGAATTTCTGCAGGCCGCGCACCTCCAGCAGCGGCGGCGATGCGGCGGCCGTCTCGCTCATTCGGAATCCACCACGTCGTGATGCAGGAAGCAGCTCGCGAGCTGGCTGGTCCCGACCGGCTGCAGGCTGGGCACGGCGCCCGCGCATTTCGTGGTGACATCGGGGCAGCGCGGATGGAACGGGCAGCCGGGCGGACGATTGAAGGGATGCGGCAGCGCCCCGCTGATCACCGGCAACGCCACGCGCGTTTCGCCGTAGAGGCCCGGGATCGAGCGCAGCAGGGCGCGCGTGTAGGGATGCTTGGGAGCATGGAAGATGTCGTCGACCGGCCCCTCCTCCATGACGCGGCCGAGATACATGACGACGACGTAGCTCGCCATCTGGGCGATCACGCCGAGGTCGTGGGTGATGAAGATGATGGCGGTGCCGTAGCGTGCCTGCAGGTCGCGCAAGAGCGCCAGCACCTGGGCCTGAGTGGTGACGTCGATCGCCGTCGTGGGCTCGTCGGCGATCAGCAGCCGCGGCTTGCACGACAGCGCCATGGCGATCATGGCGCGCTGGCGCAAGCCGCCGGAGAGCTGCCAGGAGAAGGCATCGATGCGTTGCTCCGGCATCGAGATGCCGACATCGCGGAACAGACCGACCGTGAGATCGCGCGCCTCGCGCCGCGAGAGCTTGCGGCCACCCTCCTGCCAGCGATGGCCGTGCAGCAGGATCGCCTCGACGATCTGATCGCCAACCGTGTGCACCGGGCTGAACGCGGCCATCGGCTCCTGCGGAATGAGGGCGATCTCGCCGCCCCTGATGTCCCGCATCACCGGGCCGCGCGGCGGCAGGCGGGCGAGATCGACCACCTCGGCGCTGCCTTCGTCGGCACCGTTCGGCGGCCGGCGGCGAAAATGGATCTCACCCGCGGTGATTCGGCCGGGCCGGTCGATGAGCTGCAGGATAGCGCGCATGGTGACGCTCTTGCCGCAGCCACTTTCGCCGACGACGCCCAGCACCTGGCCGGGCATGACGTCGAAGCTGGTGCCGTCGACGGCGCGCACCAGCCCCTCGTCGAGCGCGAACGAGACGCGCAGGTTGCGCACCGAGAGCAAAGGCTGGGCGTCGGCGCTCGCCATCGGCCGCTCAGTGGCTGTAGGGGTCGGCGGCATCGCGCAGGCCGTCACCCACCAGGTTGAAGGCCAGCACGGCCACGATGACGACCAGGCCGGGCGTGAGCAGCCACGGCGCCAGCGCCAGGGTCTGGATGTTCTGCGCCTCCTGCAGCAGCACGCCCCAGCTTATCGCCGGCGGTCGAATGCCGAGCCCCAGGAAGGAGAGCGAGGTCTCGTTGATGATCATCACCGGGATGGCGAGCGAGCTGGTGGCGATGATGTGGCTCATGAAAGTCGGCACCATGTGGCGCAAGATGATGCGCATGCGCGAGCAGCCGGCGAGCCGCGCCGCCAGCACGAAATCCTCCTCACGCAAGGCGAGGAATCGTCCGCGCACCTCGCGGCCGAGCGTCGTCCAGCCGACCAGCGACAGAATCACGGTGATGGCGAAGAACACCTGGATCGGCGTCCAGTCGCGCGGCAGGGCGGCCGACAGGGCGAGCCAGATCGGGATCGTCGGCACCGACTGCAAGAGCTCGATGATGCGCTGGATCACCTGATCGGTCTTGCCGCCGACATAGCCCGAGATACCGCCCAGCACGACGCCCAGGATGACGCTCAACGCCACCGCGACCAGGCCGACCGTCATTGACGTCTGCGTGCCGTGCATGATGCGCGACCACTGATCGCGGCCCAGCCGATCGGAGCCGAGCAGGAAGATGCGCTGGTTCGCATCGGCTGGCGCGATCAGATGAATGTTGGTCGGGATGAGGCCGAACAGCTTCCATGAGAAGCCGGGCGCGAAGAAGCGGATAGGCACCTTCTTCTGCGGATCGGTCGTCCATTCCATGCGCAAGGTTACCGGATTGCGCTTGCCGACGATCGCCGGCACCCAAGGGGCGATCTTGCCGTCGTCGAGCAGATGGATCGCCTGCACCGGGATGAAGGCCTGGCGCGCGTCGGTCCGCTCGGGATCCTGGGTCGAGAAGAAGTCGGGCGCGAGGACGATCAGGTAGAGCAGGATCAACAGGACACCGCTCGCCATCGCCAAGTGATGGCGACGAAACCGCCACCACACCAGCTTCCAGTTGGAGGCGACGGCGACCCTGTCCTCGGCCGCGCTGCCGGCGACATCGACGGTCATGGCAGAGCGATTCTCCTCCCCAGCGTCATCGCTGGGGAGGTGTCCGCGTCTGCGCGGACGGAGGGGCCATGATCCTCACGAATCATGATTCCATGACCCCTCCGTCGCGTATGACGCGTCACCTCCCCAACGATGACGTTGGGGAGGACGATGAGGCGCGGTCCCACCGAGTCCACCCCTACCGCTCCACCCGCACGCGCGGGTCGATCAACGCCAGCAGGATGTCCGACAGGAGCGTGCCCACGATGGTGAGGAACGAGTAGATCAACAAAATGCCGCCGGCCAGGTACATGTCCTGGTTGACCAGGGCGCGCAGCAGCAGCGGGCCGATGTTGGGCAAGTTCATCACCGTGGCGACGATCAGGCTGCCGGAGAACAGCATCGGCAGGTACCAGCCGATGGTGCTGACCAGGGGATTGAAGGCGAGCCGCACCGGATACCGCAGCACCAGGCGCCATTCCTTCATGCCCTTGGCACGCGCCGTCACGACGTAGGGCTTGTTGAGCTCGTCGAGCAGGTTGGCGCGCATGATGCGGCTCAAGCGTGCCGTGCCGGCGATGCCCAGCACCAGCGCCGGCAACCAGATATGGCCCAAAAGGTCCCAGACGCGGGCGAGGCTCCACGGTGCGTCGGCGAACTCGGGCGAGAACAGGCCGGTGACGCTGATGTCGAAATAGGCGAAGGCGACCCACATCAGGATCAGCGCCAGCATGAAGTTGGGCGTCGCCACGCCGACATAGTTGACGACGGTGAGCACATGGTCGGCGAGCGACCGCGGATGGGTCGCCGAGTAGATGCCGGCCGGCACGGCGATCGCCCAGGTCAGCACGAAGGAGAACAGCGCCAGTGCCAAGGTCAGGCCGATCTGCTCGGCGATCAGATCGGCGTTGGGTCGCTGGTATTCGAGCGACAGGCCGAAATCGCCGTGCACCAGGTGCTGAACCCATAGCCAGTATTGCACGAGCATCGGCTGATCGAGCCCGTACTGGGCGCGCAGCGCGGCGATCTGCTCGGCCGAGATCGACGAGCCCGACGACGACAAGGTCGCGACGTAGGCCGTCAGGAAGTCACCCGGCGGCGCCTGGATGATGACGAAGATGACGAAGGAGTAGATCACCATCAGCAGCGGCAGGAGCGCCAGCCGCTGGAGAATGTAGCGGGTCATGCGCCGCGGCTCATGTCCCTCCCCCGTCTTACGGGGGAGGCAAACGAACGACTCACTTCGCAAAATAGAACTGCTCCGTGCGCGCGTTGCCGGGGCTGCGCAGCGGCCAGTCGTTGCCGAGCGTCGTCGGCACGTTGCGGAACTTGGTGTTGGCGACCACCACGCCCTGCACCATCGGCGTCAGCCCGACGGTGCCGATCTCGAACAGATTGTCGGCCCAGAGGCGATAGAGTTCCTGAGAGAGCTTGATCTGCTCCTCCGGCCCGACGGTGCGTGCCTTGTCGACGATCTCGACGATGCGCTTCATCTCCGGCGGCGGCTCGGCGCCCTCCTTGCCGCCGGTCGCGTACCAGCGCCGCCACAGCGGGCCGATGGTCAGGATCGGCGCGTTGCGCGGATCGACCTTGGCGTTGCCGGTGTAGGGGAAGGCGCTGGTGTCCTCGTTCCAGATCTCGGCCATCAGCTCGTTGTTCTCGTTCATCTTGAAATGCAGGGCGCGCTCGCGAATCTGCACGATCGTCTTGACGCCGACCGCCTCCCAATCCTTCGACACGAGCAACGCCACGTCGGGCCAGGCGCCGAACGCCGGCACGACACTGATCTCGATGGTCGCCGGCTTGCCGTTGGGCAGCAGGCGCAGGCCCTGGGCGTCCTTCTTGTCGAGGCCGACCGAGTCGAGAAGCTTGTTGGCCTCGTCGCGCTTGAACTCGGTGTATTTCTGCGCCCATTCCGCGCCGGGGAAATAGGGATGCCACGGCGCTGGCACGCCCTGGCGCGCTTCGCCGAGCCCCAGGAACACGCTCTCCTTGATCTGATCGCGATTGATGGCGAGCGAGAGGGCGCGGCGGAACACCACGTTGGCCATCAGCTTGCCCATTTCAGGGTCGGCCTTGTAGGTCTGGTTGAGCGCGATCACTGCGTCGGCGCCGCCGAAGGTCGGCCAGGTGATGACGCGATACTTGCCGGTCTTCTCCTGGTCCTTCAGGACCGGGTAGTTGGTCATGTTGACGTGGCGTTCCTGCATGTCGAACTGCCCGGCGATGGCCGCGAGATTGAGCGCCTGCGCATCGGCGAAGTAGGTGAAGCGCACCTCGTCCAGGTAAGGGAGCTGGTTGCCCGCACTGTCGACGCCGACGAAGTAGGGATTGCGCCGCAGCGTGAACACCGGATCGGAGGCGCGGCTGGCCGGCGCCCACGCCGCCATGGTCGGCCGCTCGGGATTCTCCGGCGGTGCGTTGCGATTGGCGAACAGCTCGGTCCACGCCTTGAAGCCCGCCGCCTGCGCCGCCTTGTCGATGTCGGCCTTGGGCGTGTGCGCGGGGTGGAACTTCTTGAGGTAGTGCGCCGGCAGGAACATCGCGAAGGTGCGGTCGGCGCCGTCCTGGTTGGCGACCGCCGTCAGGAACAGCGTGGCCGGCGCCGCGTAGGTGAAGCGCACAGCATAATCGTCGACCTTCTCGACCTTGGCCGGCGAACCGTCGGCGTTGCGGATCCAGCCGGGCAGGGAGGGCGTCAGCTCCTTGTTGAGCAGCACGTCGTTGTACCAGAACAGGATGTCGTCGGCCGTGAAGGGCGCGCCGTCCGACCACTTGGCGCCCTTGCGCAGGTTGATCGTCCAGGACTTGTAGTCGGCCGACGGCTCGGCACCGAGAGCGATCTTGGGCTCGATCTTCGCGCCGTCCGGCGAGAAGCGGAACAGGCCGTCGTAGACCACGCGGACGTAGTTGTTGGCATCGGCCGGCCCGAGGAAGGCGCGGCGCCACACACCACCGTAGTCGCCGACCTTGTCGACCGTCGGCACGACCAGCGGCTTCTCCGGCAGGCGCTGCGCCACCGGCGGCAGCTTGCCGGCCTTGACCTGGTCAGCCAGCACCGGCGCCTCCTTGTAGGCTGCCTGCGCCAGAGTATCGCCGGCAGCCAACAGGCCGGCGCCAGCGGCCAAGCCAATCAGGGTGTCACGACGCGTGGGATGTCTGCTCATGGTTCGATTCCTCCCAGAATCTTCGTCCCCGTCTCGTTTTCGGCTCGATCAGCCGATCCGCCGCGAGCCTCAATCGGCGTTCCGAGCGAGTCAAGATTTCATCCTCCTCTCCAGCTCTGCTGGCGGGAGAAGTCGACCTGCCATGCGCTGAGTCAGATTCCATGCTTGTTATCGGGGCGGTGCAAGCTTCGGACAAGCTTGGTGACTTCCATAACTTCAGTTCAA
>JAXMCO010000030.1:0-8440 GCA_046349335.1 Reyranellaceae bacterium
TCGGCCAGCTCGGCGAGTTCTACGCCCTGGCGGTCGTGTTCGGCATCGCCTACGGCGGCGTGATGCCGCTCTACGCAATCCTGGCGCGCGACTATTTCGGCGCGCACATCATGGGCACCACCTTCGGGGCGATCTCGATGGCCGCGAACCTCGGCATGGCCTTCGGCCCATGGGCCGGCGGCTATGTGTTCGACGCCTACGCCAGCTACTCGCTGCTCTATATCGGCTCGTTCGCCGTCGGCCTCGCCGCGGTGGCGGTAGCCCTCACCTTCCGGCCGAAGCCAGCCGAGGTCGCCCTCCACGCTGCCTGACCGGAGGCTACGCGACTTCTAATTTACGGCCATTTGACTTCTAATTTCCGGACCCTACGATGCGGATCTCTCCGTGGAGGCCCACCTGTATCCCCGACTGATTCAACAGCAGGTGCGCGAGGCTCTGGCCGACACACCCGTCGTTTTGATCGTCGGGCCGCGGCGCGCCGGCAAGACCACCCTCGTGCGCGGCTTGCGCCAGGACGGCCGGACCTATCTGACGCTCGACGACCAGACCTCGCTCGATGCCGCTCGCAGCGATCCCGTCGGCTTCGTCCGCGGCCTCGACCGCGCGGCAATCGACGAGATCCAGCGTGTCCCCGAGCTTCTGCTCGCGATCAAGAAGGCCGTCGACGAGGACCAGCGAGCAGGCCACTTCCTCCTGACCGGTTCGGCGAACATTCTCACCCTTCCCAGGGTTGCGGACAGTCTCGCCGGCAGAATGGAGACCATTCGGCTGCTGCCGCTTTCGCACGCCGAGGTGATCAGCGGCCGCTCGACCTTTCTCGCCGACCTGCTCGTGGGCCGCTTGCCGAAGCCCCAGCACATCGTTCTCGGAGATGACTTGATCCAGATCGTGCTGGCGGGCGGCTATCCCGAAGCGATCTCCCGCGCCAACGAGAGGCGGCGGCAGAGCTGGTTTCGGTCCTACCTGACCTCGGTGTTGACGCGCGACTTGCGCGATATCGCCGAGGTCGAGAAGCTCGCCGAGCTTCCCAGATTCGTTCGCCTGCTGGCGGAGCATTCCGGCCAGCTCGTCAACTACTCGACCTTCGCCGGCGGGATTGGCGTCAGCTACAAGACGACCCAGCGTTACATCGGCCTGCTCGAGCAACTCTTCCTCGTCGCAACGCTACCGCCCTGGTACACCAACGCGGTCAAGCGCATCGTGAAGACTCCGAAGCTGCATTTCGTCGACTCCGGGATCCTCGCGGTCAACCGCAGCATGAGCTTCGCGCGCGCCAAAGCCGATCGCTCGGCTTTCGGAGCGCTGCTCGAAGGCTTCGTCTTCGCCGAGGTCTCGAAGCTCGCGACCTGGAGCGATTCCCCGCTCTCCCTCTTCCACTTCCGCGACCCCGAAGGGCGAGAGGTCGATATCGTGCTCGAAGCCGACGACGGGACCGTTGCCGGCATCGAGATCAAGGCGAACGCAACCGTGACGCCGGCAGACTTCGCTGGACTGCGCAAGCTCGCGCAAGCGGCAGCGCGGCGCTTCGCATTCGGCGTCGTCCTGTACGATGGCGACACCGTGGTTCCGTTCGGCGAGAGGCTGGCGGCGGCTCCGCTGTCCTGTCTGTGGTCCTGACCGGCAATCACGCCGAGGTCATTCCGTCCCAACCCGCCGCGTGCGTGTACCGTCGATCAGAAGCTCAGCAGCTTGGCCTGCACCACGCCTTCGAGCGCGGCGATGCGGCCAAGCAGGTCGGACGAGATCGGCTGGTCGACCTGGATCAGGGCGATCGCCGAGCCGCCGGGCGCGTCGCGGCCGAGATGGAAGGTGGCGATGTTCACCTTGCTTTCGCCCAGGATGGTGCCCAGGCGGCCGATGAAGCCCGGCTTGTCGTCGTTGGTGATGTAGAGCATGTGCGGGGCGAACTCGGCCTCGATCTCGATGCCCTTGATGTCGACGATGCGCGGATGCTTGCCGCCGAACAGCGTGCCGCTGACGGCGCGGGTGTATTTCTCCGCGGTGACGGTGAGCCGGATCAGGGCGTGGTAGTCGCTGTCGCGCTCGTGCTTGACCTCGGCGACCTCGACGCCGCGCTCGCGGGCGATCACCGGCGCGTTGACCATGTTGATCGACGCGAGCTGCGGGCGCAGCACGCCCATCAGCGCGATCTGGCTCAGCGGCTTGACGTTGAGCGAGGCGACCTGGCCTTCGTACTCGATCGACACCGCCTTGATGTCGGTGTCGGTGAGCTGGCCGGCGAACGAGCCGAGCTTCTCGGCGAGGTCGAGATAGGGCGCGAGCTTGGGCGCGTCCTCGGCCGAGACGTTGGGCATGTTGAGGGAGTTCACCACCGCCCCGGTCAGCAGGTAGTCCGACATCTGCTCGGCGACCTGGAGGGCGACGTTCTCCTGCGCCTCCAGCGTCGAGGCGCCGAGATGCGGCGTGCAGACGAGGTTAGGCGCGCCGAACAGCACGTTCTGCTTGGCCGGCTCCTCGGTGAACACGTCGAAGCCGGCGCCGGCGATGTGGCCCGACACCAGGAGGTCGCGCACCGCCAGCTCGTCGACCAGGCCGCCGCGCGCGCAGTTGATGATGCGCACGCCCTTCTTGGTCTTCATCAGGTTGGCGCGGCTCAGGATGTTCTTGGTCTGCTCGGTGAGCGGCGTGTGCACGGTGATGAAGTCGGCGCGCGGCAGGAGTTGCTCCAGGGTCACCTTCTCGACACCGAGCTCCTGGGCGCGCTGATCCGACAGGAACGGATCGTAGGCCACCACGCGCATCTTCAGCCCGAGCGCGCGCTCGGCGACGATCGAGCCGATGTTGCCGCAGCCGATCAGGCCCAACGTCTTGAAGCTGAGCTCGGTGCCCATGAAGCGGTTCTTTTCCCACTTGCCGGCCTGGGTGCTCGCGTTGGCGTCGGGCACCTGGCGGGCGACGGCGAACATCAGGGCGATGGCGTGCTCGGCCGTGGTGATGGCGTTGCCGAACGGCGTGTTCATCACCACGACGCCGTGCGAGGTCGCCGACTTGATGTCGACATTGTCGACGCCGATGCCGGCGCGGCCAACCACCTTGAGCTTCTTCGCCTCGGCCAGCACCTCGGCCGTGACCTTGGTCGCCGAGCGGATGGCGAGGCCTTCGTAATTGCCGACGATGGCGCGCAGCTCGGCCGGTTTCAGCCCGGGCTTGAAGTCGACGTCGCAGCCGCGCTCGGCGAAAATCTCGACGGCGCGGGGGGACAGCTCATCGGAGATGAGCACCTTGGGTTTTGCCATGAACGTCACTCCTTGAATTTCTTCTCCTCCCCAGCTCCGCCGGGGAGGTGTCCGCGTCTTCGCGGGCGGAGGGGTCATGGAATCATGACTCCCGACCCCTCCGTCGCCGAAGACGGCGACACCTCCCCGGCGAAGCCGGGGAGGAGATGTCATGCCTTGCCGAACTCGCGCTCGATCTCGCCGTAGGCCCAGTCGAGCCACGGCAGCAGCGCTTCGAGGTCGGACTTCTCCACGGTGGCGCCGCACCAGATGCGCAGCCCCGGCGGCGCGTCTCGGTACGAGCCGGCGTCGTAGCCGGCCTTCTCGGCTTCCAGAAGATCGGCCATCTTCTTGGCCGCCGCCGCCTGCCTGTCTGTCGCCAAGGCGGTGAACCAGGGCGCCACGATGGTGAGGCACACCGAGGTGTTGGAGCGGATCGCCTTGTCGGCGGCGAGGAAGGCGATCCAGGGCCGCGCTGCGACGAAGGCCTCGAGCACGCCGAGATTGGCTTCCGAGCGCGCCTTCAGGGCCGGCAGGCCGCCGATGCTCTCGCCCCAGCGCAGGCCGTCGATCGCATCCTCGATGCACAGCAGCGAGGGCGTGTTGATCGTGTCGCCCTTGAAGATCGCCTCGGAGAATTTGCCGCCCGAGGTCAGGCGGAAGATCTTGGGCAGCGGCCACGGCGGGCTGTAGCTCTCCAGCCGCTGGATGGCGCGCGGCGACAGCACCAGCATGCCGTGCGCGCCCTCCCCGCCCATCACCTTCTGCCACGACCAGGTGACGACATCGAGCTTGGCCCACGGCAGGTCCATGGCGAACACCGCCGACGTGGCGTCACAGATCGCCAAGCCCTCGCGATCGGCTGCGATCCAATCGCCGTTCGGCACCTTCACGCCCGAGGTCGTGCCGTTCCAGGTGAAGACCACGTCGTGGCGCCAGTCGACCTGGCCGAGATCGACGATCTGGCCGTACGGCGCCTCGAGCACGCGGGCGTCCTTGAGCTTGAGCTGCTTGGCGACGTCGGTCACCCAGCCCTCGCCGAAGCTCTCCCAGGTCAGCATGTCGACTGGCCGCGCTCCGAGCAGCGACCACAGCGCCATCTCGACGGCGCCGGTGTCGGAACCCGGCACGATGGCGACCCGGTAGTCGGCCGGAATGCCCAGCAAAGCGCGCGTGCGATCGACCGCCTCGACGATCTTCTTCTTGCCGAGCTTGGATCGGTGGGACCGCCCCGTGGCGGCATCATTCAGGGCTTCGGGCGTCCATCCCGGACGCTTGGCGCAGGGTCCGGACGAAAAGTCGGGACGCGCCGGACGCATGTTCGGCTTCATCAAACCTCTCCCTTACAGAAGAGCTGCACTCCGGTGGGGGAGCGTGGCCCGCAGCGTCTATAGGACCACCTAGCCGAGCCGTCAATGCACGGCTCTTGCCGTGGCTGCACCACCCGGGCGCACTTTGAAGGGGCGCCGAGGCGACAGCAGCGACGGGTCTTCGTCAACGTCGGCTCGCGTCAGCGTGCGGATCGCGTTCCTTCTTTCAAAATCCGGGTCGACATGCTTCAGCAGGTTCACCGCAGTGTCCGCCCGCTCGATGCAGCCAGCGAGCGTTTCATCTTCGGCAGAAAGGTCAAAGTCTGTAAGACCAAAACGCGCCGGGACGAATTCCTGCACTTCTTCCTTCGTGTGCCGGTCGGTGCCGGCGATGCAAGCCTGGTCCGCCAGAGTCCTGACGATCCGCGCGATGCAGGTGCGCGCACCTTCGTCGTCCGTTTTACTCAGCAAAAGGACAAATTCATCTCCATATATTCGAAACATCTGATCTTGCGATCCTCGCAGCTCGGCGCGGACCTTCTTTGCAAAATTGACGAGCAGCTTGTCGGCGACTCGGTGATTGAAGCGGCTGTTGATCTTGCGAAATCCGACGATGTCGACGTAGCAGATCCAAGACGACTTCGAGCCCTTGCGACACTCGTTGAAGGCCGCCTCCAGCTTCTTGGCGTTGGGCAGACCTGTCAGCGGGTCCGTCTCGGTCTGTTCCTTGAGGGTCAGATTGGTCTTTCTCTGGCTTCGGTTGACGACGACAGCACCAACCCCCGTCAAAGTCGTCATGAGAAGCCCACCGATCAAAAGGTCAAGAACGTACCCGGGAACAACATAGTCGCGCGTCAATTGCGCCTGAAATTCGCCGATCCAGACCCCGATATTCTTCCCTCCGAAAAAAAAATCATAGGCGACAGTGGCAATGGCCGCCAACAGCAGCCATTCGAGCTTGTACCTCTCTTTGAAGGCAAGGAGCCACACTTTGGCCCTACCGTACATCCGACTGTCCCCGTTCCCCGCAACCGTAATCCTTGCACCGAGTCGCAGCCCTGTCCATTACTAATCAGTCAGTAATGTAGGCTACTTTCTGCTGTGCTTGGACGGTTCGTGGCGTATAATGGCGTGTATGAAGCGCGATGGCCGCAAGCTTGATCACAAGACGCTGGAAGCGATCCGCCTGATGGCGATGGAGCGGCTTGGCGAGGGCGAGGCGGCGAGCTCGGTGATGGAGTCGTTCGGATTCTGCCGGACGACGATTTACAAGTGGCGGAACAAGGTCAGAGACGGCAAGGGACTGAAGGCGCTTGTGTCGCGCAAGGCAACCGGTCGCCCCCGTAGTCTGACAGCGGCGCAGGAGAGCCGGGTATTTCGCTGGATCAACGGCAAGGACCCTCGGCAGTACGGCTTCGACTTCGGCTTGTGGACACGCCAGGTAGTCGGGCAGCTGATCGAGGACAAGTTTGGCGTCAGGTTGAGCCTGGCTTCGGTTGGCACATTGCTGGCGCGCCTGGGGTTGACGCCTCAGAAGCCGTTACAGCGCGCCTATGAGCGTGATCCGGAGGCGATCGAAGCGTGGAAGATGGAGGTCTATCCGAAGCTTGCGGCGCGGGCCAAGAAGGTGAATGCCGATATCTACTTTTGGGACGAAGCTGGGTTCCGGGCCGACGCCGTGCAAGGACGGACGTGGGGCAAGAAAGGCGAGACACCGGTGATCGCCGTGCCGGGCAAGCGACAGACGATCTCGGCGGCATCGGCGGTCAACGCCAAGGGCGCCTTCTGGTTTGCGACGTACCAGGGTGGGCTGAATGCAGATCTGTTCGTCGGCATGCTCGAGCTGATGATGAAGCGCCGCCGCCGTCCCTTGTTTCTCGTGCTCGACAATCTGGCAACCCACAAGGCGAAGGTGGTGACCGAATACGTCGCCAGCACCCGGGGCAAGCTGGAGCTGCATTATCTGCCGGGCTATGCGCCCGAACTCAATCCCGATGAGCTGGTCTGGAACTACATGAAGCGCACAGGCACGGCGCGCCGCTCGCTCGGCAAGGGAGAAGTGCTCCAGGACCACATCGAAGCCGACATGCTGGCCATCCAGCGCAACCCCGGCCTCGTCAAGTCGTTCTTCCGTGCTCCATATGTAGCCTATATTACTGACTGATTAGTAAGGCCCGCGCCGCATCAACTCGTAGTGTTTACCGGCGACAGGATCGTTGAATGCGTGCTCGGCGCTGTACTTATCATACCGCATCCCATAGATCGCAGATTTGCGAACCGACCGACACCGTATGGACATGCCGTAGCCCTCCATCGAACCCCAGTGCGTGGCATTTTCGAGTGAAAGTCAGTAGTTGTGACGAGCAATGCAAGAGAGGCAGCCGACGCCCTCCCGCAACACTTGGCCGCAGGCGATCCCGGCGACCCTGGCAATCGTCATGGGATCGGCCCTTGCGGCGGAACTCATCGCCCAGCAGTTCTTCGACCTCGACACGCTGCAATACCGCCGGCCCTACCAGCCGATCTTCGTGTCGGGGGACTACCACTACCTGATGCCCAACGAGGCGCTGCCTTTCGTGCCTGGCGGTCCGGTGGCGATGGGCTATCGGCCCGGCGCGTTCGGCTTCCACTACAGTGCCGATACGCCGCCACCCCGCTCCGCCGCAACCCTCGCCGACTATCTGTTCGACCACAAGCGCTCGCGCTACGACGCGAGCGAGATCGACCGGCTCTCCTGCGCCGGCGGCGATCCGATTCTGATGTACGTCCTCGGCAGCTCCGTCGCCCAGGGATTCTCCTCCGAGGAGAAGGCGGACACCTGGCACGCCGCGCTCGAACGCGCGCTGCGTCGCCAGCTCGGCCGCCAGGATGTTCACATCTTCAATGGCGCGATGGGCGGCTTCGTCTCCCTGCAGGATCGCCTCGCCTATCATCTCGCCGTGGCCCCCCCCCCGCCGGCGCGGCTGGTGCTGATCGTCAACGGCTACAATGACCTCACCTTGCCCGCCAACTCAGGCGTCCGGCCGGGCGATCCGTTCCAGCTCGGCCTGCGCTACAGCCAGCTCTTCGACGACGACTTCATGTGGTGGCTGGCGCGCCACAGCGCCGTCGCCAACGCGGTGTTGCAGAACGAGTTCACCGACCGCATCGCCGGGTTTCGCCGCCGGCTGGAACAGGACGACGCCGTGTTCGCGCGACACGCCCGAGCGATCGCCGACATCTACATGGAGAACATGGAAGAGGTGCTCGACTCCTGCGTGGCGCGCGGCCAGGTGTGCCGGGTCGCCATTCAGCCTGCCCGTTCGCTCACGGCCGAGCACATCGGCACCAGCGCAGGCGATGTCCTGTCGCAGAAGCGGATGGTCGAGCTCTATCGATCGCTGCTGAGGAAGATTGCCGCCAGTCGTCATCGCGACCTCTTCATCGACCTCACCCATGTCTTCGACCGCGGCGAGAAGATGCAGCACTACGCCGATTCGGTTCACCCCAACTACGCCGGCCAGCAGGTGCTCGCGCGGGCGCTGCTGGCGCCGACATTGGCAGCCCTTCGCTCGGCCCGGACCGTGCCGGCGCCGGCCGAGCGGTGCGCGCGGCTGTCGCGGGCTAACGACGGGTGATCTCGTAGTAGGTGCCGGCGAGCGGATCGCTGAACACCGCGCGGGCCGTGTAGCGGTCATGCAGCATGGCATGGATGGCCGGGGCGCGATTGGCGGCGGAGAGGCCGCCGAGCTGACCAGCCAGCTCGTCGACGCTCCAGGTCCAGACGTCGGCGGCAACGACCCGATAGCCCTTGTCGAGGGCGTGGTCGATGTCACGGCGCAGGGCCTGGGCGTTCTGCTCGGGCGTCCAGTCGGGATGGCGGATCGCGCCGGCATCGATGGCGATCCATTTGAA
>JAXMCO010000031.1:0-7085 GCA_046349335.1 Reyranellaceae bacterium
TCCAGCGACAGGCCGCAGTCGAGGAAATAGGCATCGCGCACGTTCTCGACCTGGCGGGATGCCAGACGCTCGACGCAGTAGCGCCACCCGCCACGCAGCCAACGCCGCGTGCGCAGGTAGAGCGCATCCTCGTTGCCCTCGCTGACGGCGCAGAGCGAGCCGACGGCGCCGCCGGTGCTGGCGCGCGTCCAACCCACGACCCCCTGCCGCGGCAGCAGCGACAGCACGACCATCGCCCCGTCGCTCATCGCCAGCCACAACAGCGACCACGGCGCCTCCGCATAGGCCCAATCGACCACAGTGCGGCCACGGAACAGGTGCTCGCTGGCCAGCGACAGCTCCGTCTCGGCGTACTCGGCATCGAGCAACCGCACCGACCGGCCCTCGGCGCCGACGAATACCGCCGCCGTGTCGATCGCCATGGGGCGCACTGCGCCGATCCCGCGCGCCAGGACCGGCTTGACGCCGCCCTCCAAGGCAGGCGTCAGCGCATTGTCGCCGCGGCTGGCGACCAGCACCGAGCCCTCGGAAAACAGCAGCAGATCGCGGCCGCCCAGCATGTGCCGGATGCGGCGCACGCGCTCGCCGGCCGGCGTGAAGGTGATCGCGTCGTCATCACGCGGCGGGCTCGACCGGCCGAAGTTGCTCGGCCGGCCCGGCTGGCTGGCCTCGATCGTCTCGGGCGCATTGACGCTGCCGGCGGCCACCAACCGCTGCTCCCAGTAGGAGCCGCACGCCGGATAGTTGTCCTCACCGGCGAAGGGATCGCGCGCCTGCGGTGGCGGGTTGTCGTTCTTCGGCGTCTGCCCCGTGTCGTCGAACTGGCCGACGCACAGGCCCATCAGGCCATAGGAGCCGCCATAGAGCTTGTAGACATTGCAGGCGACAATGCCGGTCGGCAGCGGCTGCGCGATGCTGATGCGCGAGAAGTCCGTCGTCGTCAGCGGCGAGATGCCCGACACTGCGATGGCCGGAGACGGCAAGCTCTCCTCACCGCTCTCCGCGACATAGGTCACGACATAGGAGTGCGTCGTCGTGGCTGTGGTCGACCCTTGCTTTTCGCCGGACACAGCGGTTGCCAGAGGTCCATCGATGGATGGCCGCGCCTGTTTCAGTGTCAGCGACCAGCTCAGTGGCTCTTCACCGCGGCGCAGCTCAAGTGTCGGATAGCGGTCGTGAAACAGGCTCAGGCTGTTGGCGTCCTGCGTCCAGTTCAGGGACGGCAGATCGTCGACCAGATAGGGTTGCGGCATCATCAAGGGGATCGGCGCGCTCTCTCCGTCGCCCCAAAAGCGCACGCCGGCCAGCTCGCGGCGGTCCGCGCCATCGTGCCAGAACTGCAGGAAGAACTCGGCGATGCCCGGCGTGAACGAGACGAGATGCCAGCCGGGATTGAGCAGCCGCATGGGCACGATGCTGCCCACGGTGTCGTTGTTTCCGACCTGGAACCAGACGCCCGAAGCCCCGCCCACATAGAGTTGCAGGACGTGCTCCTTGCCCGGCGAATCTGTCTGCGCCCAATAGGCCCCCTTGCTTATGCCGCCCGCCGAGCCGATGAGCGAGATCGAGGGCTGCGACACGTCCCGGTCGTAGAACACCAGTTCGGCGATGGCGGTCATGTCGGAGCCGGAATGCGCCGGCCCAGTGGCGGCGCCAGCCAGCACCAGCCGGTGCGCCAGATAGGGCGCATCGAGGCTGATGCCGGTCAGCCGAGAGAACACCAGCCCCGGCCTGTCCTGCACCTCCCACGAGCCCAGCGTCGTCACATCGACCGTGAATCCGCTGTTGCTGCCCTGAAGGAAGATCGTGACATTCTGCGTTCTCCCGGTCAGCCCAAGGTCGCTTGTGCCATAGAGCGTGAACCCCTGGATCAGCTTCGGCGCATCCCATGCCTTGCCGACATGGCCAGAGTAGCTGAGTGAGAACGCCGAGAACGCCGCCGCCTGGGTGACATCCTCATCGAACGCCGCGTCATTGCCGCCGCCGAGTGGCAGATCGCCGAACGTCGTGCCGGTGGCGCCCGACAGGCGCCGAAACTGTGCGCCAATGGCGATCGACGCGCCGCCGATGCTGATGTCCCGCCACTCGCCGACGCCGCTACCCAGCGCCGCGTTCACCGCTGCATTGACCGGCTGGACCAGCAGGCGAGCGCCCTGCGTGTAGAAGCGCAGCGTGTTCTGGCCCCACTCCAGCGCATAGCCCTGGCGCTCGCCGAGATGGAAGGCGATCAGCCGCGAGGCGTCTGACACCTCGTCGAGAAACCGGGTGCCCGGCCGGTTGAGCAGCCCGCCATAGACCGAGACGAACCAATTTTCGGCGTAGGCGAGTCCCGCCTGATACTGCGCCAGCGAGACGTTCGAGTGCAGCGCCGGCGTGATCTCGCCGGCCGCGAAGCTGGCTTGCCGGGTCTGCGGCATCGATCAGGCCCGGCCCCGGATGATCTCGGCATCCCGCGGTGCCATCCGCCCCTGACGCTGGTCCTGCGCCTGCGCGATGCCGAACCAGTAGGCCGCCTGCTGCCAGCACTCCTGACGGCGGAAGCCGTCGCGGTTGATCGCCGAGCCCGCCAGGGCCGCAAGCCGCCATGAGACGGCGTTGGCGAACGGCGGCGGCCACAGCGCCTCGTTCACGACAATCCGCGTCCAGGTGATATATAGCGCCGGCTGCTGCGTCAGGATCAGCGACCGATCGATCCCGTTCGAGTCCGTGTCGCCGCCGAGGCGGAAGTCGATCGGCTCGGCCGTATCCTCGGCCGTCTGCGTGACCTTGCGCACCTCGGCGCAGCCATCCGGCACTGGATAGGCGTAGGTGAACCCGGCCGGCGGCACGGCAACGGCCGTCGCCGTCGTGACGCGACGCGCCCAGGTCCACGGGAACTCGGCGAACAGGGTATCACGGGCCTGCGGATAGTGGCGTCGCAGCTCACGCGCGACCGCCCCATCCTCTTCGGCGCTGGCAAGGACCGTCCCCGAGCCTGCGTGGCCGGCGGCGGAATTGAAGATGTCCACCCGCACGGCCATGTCGGGTCAGCTCCGCGCGATCAGGCGGCCTCGGCCTTCGCCTTGCCGCGCTTCTCCGCCATCCGGGCGAATGCCCCTTCCAGGGCTTCGGTGAGCGCGTCCGCGAAGGCATCGCCCTGCGGAGTGGCCCGCAGCGCCGCCTCGCGCCGCTTCCTTGCGCGCTCCGCGTCGAACGCCTTGCGACGCGCCTCGCCCTCCTTGCAGAGGGGCTCCAGATTGTCGGCCGGGTCGCCATCGTAGTCGACGATCGACCCCGCTTCGTAGAGCTTGGTGGTCGCGACGCCACCGCTCTTGGTCGTGAGCAGGAACGGCCGGATGCACTTGTACTGCGGCATGATCAGGCCACCGAGTAGCTGGCGCGCTGGTAAGGCGTCGCAGGCTGGAGGTCGACATTCCGGGTCAGGAAGATGTTGAACTTGCCGGCCGTCAGGTCGTTCGTGTCCGGCGTGATGAGCGCGCGCAGGTAGCGCTCCTTGGCCCCCGCCGGGATCGGCGGCAGCCGCACGCACATGAAGCGGTAGCCCGCCACCAGCGTCGCCTTGGCAATCGCCGCGGTCGCGTAGATCGTCGTCGCCGAGGAGAAGGACGAATTGTCGTCCACCTGCAGGGCGAAGGTGACATTCGCGGCTCCGCCCGACGCCTGCACGGTGGTGTCGACCTGACCCACCGCCCACATGGGCTCGCCGACGCCAGGATCGCCCACGGCCAGCATGTCGAGATAGTTGGTGCTCGCCGTCGCGGTCGCGGTGGTGACCGCCTGCGCGTCCGAGAACACCAGTTCCTTGTCGAGCAGCATCGCGACTACCTCATCAGGTGAGCTGGCTCTCGGCGATGCCGAGCGCGTCGACGATCCGAACCGGATAGCCGTACAGGAAATTGACCGGGCGGCCTTCGACCTGCTCCAGGGTGATCTGCGAGCTGGCCTTGTACATGGCCTGCTCACGCAGCACGCTGTGGACGAGCCGGTTGCAGTACCATGCGAACCGGCCCTTGGCCTTGTTCGGGATGCGGTCGATCGCACGGCCGGCGAGCTTGAAGATGTCGGCATTGCTCGACATCGCGAGCAGGTTCGACACGTCCAGGTTGGCGATGCGGATCAGGTAGCGCCAGTCGCGCACGACGACGCCGACCTTCCAACTCCAGTGCGAGCGCAGCACCTGGAACATATAGCCGTTGCTGTCGACCTTGGTGTCCTCGCCGAGATCGCGCATCTCAAGGCCGGCCTTCATCCCCTTGGGATAGATGCCGTGCACGGTGTCCGGCCCCCAGCCGACCAGCCAGATGGAGGTATTGTCGGAGCCGGTGCCGCCACCCTCGACCACCGCGCCATCCTTGGCGGTCGAGCTGGACTCGCCATAGTTCACGTCGTTGACGCGCGTCGCGAAGCCGTTGAACTTCTTGGGATCGGTCGCGGCACTGGCGGTGAACAGATCGGTTGCGAACTGCTGGTTCATGGCCTCCAGAAAGGCCGTGTCCTCGCTCGCCCGGAATGCCGCCGACTGGTTGCCGTAGAGCTTCAGCAGCTCCAGATCGACTTCGCTGTACGCCTCCATCATGGCGCACGACTCTTCGATCTGCATGGAGGCCGACTTGCTCGGCGCCACGCCCTCGTTGAAGCGCCGGTAGCCGACCGACGGCAGCGCCGTGCGCAGCGTGGTCCGGTGCCCGGTCGGCAGGTTGCCCTCGACCCAGGGGATGTCGTCCAGGATCTCGTTCTGCTTGGCGAGCAGCTCGACGATCGTGGCCATCTGGCCGTTCGGGTCCATGCGCGAGGCCAGGTCCCGCATCGTCGGCAAAGTCGTGCCAAGAGCAGCCATCGTCTAGGGCCTCACTGCCAAAGCATCGGGGAGTTGGGATACATCAGGCGAAGCGGGTCGGCCGTGACCGCGCCATTGCTGGGCACGATCGGAGCCGGGCCGGCGTCCTTGCCGGCCTTCGCGAACAGCCTCACGATCAGCGGGTGGTCGCCGAGGCCGGTATCATCGAGCAACTTGCGGGTCTCGGCATCGCCATAGGTGTCGAGGAAGGTCGACGCGTGCGCCTTGCCGGCCTCACCGATCGCGGCGTCGGCCAGCACCTCGTTGCGCCACGCCTCGCGCTGCGCCGTCCAGCTATCGGTGGACGCCTTGGCCTCGGCAGCGATGGCGTCGAGCACGCCCTGCGCCAGCTCCAGCGGCGCCTGGTGCTTCTCGGCCAGTCCGCGCACCGCCGACACGAATGCGTCTTCCTTGATCGCCTCGGGCATCGTCAGCGCCGAATAGTCGATCGCGGCCGGAGCCGGCTGGGCCACTGCCGCAGCGGGCGGCGTTACGGCCGGCTCGACCGCCGGAGCCGCTGGCTCGGTCGTCGGGGCTTCGGTGACAACGTCGTCTGGCATCGACCGCACGCATTGGTTGCACGTGCGCCGACGCTAGGATTTGGCGTCAATGGGATGCTAGCGGGCGTGTTGCGCCCGCCGATGCACCCTCTCGATCGCGTCGTCGGGCGAGGTCATGGGGCGTGGATCATGCCGGCGTGTAGTCGCCGGCGTCACCGGTCCTGGTGATGATGACCTTCTTCGCGCCGTTCGCGACATTCACTCCCGTGCCGCCTGACGGAGCCACAGAGAGCGTCTGACCGCCAGTGGTGTTGTTGTAGATCGTCCATGTGCCCTCACGGGGCAGCCGCAACGCCCTTGTTGCAGTTAGTGTTCCCAATATCCGCAAGGTTTTGTATTGCGCCGAAATCAAATCGACTAGCAGATCTGCATCCGTCATAGTGACGGTTTGGAGGCGTTCCGCATAAACCGCATCAGCCGTGCTCATCCGCTCGACAACATTGCGACTATTCGTCGAATCATTGTTTGTCACCCACGCGCCGCCGCCAGACGGGCGAGTCAGCAAGCCGCCGTCCAGTACATTGCCGTCACACGAGCCGCTGGTGCCCTCGTAGCTTACGACCGCTGTTGCGGCCGAGCTGCGCGACGACATATCGACCTGCGTATCGCGCAGTCGGTTTCGCTTGCACGCAGCGCCGCTGGTGCCTTCCAGGACCAGGCCCTTCGCCCCCTGGCAGCGCCACTTGTTGCTCTCGCCGGAGAGATCTTCGCAGTCCCGAATGGTGACGCTGTCTTTCAGGTCGAAGCTGTTCTTGCTTATGACCGCGCCTTTCATGTCGCCGAAAAAGAGCCCACCCTCGACGGTCGCACCCGCCTCGGAATAGTTTCCGACAATAGAGCAGCTATAGTGCGGGATGCGCGGGGTCGTGCTGGACGAGCAGCTAATCGGGAATGTCGCCGATCCATATCCGCGACGGGTAACATTGCGGAAGCCGTTGTAAAGGAAATGCACATTGTAATTGCCGCCCGCCATTTCCAAACCGATGCCGAGGGGATCATCAATGATATTGAAGGCAACCACGCCGTCCGCAACACGGCCGGTCAAAGTTGCGGCCATACCATAGTCCGGATCGACCGTGCCGATGTTCTCGAACAGGTTGCCGGCGATCTCGAAATTGCGGATGCGCCAAGCGGGCATCTCGTGCAGATGGTTCTGCAGGCAGATACCGCCCACGCCCATCGACTTGAAACGATTATTGAGGATCTTGATGTTGCGGATCAGGTTCGTGCCGTCCGCCTTGTCTGCGTAGAGACCAATGCCGTTCGTGTTGCAGTTCGGCGCCGTGAAATAGCATCGCTCTACATGGATGCCGTCGACACTCTCATTGTTGACGTGGATCAGACCATAATATTGCATGGCCGATGCGGATTTCGTCGACTCAAGCCCAACGTCGAAGATCTGGAAGTCGTCCGCCCCTTCCCGAATTTTGAAGATGAACTGGTAGGACGACACCAGCCGCGACTGGCGCCTGTGCCTCCCATAGATGCGCGTGTTCGGCTCCGCCACCTCCAGCAGGGCGGACAGCTTGCTGGCACGATCCGGCAACAGCAGCGGCTCACCGGAATCGAGTGCCGCCTGCCATGCGTCGGTATCGTCGGTCGTGCCATCCGCGACCACGCCGAACCGCGCTACTGGCGTGCCAAGCGCCCGCAGCTCGTCCTCGACGCCACGCGCGACCGAGCCGGTG
>JAXMCO010000032.1:0-3202 GCA_046349335.1 Reyranellaceae bacterium
GTGCACCAGCTGATGGGCAGCGACCTGGGCCCGAAATGGGCGCCGGGCGAGAAGAAGAGCAGCAAGATGGTCTTCATCGGCCTGGACCTGCCCCGCGACGTTTTCCTGCAGGGACTGGAGCAGTGTCTGGTGTGACGAGCCGCGACGGATTGCGCGCCTTTCGCGCGGAAATGATGTGGCTACAATCCGCCGCGCCTGAAACCGGGCTGAGCCGTCGCCCGCGCCTTGCGGACGGGGTATAACCGTCGGAGCGAGGAGACACCCGTGAGCAAGACACCGGCAAGCAAAGCAAGCACGAAGAAGGCTGCCGCCAAGGCGAGCGCAGCCAAGGCCAAGCCGAGCGCGAAGGCCGCACCCGCCAAGAAGACGACCGCGGCCAAGGCGCCGGCGAAAGCCCCGGTCAAGGCGGCGCCCAAGCCGGCCGCGAAGGCGCCGGCCAAGAGCGCTCCGGTCGTCGTCAAGGCGCCTGCCGCGAAGGCGGCAGCGGTCAAGACCGCCCCGCCCGCCCGGCCGGCCCCTGCTCCGCAAGTGCCGGTGAGCGCCGCCCCGCCGCCGGCCAGGTCCAGCCGGTCCGGCAAGACGCCCCCACCCGAGCCCGTGGCAGCCCCGCTGCCGCCGGCCACCTCCCGATTTGCCGACCGGTTTGCACCGCCGCGGCCGCCCACCCGACAGATGAACAACCTCGCACTCGACACCCCCAAGCCGACGCAGAAGGCCGACCCGAAGCTGGCCAACGCCTGGAAGGCCAAGGCCGGCCGGGACCTGAGCGAAGCCGAACTGCTGGCGATGCCGGATTCGGAGTACATGAACGACAAGCAGCTCGAGTTCTTCCGCAACAAGCTGCAGACCCTGAAGGACGACCTGCTCTCCAACGCCGGCGAGACGACCGAGCACCTGCGCGAGGACACCTCCATCGTTCCGGATCCGGCCGACCG
Source organism: Reyranellaceae bacterium (assembly GCA_046349335.1). Lineage (GTDB taxonomy): Bacteria > Pseudomonadota > Alphaproteobacteria > Reyranellales > Reyranellaceae > Reyranella. Next base: position 936 of record JAXMCO010000032.1, read on the forward strand.
CGCCACCATCGAGGAGGAGCACGCGCTCGAGCTGCGCACACGCGACCGCGAGCGCAAGCTGCTGAAGAAGATTTCACAGTCGCTCGCCCGCATCGACGCCGGCGACTACGGTTTCTGTGACGAAACCGGCGAGCCGATCGGCCTGGGACGCTTGATCGCCCGACCGACCGCTACACTGTCCCTCGAAGCTCAGCAGCGGCGCGAGCTGAAACAGAAGATGTTCGGCGACTGAGCCCGAGAGCGGCCTGGTCGCGGTTCGTCTCCCCGTCATGTCGGAACCCAAAGACAGCACGAGCTTCTTTCGCAAGGTCGTCAAGTTCGTGGCCAACCCGACCACGGAGTGGGCGGATGTCGGCCTGCCCCAGGACGAGACGCGCGAGAACGAGTTCGCCAAGTCCGAACTGAAGGCGATGATCGAGCGCAAGCGGCGCAACGACTTCGTCCGCAAGCGCGAGTTCGACATGCTGCGCAAGGTGCGCCGCGAGGGCCTCTCGCCCGAGCAGCTGGCCGCGCTGGGCGGCTCGTCCAAGCTGGACGACTCCGAGGGCAAGATCTCGGTGGCCGAGAGCGGCGCCAAGCAGGACGCCGGCGTCAAGGCCAAGATCGACGCGATCGAGCAGCAGATGGTGGGCGACGGCTTCGGCGCCCCGCAGCCGTCGCGCCGCGGCCCCGAGTTCTTCAACGCGCCCACGCAGCCGGCGCCGATGGGCAGCAATGCGCCGAGCAAGCCGATGCCGCTCAACGGCACGCGCGCGCCGGCGGAACCTCCGATGGCCGCTCCGACGCCGGCCGCCGCGGTGATGGGCGCGGGCCTGTCGCCTCTCTCGCCGCTCAGCCTGGACGCCAACACCGGCGACTTCGGCAACGCCTTCGCGGTCGAGGTCAGCGAGGTCGCCCACGACCCCGAGCTCGACGAGGCTGTGATCGCCTTCGCCAACGCCGATTTCGAGCAGTGCGAGGGGGCGCTGGCCGCCCTCACCGGCACCGGCGGGCAGCGCCACGCCCATGCCGAGACCTGGCTGGTGCTGTTCGACCTCTACCGCGCCATCGGCCAGCAACACAAGTTCGAAGGCCTGGCGCTGGACTACGCCCAGCAGTTCGGCTGGTCGGCGCCGCAGTGGTTCTCGCTGCCGCGCCTGGTGGCCGAGGCCGCCACCGAGGAGCGCGCGCCGCACAACAGCCGCCTCGACGGCCAAGTCGGTTGGGTCTGCCCGGAGTTCGTCGACGCCGACGCCGTGGCCCGGCTGTCGTCGCAGAGCCTGCAGATGCCGCTGCCCTGGGTATTCGACTGGGGCGCGCTGCAGGGCATGGACGTCGAGGCCGCCTCGCGCATGTCGGAGCTGTTCCGTGGCTGGATCCGCCAGAAGCTGGACATGCGCTGGCTGGGCGGCGAGAAGCTGTTCGCCGTGCTCGCCGAAGCCGCGCCGACCGGCGTGCGCGATGCCGACCCGGCCTACTGGCAGCTGCGCCTGGACGCGCTGCGCATGGCCAACCGCCCCGACCAGTTCGACGAGGCGGCGATCGACTACTGCGTCACCTACGAGGTGTCGCCACCCTCCTGGGAGCCGGCCACCTGCGAGGTGCGCATCAGCGGTACGCACACCAGCACCACCTCGCCGCCGCTGTCGCTGGTCAGCGAGGTATCCACCAGCTTCATCGAATCGCGCTTCACCGAAGATCCGAACGCCACCGTGCAGGTGGCGAGCCTGGAGCTCTCCGGCCAGCTGATCGGCGACATCGGCGCGACGCTGAAGAAGCTCGAGGGCGAGCTCGGCAGTTCGACCATCGTGAACGTGAGCTGCGCCAGGCTGATCCGCGTCGACTTCATCGCCGCCGGCGACCTGCTCAACTGGGTGCTGGCGCGCCGCAACGAGAACCGCACGGTGGTCTTCCTCGAGGCACACCGGCTGGTGGCGCTGTTCTTCGGCGCCATGGGCATCAACGAGCATGCCCGCGTGAAGGTCCGCTCGGTCTGAACCGACGCCTTGAAGCGGCGCCGCACGGCGCCATCTGAGAGTTCCCATGGAAAACTACCACGGCACGACCATCGTCAGCGTGCGCCGCGGCGACGTCGTCGCGCTCGGCGGCGACGGGCAGGTCACCCTCGGCAACATCGTCGTCAAGGCCTCGGCGCGCAAGGTGCGCAAGCTGCACCACGACCAGGTGCTGGCCGGCTTCGCCGGCGCCACCGCCGATGCCTTCACGCTGTTCGAGCGCTTCGAGGCGCAGCTGGAGAAGCACCAGGGCCACCTGGTGCGCGCCGCCAT
>JAXMCO010000033.1:0-1587 GCA_046349335.1 Reyranellaceae bacterium
CCCGCGTGGCCGGCTTTGCATCGGTTGGACGCAGCTGCTGTTGCCGCGGCCGACAATCCGCCTCCCGATCCCGCGCCGACCGAGGGGTGAGCGATGAGCAAGATCAACCGCCGTTCCGCCAACATCACCGAGGGCGTGGCGCGCGCGCCGAATCGCTCGATGTACTACGCGCTGGGCTACCAGGAAGGCGACTTCAAGAAGCCCATGATCGGCGTGGCCAACGGGCACTCGACCATCACGCCCTGCAACTCGGGCCTGCAGCGCCTGGCCGACGCGGCGGTGATCGGGCTGAAGGAAGCCGGCGCCAACCCGCAGATCTTCGGCACGCCGACCATCTCCGACGGCATGGCGATGGGCACCGAGGGCATGAAGTATTCGCTGGTGTCGCGCGAGGTGATCGCCGATTGCGTCGAGACCTGCGTCGGCGGCCAGTGGATGGACGGCGTGATGGTGATCGGCGGCTGCGACAAGAACATGCCCGGCGGCATGATGGGCATGCTGCGCGCCAACGTGCCGGCGATCTACATCTACGGCGGCACCATCCTGCCCGGCCGCTACAAGGGCCAGGACCTCAACATCGTCAGCGTCTTCGAGGCGGTCGGCCAGTTCACGGCCGGCAAGATGAGCGAGGAGGACTTCTGCCAGATCGAGCGCCGCGCGATCCCCGGCAGCGGCTCCTGCGGCGGCATGTATACCGCCAACACCATGAGCTCGGCCTTCGAGGCGCTCGGCCTGAGCCTGCCCTACGCGTCGACCATGGCCAACGTCGAGGGCGAGATCGTCGCCATGGTCGAGCACGCGGCCAAGGTGCTGGTCGAGGCGGTGAAGGCCGATCTCAAGCCGCGCGACATCGTCACGAAGAAGGCGATCGAGAACGCCGTGGCCGTGATCATGGCCACCGGCGGATCGACCAACGCGGTGCTGCACTTCCTCGCCATTGCGCATGCGGCCGGCGTGGAGTGGACCATCGACGACTTCGAGCGCATTCGCCAGCGCACGCCGGTGCTGTGCGACTTGAAGCCGAGTGGCCAGTACCTCGCAGTCGATCTGCATCGCGCCGGCGGCATCCCCGCGGTGATGAAGCAGTTGCTGAAAGCCGGCCTGCTGCACGGCGAGTGCAAGACCATCACCGGCAAGACCGTGGCCGAGAACCTCGCGGCCGTTCCCGATCTTTCGAGCGAGCAGAAGGTGATCCGCCCGGTGGCCGACCCGATCTACGCGCAGGGCCACCTCGCGATCCTCAAGGGCAACCTCAGCCCCGAAGGCTGCGTGGCCAAGATCACCGGGCTGAAGAACCCGAAGATCACCGGGCCGGCGCGCGTCTTCGACGACGAGCAATCGGCGCTGGCGGCCATCATGGCCGGCCGGATCAAGGCCGGCGACGTGATGGTGCTGCGCTACCTCGGCCCCAAGGGCGGGCCCGGCATGCCGGAGATGCTCGCGCCCACCGGCGCGCTGATCGGCCAGGGGCTGGGCGAATCGGTCGGCCTGATCACCGACGGCCGCTTCTCCGGCGGCACCTGGGGCGTGGTGGTGGGCCACGTCGCGCCCGAGGCCTTCGAGGGCGGCACGATTGCGCTGGTGAAG
>JAXMCO010000034.1:0-5162 GCA_046349335.1 Reyranellaceae bacterium
CGAGCTGAAGATCGTCTTCGAGCACGTCACGACGCGCGAGGCGGCGCAGTACGTGGCCGAGGCCGACCGCTTCACCGCCGCGACCATCACCGCGCACCACCTGCTCTACAACCGCAACGCGCTCTTCACCGGCGGCCTGCGCCCGCACTACTACTGCCTGCCGGTCCTGAAGCGCGAGCAGCACCGGCTTGCGCTCGTCGCCGCGGCGACCTCGGGCAGTGATAAGTTCTTCCTCGGCACCGACAGCGCGCCGCACGCCGCGGCGCTGAAGGAGCAGGCGGCCTGCGGCGCCGGTTGCTTCACCGCGCCGGCGGCGCTCGAGATGTACGCCGAGGCGTTCGAGGCCGCGGGTGCGCTCGACAAGCTGGAGGCCTTCGCCAGTTTGAACGGCGCCGCGTTCTACGGCCTGCCGCGCAATGAAGGGACGGTGACGTTGCGCCGCGAGCGCTGGACGCTGCCCGAGGCATTGCCGTTCGGCGACGGCGTGATCAAGCCGTTGCGCGGCGGGGAGACGTTGAATTGGCGGCTCGGCGACGAAGTCAATCGGACAGGAGCCATTGCATGAATGAACGACAGCCGAGGATCGCCTTGTTGATAGACGCGGACAACTCGCCGGCGAGCAAGATCGATGTCATTCTGGCGGAGCTGGCCACGTACGGAGAGACAAGCATTCGTCGGGCCTACGGCAACTGGAAGAAGCAGGAGCTCAAGGGCTGGGAGGAGGTGCTCCACGAGCATGCCATTCGGCCCATGCAGCAGTACGACTACAGCAAGGGCAAGAACGCGAGCGACATGGCACTTGTCATTGACGCGATGGCCCTCCTCTACACGGACCGCCCGGACGCCTACGGTCTGGTCTCGTCCGATGCCGACTTCACTCCGTTGGTCATGCACTTGCGGGAAAAGGGGGCCGCGGTATACGGATTCGGCGCACAGAAGACACCGGAGCCCTTCGTCAATGCCTGTTCTCGCTTCCTCTTCCTCGACAAGCTGAGCGCAGAGGCGGGCGAGGATGCCCCGGCTGCCCAGACCGGGCCGCTGCGCGTGCCCACTGCACAGCTCAAGCAGGACACCAGGTTGGTTGCGCTCCTGCGCAACGCTGTCGCGGCGGCGACTGACGAGAGCGGCTGGGCCCGGGTCGGCGCGGTTGGCCAGCAGATCGGAAATCAGGCCTCGTTCGACTCGCGAAACTATGGCTATGCCAGCTTGACCAAGCTCCTCAAGGCAACGGATCTGTTTGCGCTCGAGAACGAAGGGACTTCGCAAGTCGCCGTCCGAGACAAGCGGCAGAGCAAGGCGGCGAGGGGATAATCCGGGTCGTGAAGCAAGCCAGACCGCCGCTGGCGCAAGGCCCGAAAGGGCGCGCTGGAGGAAGGTCCGGACTGCACAGGGCGGCGCAGCAGCTAACGGCTGTCCACCGCGAGGTGAGGATCAGAGCAACAGAGACGAGTCAGGGCGAGTTCGTCCGTGGCGGGTGGTCTGTGAGGCGCCGGCACGAGCCGGCGGGACGTGCGGCTTGCCGCACGGCCTCGGGCGCAAGCCCGAACCGAGCAGCACCCAAGGCGGGCAAGGCCCGCCTTGGGTGAAACGGGCAATCTCTGCGCGCAGCAACACCAAATAGGCCGGCGATGATGTGGCTCCGCGGAGCCGGCGGGTAGGTGGCACCGAGCCGTGCAGCGATGCACGGCCCAGAGGAATGGCGGTCACGGCGGCCGGCTCGCAAGGGCCGGCCGGCGCACAGAATCCGGCCTATCGGCTTGCTTCACACTTTGCACCGGTCCGTGCGCTGTTTCGGCGGTCACGGGCCCGACGAGAGGGCCGATGCATCCTGACGCACGAACGCTGTGGCGCGCCCCGAGATGGGCGCTGGCCCTGCTGCTCGCCTGCCTGGGGATGGTCGGCCCGTTCGCCGTCGACACCTACCTGCCGGCGTTCGCTGGCATCGCGGCGTCGACCGGTGCCACGCCGGTGCAGATGCAGCAGACGCTGTCGGGCTACCTGTTCGGCTTCGCGATCATGAACCTGTTCCACGGCGCGCTGGCCGACAGCATCGGGCGCCGGCCGGTCGTGCTCTGGGGGGTCGCGCTGTTCACCATCGCCTCGGCCGGCTGCGCGCTGGCCGACAGCATCGCCGTGCTCGTGTTCTGGCGCGTCGTGCAGGGCATCTCGGCAGGCGCGGGCATCGTCGTCTCGCGCGCGGTGATCCGCGACATGTTCAAGCCCGCCGACGCGCAGCGGGTCATGTCGCAGGTGACGATCTACTTCGGCGTCGCGCCGGCGATCGCGCCGATGGTCGGCGGCTTCCTGTTCGTGCACGTCGGCTGGCACTCGATCTTCTGGTTCCTGACCGCGATCGGCGCGCTGCTCTGGCTGGCCAACTACAAGCTGCTGCCCGAAACGCTGCACCGATCGCAGCGCCAGGCGTTTCGCCTGCCCAACCTGCTGCGCGGCTACGCGCAGCTGGGGTCCGACCCGCGCTTCCTGATGCTCGTGCTGGCGAGCGGCATCCCGTTCAACGGCATGTTCCTCTATGTGCTGTCGGCGCCGGCCTTCCTCGGCGAGCACCTCGGCCTCGCGCCCGGGCAGTTCTTCTGGTTCTTCTGCCTGAGCATCAGCGGCATCATGTCGGGTGCCTGGCTGTCGGGGGCGCTCGCCGGGCGCATCGAGCCCAAGCGCCAGGTCCGCTACGGCTTCATGATCATGGTCGTGATCGCGATCGCCAACCTGGCGCTGAACCTGATGTTCGAGGCCCAGGCTTGGTGGGCGATGTGGCCGATCGCGATCTTCTCGTTCGGCTGGTCGCTGATGGTGCCGGTGGTCACGCTGCTCGTGCTGGACGTGGTGCCCGAGCGCCGCGGCATGGCCTCTTCGCTGCAGGCCGCGGTCGGCAGCCTGGCCAACGGCATCGTCGCCGGCGTCATCTCGCCGCTGGTGATGCACTCGACGCAGCTGCTGGCGCTGGCTTCGCTGACGATGCTCGGCATCGGTGTCGTCGCCTGGCTGTGGGTCAAGCCGCGCTTGGCCTGATCAGCCGGTCCGGGGCGCTGCGTTAGGATCGCCTGGACCGGACTCGAAGCCTCGCTCATGCAATTCATCTGCCTCGACCTCGAGGGCGTGCTCGTCCCCGAGATCTGGATCGCGTTCGCCGAGCGCACGGGCATCGCCGAGTTCCGGCGCACGACGCGCGACGAGCCGGACTACGACAAGCTGATGCGCTGGCGCCTGGCGTTGCTGCGCGGGCACGGCCTGAAGCTCGCCGACATCCAGTCGGTGATCGGGGGCATGGCGCCCTTGCCCGGCGCCCGGGACTTCCTCGACGATCTGCGCGCGCGCTACCAGGTTGCGATCCTGTCCGACACGTTCTACGAATTCGCCGATCCGCTGATGCGCCAGCTCGGCCGGCCGACGCTGCTGTGCCATCGCCTCGAGATCGACGGCGAGGGTTTCGTCGCCGACTACCGGCTGCGCCAGCCGGACCAGAAGCGCCACGCGGTCAACGCCCTGAGGAGCCTGAACTACCGCGTCATCGCGGCCGGCGACTCGTTCAACGACACCGGCATGCTCGAGGCCGCCGATGCCGGACTGTTCATCCACCCGCCGGCGGCGGTGGCGGCACAGTTCCCGCAGTTCCGGGTCTGCGGCAGCTTTGCCGAGCTGCGCGCGGCGATCGATGCCGAAGCAGCTCGCCTGGCCCGGTAGCCGGAACGCGGCGTCGGCTCACTCGTTGCCGCAGGCGACCTTCAGCAGCTTCTCGCCGGTCGAACCCGGCGTGACGGGCGCCCATCCGGCCGTGCCCTTCTCTTGGGCGACGACCTTGCCGCCCGCCATCGGCTCGGCATGGGCGGCGATCGTCAGGCCGCGCATGCGCCCGCCCTTGCAGTCGAACTCGTCCTGCCGCTTGAGCGACACGTAGCTCGAGCCGCCCGCCGTCGCCGGCGCCTTGAGCGCGTAGATGCTCCACATCGTCGCCGTGTCGCCAATGCGGACGATGGTCGTCGGGTCGACGAACAGCTCGGCATTGCCGACGTCGCCCAGGCTCGTCCACTCCGCGAGGGCAGGGCTGCAGGCCAGGGCCAGCAGCAGGGTGAAACTCGGATTCTTCAAGGACAGTCTCCCGGACGTCGAACAGCAGCAATCGTACCCGTTGGCCCGGTCCCGGCCGGGCCGTTCTCGGCGTGCTCCATCGCACGGGCGTCGACAGCGCCATGGCGGCGGCTTCGCCGCTCGGAAATCCGTCGTGGGCACGGTCCTGGAACCGCAGGGCGGGGTGGTCGCCCTGCGGCGGGCGCGACAGGACGAGGGTGTACCTTGGTCCGGGACGCCGATCCCGGTCTCGATCTCGGCCTGGTTGCCCCCACCCACCGTCATGCCCACGCGTGCATCCGAGCCTTCGCATGGCGCGCTGCCAAACCGGGCGATCGTGGGCGCGCCCGTGACGCCGCGACAGACGATTGGTTTCTCGTGGTCGATGCGCGACCCACCGCAGTTCCGGGCCGCGCAGGGCCACGCCCGAAGGCCGGCGACGCGCCGAACGAGCGGCGAACGGCAGCGACATCATCGAACGACCCGTTCCGTCGCGCTTGCGCCGCACGTGTCATCGACGTCGGCGGGGCGCCGCGGCCCGGCTGCTGTGGCGAGACTGGATGTGCATGCCCGGTCACTGAAACTGAACCAAGACCTGAGACGTCCCTGGTCCGGCGGCCACGGTCGACTGGCGCGGGTGCCCGCGATAGTTGGTGCAGCGATAGATCTCGGCGCGGCGCGTCGTCTTGCCGAATGCCGTGGACTCGACGACGTCGACGAGCTCGACCGAGTCGAAGTGGCGCGCCAGCCGTTGGCGGTCCAGGTTGCGCTGGTCCGGCGGCGTGAGGACGAGGATGCCGGTCTCGCCTCTCAGATCGTTCGTCAGAGGCAGGTAGTCGAACTCGAGCGCCGGGTCGCCGTACACGTCCTGCGCGTAGGTGCGGGGCTGGCCGGGGAGGTAGAAGCGAAGCATCGAACTCGTCCGGTAGCTCGGCGAGAAGAAGAAGGTCCCGTGGCCCTGGGCCCGCGCTGAATCGGCGGCCTGCTCGGCGCTCCGCGCGACGTCGTGCCATCCGCTCCAGCCGTCCAGGTCGCCGGGAATGGGCAGGTCCGGGATCGCGACCACGACGCCGGCCGCC
>JAXMCO010000035.1:0-18756 GCA_046349335.1 Reyranellaceae bacterium
GCGGCGAAGGCATGGGTGTAATGCGCCGGAAAGGCGCGCCGCAGCTCGCCGACCACGGCCTGGACGCCCGCCACATCGACGAATCCGGCGAGAAGCGTGTCACCCCCGAGCAGCCCTTGACTCACTGCCGCATGCGCCGCCCGCGCCTTGCGCTCCGAGAGCGTGTCGTCCATCGCGTCGAGCCCTATTGAGACGGTGCGTCGCGCAGCAGGAAGCGCTCGGCGGCGGGGTGAAGCGGTAGGGTCAAGCCGGTACGACCCGTCGCCTTGGAGATCAACGCCCCGGCGGTGCTGCCCGCGGCGACGAAATCGATCCCGCCATAGGTCTGGCCCAGCACAGCCTCCACCGTCGAGTCGGGAATGCCCGCGGTGCCGACCAATAGTGCGGTGGCCGCCACGGTCCGAACATCGTCGGCCTGCCCGGGATAGGTGTTGGCCGGCAGGGTCACCGGTACGAGATTGGGGTGGCCTGCGGCGAGAGTCGCCTTCGCCTCCTCCCCGATGGACAGGAGGCGGATGCCCTGGTTCGCGGCCGCGAGCTGCAGGCTGTGCGCCGGCGCGGCGATGGTGGTGATCACCGCGTCGACCTCGCCGGCGCCGAGCCGGCGCAAGCCCGCGGCGAGGCCCTCCTCCGTGATCGCACCGAGATCGCCGAGGGCCACGCCACTGGCCGACAGCACGGCCTCGGCATTGACCCGCGTGCCCGAGCCCGGTTGGCCGATGTCGACCCGCTTGCCCTTGAGCGCCGCGATGTCGGCGATCGGCGAGCCAGCCGCGACCACGATCTGCACCGGCTCCGGGAAGAGGCTGCCCAGCGCGCGCAGGTCGGGCAATGGCGCGTCGACCGCCACCGCACCCTCGCCGCGCGCCGCGGCGCTGGCGATGTCGTTCTGGACCAGAGCGATCTCGGCCAGGCCCTCGCGCAACAGACGCACATTGTCCCAACTGCCCGCGCTCGCCACCGTCGTCGCCGCCAGCCCATGGGCGGCCATCCCGCGCGCGATCTGATCGGCGATGCCGGCATATTCGCCGCCCGCCGCCCCGCCGGCCACCACCAGCCGCCGGTCGAGGCGATCGAGCCGCAGCCGGATCGCCGCGACGGCACCGGCGAGCTGCTCCCCGACGATCGCCTGACGCTGGTCGCGCGCCCCAGGCCCGCCCGCCAGCAGCGCCCCTACCTCGTCGATCAGCCGTTTCGCCTCGCTCGGGGCTGCCGTGTTGTCCGCGGGAGACGCCACGCCGACCGCGGGCGCTACCCAGGGCACCGGCCGCCAGGAACCATTCTCGTCCACGAAGGTGGCGCTGCCGTACACGCGCAGCTCGTCCCCGGTCTTGTTGCCCGCCTGCCGGATGCCGACCACGCCCCGCTCGGTGGCCCCGAGCAGGGCCGCGAACGCGCTGGCGTTCAGCCCGTTCCACGAGGCGAAGTCGACATCCTGGGTCAGCTTTAGGATCGCGTTGTAATAGACGATCTTGCGCGCCCTGCCGTCGGGGCCAGCGGGGAGCGGCCCGCTGCCGAGACGGCGGAAGCTCTTGACCTCGGTAATCGGGGGCTTCAGCGCCGCGGCGAGGCGCTCCATCAGCACCGCCTTGGTCGCCTCTGCATCGGGTGCGCGATCGCAGCCGGACAGAGCGACGAGCAGGAGCAGCAGGGACGCGATGCGGGCGAGCAGGTTCATGACGCGCCTCCCTCAGTAGCCGAGCTGCGGCAGCGCGAGGAATCCCTGGATCACCAGGGCGTTGGTGATGTCGATCAGGAAGGCGCCGATGATCGGCACCAGGAGGAATGCCAGCGTGGAATGGCCATGCCGGCCGGTGACCGCCTGCATGTTGGCGATCGCCGTCGGCGTGGCGCCCAGCCCGAAGCCGCAATGGCCCGCGGCGATCACCGCGGCATCGTAGTTCCGCCCCATGGCGGGAAAGGTGACGTAGGTGGCGTAGAGGACGATCAGGACGGTCTGCACGCCGAGGATCGCCAATATCGGCAGCGCCAGCCCGACCAGCTCCCACAGCTTGAGCGCCATCAGCGCCATGGCCAGGAACAGTGAGAGGCACACGGTGCCCAGCAGCTCCAAGGTCGCCGTGTCGATCCGATAGACGCGGGTCAGGCTGCACAGATTGCAAACGATGATGCCCGTGAGCAGGCACCAGACGAAGGTCGGCAGCGTGAACCAGGGTATCTTCACCCAGCCGGCGATCAGGCTGCCGACGCCGACGCAGAACAGGATCAGCGCCACCGTCTCGAAAAAGGATTCGGGGCTGAGCGGGCGCCGCTCGTCAGGCCCCAGCTCGCCCGGGGCGATCGGCGACGCCTGCGGGCTGGCGGCGTCGGGCGCGCGCAGCTTGTGCTTGTTGATCAGGCGCTCCGCCACGGGTCCGCCGACGATGCCGCCCATCACGAGGCCGAAGGTGGCCGCGGCCATGGCGACTTCCACGGCACCTTGGAGATTGTTCACCTCGCCGAACAGCTTGCCGTAGGCGGCGCCCGTGCCGTGGCCGCCGGACATGGTCACCGATCCGGCAAGCAGCCCGAACAGCGGGTTCATGTCGAGGCCGATCGCCGCGGCCATACCGAGCGCGTTCTGCAGGATCAGGAAGCCGGTCACGACCACCAGCAGCACGAGCAGGCGGGTCCCGCCCTGCAACAGCATCCGCACGTCGGCGCTGAGGCCGATGGTCGAGAAGAAGGCGAGCAGGAGGGTGCTCTGCAGGCTCATGTCGAAGGCGATCTGCACGCCGGCCCCGAAGCGCAGCGCGGTGATCGTCGCGGCCGCGATCAGACCGCCGACCACCGGATCCGGGATGCTGTAGCGACTGAGCACCGCCACCCGCGAGACGATCAGCCGGCCGACCAGCAGCACCACGATCGCCACCACCAGGGTGAGGACCACGTTGACGTCCAGCTGCATGCGCGTTCCCCGCCAGACCGCTGCTCAGGCTCGCGCCGCGAGCGCCGCTTCCTTGAACACCCGCAGGCCCAGCTCGGGCCGAAGGCCGTGGATCTCCGTGACGTCGAGCTTGCGCAGGAAGTCCAGGATCTCGCGGCTGAGCACCTGCCCAGGCACGAGGATCGGAAACCCCGGCGGATAGGGGATGACGAAGATCGCCGAGACGATCTCCCGACCCGCCGCCATGAGAGCATCGAGCGTGTCGTCGAGATGCGGCAGGTACTCGCAGGCCTCCTCGTCATAGGCGAGGAAGAAGGCCTCCCGTGTGACGCCCTCCGGCGTCTCGGAGCGCGGATCGGGCCGGAACCGGTCGTGGAAGCGGCTGAAATCGGGCAGCGCCGGCAGATCCTCGGTCAGGCTGCGCACCTGCCGCTCGAGCACCGCGCGCTCGGCCGGGCTGGAATCCTCGTGCTGGGCGGCAAGCTGCGTCGCGATGCGCGACAGCACGTCGATCAGATACGCCACCGAGCTGCGCGTCGTGCCGATATTGGTCATGAACAGCACGGTGTTGCGCGAGGTCTTGTTGATCTGGATGCCGTACCGATTCATCAGGTAGGCGTTCTTGAACGTGTTGCCGTCGACGCCGGTCGGGCCCACGGCCAGGGTGAGCCGGCTCGGATCGAGCACGAACTCGTCGATGCGCCAGGCCTCGAAGAAGTCGGTCCAGCCCTTGTCGGGCTCGTAGTACGATTCGATCCCGCTCTTGCGATATTCGGGTGGGATCATGTCCTTGACGGTGAGAAAGCGGAAATAGCGGCTGAGGTGCGGGTTGGTCAGCACCTTCTCCCGCAGCACCATCGCCATCTCGACCTGCTTCTTGACCAGCTCGAAGCCCTCGAGCTCGACCTGCCGGCGCCCGACGTCGAGCGAGGCGACGATCTGATAGTTGGGCGAGGTCGAGGTGTGCGTCATGTAGGCTTCGTGGAACGTGTCCGAGACCTTGCTCTGGAAGTCCTGGTCGTGGACGTGGATCATCGAGCCTTGGCGCAGGCTGGTCAGGGTCTTGTGGGTGGAATGGGTGACGTAGACCCGGATCCGCACCTTGTCGGGGTCCGGCAGCAGCCGCTGCTCGAGCCAAGCGGCCTCGTCGGTGTCGTCGAAGCTCTCGCGGAACTGCGCGTACTCTTCGCGGTACTTCTCGCTCCGGTACTTCTGTCGCAGGCCGGCCGCGGTCGCCATGCCGGTGCGCTGGCGGTAGGTCACCCCGCACCGGGCGAAGGCGAACCAAGCCTCGTCCCAGAAGAACACCAGGTCGGGCTTGATCGCGAGGCATTCCTCCATGACGCGGCGGACGTTGTAGACGATGCCGTCGAACGTGCAGTTGGTGAGCAGCAGCGCCTTTACCCGATCGAGCTTGCCCGCCTTCCGGAACTCCAGCAGCCGGTGCTTGATCTCGCGCAGCGGCACGGCGCCGTACATGGAGAACGGGTGCAGCGGATAGCTGTCGAGATAGACGACATGCGCCCCGGCGAGCACGAGCCCGTAGTGATGCGACTTGTGGCAATCGCGATCGACCAGGAAGATGTCGCCCGGCTGCGCCAGTGCCTGCAGCACGATCTTGTTCGCGGTCGAGGTGCCGTTGGTGACGAAGTAAGTGCGCTGCGCCCCGAACGCACGCGCCGCCAGCTCCTGCGCCTTCTTGATCGGCCCGATCGGCTCCAGCAGCGAATCGAGGCCGCCCGAGGTCGCCGAGGTTTCGGCGAGGAAGATGTTCATCCCGTAGAACTGGCCCATGTCCTGGATCCAGTGGGACTTGGCGATCGACTTGCCGCGGCTGATCGGCATGGCGTGGAACACGCCGGTGGGCTGCCGGCTGTAATCCTTGAGCGCCGTGAAGAACGGTGTCTGGTAGCGCGCGTTGACGCCGCGCAGGATGTTCAGGTGCAGCTCGAGGAAATCCTCCTGCTGATAGAACACCCGCAGGCAATTGGGCGGCGTCCTGCCCGCCATCTCCTCGATCGACACGTCGGTGACGATGTAGACGCACAGCTCCGGCCGCAGCCGGCCGATCACCTCGCACAGCAGGATGCCGCGATCCGAGGGCGAGGCCGACTCGAACAGGACGGCGTCGATCCCGAACAGCTCGCGCTGCAGCAGGGGCAGCTGGTGGGCGCTCTGGTAGGGGAAGCTGAAGCGGATGACGACGGTCTGGATGTTGAAGTTGGTCAGGATCGCGATCAGCGCGTCCTCGACGCTCTGCACGACGAGCAGCTCATAGAGGAACGGGTCGTCGGGGCGCCTCGCGTCGCGCAACCCCTGCTTGAGCGCCAGCTCCTGCGGCAGGGCCATGGTGTCGACAACCAGCACCTCGAAGTAGGGCCGGCCGTGGATGAGATCCTCGGCGGAATCGAGCTCGCTCTCGCTCTCGGCGGCATCCTCGCTGGTGCGCAGCGAGATCGCCCGGCGCCGGTAGGCGTCGGTCGCGAGGGCACGCACGATCCGGCCGGCTAGCGTCGCGAGGTTGCGGTAGTCCGCGGCCTCCAGCAGACGGCGGAGGCCGGCGATCGCCTCGCGCCCCGGAAACACCCAGTAGCTCTCGATGGGCTCCAGCAGGTCGAGGGCCTCGGCCACGCCGTCGCGCAGCTTCTCGATGTCGCGCGAGCGGGCGACGTCCTCCGCTAGACGCAGCGCGTCGTGCTTGAGGCGGCTCCAGGTGTCGGCGCGCAGCTGGCTCGCGTTGTAGTATTGGCTGAAGGTGAGCTTGCGACGCTTCGGTCGCGGCTTGGGCTTCGTCTCGTCCATGCCTGCCTCCCTTCCCGGCTCGAGCACGCCCACGATAAGCTTGGCCGGGGCAGTCTGACTATCGGAGATCCGCAAGCTCGTGCGAGCGAGAGCCGAGCTGCTTGCCAGAGCGGTCGCGGCTCGGCACAAGCGCGGGGCGTCGGTCGGGGGGACAGCAAGTGATGAAGGCCGCGGTCTGCCGCGAGTTCGGTGCGCCGTTGACGATCGAGACGGTGCGACTCGACCCGCCCCAGGCGGGCGAGCTGACGGTCAAGATCGCCGCCTGCGCCATCTGCCACAGCGACATCACCTACATGCAGGGCGGCTGGGGCGGCACGCTGCCGGCCGTGTACGGCCACGAGGCGGCGGGCGTGGTCGAGGCGGTGGGCCCGGGCGTCGCCGAGGTCGCCCCCGGCGACCACGTCGTGGTCACGTTGATCCGCGCCTGCGGGCGCTGCCGGAACTGCCTGCAGGGCCGCGCGGTCCTGTGCGACGGCAGGCTGCGCCTCGACGCCGAAGGGCCGATCCATGGCCTCGACGGCAGCCCCGTGTTCCAGGCGATGCGCACCGGCGCCTTTGCCGAGCGCGTCACGGTGCACGGCTCCCAGGTCGTGGCGATCCCCAAGGACGTGCCCTTCGAGTGTGCCTCGCTCCTGGCCTGCGGCGTCATCACCGGCCTGGGCGCCGTCTTCAACACCGCCCAGGTGCCGGCCGGCAGCGACGTGGCGGTGATCGGCACCGGCGGCGTCGGGCTGAACAGTGTCCAGGGCGCCAGCCTGTGCGGCGCGCGCCGGGTGATCGCGATCGACCTGTCCGACGGCAAGCTGGCGGCCGCTCGCCGCTTCGGCGCCACCCATACGCTGAACCCGGCGAAGGAGGACCTGCCGGCGGCGGTCCGTCAGCTCACCGACGGGCGCGGTGCGGACTATGTCTTCGTCACCGTCGGCGCCAAGACCGCCGTCGAGCAGTCCTTCGGCCTGCTCGCCAGGGGCGGCACCAGCGTGATCGTCGGCATGCCCGCCTCGGGCGTCATGGCGGCGTTCGAGCCGGTCAACCTCGCCGACGGCGGCCAGCGGGTGCTGGGCTCGAAGATGGGCTCGGCACGGATACGCATCGACGTGCCGATGCTGGTCGATCTGTACCGCCAGGGCCGGCTCAAGCTCGACGAGCTGATCTCCGGCCGCTTCCCGCTGGAAGAGGTCAACGCCGCCATGGCCGAGGTGACGCGGGGCGAGGCGCTGCGCAACGTGATCGTCTTCCCGTGAAGATCGCCGGCCTGAAGACCTGGGTCGTCGGCAACCCGCCGCCGGGTTTCGGCGGCCGCTACTTCGTCTTCCTCAAGCTCGTCACCGACGACGGCATCGAGGGCATCGGCGAGGCCTACGCCGCGACCTTCCACCCCATGGTCCTGGTCAGGATGATCGAGGACGTGGTCGAGCGCCACGTCATCGGCAGCGACCCGTTCCGGATCGAGGCGCTGTGGCGCAAGGTCTACGGCCGCGGCTACAGCCTGCGCCCCGACATCTCGCTCATGGGCGTGATGAGTGCGGTCGAGATGGCCTTGTGGGACATCGTCGGCAAGGCGGTGGGCAAGCCCGTCTACGAGCTCCTGGGCGGCCTCGTCCATGAGCGGCTGCGCTCCTACACCTACATCTACCCGCAGGGCGACGAGACCGACGCGATCTATTCCGATCCCGACCTCTCGGCCCAGCGCGCCGCCGAATACGTCAAGCGCGGCTTCACCGCGCTCAAGTTCGATCCGGCCGGCAGGTTCGCGTCCTTCGACCCGCGCCAGCCCTCGCTGGAGCGGCTGGAGCTGTCGGAAGCCTTCTGCCGCAAGCTGCGCGAGGCGGTGGGCGGCCAAGCCGACCTCCTGTTCGGCACCCACGGCCAGTTCACCGTCTCCGGCGCCATCCGGCTGGGCAAGCGGCTGGAGAAGTACGAGCCGCTTTGGTTTGAGGAGCCGGTGCCGCCGGAGATGCCGGAGGAGATGGCCGAGGTCGCGCGTGCGGTGTACATCCCCGTCGCCACCGGCGAGCGGCTGACCACCAAATACGAGTTCGCCCGCGTCCTGGAAACCCGCGCCGCCTCGATCCTGCAGATGAACCTCGGCCGGGTCGGCGGCCTGTTGGAGGCCAAGAAGATCGCCGGCATGGCCGAGACGCGCTATGCCCAGATCGCCCCGCACCTCTATTGCGGCCCGGTGGTGGGCGCCGCCAATCTCCAGCTTGCCGCCTGCTCACCCAACTTCCTGATCCTGGAGAGCATTCTCGACTGGGGCGGCTTCCACGCGCGGATCCTGAAGACGCCGATCCGCTGGGAGGACGGCTACGTCATCCCGCCGACCGCTCCCGGCCTCGGCGTCGAGCTGGATGAGGCGGCGGCAGACGCACACCCGTACCTTGGCGACGATCTGCACCTGGACATGGTCGATCAGCCGTTGCACTGAGCGCAGAACGTGCGGGATTGCCGCAACGATCGTGGGAGAACGGAGCATGCCAAGGATGATCGCCGGCGCGCTGGGCTGCGCCGCCATGCTGATGCTAGCCGGATGCAGCAGTGATGCGCCGCCCGTCGTGCAGGTGAGCGGTTCCAGCGGTGGAATGTCGGCACAGACCATCGCGGATCAGCTCACCAACATGCAGAGCCAGATCAACGAGCTGCAGCAGCAGGTCGATGCGCTGCGGCAGAAGGCCGGCCAGTAGTCGCGGAGGTAGACGAACCGAGATGCGCTATGGCTTCGTCGGGCTCGGCCATCTCGGTGGGCAACTCGCGGCCAGCCTGATCTGCGCCGGCTTCCCGGTCATGGTGAGCGACCTCGACCGCTCGCGGGCGCAGCCGCTGCTGACGGCTGGAGCGACGTGGGCGGACGACCCGACGGCCCTGGCATCGGCCGTCGACGCGGCGATCACTTGCCTGCCCTCGCCCAAGGCCAGCGCGGCGGTGCTCGACCAGCTTCTCCCGGCCCTGCCGGCCGGCGGCACCTGGATCGAGATGAGCACCATCGGCCCCGATGAGGTCGCGGCCTTCGCCGCCCGCGCCGCCGGGCATGGCGTCGCGATGCTGGAGGCACCCGTCACCGGCGGCGTGCACCGTGCTGCCGCCGGCGAGATCACCGTCCTGGTCGGCGGCGACGAGGCGCTGTTCCGCGCCCACGAGCCGGCGCTGCGGGCCATGGGCGGCGAGATCATCCACATCGGCCCCTTGGGCGCGGCTGCGGTGATCAAGGTGATCACCAACATGCTGGCCTTCATCCATCTCGTGGCCTCGGGCGAGGCCATGATGCTGGCCAAGCGCGGCGGGCTCGACCTCGCCAAGGCCTATGCCGCCATCCGCGCCAGCTCCGGCAACAGCTTCGTCCACGAGACCGAGACCCAGCTCGTGCTGAGCGGCAGCTACGACATCGGCTTCACGATGGACCTCGCCTGCAAGGATCTGGGCTTCGCGCTCGGCATGGGCCGCCAGTTCGGCGTGCCGTTGGAGCTCGCCGGGCTGGTCGAGCAGACCTTCATCCGCGCCCGCCAGCAGTTCGGCGGCGAGGCCTGGTCGACGGCGGTCGTGAAGCTCCTGGAGGACGCGTTGCACGAGCCGCTGCGCGCGCCCGGTTTTCCCGCCACGCTGGAGCCGTCATGAACGAGGGCCTTCGCCTCGGTGCCGACGGCAAGGCCCGCTGCGCCTGGTGCGGCGAGGACGCCCTCTACACCGCCTACCACGACCGGGAATGGGGCCGGCCCACCACGGACGACCGCTACCTGTTCGAGAAGGTCTGCCTCGAAGGCTTCCAGTCCGGCCTGTCCTGGATCACCATTCTCAGGAAGCGCGAGAACTTCCGCCGCGCCTTCGCCGAGTTCGACGCCGAGGCGCTGGTGCGGTTCGGCGAGGCCGACGTCCAGCGCCTGCTCGGCGACGCCGGCATCGTCCGCCACCGCGGCAAGATCGAATCGGTGCTCAACAACGCCCGCCGCGTGCTGGAGCTGCGCGCCGAGGCCGGCTCGCTGCACGCCTTCGTCCGTCCCTTCGCCCCGCCGCCGCGCCGCCCGGCTCGACTGGGCCACCCTGCGCACCATCCCCAAGAGCCCGGAATCGACGGCGCTCAGCAAGGCGCTGCGCCAGCGCGGCTGGAGCTTCGTCGGCCCGACCACCGTCTACGCCTTCATGCAGGCGGTCGGGCTGGTGGACGATCATGTCGACGGATGCTGGGTGCGCGCGCCCGCCAACGCCGACGGCTGAATCGAAGCCGCAGCGCGCGAGGTCCGGGATCGGCACGCTAGGGCCGGGCTCAGAGCAGCAGTATCGTTCCCACAAGCACCAGCGCCGCCGTCCAGAGCAGGTCGAGATTGACCCAGCCCTGGCGCAGGACGCCGACGCCGACCCACTCGTAGACCAGCACGGCGATCGCCGCCGTCATGGCGAGCATGACCAGGCTGTGCAGCGCCACCGCCGCCAGCGAGCGGGCGAGGGGGCCGGCGATGTTGCCGGGGCCGCAGATGGCGCCGACCGGATCCAGCAGGGGGATCAGCATCAGGCCGGCACCGTGGGCGGTGGCCATCAGGAAGGACCAGGCGGCGAGGCCGAGCATGCCCGTGGTCATGCCGAAACGAACCCGATGGCGGTGACCGTAGAGCGTGTGCCAGACGGCCCAGCCGAGCAGGACGGCGCCGGCGGCCCGGCGCACGAAAGCGGGATCGACCACGAGCCCGAACGCCTGGACCACCAGCACCACCGCGAGCACGGCCGCGGCGTGGCCGAGGGCGATGGGCGCCATCGCCAGCAGCACCGTGCGCAGGCCGCCGCGATGCAGGCCGAGCGCCACCGCGAACAGCCAGCCCATGGCCGGGTTCAGGCCGTGGAACGCGCCGAGCCCGGCGAGCGCCAGCCAGGGCCAGACGCCGCCGGGCTCAGTCAAGGATCACGGATAGCAGTACGAATCCGACGAGCAGTCGCCGCCCTCGAGCCGGACCTGATGCGGCAGGTGGCCTTGCGGCCAGTCGACGAAGAACTTCTCGTCGAACGCGAGGCCGCCGTCGGCGCCGACGTCGAGTTTGACCATCCAGCCGTCCAGGCCTTCCTCGTAGAATTGGGTGTCGATGGCACCGTAGAGCGAGTTGGTGAAGTAGACCCGCTTGCCGTCGCGGCTGATCTCGACCATCTGCGGCCCGCCGTTGAGCGGCTTGCCCGGCGCGGCGGGGTGCGCGGCGCGGGCGACGATGCCGCCGATCCGCACCTTGCCCTTGAGCACCGGCGCGAACGGGTCGGACACGTCGTATTGCAGCATGTCGCCCGTGCCCCAGCACGAGACGTAGAGGAACCGGTCGTCCATCGACAGGTCGATGTCGGTGACCAGGGGTGGGACGGCCTTGAACCCCTTGAGCAGCGCCGGGAGCTGCTCGGGATCGGCGGGCTCGGCCGGGATGTCGATGATCTTCCTGACCGCCCACCCGTCGCCGTCGCGGTACCAAGTCCAGATCGAGGAGGAGAGGTCCTTCAGGCTGATCACGCAGCCGACGAAGCCGTAGGCCTTGGTCGGGTCGTGCGCCGGCCGCAGCTCGAACACCAGCTGGTATTCTGGCCCGAGGTCGATCGCCTGCTGGTGCTTGCGTTTGTGCAGGTCCCAAAAGTGGAGGTGCCGGCCATACTTCCCGCCGAGCAGGACCTCCGGCACCAGGCCGTTCTCAAAGGTATCCGGCGTGCCCCATTCGCTGGTGACCATGGTGTCGTGGCCGAGGTGCCACCAGAAATCGTAGGCCAGCTCCTGCGGCCCGCGGTCGATCTCCCAGCGGCCGAGCACGTCGAAGCTCTCATGGTCCATCAGGAAAACGCCACCCGGGCCCTTGCCCTCGGCATTGCCGAGCGCGCTGACATAGATGCCCTCCGGCCCGCAATGGATGGTATGCGGGCGGCTGTAGCCGGCCTTGCTGGCGATCTCCTCGGCCTCGATCACCCGCACGATCTTGGGGTTCTTGGGGTCGGGCTTGGTGTCGAGGATGTGGATGCGCGAGGAGCGCAGGCCGGGCACGACCAGATAGCGCCGCTCGACGTGCGGGTGCGGGGCGTTCGGGCACAGGCAGGAGCTGCAGGCGTTCCAGCCGAAATGATGCAGCTCGTCGCCCGTGTTGGGCATCGGCGTGCTGCCGACGATCTTGGCATAGCTCGGCGAGGCCGGGTCGGTGTCGACGACGCTCAAGGCATCGGGCCGGCTGCGGCTCGGATCGAACGCGACCACGTAGGCCAGCTTCTCCGCCGGTGCCTGCATCGCCATACGGGGAGACGGATAGAAGGACGGGTCCGGTCGCCAAGTGGCCATGATGCGCTCCCTCATGTTCGCTGCGCCCGGGCCGATCCGGCCGCCGCAGCCTATGCTTTGGGCATCTCGCAGCTGACCTTGCGCACCAGCCAGTCGGGATGCTCGCCCGCCCATTGTGCCGCCTGCATCTGCGACTGCCAAACGCATTGCGGCGTCGCCATCTCCCGCCAGAACGGAAGATGGAACTCCTCGCAATGCTGGGGCTCCTTCAGGAGGCAGGCGACCAGGATCAGCTCCACCATCTTGGGTCGTCCCAGGGTTGATGTCGGCAGAGTGGCAGGGCTCACGTGATCGTCAAGTCGCCTCAGGCATAAGTTTAAGGTTATGCCACCATAGGCATTTACCTATCGATCGAGCCGCGCTATCTCGGGGCCGCACGCGAGAGAAATCAGGGTAGGCCCGTATGCGCGTCACCACCGCTCGGCTGGTGCTGTTTTCCATCTGGCTTGCCGTCGCGCCGGTGGCCGTCGCTTCGGCCGACCCGGTGAGCGTTGCCATCACCTATCTGGGCCGGCAGGAGCCGCCGCGGAACCCGTTGTCGCTGGTCGAGCCGATCCTGACCGACGAAGGGCTCAAGGGCGCCGAGCAGGGCCTCGCCGACAACCAGACCACCGGTCGCTTCCTCAAGCACGAATACAGCCTGAAGGAGCGCGTCCTGGCGCCCGACGGCGACATCGCCGCGGAGTTCAAGAGTGCCTTGGCGGCGGGCGAGCGCCTGTTCGTGGCCGATCTGCGCGAGCCCGATCTGCTGACCATCGCCCCGCTGGCGGACGAGGCCGGGGTGCTGGTGTTCAACGGTCGCGCCGAGGAAGACGAGCTGCGCACCGACAAGTGCTTCAAGAGCACCTTTCACACCGCACCCTCGCGCTCGATGAAAACGGACTCCCTGGCGCAGTTCCTGATCTGGAAGCGCTGGCCGCGCTGGTTCCTGGTCTACGGCTCGCATCCCGAGGACAAGCTGCTCGCCGACGCCTATCGCCGCTCGGCGACCAAGTTCGGGGCGAAGATCGTCGCCGAGAAGATGTACGAGGATACCGGCGGTGCGCGCCGTACCGACAGCGGCCACGTGCAGGTCCAGGCGCAGGTCCCGGTCTTCACCCAGGACGGCGGAGACTACGACGTGCTGGTCGCCGCCGACGAGGCCGACGTGTTCGCCGAGTATCTGCCCTACAATACCTGGGAGGCACGACCGGTCGCTGGCAGCGTGGGCCTGGTGCCCAGCGCCTGGAGCCGGGTCCACGAGCAGTGGGCCGGCACCCAGATGCAGCGCCGGTTCGAGAAGGTCGCCCATCGGCCGATGACCGAGCGCGACTACAATGTCTGGGTCGCGATGCGCGCCATCGGCGAGGCGGTCACCCGCGCCCAGACCGCCGATCCGGCGGCGCTCCACGAGTACATGCTGAGCGACAAGTTCGAGGTCGGGGCGTTCAAGGGTCAGGGCCTGTCGTTCCGCAGCTGGAACCAGCAGGTGCGGGAGCCGATGCTGCTGGTCACCCCGCGCATGCTGGTGTCGGTCTCGCCGCAGGACCAGTTCCTGCACCAGCGCACCCCATTGGACACCCTCGGGTTCGACGAGCCCGAGAGCCGTTGCCGCCTCAACTGAGCGAGCGAGAGACGATAATGTATCGAACCCTGGTCCTGGCGCTTCTCGGGACGGCCTCCCTGGCGACGGCGCCGCAGGCGCGCGAGATCTTCGTCTCGAACGAGAAGGGCAACTCGGTCACCGTCATCGACGGCGACAAGCTCGAGGTGAAGGCGACCATCCCGGTCGGCAACCGGCCGCGCGGCATCGTCATGAGCCCGGACGGCAAGTGGCTCTACATCTGCGCGTCCGACGACGACACGATCCAGATCATGGACACGACGACGCACGAGATCGTCGGCACCCTGCCGTCGGGACCCGATCCCGAGCTGATGGACATCTCCCCGGACGGCACGATCATGTATGTCGCCAACGAGGACGACAACATGGTGACGGTGGTGGACATCCCCAGCCGTCAGCCGGTCTCGGAGATCCCGGTCGGCGTCGAGCCCGAGGGCGTCGGCGTCAGCCGGGACGGCAAGTGGGTGGTCAACACCTCCGAGACCACCAACATGGCGCACTTTATCGACACCGACACGCACGAGATCACCGACAACGTCCTGGTCGACCAGCGTCCGCGCTATGCCTACTGGACCGCCGACGATGCCGAGATCTGGGTCTCGGCCGAGATCGGCGGCACCGTGAGCGTGATCGACAACGCCACGCGGCAGGTGAAGCACAAGATCACCTTCGAGATCCCGGGCGTGCCGAAGGAGGCGATCCAGGCGGTCGGCGTGCGCGTCGACAAGGACCGCAAGAAGGCCTTCGTGGCGCTCGGCCCCGCCAACCGTATCGCCGTGATCGATGCCCAGTCCTTCGAAGTCGAGAAGTATCTGCTGGTCGGCCAACGCGTCTGGCAGCTCGCCTTCAGCCCCGACGAGAAGTTCCTCTACTCCACCAACGGGGTCTCCAACGACATCTCGGTCATCGACGTCGACAATCTCGAGGTGATCAAGTCGGTGCCGGTCGGGCCCTATCCGTGGGGCGTCGCCATCAGGGATTGACCGGGTGCGTCACAACAACATCCAGCAAGCAGGGGAATCCCGCCGATGATCAAGAAAGCTCTTCCGGTCGTCATCGCGGCGCTGGCCGGCACGGTGGCCGAGACCGGCGACGCGCACGCCCAGGCCGGGCTGCTCAGCCATCGCAAGGATCTGGCCCCGATCACGCTGGCCTCGGGCAAGCCGCTCGCGGCGGCACCATATGAGCTCGAGGCCGGCAAGTACTACCGGATCGCCATCGAGTCCGACGGCTCGGCCGAGCTCGGGGTTTCCGGCGCGGACTTCTTCCGCAACGTCTGGGTCAACGAGGTCGTCATCAACGAGATCGAGGTGCGCCCGCTCGGGGTCGACAGCATCGAGTTCGACGACGAGGGCAAGGCCACCATCTCGTTCGTGCCGATCCGGCCGGGGACGTTCGTGCTGCGGGTCCCCGGGACGACCTCGGAATCCCAGCAGGCCGTGTTCAACGTCAAGTAACCGCCGGGATCCTCGATTCCGGCTGACCGACTTTCTCCGCGTGTGTTGGGCTGCGCCTGCGGGCGCAGCCCATTTCCGGGAGGAAGACAGCTTTGCGAGCGCGATCGTATCACCTCGCGCTGGTGAACATCGAGTACTGGGAGATCAGCCGGCCTGGAGTGGAGGACGACGACTGACGGTCGATCGATGCAGCCCTGACCCAATCGGACCTGAATTGCCTCTGCCTGTTCGGCTGTGCCGGAATATTCGGCACAGCCGGTTTTTTGTTTTATAGTCTAGAACGATTTGCATCGGTACCACTCCTCGATGTTGCAGGTGTATTGTAATGACTGTGTCGTCACAGTCACGGACTCGTGCCGCAGATCGCCCTATCATGAGCGTAACCCACCTGTGGCTGCCGGCGCGTGAAGGAGTCCTATCATGAAACTGCGTGGCATCTTGCTGGCGACCACCGCTGCCACCTTGGCGACCATCACGGCACCCCAGGGCGTGTCCGCGGCCGAGGTCAAGGCCGGAGGCGCGCTGGACCTGACGATCAGCGGCTTCCTGCGGGCCGAGGCCGGCGGCGGCGAGCAGGACGACCTGCAGCTCGACGCCGACAAGGCGCGCGGGCTCGACTTCCGCAACGACACCGAGATCCACGTCCTGGCGGAAGCCCGCAACGAGGAGACCGGGCTGGAATACGGCGCCACGGTCAAGTTCGAGGCCGACACCAACCAGGACTTCAACACCGACGAGACTTGGCTCTTCATCCGCGGGGGATGGGGCGAGATGCGCATGGGCGACCAGGACGGCATCGTCGAGAACAGTATCGTCGGCGGCCAGACCCTGGCGTCCGGCACCGGCGGCATCGACGGTTCCGACTTCGTGATCCTGACAGTGGCAGGCGGTGCCGTCTATCCCACGCTCACGGACGATGCCACCAAGATCTCCTACTACACGCCGAGCTTCAGCGGCTTCAGTCTGGGGGTCAGCTTCACGCCGACCCAGTCCGTCGTCGACAGCGACGAGCTCAACGGTGATTTCATCGCCGACAAGAACGGCGATGCGGCCATGGAAGGCGAGAACGTCGCGGAGGCCGGCCTCATCTACGACGGCGAGCTTGGCGAGGACATTCAGCTCACCAGCTCTCTGGTTGGCCTCTACGGCAAGCTGCGCAACGGCGGCGAGGAAGCATTCGGTGACGATACCTGGTGGTCGGCGACCTACGGTGCGGTGCTCGACATCTCCGGCATCCAGCTCGGCGGCAGCGTCGGCACCGATCATCTCGGCGACTGGAATCACCAGTTCATGACCGCCGGGATCGGCTACGAGTTCGGCCCGGTCAGCACCTCGCTCACCTATGCCTGGATCTGGGATTCGAACGACGACTTCTCCGAAGCCAACGGCTACGACAAGCCGCGCGAGCTGGTGTTGTCGGCCGGCTACGCCCTGGCGCCGGGCCTGTCGCTGCAAGGCGACATCGCCGCCTTCGACAACGACACCAACGACAGCTACGACGGCGGCACCGGTGACACGGGCTGGGCCGGTGTCGGCCGATTCGAGGTCGCGTTCTGAGCGGAGCCCGCACGAGGCCGGCCCTGAACACCGTCTAGTTCCCGAAGCAGGCTCGTCGTTCCGCAAATCTCCTTGACGGCGCTCCTGCCACCGATACTGTCGGGGGCAGGAGCAGCGCCGCTCCCCTCCCGCACCGTTCCGGCGGTCGGGTCATCCTCGGGTCAAATCGCAGATCGTCGGTTATCGGTGGCAACGATGCCCCTGGCGAAAGCCGGCGGGCACGATGCGCGTTTCTGCCTGGGGTACGAGCGTGAGTCGACGCAGTGCGCTGCGCATTGGGCTTCTGTTCTCGGTGTCGGGTCCCTATCGGACCATCGGCACCGCGATGCGCAATGGCGCTCTGCTTGCGGTAGGCCAGGTCAACGCGGACGGCCGGTTCCCGTTCCGGCTGGATGTGGTCGACTACGATCCCGGCGGCCGAAATGTCGAATACGCCGCCGCGGCGCGGCGGATGCTGACCGAGCATGGCCTGGTCCACGTCGTCGGCTGCTACACCTCCTCCTCGCGCAAGGAGGTGCTGCCGCTGTTCGAGAAGCATGACGGGCTGCTATGGTACCCGTCCCACTACGAGGGCTTCGAGAGCAGCGACAACGTCGTGTACACCGGAGCGGCGCCCAACCAGCACATCGTGCCCCTGGCCGAGCACCTGCTGCGCCACTACGGCACCAGCGCCTACTGCCTGGGCTCGAACTACATCTGGGCCTGGGAGAACAACAAGATCATGCGCGAGGCGGTCCTGTCCGCCGGTGGCACGGTGCTGGCGGAGCGCTACGTGCCGGTGGGCGAGACCGATCTCGACGGCCTGGTCCGGCAGATTCTCGACTGTCGCCCGAGCTTCATCTTCAACACGCTGATCGGCGACTCCGCCTATGCCTTCTTCCGTGCCATCCGCCGCGCCGCGTCCGAGCAGGGCATCGATCTCGGCCGGACCATGCCGGTGGCCAGCTGCAGCCTCGCCGAGCCCGAGCTGGTCGAGATCGGCGCCGAGGCCGCCGCGGGCCATGTGAGCTCCAGCGTCTATTTCGCCAGCCTCGACACCCCGGCGAACCGGGCGTTCGTCGCCGACTATCGCGCCGCCTTCCCCGACGCCGGGCCGACTTCCGCCGATGCCGAAGCCTCGTTCATCGCGGTCCACCTCCTCGCCCGGGCCGTGCGCCGAGCCGGCAGCGCCGACATGAATGCCGTGCGCTCGGCGCTGCCCCAGGTGGCGCTCGAGGCGCCGCAGGGCGACGTGCGGATCGACCGCGACAACCGCCACGCCTATCTCACGCCACGCATCGGCGTCTCGAACGACCGCTTCGGCTTCGACGTGATCTACGAGGCGCCGGCACCGGTGAAGCCCGACCCCTATCTGGTCTGGCAGGAGGTCCGGGTCGAGGCGCGGCCGCAGCGCCGGCCGGCCAGTCTGCGCCTGGTCGTGCGCTCATGAGTCGGCCGGTGCAGAACTTCCGCGGCCGTCACGCTCTGATCGCGCATCCTGCCGACCAGAATCGACTGCTCCTCGAGACCACCCTGAGCAAGCTCGGCCTCTCGGTCGCGATGCTCGACCAGCAGGCGGCCGAGGTGCCCGGCATCGTCGACGTGGCGTTCGTCGACGTCGACGATGCGGGCAGCACCCATCTGCCCTGGGCAGAGGGCGAGGTGCCGCTGGTCGCGATGATCGGCCACGAATCGCCGAGCCGTCTGCAGCGCGCGTTCGAGCTCCAGCCCAGCGCCTTCCTGCTCAAGCCGGTGCGCCCGAGCGGCGTCTACACGGCGATCTTCTTCGCCATCAACGGCCACGCCCGCGACCGGCACATCGCGCGCACCGTCGCCAGCCTGGAGGCGCGCCACCGCGCCCGGCGTGTCGTGACCAAGGCGGTGCTGCTGGTCATGCAGCGCGAGCGCGTCGACGACGACGAGGCCTACCGGCGACTGCGCAAGGAGAGCATGCGCCTGCGGATCACCGTCGAGGACCTCAGCAGCCGGCTGCTCGACCAGGAGCGGCCGTCCAAGCAGCAGCCGGACCGCAAGACCGGCCACGGCTGACAAGCCCACACCAAGGAGAGAGGGGCAGATGAGCGAGAACGACCCGAAGCAGCCGAATCCTACGGCACTGGACTGCGATCTGACGATCCCGCCGGCGCAGGTCGATCGGCGCGGTATCCTCAAGGGCATGACCGCCGGC
>JAXMCO010000036.1:0-2902 GCA_046349335.1 Reyranellaceae bacterium
TGCCCGCCCGATCGGCCTGAGCTGCCGCCCCCTACACCCAGCCGCCGTCGACGATGTAGCTCTGGTTGGTCATGGCGCTGCTGGCGTGCGACGCCAGGAACAGGACCACGCGGGCGATGTCGTCGGGCACGAGCTGGCGCTTCAGACACTGCCGGGTCATCAGCTCGCGCTCGCCGTCGGCGTTCAGCCAGAGCGTCTTCTGCCGCTCGGTCATGATCCAGCCGGGTGCGATCGAATTGACGCGGATGTTGTCGGGGCCCCAGTCGCGCGCCAGCGAGCGGGTAAGGCCCAGCACCGCCGACTTCGCCGCGGTGTAGGCCGCCATGCCGCCCTGCCCGGCCATCCAGGAAGTCGAGCCCATGTTGATCACCGAGCCGCCGCCCGCCTGCTTCATCATCGGATAGGCCGCCTGGGCGGCGAAAAACTGATGCCGCAGGTTCACCGCGAACCGCTCGTCCCAATATTCGGGCGTCACGGTGTCGAACGGGTGGCGGTCGTCCCGCGCGGCGTTGTTGACCACAACGGAGATGGGGCCGTTGGCCTCGCCGGCCCGCGCGATGCACGCACGCAGGGCCTCGATGTCGCGCAGATCGCAGGCCTGGAACAAGGGCTGCGCCAGCCCCTCGCCGGCGAGCGCACCGACCAGCTCCTCGCTGGCGCCGCGATCGATGTCGAGGAACGAAACCCTGCTGCCCTGCTCGCAGAAGCGGCGCACGATCTGCGCCCCGATGCCGGAGCCGCCGCCCGTGACGAGCACGGACCGACCGGCAAGGTCGGGGTAAGTCGCTGAATTGTCCATGGTCGCGCTCCCTGATCGCTGAGCGCGGCATACTGCCCGCACGGCGCCGCGGCAAGCCGGGCGGCTGGGGTCCCGCGCGCATCGCTGGGCCACAAACGTGCGACATGGCACAGACTCATGTTGACGATCACGGCAACACTCCTAGAGTTATCAATCGAGAAGTGGCCCGTCATGGCCACGTCGTGGGCAGCCTCCGCGATTGCTGGGAGATCTGCCTGCCAAGCTGACGCGACCATGATCGCGGGCTCGCCCGAGCCGCGAGGGCAGGTCGCGGTAGAGCGTGGGTTTTTCCGTTCGGCGCTCTTTGTTTCTCAGAAGACAATCGGTGGGAGGTGGCGCTGCTGATGCAGGAGCGGCGTATGGTATTGCTCTTGCTTGCTTGGTCGACAAAGGCGGGAAACGCCGAGCAGCTCGGGGGGAGCAGAGGGATCTGATGCTGACGTCACGCTAGCCAGTGAGGTTTGTCTGCATGCCGGGTGACCCGATCGACTTCGCCGCCATCATCGAGCAGGATCGCACGGAGCGACAGAAGCTCGACTGGCAAGGGACGTTTCTGCAGTATCTCGAGCTCGTGAAGCAGCGGCCGCAGCTGGCTGATCTCTCGCATCGCCGCATGTACGACATGATGGTGGTCCCCGGCGTCACCGAGCTCGACCTCGAGGCCGATCCGCGCGCGAAGCGGGTGTTCGGCGACGAAACCGTCAAGATCCACAACTTCTTCGCCGACGAATTCTTCGGCATGGAGCGCACGCTCGAGAAAATCGTGCGCTATTTCCATTCCGCGGCGATGGGCGGCGAGGAGGCCCGGCAGGTCCTCTACCTGATGGGGCCGGTCGGCTCCGGCAAGAGCTCCCTGGTCGAGCGCCTCAAGCGGGGGCTCGAGGATCTCGAGCCGCTGCACGTGATCGAAGGCTGCCCGATCTTCGAGCAGCCGCTCCATCTCATCCCACGCCATCTGCGCAAGGCGTTCGAGGACATGCTGGGCGTGCGGGTCGAGGGCGACCTGTGCCCGGTCTGCCGCTGGCGGCTGATCAACGAGCACGACGGCAAGTACGAGAACTTCCCGATCAAGACCGTGGCGTTCAGCAAGCGTGCCCGGCGCGGCATCGGCGTCGTGCCGCCGGTCGACCCCAACAACCAGGACACCTCTGTGCTGATCGGCTCGGAGGACATCAGCAAGCTCGACCGCTACAGCGAGGGCGATCCGCGCGTGCTCGAGCTCAACGGCGCCTTCAATGTCGGCAATCGCGGCATGGTGGAGTTCATCGAGGTCTTCAAGAACGAGACCGAATATCTCCACACCATGATCACGGCGACCCAGGAGAAGTTCGTCCCGGCACCCGGCCGGCACGGCACGATCTACGTCGACACCTGCATCGTCGCCCACAGCAACGAGGCCGAGTGGCAGAAGTTCAAGGCCGACCACACCAACGAGGCGATCCTCGACCGCATCGTGGTGGTCAAGGTGCCCTACAATCTGCGCCTTTCGGAAGAGGTGAAGATCTACCGCAAGTTCCTCGACCGCTCCAAGTTCAACGCAAAGATCGCGCCGCACACGCTCGAGGTCGCCTCGATGTTCGCGATCCTGTCGCGCCTCGAGGCCTCGCCCAAGTGCGATCTGATGACCAAGCTGAAGATCTACAATGGCGAGGAGGTGCTGGAGAAGGGCCGGCCGAAGAAGCTGACGGTGCACGAGTTGCGCGAGGACGCCAAGCGCGAGGGCCTGTTCGGCATCAGCACGCGCTTCATCATGAAGGCGCTCGATACCGCCCTGACCCGCAACGGCGGCACGATCCACCCGATCAATGTCCGTGAGGCGCTGATCGGCATGGTCAAGGAATCGGACATCTCGGAGGACACCAAGAAGCAGTACCTGGAGTTTCTCCAGGATGCGCTGCACAAGGTCTATCTGGAGATGCTGGAAAAGGACATCACCAAGGCGTTCGTCTACAGCTTCCAGGGCCAGGCCGAGACGCTGTTCCACAACTATCTCGACCATGCCGAGGCCTACGTCACCAAGACCAAGGTCAAGGACCCCGTCACCCGCGACGAGATGCAGCCCGACGAGTCTTTCCTGAAGTCGATCGAGGAGCAGATCGCGAT
>JAXMCO010000037.1:0-216639 GCA_046349335.1 Reyranellaceae bacterium
TGCTGAGACCGTCCATCATCGAAGCGGAACGGCAGAAAGCCGAAGCCGAAGCGCGGCAGAAGGCCGAGACCGAGGCCAAGCAGAAGGCGGAAGCCGAAACGCGCCAACGGGCCGAAGCGGAGGCAACGCGGAAGGCCGAGGCAGACGCCAAGCAGAAGGCGGAGGCGGAAGCCCGCCAGCGGGCCGAAGCGGAAGCCAGGCGCAAGGCCGAGGCAGACGCCAGACAGAAGGCCGAAGCCGAGGCCCGCCAGCGGGCCGAAGCGGAAGCCAAGCGGAAGGCCGAGGCGGAAGCCAAGCAGAAAGCCGAAGCAGAGGCCCGGCAGCGGGCCGAGGCAGAGGCGAGGCACAAGGCCGAGGCGGCGGAGAAGGCGGAGGCCGACGCGAAGCAAAAGGTCGCGCCGGTCTCCGCCGCTCCCGCGCCGCAACCACGGATGAGCAAGGATTGCCCGAATTGTCCGGAGATGGTCTCGATCCCCGTGGGATCCTTCCTGATGGGCGCTTCCCCCGCCGAGGAGGATCGCGAGAAGGTTCCGGAGAGGTCTCGCAACCAGGCGACCCCGCTCCGGTCGGTGAGGGTCACGCAGCCTTTCTCCCTGGCCCGCTACGAGGTCACGCGGGCGCAATACGCCGCCTTCGTCACCGCGACCGGCCATGCCGCCGGCGCGGGATGCGAGGCCTTCGGGGACGACGGCAAGTGGGGAGAGAAGCAGGGCTTGAACTGGCGCAATCCGGGCTTCGAGCAGACCGACAACGACCCCGTGGTGTGCGTGTCGTGGAACGACGCCAAGGCCTACGTCGCCTGGCTTTCAAAGCTCGTCGGGAAGCCGTACCGGCTGCCGTCGGAGGCGGAATGGGAGTACGCCGCCCGCGCCTTCACCACCACCAGCCGCTACTGGGGCAACGATCGCACCCCGACCTGTTACTTCGCCAACGCCGCCGACCGCACAGTCGCGCAGAAGCTGAAAGCCGCGTTCAATCCCGACAGCGTCTTCCAATGCTCCGACAGCTACGCTCAGACGGCGCCGGTCGGCAAGTTCCAGGCCAATCAGTTCGGCCTGCACGACATGCTCGGCAATGTCTGGGAATGGGTCGAAGACTGCCGCAACAACAGCTACGACGGCGCCCCCTGGACGCAGGAGGCCTGGACCAGGGGCCAATGCAACACGCGCGGCCGGCGCGGCGGCGGCTGGACGACCTTCCACAGCTTCCTGCGGTCCGCAGCCCGCTCCTGGGATTCCGTGAACGTCCGGTCCACGTCGATCGGATTTCGCGTCGCGCGGGCGGATTGAAGGTCAGCGTCCCGCGACCGGCAAGGTGAACCGGAAGGTCGTGCCGCTGTCGCTGCTTTCCATCAGCGAGATGTCGCCGCCATGGGCGCGCACCAGGTCGCGGGCGATCGCCAGGCCGAGGCCCGCGCCGCCTGCCCGGCCGCCGGTCGCGAAGGGGCGGAAGACCTGTGCCGCAATCGCCTGCGGCACCCCGGGCCCATCGTCGATGACATCGACGATGGCGTAGCCGCCATCGTCCTGGCGCCGCACCGTCACGGTATGGGCGCCCGCTTCGAAGGCATTGCGGCCGAGATTGACGAACACGCGATAGAGCAGATCGCGATCGGCGCGGACATGGTGGTTCTCGCCGACCGAATTGACCCACTGGCGCACCAGGTTAGGCGTGCTGTCCTCGCCCTGCTCCTGCAGCGCCACGCCGACCTCGTCGACCAGGTCGGCCAGGTCGACATCGGCGATGCGCGGGGCCGGCTGGTCGCGAACATATTCGATGGCGTCGCTGGCGAGCCGGGCGGCGCGGTCGATGGTGCCGAGAATGGTCGGCGAGAGGGCTCTGGTGCGCTCGTCGTCGCTGCGCGCCAGGCGATCGGACAGCAGCCGGGCGGTGGCCAGCATGTTGCGCAGATCGTGGTTGATCTTGTTGGTCGCCGCGCCGACCTCGGCGAGGCGCGATTTCTGGCGCAGCGAGGCGCGCAGCTCGCGCTGCAGGTTCTGGAACTCGCGGTCGACCACGCCGATCTCGTCGTTGCGCCTGGTCGGGGCGCGGTCGGCGCCGGGCTCTTCCGGCGCGCGGCGGAACGCCGTCATGGCCGACGACAGGTCCTGCAGCGGCAGGATCACCAGCCAGCGCAGACCGAAATAGAGCAGGGCGGCGGTGAACAGCGCGATCAGGACGGAGAGCGCGAGGATGCGGCCGGCATATTCGTACATGGCGATGCGCATCGGCCATTCGTCGGCCACGATCCATACCATCGCCTTGGGCAGGCGCATCGATTCACCGCCGACCCGGATATAGCGCTGCCCGTCGTGCGCCATTGCCGCCAAGGCGTCCCAGATCAGGCTGAAGAAGCCCTGCTCCTTGAGATTATAGGATGGCATGCTGGGACGCGGCTCGATGTTCATCAGGGCGCGCTTGGGCTTGTTGGGCTCGACCAGGACCACGGCGTCGACGCGCGCGTTGTTGAGCAGGGAGCGCTTGACCTCCTCGGTCACCATGTTGTCGGGCGTGGCGTCGAGGGCCAGAGCGGCCAGGGTGCCGCTTTCGATCAGCTGCTCGAGATAGACGACTCGGAAACGCGCGATCGACGGCAGGAAGATCAGGATCTCCGCCGTCATCACGGCCACCACGACGAGGCCCAGGATGCGCCAGGACAGCCCGAAGGCCGCGCGGCCACGTCGCGCTGGCTTGAGGGCTTCGGCGGTAACGGTCAGGTCGGCAGCCATCGCCCCAGGAGTCTATCGGAGTCGCGGGGGCCAGCCTAGGTCAGTGCACGATCTTGTGTGGCCGAACATCACAGGAACTTCTCCTTGATGTCGATGGTCGACCGCCGCCCGATGGCATCGAAGTTGGCGCCGAGCCACGCGTCGGCCGCCTGCCGGCCGATTTCCTTGAGATGGAGGAGGAATTCGAGTCGGGCATTGAGCTTGCTCGACACGCCGAGCCCGCGCATGTGGCGTTCCGCCTCGATCCAATGGACGTTGACGCGCTTGTAGCTGTTGTTGTCGAGCTTGCCCTGGTCGATCAGGTCGGTGACGAAGGAGATCGCCCGCATCTCGCGCATCAGCGACGAATTGAAGCTGATCTCGTTGACCCGGTTCATGATCTCGGTGGCGGTCGTCGGCACCCGATCGCAGCCCAGCGGGTTGATCTGCACGATCACCACGTCGGGGGTCTCGGCGCCGTAGATCAGCGGGAAGATCGCCGGATTGCCCATGTAGCCGCCGTCCCAGTACGGATCGCCGTCGACCGTGACGGCCTGGAACAGGAACGGCAGGCAGGCCGAGGCGAGCAGCACGTCCGGAGTGATCTCGCCCGACTGGAAGACGCGCACCTTGCCGGTCTTCACGTTGGTCGCGCTGATGAACAGCTTGACCCGCCGGCAGCCTTCCAGGCGCTTGAAGTCGACCGAGTCCTCGAGCACCCGCCGCAGCGGGTTGAGGTTCATCGGATTGAACTGGTAGGGCGACAGCATGCGGGTCAGCATGTCGAAGGCGACGAAGGCCGCCGAATGATCGAGGTTCCAGCCGTTGGTGAAGCGGTCGAACGGGGAGGGCTGCAACGGACCTGTCTGCGACGCCCGGCTGATGTTGTGCCAGAACGTCTCGAGTGAGCGCCGCGCCTCCTCGCGTCCGCCGCGGCCCATGCCGTCGGCGAGCACGGCGGCGTTCATCGCGCCGGCCGACGTGCCCGACACCGCCTCGACCTCGACGCGGTCGTCCTCGAGCAGGCGGTCGAGCACGCCCCAGGTGTAGGCGCCGTGGGCGCCGCCGCCCTGCAGGGCGAGGTTGATGCGCTTGATCTCCATCGCCGTCTCCTCAATGCGCTGTCCAGCCGCCATCCATGGGCAGTGCCACGCCGGTCACCGAGGCCCCGCTGTCGCTGCACAGGAACAGTGCCAGTGCGGCCAGCTCGGGCACTTCCACGAAGCGCTTGTTGGGCTGGTTCTTCAGCAGCACGTCGGTGATCACCTTGTCGCGCGGAATGCCGTGGGCGCGGGCCTGGTCGTCGATCTGGTGCTCGACGAGGGGCGTGCGCACGTAGCCGGGGCAGATGGCATTGCAGGTGATGCCGTCCTCGGCCGTCTCCAGCGCGGTCACCTTGGTGAGGCCCAGCATGCCGTGCTTGGCCGACACGTAGGCGGCCTTGTAGGGCGATCCCACCAGCGCGTGCGCCGAGGCGACGTTGATCACGCGCCCCCATCCCTTGCGCCGCATCATCGGCAGCACGAGCTTGGTCGAATGGAAGGCCGAGCTGAGATTGATGGCGAGGATCGCTTCCCACTTCTCCTCGGGGAACTCCTCGATCGGCGCCACGTGCTGGATGCCGGCATTGTTCACCATGATGTCGACGGCGCCGAAGGCATCGACCGTCTGGCGCACCATCTGCTCGATCGCCTTGGGCTTGCTCATGTCGGCCGGCGAATAGACCACGCGGGCATTGGTCCGGCCGGCCAGGTCGGCCCGCGTCTTCTCGATCTGCATGGCGTCGCCGAAGCCGTTGAGCACGATGTTGGCGCCGCTGCGCGCAAACGCCTCGGCGATGCCGAGCCCGATGCCGCTGGTCGATCCCGTGATGATGGCCGTCTTGCCTTGAAGCATGTGCGATCTCCCGTTCTGGTGATCACACCTTGCGCGTCGCGCCGACGCGGCTGAAATGCCGGATGCCTACCGGTTCAATAGCGTGTGGGCATCGCGCAGCTCGCGCAACGAGGCGAGCAGCTCTTCCGGATCGGGCCAGCGCGACGGGTCGGCGTCCGTGAAGGCAAAAGCCACGCGCGCCGTGGGCTCGACGACGAACACTGCCGGGACGGGCAGCCGCCACGTCGAATCGCCGTGCATCGCCGGGAAGTCGCGGCCGCGCTCCTGGTGGATGCGGACGTGGCCAGGCGAGAGATCGTAGGCCAGCCCGCAGGTGCGGGCGAAGGCGTTGGCGGGATCGCTCAGCAGGAGGTAGCCGATGTGGCGGCGCGCCGCCGTGTGGGCGATCAGCGGCGGACGGTCGGGCATGATGCCGACGGCGGTGGCGCCCAGCGCCTCGATGGCCGGACGCGCCTCCTCGAGCGCTGTCATGGTCAGCTGGCAATAGGGGCACCAGTCGCCGCGGAAGATCGCCAGCACCATTGGGCCGCGGTCGAGCAGTTCGTCCGATGTCCAGGCGCGGCCGGCGCCGTCTGTCAGCGAGAAGTCGGGCAGGTAGTCGCCGACCGCCAGGCCGTCCTCGGGCACCCGCATCATGCGCAGCCGGTCGAGCTCGTCGGCGATATCGGCGCGATCGCGCGCGGTCAGGGCCGCCGTGTGGCGTTGGCTCAATTGCAGAAGCGTGGCCGTAAGGGTCATGGCTGGCCAGTGTGGCGGCAGCCGGACACGGGCGGAAATACCTTCGGGTATGGCAGTCGATAGCCGCAGGCTATGCTCGTCTCGGGCACACTAGGGCACATTCCCGTTCGCCTGGAGCCGGCGGAACGGGAATGTGCCTCTATCTCGGGCGCATCGAGGGACCACCGCCGTGGAAATGCACCAGATTCGTTATTTTCTCGCGGTTTGCGAGGCCTTGAACTTCACCCGCGCCGCCGAGTCCTGCCACGTCTCGCAGCCGTCGCTCACGCGCGCCATCAAGGCGCTGGAGGACGAGCTGGGGGGGCCGCTGTTCCGGCGCGAGCGCAACAACACCCATCTGACCGGCCTGGGCGAGATGATGCGCCCGCATCTCAGCCAGGTGCTGATCGAGACCGACGCCGCCAAGGAGCGGGCCAAGAGCTTCGGCCGCCTCGAGGACGTCGAGCTGAAGCTCGGCATGATGTGCACCATCGGCCCGCACCGCTTCGTGCCCTTCCTGCAGGCCTTTCGAGAACGCCATCCCAAGGTGCGCCTGGCCGTGCAGGACGGCTCGTCGGACGAGCTGCGGGAGCGCCTGGCGCGCGGCGAGCTCGATGTCGCGATCTACGGCCAGCCGGAAGAGATCGACGATCGCTTTCATGCGCGGCGCCTCTACGACGAGCGCTTCGTGATCGGCGTCCGCCCCGGGCACGCCTTCGAGAAGCAGAACGCCGTGCGGGTCAAGGAGCTCGACGGCATGCCTTATCTCAATCGCAGCGACTGCGAGTTCTTCGGCCATGCCGGCCGGCTGTGGCGCGAGCAGGGCACGCAGGTGTCGATGGTGTTCCGCTCCAATCGCGACGACTGGGTGCAGAGCATGGCGTTGGCGGGATTGGGCTTCACCTTCATCCCCGAATTCGCCGTCACCATGCCCGGCCTGTGCGTCCGCCCGCTGATCGATCCAGAGATCACGCGGGTCATCCAGGTCGTCACGGTGCGCGGCCGCCCGCACGTGCCGGCCGTCGGCGCCTTCGTGCGCGAGGTGCTGGCCTTCCCGTGGGTGACGAGCGCGGTGACGACATGATGTTCCTCCCCAGCTGCGTTGGGGAGCAAGAGATGGCGCTATGGCATCGGCACAACACGATAGTAGACGCCGTTGGCGCCGTAGGACGGGCTGAGCCAGGAGCCGTTGGCGCAGCTGTAGTAGGGCGTGCTGCCGATCGGTTGGTAGGTGCAGCCGGCCGGCAGGGTGCCGTAGAGCGTGCCGACGGTGGCCGCCGCCGCGCCGGCGAGCACGCCGGCCGCCACCGCGCCGCCATTGTTCCAGCCGCCGCAATTGTAGCAATTGGCGCTGTAGGAGTTGACGACGGCGGGCGCGTTGTAGGCGTGGTAGTAGCCGCCGTGCCAGTAGTCCGAGCCGCCGTAATAGTGCTGGCCGGAGGCCGACGTGGCGTTCCACGAGCCATCGCCGCCGCTCGCCGTGCCGCCGCGATAGCCGGTCGCGTTCCACGAGCCGTCGCCGCCGCTCGCGGTGCCGCCGCGATAGCCGTCGGCCGTCCAGGAGCCGCCGCCGCCCGAAGCGCTGCCGCCGCGGCCATCCGAGAAGCTCCACGAGCCGCGCCCGCCGCTCCATGCGCCGGCGTGACCCCACGCCCAGGCCTGGCTGACGGGGGCGGCGGTGGCAAGCGCGCAAGCCGTGAGCAGGATCTTGTTCATGATGGCCTCCTGTCCGATGTCACTTCTTGGCCGGCTGCGCGTCCGGTCGGACGAACTCGATCTTCCGGGCGCCGGCCAGTTTCGGTGACGTGAAGCTGTCTGCCGGCAAGGCCTCGTCGAGCTTCCAGTTCGAGAGCTCGACGGCGTGCCGGTAGCGCGAAGGGTCGTTCATGTAGGTGGCGCGAATGAGGCGCGGCAGCTTGTCCTCGCTGCCGATCCAGATCTGCAGATGGGTCGCCTGGTCGGCGAGCACGACGATGTCGGTCTGAACGCCACCCGCCACGCGCGACTTGCCGACGACGAAAGCGATCTGCAGGCCCTTCGAGAAATCCGCCATCGGATCGGAGACGATCACGTCTGTGAAGGGGAAGTAGATCGCGGCGCGCTGATAGGCGGCGAGCAGCATGGCGTCGATCGTGCTCGGCGCCTGGGCTACCGCCACCGCATTGATGGCCGGCTCGAACGCCTGGGCGGTCTTGCCGTCGTAGTAGAACTCGGTCTCCGGCCCGTCGCCCATGGTGATCACGCGCAGCTTGTCCGGCCGCTGCAGGACGACCTGCGACATCGTGAGATAGAGCAGCGGCTCGCCGGTGCGCGCCGGGCTTTCGTAGCCGGTCACGGCGGTGAAGCTCATGGTCTTGGCGGCGGCGAGCTTGTCGCTCATCGCCTTGACCAGGGCGAGTGCCGCCGGCTCGATCTCGACCTTGAGGCCGAGCTTCGGCGGCGCCGGTGCAGTTGGCGCCGTCGGTTGCTGCTGTTGCTGTGCCTGCGCACGCGGCGCGCTCACCGCCAGAGACGCCGCGAAGAGACAGGCGGCGATCGAAGTCTTCATGCCGATGCTCCCAATCGGCGGCAATGATCGGGACTTTCCGGCGCGAGTGCAATCGCGCCGGTGCGACGCCTGGAGACGATCTCTCGTTCGGGACTAGCTCGAACCTGGCCCGGTGATCAGCCGGGCGCCGGACTGGAAGGTCACATAGGACCACAGCCAGTCGAGCATGACGACCAGCCGGTTGCGGAAGCCGATCAGGAAGGTGATGTGCACGGCGCCCCACAGCAGCCAGGCGATGGTGCCGTCGACCTTGATCCAGCCGAAATCGGCCACGGCGGCGCGCCGCCCGATGGTCGCCAGGGTGCCGTAGCTGCGATAGCGGAACGGCGGCGGCGCGGCGCGGCCACAAATTTTTTTCCGCAGCAGTTGGGCAACGTAGGTGCCCTGCTGCTTGGCCACCGGGGCGAGCCCGGGCAGCGGCTGGCCTTTGGCGTCGCGGGCAAGCGCGGTGTCGCCGATGACGAAGATCTCGGGATGGCCGGCCAACGACAGATCGGGCCCAACCATGACGCGGCCGACCCGGTCGCTCTCGACACCGAGCCAGCGCGCCGCAGGCGAGGCGGCGACGCCCGCGGCCCAGATGATGGTCGCGGCTTCCAGGCGCTGGTCGCCGATCGTCACGCCCAGAGCGTCGCAGGCCGATACCGGCATGCCGAGGCGCACGTCGACATGCAGGCGCTCCAGCGATTCCTGCGCGGCCCTGCTCAGCGCCTCGGGAAAGGAGGCAAGCAAGCGCGGGGCCGCCTCGACCAGCACGATGCGCGCCTCCTTGGGATCGACCGCCCGGAAATCGTGACGCAAGGCGACGTGGGCGAGCTCGGCGATGGCGCCTGCCATTTCCACGCCGGTCGGCCCGCCGCCGATCACGACGAAGGTCAGGAAGCGACGGCGCGCTTCCGCGGACTCGGCTGCCTCGGCCTGCTCGAAGGCGGTCAGGATGCGGCGGCGGATCCCGGTCGCGTCGTCGATCGTCTTGAGGCCGGGCGCCACGGTCTCCCAATCGTCGTGCCCGAAATAAGCGTGGCGCGCGCCGGTGGCGAGGATCAGGTGATCGTAGGCAAGCTCGGGCCGGTCATCGACCTTCACCACGCGCCGTTCCTTGTCGACACCCGAGACCTTGCCCAGGATGACCCGCACATTGCCCGCCCGGCGCAGGATGGCGCGGATCGGCGAGGCGATCTGGGCCGGCGACAGGCCGGCCGTCGCCACCTGGTAGAGCAGCGGCTGGAACAGATGATAGTTGCGCCGGTCGATGACGGTGACGTCGGCATCGGCGCCGGCCAGCCCGACGGCGGCGCTGAGGCCGCCGAAACCGGCACCGACGATGACGATGCGCGGTCGGGTCATCGCTGTCCTCCTCAGACGCGGCCGTACAGATTGAAGGCGATGACGCGGTCGATCGACAGCGCCCCCGGGCCGCGCGTCAGCACGTAGGCCAGGATGGAGGCCCACATCAAGTGCTCCGGCCAGTTCGCCGGATAGACCAGGAACTGGATGACCAGGGTCATGGTGAGCAGCGCCACGGCGCCCAGGCGAGCGAACAGGCCCAGCGCCAGCAGCACCGGCGCTCCAAGCTCGACCGCGGTGCCGAGATAGGCCGCAATCTCGGGCGGCAGCAGCGGCAGGCGGTATTCCTCGCGGAACAACGCGACAGCGCTGTCGAAGCTCTGGAGCTTGTTCATCCCCGATCGGAAGAACGTGGCGCCGACCGCCAGGCGCATGCCGAGCTCGAGGACGGAGAGGGGGAAGCGCCGCGCCAGGGTACGCGCCGCGTCGAGCCGGCCGACGAGGCTCGTGTCGAGCGTGGCGGCGTCGTGGGAAATGCTCGTCATGGAAGTTCCTCCGCGATGAGGCCGACGCCTGCTCCGACCTTCCTGAAGGCCGGAGCGCGGCGTCCGTTGCCGTCAGCTCAACCGGCCGCCGCTGATCTTCTCGCAGGTGCCTTTGGGCACGCTGAGCCACGCGTCGGCCTGGGCGTCCTTCTTGGATGTGCCGGCGCACGACGATGTCGCGGTCTGGCAATCGTTCTTGCCGGCCTTGGCGACGCCGTAGCACTTCTCGACGGTGCTCTGGGCCTGGGCGGCTGCCCCGGCCAGCAGGGCGGCGCTGAGGGCCGCGGCGATGGTGAGCTTGGTCATCATGTTCGTCTCCTGGATCGATGGTTGCCCTTGCGGGTGCCTGCACCATGCCGGGAGCGCGTCGCGCCCTGAAATATCGGCTTCCTATCGGATCGATGCGGCGACGCTATCGGCCCCGACCCTGGACTTGCGTCGCTCCTTTCACATGGCCGTTTCATGCGGATACAATGCATATCCAGAGCGCGGGGCGGAGCATGAAGCGGCGAGCATTTTGCGGCACTCTGGCTGGTGCAGTTGTCTCGAGGCCGCTTGCTGCCGGCGCACAGCGATCGAAGAAGATTCCGGTTGTCGGATTTATCCATCCAGGAGGACCCGAGGTCGGATCGCTCGTAATCGACTCACTGCGCGAGGGATTGCGCGAGGTCGGCTATGTCGAGGGCGAATCGATCACGCTGGAGATCCGCTGGGCGCACGGGAAACCTGAACTCCTGCCGGGGCTGATCCAAGAGCTCATTCAACTCGGAGCCGACGTTCTTGTTCCAACGGCGCGCCCGTCGATCGAAGCGGCGAGAGCAGCCACGACCACTTTGCCGATCGTCGCGAACGATCTCGAAAGCGATCCAATCGCCAGTGGCTATACCACGAGCCTGGCTCGTCCGAGCGGCAACCTGACCGGCGTTTTTCTCGACGCGCCGACGATGTGTAGAAAGTGGCTGCAACAGATCAATGACGTCGTCCCTCGTGTCGCCAAGGTCGGGGTGCTGTGGGACGTGACGACCGGCACCTTTCAGCTTGAGGCCACCCGAGCGGGTGCAAAGGAGCGATCGTTGAATCTCGTGGTCATGGAATTCCGCGATGCGTCTGAATTGGAGACGGCCCTCAAGCGGGGTGTTGCGGACGATCCCGACGCCATAATGCAGCTCGGCTCGCCGCTCATACGCCAGGGTGCGCCGCTCATCGCGGAGATGCTGTCCCGTCACCGCATCCCGGCCATATCGCAGTTCCGAACCTATCCCGACAGCGGCGGCCTGATGTCCTACGGTCCAGACCTCGCTTATCTCTGGCGTCGCATCAGTTTCCAGGTTTCTCGGGTTCTGCGAGGAGCGCGCCCAGCGGATCTCCCGATCGAACGACCAACGAGGTTTGAGCTTGTGATCAACATGAAATCGGCACGGACGCTTGGAGTGACCGTCCCGACAGTGCTTCTCGCTGCCGCCGACGAGGTGATCGAATAGCGATGGGTTGCATCGACAGCCATTGGAGCGATCGGCTGGCCCGAAGAATTGTCACCACACCGGCAGCCGGGCCAGCAGGCGGACCACCCGTCTGGCGCCCGGACCGAACAGCGCGTCGGTGAAGGCGCTGCCGGCGGCGCGCTTGCTTGCCTCGCCCAGGGTCGGATAGGGCGGCACGAAGCTGGCCAGCGCGGCGACGCCGAGACGCTTGCTGATCGCCAGGCACCAGGGCTGGATCAGGTCGCCGGCATGCGGTGCCGCGATCCCGGCGCCGAGGATGAGGCCGCGTTGGCCGATGACCACTTTCACCAGGCCCTCGGTCTCGCGCTCGGTCTGTGCGCGGTCATTCTCCTTGAGGGGCCAGCGCAGCACCTTGACCGCGTCGCCGTGCTTCTCACGCGCGGCCTTCTCGGTGAGGCCGACCTGGGCCAGCTCGGGATCGGTGTACGTCGCCCACGGCACGATCGAGCTATCCAGCCGCGCAGGCCCTCGGAACAGCGCGCCGCGAATGAACAGCGAGGCTTCGTAGCCTGCCATGTGGGTGAAGGCGTAGAGGCCGTTGCAGTCGCCGATCGCCCAGACGTGGCGGTTGGACGTCCGCAGGCTCCGATCGACGGTGATGCCGCGCCTCGTATAGGCGACGCCCGCCTTCTCGAGGTCGAGCCCGTCGACCGCCGGCACGCGTCCGGCGGCGACCAGAAGGTGCGAGCCTTCGATCCGTTCGCCATCGTCGAGGACGACTGCCAGCCCGTCGGCCCCGCGCTCCGCGCGGGCGATCTTGACCGGCGCCCGCAGGTCGACGCCGTCGGCACGCAAGCGGGCGACGACGATGGCCGACAGCTCGGGATCGTCCTTGGGCAGGAAGTCGGCCATCTCGAGCACAGTGACCCGGGCGCCCAGTCGCCGATGCGCCTGCGCCATCTCCAGCCCGATCGGGCCGCCGCCGATCACGATCAGATGGCGGGGCAGCGTGCGGTTGGCGAAGATCGTCTCGTTGGTGAGGTAGGGCAGCTCGACGAGACCGGGGATCGGCGGCAGCGCCGCGCGCGAGCCGGTCGCCAGCACGATGCGCTTGCTGCTGATGCGATGCGGCCCGGCCTGCAGCGCGGTGCGGTCGACGAAGCGCGCCTCCTCCTGCAGCACGCGCACGCCCAGCCCCTCGAAGCGCGCGACCGAATCGTTGGGGGCGATGGCGGCGATGGTCGCGGCGACGTGGTCCATCACCTTGGCGAAGTCGATCTGTGGCTCGACCGGGGCGATACCGAACGCCGCGCCGCGCCGCTGCGCCTCGGCCATCTTCGCGGCGGCGAGCAACGCCTTCGACGGAACGCAGCCGTAGTTCAGGCAGTCGCCGCCCATCAGCGCGCGCTCGACCAGCACGACATCGAGGCCGAGCTGGGCCGCGCCTGCGGCGACCACCAGACCGGCCGAGCCGCCGCCGACGATGCAGACGTCCGGCGTCAGCGTGCCGCTCATGGCGACAGGCGGCCGGCGCGCAGGCGTGAATAGACGACCGGTACCAGGGCGAGGATTGAGAGGCCGAGCAGTGGCAGCAAGATGCGCCATTCGAAGATGATGCCGAGATCAGGCACCTCGCCGCGCTCGATCACCATGCCCAGGCCGGCGCCGAGGCTCGAATAGACGATCGCGCCGGGAATGATCCCGATCACCGTGGCCAGCACGTAGGGGCCGAGCCTCATACCGAGCAGCGCCGGCACGATGTTGACCAGCCAGAACGGGAACACGGGCACCAGGCGCAGGAAGAGAAGGTAGTTGAAGCTGTCACGCCGGAATCCGGCCTCGAGGCGCGCCAGGGCGGCCCCCGCCTTCTGGTGAAAGACATCATGCAGGGCGGTGCGGGCCGCCAGGAACAGCACGACCGCGCCGATCGTCGCGCCAAGTCCCGACAGGGCGCCGCCCATCCAAATTCCGAACAGGAACCCGCCGACCGGGGTCAGCAGGGCGGCAACCGGCAGGGAGAACGCCACCACCAGCGCATAGGCCAGCAGATAGATCAGGGCGGCCTCGACGGGATTCTGCGCGACCCAGGCAGCGAGCGCGACATGGTGACGTCTCAGCATCTCGAACGAGACGTAGCGTTCGAGATCGAGCGCCAGAAACAGTGCCAGCCCCAGCAGCAGGATCGCTACCGGAAGCAGCCGGCGCCAGGGTGGGGAGGTCATGTCGCCGATATTGGCGCGCCGCGGCCCGCGCTCAAAGCAAATGAGCGTCACGCCGCCGTGACGACGTCCTGTTCCTCTGGACCGTGGGCGTCCCGCCCGCTCACGCTCATGAACGGCCCGCGATCCAGAAGAGCATGAGGGTCACCTCTTCCCCGGCAACCCCGGATCCGTTGCCGCGAAGCTCGGCCGACGACGCAGGTGATCCCACC
Source organism: Reyranellaceae bacterium (assembly GCA_046349335.1). Classification (GTDB taxonomy): domain Bacteria; phylum Pseudomonadota; class Alphaproteobacteria; order Reyranellales; family Reyranellaceae; genus Reyranella. Next base: position 13,575 of record JAXMCO010000037.1, read on the forward strand.
ACGCGGCAAGTCGTGGATAGCCTTGCAGGAGAGCCACCCCCTCGGGCGCCAGCGTGAAGTAGGCGACCATCGCGCCCAGATGAAAGTCGGCGAGGGAGGGCCTGTCGCCGGCGATGAACTCGTCCGGCGCGGCCAGCGCTTCGAGCGCCGCCAGGACCTTGGTGGCCTCGGCAACGCCGGCCTGAACTTCGGTCGCGTCGGTCGGCCGGCCGGCGGCCGGCCGGAAGGCGCCGTGGGAGAAGACCTGGCGGACCATCGGCCAGTAGCCGTAGGAATCGACCACACCGATGATCTGGTCCATGCGGGCGAGCGCGCGGGCCGCCGTCGGTTGAAGGGCGGGCCCCGGGAAGGCCCGGTCGACGTAGCGCGTGATCGCGCCGGTCTCGTAGAGGACGAAGCCGTCATGAACCAGGGTGGGCACGCGGGCGAACGGATGCAGGTCGAGGTAGGCTCGGGGCACCGGGAGGGCGAACGGGTCGATCTCCACCCGGTCGTAGCCGACCCCCTTCTCGACCAGCGCCAGGCGGGCGATCCTGTTATAGACGCTGTACTGGTAGCCGTGCAGAACCAGGGACATGCCGGCGAGGCTAGCCTGGCGTTGACTCGACGCGCCACCGCGCTTATTACCCTCGCCCACGATTTTGCCCCCGCCGGTACGCGCGGGGGCCTTGCATTTACAGGAGTTGCGTCATGAAACGCACCTATCAGCCGAGCAAGCTGGTGCGCAAGCGTCGGCACGGCTTCCGGTCCCGGATGGCGACAGTCGGCGGCCGCAAGGTCATCGCCAACCGCCGCCGGTCGGGCCGCAAGCGTCTGTCGGCCTAGCTGAGTTGACCGCGGCGCGGCTCGGGCGTCTGCCGAATCGCCGCGACTTTCTGCGTGTCCAGGCCGGCCGGCGCTGCGCCATGCCCGGTTTTGTCGTTCAAGTGGCCCCCATTCCCGCCGATCTCGACAATCCCCTGATCCGGGTGGGTTTCACGGTCAGCCGCAAGGTCGGCAACGCCGTCGTGCGCAACCGGGTCCGCCGCCGCCTGCGCGAAGTCGCCCGGCTGGTGATCCCGGGGCGGGCGCGGGCCGATCTCGACTACGTCCTGGTCGGACGCCAGGCGGCCAAGGGCCGCGATTTCAAGGTCCTGCAGGAAGAGCTGCTCCAGGCCCTGAAGCGGCTGCGGGCGCTCAGCCTCGCGACGCCATGACCTTGCAAGGACGGCTTGCGCAGCGGCCTGCAAATCGCCAGTTTCCCGGCCGAATGTTTTCCACGGCGATGGTCGGCGTGCTGCGTGGCGCGATCCGGCTCTACCAGCTCACCCTGGCCTATTTCTTCGTCGGCGCGTGCCGCTACGAGCCTTCGTGCTCGGCCTATGCCGCCGAGGCCGTGACGCGTCATGGCGCGCTCAAGGGCAGCTGGCTGGCCGGACTGAGGCTCTGCCGCTGCGGGCCATGGGGTGGCTGCGGCTACGACCCCGTCCCGCCCCTCGCCCATCGTTCACCGCTTTCCTGTCATCCCGCCGAGCGCGCCTGACCGCGCTGCCGGAGTTCGCCCGCAATGGACCAGAAGAATCTCCTCGTCGCCATCGTGCTCTCGGTGCTGATCGTCGTCGGTTGGCAGGCCGCCTTTCCGCCGGCCAAGCCACCGGTGAATGGCCAGCAACAGCAGCAGACGTCGGGCCAGCCCGGCGCGCCGCAGGCGCCCGCGGGCCAGCCGGGGGCTCCAGGGGCTCCGGGCGCGCCGCCGGTCGCCGCGACGCCGCCGCAGATCGTGAGCCGCCAGGAAGCGCTCGACCGCTCGCCACGCGTCACCTTCGAAACGCCCGAGCTGGTCGGCTCGATTGCGCTCAAGGGCGCCCGCATCGACGACGTGAACCTGGTGAAGTATCGCGTCACCATCGACCCCAAGAGCCCGCCCGTGCCGGTGCTCTCGCCGGTCGGCAGCGAACATCCCTATTACGCCGAGTTCGGCTGGTCGACGGCCGATCCGGCGATCAAGCTGCCCGGCCCCGACACGCTGTGGACCTCCGACAGGACGACGGTCGCGCCGGGCAAGCCGGCGAAGCTGACCTGGGACAATGGCCAGGGGCTGATTTTCGGCATCGAGATCGGCCTCGACGAATACTTCATGTTCGACGTCAGGCAGAGCGTCGAGAACAAGAGCGACAAGCCGGTCACGCTGTTTCCCTGGAATCTGGTGGTGCGCTACGGCGAGCCCAAGGCCGAGGGCATCTACATCCTGCACGAAGGCCCGTACGGCGTCTTCAACGGCAGCTTCAAGGAATTCAGCTACTCCGACTTCAAGGACAACAAGCAGCAGAAGATCGCAACGACTGGCGGCTGGGTCGGCATCACCGACAAGTACTGGATGGCGACCCTGGTGCCCGACCAGAAATCCAAGGTCGACGTCTCGATCAAGTCGACCGGCGCAGGGGCCGACCTCAAGTACCAGTTCGATTTCGTTGGACAAGGAACTACCACCGCGCCCGGCGCGACATCGACCTCGGATTCGCATCTGTTCGCCGGCGCCAAGATCGTGCGCGTGATCGACGCCTACGAGAAGAAGTACGGCATCGAGAAGTTCGACCTGACGATCGACTGGGGCTGGTTCTGGTTCTTCACCAAGCCGTTGTTCTGGTTGCTCGAATGGCTCTACGTGCAGCTCGGCAATTTCGGCTTGTCCATCCTTGTCCTGACGGTGATCGTCAAGGCGGTGTTCTTCCCGCTGGCCAACAAGTCCTATGCGGCGATGAGCAGGATGAAGGCGCTGCAGCCCGAGATGGAGAAGCTCAAGGAGCGCTTCGGCGAGGATCGCCAGCGCATGAACCAGGAGCTGATGCAGCTCTATCGCCGCGAGAAGGTGAACCCGGCGGCGGGCTGCCTGCCGATCGTCGTGCAGATCCCGGTGTTCTTCGCGCTCTACAAGGTGCTCTACACCACCATCGAGATGCGCCATCAGCCGTTCTTCGGCTGGATCAAGGATTTGAGCGCGCCCGATCCGCTGACCATCCTGACCGGCTTCGGGCTGTTCCAGTGGCACGTGCCGGAGTTCCTGCACTTCTTCAATATCGGCATCTGGCCCCTGATCATGGGCGTCACGATGTACTTCCAGCAGAAGCTGAACCCGCAGCCGACCGACCCCGTCCAGGCCCGCGTCTTCCAGTTCCTGCCGATCCTGTTCACCTTCATGCTGGCGCCGTTCGCGGCCGGCCTGGTGATCTACTGGGCGTGGAGCAACACGCTGTCGATCGCCCAGCAGTACACGATCATGCGCCGCCACGGCGCGCAGATCGGCGGCAAGGCCAAGCCCGCAGTGGCCGCCGCGGTCTCGGCGCCGGCGACTGCCCCAGGCGGTGGTGGTGGTGGTGGCGGCAAGAAGGGCGGTAAGGGCGCGGCCAAGAAGAGCTGATGGCCGACCCGGAAACCGAACAACGAACGACTCAGCAGCTCGAAGCGGCCCGCAAGCTGTTCGCCGGTCCATGCGACTTCGTGGCCGGTGCCGCCTCGTTCGAATCGCTGCCGGCCATCGCCCTGCCCGAGATCGCCTTCGCTGGGCGTTCCAATGTCGGCAAGTCGAGCCTGGTCAACGCGCTCACCGGCCGCCGGTCGCTTGCCCGTACCTCGTCCAATCCCGGCCATACGCAGCAGATCAATTTCTTTGACCTCGGCGGCCGGCTGTTCCTGGTCGACCTGCCGGGCTACGGCTTCGCGCGGGTGTCGCGATCGCTGAAGGAGGCGTGGCAGGATCTGGCGACGGCCTACCTGCGGGGCCGTCCGACCCTGAAGCGGGTTTGCCTGCTGATCGACGCGCGGCATGGCGTCAAGGACGCCGACCGCGAGACCATGAAGAACCTCGACAAGGCCGCCGTCTCCTACCAGCTCGTTCTGACAAAGGCCGATCAGCTGAAGCCGTCCGACATCGCCCGCGCCATCGCCGCCGCCGAGACCGCCGCCCGCCGCCACGGTGCCGCCCATCCCCAGGCGCTCGCCACCAGCAGCGAAACCGGCCTCGGCATCGCCGACCTCCGGGCCGAGATCGCCGACGTGGCGGGCGTCTGATTCGTTTCTTCCGCCCTCGCTGCGCGAAGCGCGGGCCCATGCGCCAAAATTGGTCGAAGACCCAACAATATCCTCACCCTGACGAGGCCGCGTAGCGGCCGTCTCGAAGGATGGGCCACGCACCAGTCGTTGGAAGAGCGCTGCCGTAGCGCCGGATCTGTTGCCGAGCCACGCGCGGTAAACCGCGCGCGACCCTCCGGGCCGCTGCTCGATGGCTGCATCGGCTGCGACTGCCCCTCGCTCGACCGCCGCACCGACAGCGGCGACCGGGCAGCGCGCGGCGGCGCCGGCCCGGCGTGTCACGTCGCGTCGTGGAAGATGATGCCGAGCGTGAAGCGCCGGCCGTGCCGGACCGTCGACACGCCGTGGCGCATCGCCGTGCGGTGGAAGCCGCGCGAGCCTTTCACCGGCCGCTCGTTGACGGCGAAGATCACGGCGTCGCCCTGCTTCAAGGGGACGACCTCGCCGCGCGATTGCATGCGCGGCCGCTGCTCGACCAGCATGAAGTCGCCGCCAGTGAAATCGCACTGCGGATCGCTCAGCATCACCGTCGCCTGCAAGGGGAACACGAGATCGCCATAGAGATCGCGGTGCAGGCAGTTGTAGTCGCCGACGCCGTAGCGCAGCAGCAAGGGAGTCGGCCGCCTCTGGCCGCCCTGGTGGCACTCCTTCAACCAGGCAGGCAGGCTGGCCGGGAAGCGCCGGTCGCTGCCCAGTAGCGCGTTCCAGCCATTGGCGACCTGGGCAAGCTCGAGATAGAGCGCCTGGCGCAGCCGTTGCACCGGCTCGGGCAGCGGATAGCTGAAATACTGGTACTCGCCCTGGCCGAATCCGTGGCGCTGCATGATGATATGACTGCGAAAGCGCGCCTGCTCGGGCCACATTTCCGCCAGCGAACGGCAGATATCGGGCGCGAGCAGGCCGGGGGCTACGACATAGCCCCGGTCGGCCAAGGTTGCGGTGTCGATCATGAAGACATCCTGCCGCGCCGTGCCCTCTTCTTCTATCCGCCGGCCGCCTGATATATGATGGCCAATGGCCCTCTCCCGGCGCGGGAGAGGGTTTTGCCAACTTGGGGTCCGGAAAAATGGCCGAGCCGGTGCAGACCGACAGCGCGCAAAGGCGGCTCATCCGCATGGCGGAGACGATCTCCAAGGCGCTGCCCTACATGCGCCGACACAACGACGCGACCTTCGTCGTGAAGTATGGTGGCCATGCCATGACCGATCCCAAGCTGGGCGATCTGGTGGCGCGCGACATCGTTCTGATGAAGCAGGTCGGCATGAACCCGATCGTGGTTCATGGCGGCGGCCCGCAGATCAACAAGATGCTGGAGCGCGTCGGCATCAAGAGCACCTTCGTGAACGGGCTGCGCGTCACCGACGCCGCGACCATGGAGATCGTCGAGATGGTCCTGGCCGGCTCGATCAACAAGGCGATCGTGGCCGACATCAACGAATGCGGCGGCATCGCCGTCGGCATCTGCGGCAAGGACGGCAACCTGATCCTGGCCAGGAAGGTCACCGAGATGCGCGACCCCAAGACCGGCGAGCTCCTGAAGGTCGATCTCAAGCAGGTCGGCGAGCCGGCCAAGATCAACGTCATGGTGCTGGAGCAGCTTCGCAAGGCCGACGTGATCCCGGTGGTGGCGCCGATCGGCTTCGGCGTCGACGACGAGCTCACCTACAACATCAACGCCGACACCTCGGCCGGCGCCATCGCCGGCGCCTTGAGGGCCAAGCGCCTGCTGTTCCTGACCGACGTGCCCGGTGTGCTCGACAAGAACGGCCAGCTCATCCAGGACATGACGGTCGAGCAGGCGCGCGCCCTGATCGCCGACGGCACGATCTCGGGCGGCATGATCCCCAAGGTCGAGAACTGCATCGACGCCGTGAACTCGGGCGTCGAGGCCGCCGTCATCATGGACGGAAGGGTGCCGCACAGCCTGTTGCTCGAGGTTTTCACCGAATCCGGCGTGGGCACCATGGTCAAGCGCAACCGGGGTTGAATCGCCTGATTTTGCTACATATTTAGTCGCCATGGCCCTCCTGACCATCCTTACGGCGCCCGACCCGCGCCTCAAGAAGAAGTCCAAGCCGGTCGAGGCGGTGGACGGTGAGATCCGTCGCCTGATGGACGACATGCTGGAGACGATGTACGCCGCCCCGGGTATCGGCCTGGCGGCGCCGCAGGTCGGCGTGCTGAAGCGCGTGATCGTGCTCGACATCGACCGCGAGGACGTCAAGACCGGCCCGCTGTTCATGGCCAATCCGGAGATCATCGAGGCCTCCGACGAGGATGCGAGCTACGAGGAAGGCTGCCTGTCGGTGCCCGAGCACTATTCCGACGTGGTGCGGCCAGCCAAGGTCCGCGTGCGCTATCTCGACCGCGACGGCGTACGGCAGGAGACGGAGTGCGAGGGCCTGCTCTCGACCTGCGTGCAGCACGAGATCGACCATCTCGACGGCATCCTGTTCATCGACCACATCTCCGCGCTCAAGCGCAACATGATCCTGCGCAAGCTGCTCAAGGCCCGGAAGGAGAAGGAGCGCGACGCTGCCGAGGGCAAGCCCGCCGCCGCGGCCAAGGAGCCTACCGCGGCCATCTGACGGATGGCCCGCTGATGAATGATCATGGTGTCGAGAACCTCGAGCAGCTCCGGGCGCTTCAACCGCAGCTCGAGGCGCCGAGGCGCCCCATGGACGCCGCGATCTGTGGGGATCGGCGCCGACAGATGGACTGGATTTCCTCCTCTCCGCGTCTCTTGACGGCCGACGGGAACAAAGCAAAAACACCCGTGCTACAATTTGAAGTGTGCTGGAGCGCGCCCCGTGAAAGTTGCCAGCCATGCCGCCGACCTGTTCCGGCACGTCAGTGCCGACAAGGCCGATTTCTATCGCTGCATCATGGACGTCTTCGCTGCTGCGAAGCGCCAATATCGCCTGCAACTGCGGCCCGACGAAGTCCTCGGCGAAGCCGGGTGGCCGGGCCCTCCTCCTCTACTGGAGGAGGTGAATGCAGCCCTTGCCCAACTGACGGCGTGGGGCAACCTCGAATCCCATCCCGACATGGCGCGGGTCTCCAGCTTGGACGACTACTATCGCGCCCGTTTCCTCTACAGGCTCTCCCAGGGCGGCGAAGCGGTCGAGTCGGCGCTCGTTGCATTCGTGCGCACCTTGCAGCGTCGCGCCGAGCTTCAGACGGTCGCGCTCGAGGACATTGCCAGCAGGCTTCAGGCCCTCCATGCGCTGGCCCAGGATGGTGCTGAACCGGATGCCGCAAAGGTCCATGAGACGCTGCGCGATCTCGTGCGAGTCTTCGAGGGCCTCGCCGAGAATGCACAAGCCTTCATGGCCGGCGTCGCCCGCAGCATCGAGCTTCAGCAGGCCGAAGCGGCCGCGGTGGCAAGCTACAAGCGGCGGCTGATCGACTACCTCGAGCGCTTCATCGGCGATCTGGTGCGACGCTCCGATGCCATCACCCGCCTGATCGTCGCGCTGGACCCGGCCATCGACGCCATGCTTACACAGGTGGCCGAGCGCGAAGCGCGCGATGCCGCACCCGGCGACGCGCAGGGCGAGGCCGATGCACGACAGCTCTACCGACAGTCATGGCAGGAACGCTGGAAGGGCCTGCGCGGCTGGTTCCTCAGCACCGGGCACGAACCGCCGCAGGCGGAGTTGCTGCGTGCTCGGGCGCGTTCGGCCATTCCGCAGCTTCTCTCCGCGATCGCTGCGCTGAACGAGCGTCGCAGCGGACGTAGCGATCGGTCGTCGGATTTCCGGATGCTGGCCCAGTGGTTCGCCGCTTGCGAGAGCGACGGCGATGCTCACCGGCTTGCGCGCGCCGCGTTCGCACTCCATCCGGCACGACATTTTTCGCTCGATGGCGATGCAGACACGGACGTGCCGGCCAGCACGTCGTGGGCGGACGCCCCGCGGCTTCGAATCCATCCGCGCCTGCGCGAGTACGGCGAGGCGGTGCCGCGGGGACCGCTGCCGCGCGTGCGCGATCGCAGCAGAGAGCGCGCGGACCTGGCGCAAGAGCTCGCCGAGCAGGCCCAGCAACTCGAAGCGGCGCGGCGACGCCTCGCCACCGGCCGCGCGGTGCGGCTTTCCGACCTGGGCGAGCTCGACGTGCACGCGTTCGAGGTCTTGCTGGGCCTGCTGGGCGAGACGCTCGGCGAGCAGAGCAGGCCGGATGACACTGTCGCGCGGCAGACCAGCGACGGGCTGCTTCACGTCCGGCTCGAGCCCCTGGGGGCGGAAAGCCATGCCGAGATCGCGACGCCGCGTGGCGTCTTCGCCGGCCGCGATCACATGATTACCGTGACGCCCGTGCAGGACCGCCGATGAGCGCGGATGGCGACGCGGGCGACTTGGGCGAGCGCCAGCAGCGCGTCCAGCGTGAAGAGATGCGCACTGCCTTGCGCGCGTTGTTGATGAGCCCGCTGATGGACGTGGCGCACGAGGACCTTGCCGCCGTGCGCCGCCACGCCGATCGGCTGCGCGAGTGGTTTGCGCGAGAGACGGGCTGGGTCCTGCACGTCGAGCGCGATGGCGCACGCCTCTACAAGCGGCCGGCCGACCTGATCGACTCCACGAGAGGTCTGCCCGGCTACGACCGCCGTCGCTACGTGCTGTTGTGCCTCGCCTGCGCCGTCCTCGAGCGCGCCGATTCGCAGATCACGCTGCGCCTGCTGGGAGAGCGATTGCTCGAGCTCGCCGCCGATCCGGCGCTCGCCTCGCTCGGCTTTGCCTTCACGCTGGGCGCACAGCATGAACGGCGCGAGCTGGTGGTCGTGTGCCGCACGTTGCTGACGCTCGGCGTGTTGCAGCATGTCGCCGGGGACGAACAAGCCTTCGTGCAGGCCGCCAGCACGGCCAGGCAAGCCGATGCACTCTACGACATCCATCGGCGGACGCTGGCTGGCATGCTTGCCGCGGTGCGCGGCCCCTCGACCTGGACGGCATCGGAAGCGCCTGCGTCGCTCGAGGAAAGGCTGCGCGCGCTGGTCGACGAGCACGTGGCCGACAGCGACGAGGGCCGACGCTCGGCGATGCGCCATCACCTCGCCCGCCGCCTCCTCGACGATCCGGTGGTCTATGTCGACCGGCTGGCGCCCGAGATCCGAACCTATTTTCTCAACCAGCGCGGCGCCATGGCCGGCCGGCTGTGCGAGGCCTCGGGCCTCGTCGCCGAGCAGAGAGCCGAAGGACTGGCGCTGGTCGATGAGGCCGGCCTGCTGACCGACCTCGCCATGCCGTCCGAAGGCACCGACGCCCACGTCACGCTGCTCGTCGCGGATTATCTCGCCACGCGCCAGCGCATCGATCGGGCGGTGGACGACGGTGATGCGCGGGCTTCCTCCATGATACGCGAGCAGGACGTTGCCGAGTTCCTGCGCGACGCGAGGGAGCGCTATGGCCGCTACTGGCGTAAATCGGCCCGCGAATCCGGCGCCGAGCGCGAGCTTGCTGAGATTGCCGTCGAGCGCCTGGAAAGGCTGCAGCTCGTCGAGCGCCAGGCGGGTTTCGTCCATCCTCTGCCTGCACTCGCCCGGTTCGCGCTGGGCGATGCCGAAGTGCGGGAGGTCCCGAGATGAACGACAGCCCATTCGTGCTGGAACGGCCGCCCGCCCGGCCGGCATTGCCCGTCCCGGCGCGACTGCGCTGGCAGCCCCTCAGGCTCGGCGTGGTGGAACTCTTCCATTACGACAGCGAGGAGTTCTGGTTCCGGGACGGCCATCTGCTGCTGCGCGGCAATAACGGAACCGGCAAGTCCAAGGTGCTGTCGCTGACGCTGCCGTTCCTGCTCGACGCCCAGCTCAAGCCGTCGCGCGTCGAGCCCGATGGCGATGCCGCCAAGAAGATGGCCTGGAACCTGCTGATGAACGGCTACTCCAGGCGCATCGGCTATGCCTGGATCGAATTCGGCCGCCAAGCCGAGGACGGCACGCCGCGCTACCTGTCACTTGGAGCCGGGCTCTCGGCAAAGGAAGGCCGGCCACAGGTCGAAAGCTGGTACTTCATCCTGGAAGACGCGGCCGGCGCGCGCCTCAATCACGATCTCTGGCTGACCAGCCCGCAGCGGGTCGTGCTCACCAGGGAGCGGCTGCGCGACGTCCTCGAAGGCCGCGGCCAGGTATTCGACAACGCCGCACAGTACCGCCGGGCGGTGGACGAGCGGCTCTTTCGCCTCGGCCCCAAGCGTTACGACGCGTTGATGGACACGTTGATCCAGCTCCGCCAGCCACAGCTATCGAAGAAGCCCGACGAAACCGGCTTGTCGAACGCGCTCACCGAGGCCTTGCCGCCGCTGCCGTCGGAGCTGCTCGGCGATGTCGCCGAAGCGCTCGGGCAGCTCGAGGAGGATCGCCGCCAGCTCGAGGAATACCAGGCCCTCGCGCGCGCCATCGGCAGGTTCGAGCAGCGCTATCGAATCTATGCCGGCACCCAGAGTCGCAGGCAGGCGCGGACGCTGCGTCAGGCCCAGACCGAGTTCGACAATGCCAGCCGCGCGCGCGGTGAAGCGCTGAGCAAGCTTCAGGAAGCGCAAGCCGAGGAAGAGCAGACCCGGGTGCGGCATGCTGATGCCGATACTGCCCTCGAGCGAGCACGCGCTCGGCGCGACGCCCTGCTCGCCGATCCGACGATGCAGGACGCCAATCGGCTCGAGGCCGCGACCACGGACGCTATCGCACGCCAGAATGCGCTCCGCGACGCTTCGGGAGCCGCTGAGGAGGCGGGCCGTCGACTGCAGGCCAGGGCCGACGATACGGCGCGCAGCGAACAACGCGCCAGGGAGGCCGGGCATCGGGTGACGGCGTCGCGCCAGGAGATCGCAATCCACGCCGATGCCGCCGGAATCTCTGCCGCCCACGCGGACAACGGACTTGCCCGTTTCGAGGCGACGGCGCTGGCCGAGCAGACGCCGACGGATTTCGACAAGGCACGGGCCGAGCTGTCGGCTCTGGTTCGCGACCGGAGCGAGCATGTTTCCCTGCTGCGCCGGCGTCAGGTCGAGGTCGAACGTGCAGAAGCCCTTCACGCGCAGCGGCGCCAGCTTCAGGACGAGCGGCGTGACGAGGCCGCGGCGGCCTCGCAACGGCGCGACGATGCGGATGCCGATGTCGAGCGCCAGGGCAACGCACTCGTGGCAGACTGGGACCGCTATCTCGCGAAGCTCGATCGGCTGACGTTCGATCCCGATGAGGGCAGCGCGACCCTCGCCGCCATGACTGAATGGGTGGTGGCGCTGCAGGGACAGAATCCGGGCCGACTGCTCCTGCAAGCAGCGCAACAGCGGGCCAGCCGAAGCTTCGCGGAGCGCGCCGCCGTGCTCGACGGGCTGCGTCGGACGCTCGAGCAGGAGCAGCGCGACCTCGCAGAGGAGCAAGACCGTCTCGAAGCGGGCATCTCGCGTGGCCCGCCGGCACCCTATACCCGCGGCGCCGATGTCCGGGCTGACCGCCTCGGGGCACCGTTCTGGCAATTGGTCGATTTTCACGACGCGGTCCCGGCGGTGCAGCGTGCGCTGCTCGAAGCGGGCTTGGAAGCTGCGGGCTTGCTGGACGCCTGGGTCTCGCCCGACGGTCGCCTTCAAATTGGCGAGGACGGTCGATTGCCGCACGACACCCAGCTCATGGCGCGTCGCGTGCTGCCTTCATCGCTCGCCGAGTGGCTGCGGCCGGCGGTACCCGAGGGCAGCCCGGTCCCCGGCGGCACGATCGAGCGGATATTGTCGGCAATCTCCTGCGCCGACCACGATGTCGGCGAGAGCGAGGCCTGGCTGTCGCCTGACGGGCGCTTTCGTCTCGGTGCCCTGGTGGGCGCCTGGGCAAAGCCGGCGGCCGTTTACATCGGCCATGCGGCTCGCGAATCGGCTCGCCGACAGCGACTCGCGGAAATCGCCGAAAGGCTCGGCCACGTGGCGGACCAAATGGCCGAGCTGAAGGCCGACGCCGATCGACTGGCAGACGACCGCCGTGCCGCAGATGAGGAATCGCGTCGGGCTCCGGCCGACGATGCGTTGCGAGCAGCTCACGCAACGGCCGTCGCCTGCGGTCGCGAGGTGCAGCGCGCCCGCGAAAAGCTGACCGAAGCAGATCTCCGCTGCAGCGAAGCCCTCGAAGCTCTGAAGGTGGTGCGAGAGCGCCTGGCTGCCGATGCGGCCGACTTCCGGCTGCCGGCATCGCCGGAAGCGCTCACCGCGGTCGAGGCAGCGCTCGACCGCTATCGCGACGCGCTGCCGCAGCTGGTGCAGGCATCCCATGAATTGCGCGTGGCGCTCCCGGATCTGCAACGGCAGCGCGTGCAGGAAGCGGAGGCGCGCAACGACAAGACGAAAAGCGAGGAGCGTCGCGCAACGGCGCGAAACGAGGCCGTGCAGGCTGCCGCTCGGCTCGAGGTGCTGCGCGAAGCCGTCGGGGCCAAGGTCGAAGAGCTGCAACGAAAGCTGGCCGACACCCGCCTCGCCGTCGCGGCCGGGGAAGGCGCGGTCAAACGGGCCGATGAAGCCCTCCGCAGATCCGGCGAAGCGCGCGCGATCGCCGCTGAACGAGCCGTCTCGGCGGAAACGACCCTGCTGGATCGCACCGCCGCGCGCTCCCAGATGGTCATGCGGTTGCAATCCTTTGCGCATACCGGTCTGCTGTCGTCGGCTCTGCCGCATGTCGAGCTGCCCGACATGTCGGCAACCTGGACGATCGATCCGGCGCTCACGCTGGCGCGCCGCATCGAGCAGGCCTTGTCGGAGGTCAAGGACGACGACGATGCCTGGAGCCGCGTGCAACGGCAGATCACCGAGGAATTGACAGAGCTGCAACGCGCATTGAGTGCCCTCGGCCATCAGGCGTCGGCCGAGACAACCGACTGGGGTCTCGTCGTCCACATCACATACCAGAATCACGCCGAACGGCCGGACCGCCTCGCTGCCCGCCTCGCCGAGGAGATCGCCCAGCGCTCCGAGCTGTTGACGGCCAAGGAGCGGGCCGTGCTGGAGAACCATTTGCAAGCCGAGATCGCGGCCGAGATCCAGCGGCTGCTGATGAGTGCCGAGAAGCAGCGCGACGCGATCAACAGGGAGCTGTACAAGCGGCCGACCTCGACCGGCGTCCGCTATCGACTGCTGTGGCAGCCGTTGACCGAGGACGAAGGCGCCCCTCTGGGGCTCGAGGTGGCGCGGAAGAGATTGCTCAACACCAGCGCCGATCTCTGGTCGGCGGAGGATCGCAACGTGGTCGGCACCATGCTGCAGCGACGCATCGCGACCGAGCGCGAGAATGCCGACACGGGCGCCGGCCGGGAAGGCGGCAGCCTGGTCGATCAATTGGCCCGCGCCCTCGATTATCGCCGCTGGCACCGTTTCCGCGTCGAGCGCTGGCAGGAAGGACAGTGGCGCAAGCTGTCCGGCCCCGCCTCGAGCGGCGAACGTGCGCTCGGTCTCACCGTGCCGCTCTTCGCCGCCGTCGCGAGCTTCTACAGCCAGGGGGCCTACCCGCTGGCGCCTCGGCTGATCCTGCTCGACGAAGCTTTCGCCGGCATCGACGATGCCGCCCGTGCCCACTGCATGGGCCTGATCCGCGAGTTCGATCTCGACTTCGTCATCACCAGCGAACGCGAATGGGCGTGCTACGCCGAGTTGCCCGGTGTCGCCATCTGCCAGCTCCAGCGGCGCGAAGGTGTCGATGCCGTGTTCGTGTCGCGCTGGAGCTGGAACGGGCGGGCGAGGGTGCGCGAAGCCGATCCAGACCGCCGCTTCTCGCCGGCATGAGCGCGCCGCTCGACGATCGGCTGCAACGACTGCTCGGCGGCGAGCGGCTCGCCCCGCTGCGCAAGCGCCTGCGGCGGCGCTTCGAGCGCGCGCCGCTCGACCGCGTCATCGAGCAAATCCGGGTGGACGGACTCGCCGCCGACGAGCACGCGGCACTGGCCGCGCTGCTGGGGCGCCCGCAGCGCTATACCAGTTCGTTGCAATTCGATCTCGAGCTGGTCGACGGCAATCTGCGGCGATCCAATGTCGCTCTCTCGCTGCGTGACGCGCTCGAACGGCTCGACGGTCCGATTACGCATCTCGCCGCAGCGCGCCTTCGGCAGGCGTCGCTCTGGTCGACCGTTCTCGACGATTGCACGCATCCCGACCTTGTAGGCCTGTTGGCCGTGCCGGAAGGCGCAGGCCTGCTCAAGCGTCTGGCGCGGCAGGATGCTGCCGCGGCGAGCGAGCTGTGTCGAGCCGCCCAGGCGGTGTTGCACTGCCTCCCTGCGCAAGGAATAGCGCGCTCGCAGCTTGCCGCGACCGTCCTGGGCGATGCTCACGCCCTCGACAACAGGCAGCCTGTCGCGACCCTGGTGCTGGCTGCTTGGCGTCGGCGAAGCCTGCCGTCTCGGGAAAGCGCAGAAGATTCGTTGCTCGGCAGTGCCGAGCGCGCCCGCGACACCTGGGCCACAGCCGGTGTCCTCGTCAACCAGCTCGCGCGGCCTGCCCTGTTCCTCAACCTGCCCGTCAAGTCAGCGGGCGACGGCGGCCGAACAGGCGAGCCTTCCTACCTGTCGCTGCGATCGTTGCTGCGTTCGCCGCCATCCTGGGATGTCGCGGGATGCCGGATCTTCGTGTGTGAGAATCCCAATTTGGTCGCCATCGCTGCGGATCGTTGGGGACGCGACTGCGCCCCCCTGGTCTGCACCGACGGGATGCCGGCCGCCGCCCAGCGTACTCTGCTGTCCCAGCTCACGCTGGCTGAAGCGCGGCTTTGCTACCATGGCGACTTCGATTGGCCCGGCCTGCGCATCGCCAATCATGTCCTGCGCGAGCACAATGCCAAGCCATGGCGCTTCGATGCTGCCGACTACGTCGCTGCCGTTCGGACCGCCTCGAGCTTGGCTCAGCGCCTCGAGGGAGTGACCGTCGAGGCATCGTGGGACGACGCGTTGGCAGCCGCCATGTGCGAGCACGGCATCACCATTGCCGAGGAGGCCGTGGCCGCGCAGCTACTGTCGGACCTCGCCGATCGGTAGATCGGTGGGGCCTCCCGACTACGCTGCAGTTGCCGGGCGTTTCGTCCGATCTGGTTGCGGGGAGTGATCGGCTCAACATGCGAGACACGACAACCCATCATCCCGCAGTCGTAGAAAGTCGCACACGCCGACGACGCGTTCGCGGCCCTGTCGCCGCACCCGTCATCCCGCGACCACCCGGAAGCGCTGGTCATCGTCCTGAGCCATCTGATTGACGAGGTCGATCTCCCAGGCGAGGTACTCGCGCATCGCTTCCTCGCGGCCAACGCCACGCTCGCGCGCCGAGAGCACGACATCGACCGGCTCGCTGGCCATGTGGCTCGCCCCCTCTTCGATCGGCAGGCCGGCCTTCGCCCATGCCTCGGTGCCGCCCTCGAGCACCAGCATCGGCAGGCCCCCCGCGGCGCCTGCGCCCGTGGCCATGTCGGCAGCCGCCAGCCGAGCCAAGGCGCCATCCGGCGAGGTCAACACGATCGCCTCGACCTTCGGCAGCTTTGCCAGGTCCCTCGCGAGGCGGCTGCGAATCGCGAACCAGGCGCCCGGAATGTGGCCCCGGGCATAATTCCGGCTGGTATCGAGATCGACGACGGCCATGCGCCCGGCAGCCAGCGCTTCGCGCAAGGCGGCCGGCGCGATGCCCGCGACAGGCGCCGCGGGATCGAGCCCGAGCACCCGAGGCACATGCGCGCCTCTCGTCCAGTCGCCGCCGGCGCCGTCGTCGGCCAGCACCGCGACGCCGTTCCAGCCCATCTGCTTCAGCCACGAGGCGGTCATCGTCGCGCGCACGCCGTTGTCGTCGACCAGCACGATGCGCGCGTTCCAGGTGGCGATGTGGGCGTCGGTCTCCTGCACGAGTTGCCCGCCCGGCGCCGAGCGCGCCTCGGCCAGATGGCCGGCTCGGTATTCCTCGGGTGTGCGGACGTCGAGCACATAGAGGGTGCGCCGGCCGGCTTCGCTCCGCCAAGCGGCGAGCGTCGCCTTGTCGATCCGCCTTATGTCGCCGCGCGCGGCGACCCGCGACGCCGCCTCCAGAGCCGTCCGGCGTCCGGCCTCCGACACCGCCGCCGGCCGCCGCGTCGCGCCCTTCACGACCTCGAACCCGGCGAGGTGCCAGGCCATCGTGCCGTCCTTCAGCGACATGATCGTGTTGCGGAAGCCCGCGTTGCGTAGCGCCTGGGCGCCGATGATGCTGCGGGTGCGGCCGCCGCAATTGACGATCACCGTCGTGTCGGGCGACGGCACCAGGTCGGTGAAGCGGTAGACCAGCTCCGCCCCCGGCACGCTGGTCGCGGTCGGGATGCTGTTGTTGTGGTACTCCTCGTACGACCGGCTGTCGAAGATCGCGATGTCGGCGCCGCGGTCGATCAGCACCTTGAGGTCTGACGCGGAAATCCACGGCGTGCCGGCCTCGTGCTCGACGACTTCGGCGAACGCCTTGCTCGGCACGTGCACGCCGCTGTAGAGGCGGTAACCGGCCGCCTCCCAGGCGGCGATGCCGCCCTCCAGCACCGCGACGTCGGTGTAACCGAGTGCGCTCATGCGCTGGGCGGCGCGGAGCGCCGCGCCGTCACCGTCATCGCACCACACGACGCGGGTGTCGCGCCGCGGCACCAGGTCGTCGACCAGCAACTCGAGGCGGCCGAGCGGCACGCAGGAGGCCAGCAGCAGATGACGCGCGTGGAAAACCCCTTCTTCGCGGGCGTCGAGCAGCGCGATCTCGCCGCCGTCATGCAGTTGCCGCTTCAACTCGGCTGCGCCCAGTCGCTTCACGTCACCCGTCATGCCTCATCTCCCGTCAGTCGCGCCGCTTGGCTGCTCACGCTGTTTCGTGGAACATCCTGCTCGATTGCGACGCGGCGGTCGATCAACGGAGCGATGACATGAACGAAGTCCTGCACGACCATTCCCGCTGGGGGCGAGACGACCAATTGGGCGCGGGGAACTTGCTGACGCCCGAACGCCGCCTGGCGGCGCTGCGCTCGATCCAGACCGGCGCCCTCTACGATCTCAGTCACGAGATCAGCCCCAAGGCGCCGTTCCTGATGCCGAACCAGACGCCGTTTCTTCAGTCGATCTGGGCATCCTGGCGCGATTCGATCAGGCGCCGCCGGGCCGCCGGTGCCACCAACGATGCCGGGTCGAACGTCGAGCGGGTCGAGATGACGATGCATGTCGGTACGCATATCGACGCGCTCGGCCATTTCAGCATCGGCGGCAAGCTGTACAACGGGCTGAACGCCAACGACGTGGTGACCGATTGGGGGCTCGACCGTCTCGGCATCGAGCACATGCCGCCGATGATCAGCCGCGGCGTGCTGCTCGACGTTTCCGGATTGGATGGCGGGGATTTCCTCAATCCGGGCCGCGTGGTTGCGCCGGACGACCTGGCGCGCGCGGCGGATGCGGCGGGCGTGGCGATCGGAGCCGGCGACATCGTGCTGATCCGCACCGGCTGGGGCCGCTTCTTCGGCGTGGACAACGCGCGCTATCTGCAGGGCGAGCCCGGGATCGACGTGCCCGCCGCCCGCTGGTTGACGAAGCACGACGTCGTCGCGATCGGCTGCGACAACATGGCGGTCGAGGTGCTGCCCAACCCGGACCGCGGCATCGCGATGCCGGTGCATCAGCACGTGCTGGTCGAAGCAGGGGTTCACCTGATCGAGAACCTCGCGCTCGATGAACTGGCCCGCAACCGGATCTCGAGCTTCTGCTTCATCCTGCTGGCAGCCAAATTCAAGGGCGCGACCGGTTGCCCGGTTCGGCCGATCGCGTTGGTTTAGCTAGAGCCACCGTCGCGGCTCCCCCGGGCGGGATTTGACCGTATCGGGGAGCCGGTCACCTACTGCGCCGCGATTCTCTCTGCCGGCGCGAAGGCGCGCTCCATCTCCCGTCGCAGCTTCACCGCCGTCAGCGTCTCGTCCATCGCCACGTCGGCGTAGGTCAGCGACTGGCCGGCCTTGATCGGCTTCAGGAGCTTGACGTTGTGGGCGAGGCCGAGCGGCAGGCTGCCCAACCCGGTCGATTTGCCGGCCGGGAACAGCTTGCCGTAGACCGTGTAGCCGCCCTCGCCGTCGAGCATCTCGCCGGCCTTTAGATCGCGCTTGGCGGTGGCGATGACGTCGGCGTGGAAGCCGATGGGACACCCCGTCGGCTCCTTGCGCAGGCCGACCGAGGCGACCGACATGCCGACCTCTAGCCCGATCAGGTGCCAGCGCTTGTACATCACCGAGTAGCGCCCGCTCGGGTCGGTGCAAAGCATGTACTCCTCGAAGCAGTTCTTCTGGTACTCGGTCGCGGCTTCGAAGACGACCCACACGCCCTTGCGGATCTCGTAGGGGATGGCGCGGCCGTCGCGCTCGAGCGAGCTCGCGCATTCGACCTGGCCCTTGTGATGGAGCTGACCACCCTCGGAGGCCGGGCGCATGACGAATGGCAAATCCTCGACCGCGCAGGGCGGGAAGGCGAGCCCGTCGGGTGCCGGCGTAAGCCCGGTGGCGTTGGCCACCGCCGTGCTCTCGATGGCGGGCTTGGAACCGTCGAGGAAGGAGTTGAACATCTTGGGGTTCAGCCCGCCGCGCTTGGCCTGCTCCTCGTTGAGGCCCCAATACTTCCACACCGTCTCGGGCGTCGACTGCGCGTAGTGCGGCAGCCATTTGTGGCCGCGGCCTGCCGCGGTGACCTCGAAACCGGCGGTGCGCGCCCAGTCGACCAGCTCGCAGATCAGCGCCGGCTGATCGCCGTAGGCCAGGCTGTAGATCACGCCCGCTTCGGCGGCGCGCTTGGCGAGCAGAGGACCGCAGAACGCGTCGGCCTCGACCGTGACCATCACCACGCTCTTGCCGTTGCGGAAGGCTTCGAGCGCGTGCTCGACAGCGGCGATCGGATCGCCGGTCGCCTCGACCACGATGTCGATCTCGGGATGGCTCACAAGGGCGCGCCAATCGTCCGTCAGGTAGGTGTTGCCGTTGCGCCGCGCCTCGGCGAACGAGCCGGCCGCCGTGACCTCGGGCTTCCAGCCCAGCCGCGCCAGGTTCTCGCGTGCCCGTGGCGGCGAGAGATCGGCGATGCCCAGCAGATGGATGCCGGGTGTCGTCGGGATCTGGCTGAGGTACATGGCGCCGAACTTGCCGGCGCCGATCAGGCCGATGCGCAGCGGCTTCGCTTCGGCCGCGCGCGCCAGCAGCATGCGATGGAGACTCATGGATTTCCTCCTGTGAACGTGTGCTCGGAGTGCGCCACCTCAGTGATGCACCCAAAGACGTCAATGAACAAGGATCCTCACCCTGAGGAACGGCCCACGGGCCGCGTCTCGAAGGGTAGGCAACGGGCGAACTGCTGCGACACCGCTCTACCGATGATGTCGTATGCCGCCCATCCTTCGAGACGGCCGCTTCGCGGCCTCCTCGGGACGAGGATGTTGGTTCGACCGAGGTTGCCGACCATGAGTGGCGCGTTCCCGGTCATGAGCTTCGTTCAGGCGCGGTTGCCGTTCCTACTCCGCCGCCGCCTTGCGCCGGACGGCGCGCGCCACGGCGTCGTCTTCCCAGGCATCGATCGGCGTGAAGTCGCGATGGGCGATATAGTCCGGCCGCTTGAAGCGGCGGATGGCGTTGGAGACGGCGTTGTAGGTGACGTAGATGATCTGGCGGTCCCACGGCGACATGTTGGGCGGGCTGCCGTGCACCAGCGTGCCATGGAAGAAGATCGCCGAGCCCGGCCCGCCCTTGGGTGCCACGATGCCGCCCTGGTGGACCAGCTTGGCGATGGTGTCGTTGTCGATCACCCACAGCGGATACGACGTCGTGGTAAGGTCGTGGCTGGCCTCGATCGCGCCCTTCTTGTGGCTCTTCGGGATGAACCATAGCGGGCCATTGAACTCGTTCACCTCGTCGATGAAGACGGCGAGGTTCATCGCCCGCGCCTCGGGCATGTCGTCGTCGGCTTTCCAGGTGCCGTAATCCTGGTGCCATTGCCAGACGTCGCCGTCGAAGGCGGCTTTGCCGTTGATCTTGAACTGGTGGATGTAGGTCTTGTCGCCGAGCAGCTGCTCGGCCGGCTCGACGAAGCGCGGATGATGGACCAGCGCCTCGAACACCGGATGATAGGTGTGCACGGCGAAGGCGGTGCGCACGACGTCGCCGGTCTTCTCGCGCACGTTCTCGGGACGGCGCTGGGCGAACACTTCGGGCACCGAGGCCTTCAGGATCCTGGTTTCCTCGGGCGAAAAATACTCGGGAAAGAACAGGTAGCCTTCTTCGTCGAACTGGGCGAGCTGCTCGGCAGTGAGCTTCATGGCGCTCCTCCTTTGCTGTTTGTAGACGCGCTCAGGCGGCGCGCGAGATCACGACTTTCAATCGACCGGTGAGAATGTCGGCCATCTGCTCGGCATGACCGCGGCACAATTCCTCGGCTTCGGCCGACTGGCCGGCCTCGAGGGCGCGCAAGATGCCTTCATGCTCGTCCCACACGCTGACCCGCAGGTCGGCCTCGCCCAGCGCCGCCGCCATCACGCGCCGCAAATGCTGCCAGTGCGGATGGGCGGTCTCGCCGATCAGCGGGTTGCCCGAGGCCTCGTAGATGAACAGGTGGAAGTCGATGTCGGCCTCGATCACGGCCGGCACGTGGCCGCTCGCCACGGCGCGCCGCCCGACATCGATCAGGTCGCGGCCGCGTTGCCGCAGATGCGGCGTGTAGTTGATGGCCGCGAGCCGCGCCGCCGCACCGTCGAGCGCGCCGCGCACGACGTAGAGATTGCGCGCCTGCTGCACGTCGAGCGGCGCCACGCAGACGCCCTTGCGGCCGACATCGATCAGGAAACCTTCGCGCCGCAGCAGCATCATCGCCTGCAGCACCGGCTGGCGCGACACGCCGAACTTGTTGGCCAGCTCTTCCTGGGTGATGCGGACGCCGGCCTTCAGCTCGCCCGAGCAGATCGCCTCGAGGACGGAGTCGTGGATCTTCTCGCTGAGATCAGCCTCGGGCACGATCGGGCGCATTTTTTGTATACAGAACACAGAGAGCGGAATGTCAAGAAGCGGAAATCGAAGACTTTACCGTCACGGGCCTACCTTCGGTCGGAGGAGGCAGAGTTGGCAGGATGGAAATACTGGGTCGTATCGGCCATCAACCGCTGCCGGTGAGAGAGGCGATTGGAGACCCTCTCCCCGACGCCGTCTCACACTGCCAGCCCCGCCATCATGCCCTCGTAGACGGCCTCCTCGGCCGAGCGTGGCGCCAGGCAGTCGCCGGCGAGGTGCAGCGGAATGCCGAGCGGCGCGAGCTCTTCCTCGAGTGACGTGTCGGGCCGGTGGCCGAGGGCGAGCACCACAGTCTCTACCTCGTTGGCGATGATCGGCTCGTTGGTGACGAGATGCGCCAGGTAGGCGGCGTCGGCATCGACGCCGAACAGCCTTGCGTAGGGGATCACCTCGACGCCGAGCTTGTGCAGCTTGCCTGCCCAATGGTCGCGCAAATACTGCTGCAGGTTCTGCCCGACATTCGTGCCGGTGATGGCGAGGCGCACATGCCGACCCTCGCGCGCGAGCTTCTCCGCCAGGCCCATGCCGACCCAGTCGCAGCGCCAGTCGGCCACCAGGACGCGGCCGCCGGGATTGGCGCGGCCCTCGAGCACGGCCCAGGCATCGAGCACGTGCGCGTCCTCGGCGCCCTCGATCTCAGGGCGGTAGGGCACGCCGCCGGTGGCGACGATGACGGCATCGGGACGCTCGCGTCGGACCATTTCGGCCGAGACCGGCGTGTTGAGCTTCACCTCGACACCGGCGTGCGCCAGCTCGTGCTGCAGGTTGCTGACCAGGCCGCCGAACTCGGCGCGCTCCGGCAGCAGCTGGGCCAGCAGCACCTGGCCGCCGAGGCGGCGGCTCGCTTCGTGCAGTATGACGCGATGGCCGCGCTCGGCCGCCGTCAGCGCCGCCTTCATGCCCGCCGGCCCGCCGCCCGCGACCAGGATGCGCCGCGGCGCGGCGGACTTCGCGGTGGCGCCGAGCTTGCGCTCGCGTCCGGTCACCGGGTTCTGGATGCACGAGATGCCGACGCCCATGTGGTAGTGCCCGATGCAGGCCTGATTGCAGGCGATGCAGGCACGGATGTCGTCGAGACGGCCGGTGCGTGCCTTGTTGGCCATCTCGGGGTCCGAGATCATCGCCCGCGTCATGCCGCACATGTCGGCCTGTCCGGCGGCGAGCACGGCCTCGGCGATCTGCGGCTGGTTGATGCGGCCGGCGACGAACACGGGCAGGCCAAGGGCGGCGCGCAAGGTGCCGGCCCTCGGCGCCACGTAGGCGTGCGCGATTTCCATCGGCGGCACGACGTGCACCGAGCCGCCGAGGCCCTGCATCGAGCCCAGGGTGGTGTTGACGTAGTCGATCGCCCGTCTTGCCTTCAGCGCCTGGCAGATGGCAATCACCTCGTCCTTGGCGAGGCCGCCGGGCTCGATCTCCTCGGCGGAGATGCGCATGCCGAGCACAGGGCCATCCCCCAGCCCCTTGCGCACCACGGCGAGAAGGTCGGTGAGGAAGCGCAGCCGGTTCTCGAAGCTGCCGCCATAGGCGTCGGTGCGCTGGTTGTTGCGCGGATTGAGGAAGTCCGAGATCAGCAGCCCGTGGCTCGCCAGCAGCTCGATGCCGTCGAAGCCCGCCTCGCCGAAGCGGCGCGCCGCCTTGCCGGCCTCCTCGATGAGCTCCTCGATCAGCGCCACCGGCATGGCGCGCGGCATGGTGTGGAAGCGCTGGTCGGGGACGGCCGAAGGCGCGTAGGCGACGCCGCGCAGACCGCCGGACAGCCGCTTGGTCACCCGCCCGGAATGCGAGAGCTGGCCGAAGATGCGGGCGCCATGGCGATGGACGCTGTCGACCAGGTTCTTCAGGCCGGGAATGCAATCGTCGCTGGCCACGATCAGCTCGGGCGCGTCGGTGAAGCCCGTGGCATGGAAGCGCGCTGCTTCCGTGATGATCAGACCGGCCCCGCCTCGGGCCCGCGCCTCGTGATAGGCAACGAAGTCCTCTCCCGGCAGCCCGCCCTTGGCGAGATAGGTCTGGTGCCCGGTCGACAGGATACGATTGCGGATCTCGGTGTTGCGCAGCCGGATGGGCGAGAAGAGGTGGGGGAAGGAGGTCATGGGCTTGCTCTCAGCTGCACACCGTGTACTCCGGCGAGAGCCGGCTCAGCACCTCGGCGCCGGTGGACGAGAGCACGATCGTGTGGCCGAGCGACATCGCGAGGTTCTTCGGCGCATCGATCAGGATGGCGTGCAGGAACAGCACCATCCCGGGCGCGGCCGGGGTCGTGTTGCCGGAATAGAGCATCGGCGGGACGTCCATCCAGGTCGGCCGATAGAGCGCGCCCAGCGAATAGCCGCAGGCCGACATGCGCGCATCGCCGTAGCCCGCCGCGTCGTAGACCCGACGATGGGCATCGTCGATCTCGCCGAGCGGGCGACCAGGCCTCGCCGCCTGCGTCATCGCTGCCAGCGCCGCGTGCGTCACGTCGAACATCTTGTGCTGGTCCGGGTTGCCCTTGCCGATGGCAACCGTGCGCATCAGGCAGGCGCAGTAGTGCCGGTAGCTGCCGGCGAACTCGAGGGTGAGCTGGTCGACCGGGTCGAGATGGCGAAAGCCGGTGGCGCTGCGGATGAGCAGCGCGCGATCGCCCGAGCCGAGCACCGGGCCGGAGGGCGGCGGGTCGCCGCCGCCGGCCAGGATCGGCACCGAGCCCGCGGCGGCGATATCGCCCTCGAAGGCGCCCGGCCGCGCCGTCGCCAGCATCGCCTCGAGCGACTGATCGGCAAGCTCCGCGGCGCGGCGCACATAGGCGATCTCCGCCGGCGATTTCACCAGCCGCAGGGTGCGCACGATATGGCTGGCGTCGACCAGCTCGCACCAGCCGGCGAGGCGCCTGGCGACCAGCTCGTGCTTGTCGGCCGTCAGTCCGAACGTCCGCATCTCGATGCCGATGCGGGCGCCTTTCAACCCTTTCTCGGCCAGGATCTCGGAAAGCTCCCGGCTCGGGTCGTTGCCTTCCTTGTCGTACCACAGGCGGATGTCGGAGAGGATCGAGGTGCGGCGCGCCTGCTCGAGATCGGGCCGTCGCGTCAGCAGCGTGATCGGCCCTTCGTCGCGGGTCAGCACGGCGCACTGGAAGAAGACGAAGCCGCTCGTATCGAAGCCGGTGAGATAGTAGAGACTCTCCTGTGCGAACAGCAGAAGCGCGTCCAATCCATCGTCGGCGAGCGCCTTGCGCGCTGCGGCAATGCGGCTTTCGAACTCCGCACGTTCGAAGTGCAGCGCCATGATCGTCTCCCTGTAGGCTGGCGCCCCGAGCCTAGTCATCCGTCGGGTCGTGCGCAAACCCGCGCCATCGTAATGCCTTGACGGGCGACCGGTCGTGCCGCGAAATGGCTTGGCCAGTTGGGCTCGCAATGGGGGATCGCGATGATCAGGAAGTGCGTTGGGGCAATTTCACTCACATGTACGGCAGCGCTGTTGCTTGCCGCGCCGCAAGCGATGGCGCAGGAAAAGAAGACGCTGACCATCTCGTCGTGGGGCGGCGCATTCCAGAAGGCGCAGAAGGAAGCGTGGTTCGGCATCGTCGAAAAGGAGCTGAACGTCGTCATCAAGGAGGACAACACCTCCGGTCTCGCCGACGTGCGCACGCAGGTCGCCTCCGGCAAGCCGACCTGGGATCTCACGACCCAGGGAGCCTACAGCTGCGCACTGCTGGAAAAGGAAGGTCGCCTCGAGAAGTTCGATGCCGACACCATGAAGGCGCTGACCGACATCCCCACGACGCTCGGCCGCTCGGAGCACTGCGCGCCGCAGATCGTCTACTCGGTCGCCATCGGCTGGCGTGACAAGGCCTACCCTGGCAAGGAGCCGGCGGGCTGGGCCGACTTCTGGGATGCCAAGAAGTTCCCCGGCCAACGCTCCGTGCGCAAGCATCCGATCTATGCCCTCGAGATGGCGTTGATCGCCGACGGCGTGCCGATGGACAAGCTCTATCCGCTCGACGTCGACCGCGCCTTCAAGAAGCTCGAGCAGCTGAAGCCGCACGTGCTGGTCTGGTGGAGCTCGGGCGCCCAGTCCGCGCAGGTGCTGAAGGACGGCGAGGTCGACATGGTGGCGGCCTGGAACGGACGCATCCAGGCGCTGGAGAACGAGCCCGAAGGGAAGGGCGGCAAGGTCAAGACCACCTTCAACGAACAGATCATCGTCTCCGACAGCTGGATGATCCCGAAGGGCGCGCCCAACAAGGACCTCGCCATGAAGGCGATCGCGATCATGTCTCGGCCCGAGGTCAACGCCCGCATCTCGAACTACATCAACTACGCGCCGTCCAATACGAAGGCCTACGCCACCGGCGTCATCCCCAAGGAGAAGCTGCCCGGCCTGCCGAACTCGCCAGGGAACTTCGAGAAGGGCTTCGTGCAGGACAACGCCTGGTGGGTCCAGAACGCCGACGCGATGGTGAAGCGCTTTGACGCCTTCCTGCAGCAGTAGGTCGACCGGCTGGGCTTCTCATCCTCCTCCCCAGCTTCGCTGGGGAGGTGTCGGCGTAATCGCCGACGGAGGGGTCAAGAGCCCCACTGTGACTCTCGACCCCTCCGTCGCCGTAAGACGGCGACACCTCCCCAGCGAAGCTGGGGAGGAAAATGTGAGCGCGCCAGAAGAGTCACTGGCTCATCGGAGGCCCCGGTGACCGCAGCGAACGGCAAGGGTTCCGCCATCTCGCTGCCGATCTCGATCCGGAACGTCACCAAGACCTACGGCGCCTTCACTGCCTTGGACAACGTCAGTCTCGAGATCGCGAGCGGCGAGTTCATCACCCTGCTGGGGCCTTCGGGATCGGGCAAGACGACGCTGCTCATGGTGCTTGCCGGCTTCATCCGGCCGGACAGCGGCGAGGTCCGGTTCGGCGAGCGCGACGTCTCGCTGATGCCGCCGCACAAGCGCGACGTCGGCATGGTGTTCCAGAACTATGCCCTGTTCCCGCACATGACGGTGGCCGCCAATGTCGGCTATCCGTTGCGGCTGCGCAGGGTCGCCAAGGCGGAGATCGCCGAGCGCGTGCAGAAGGTGCTCGAGCTGGTCCAGCTGGGCGAGCATGGCGCCCGCAACATCGACCAGCTCTCGGGCGGCCAGCGCCAGCGCGTCGCGCTCGCTCGTGCCATCGTCTTCGAGCCGCGTATCCTGCTCATGGACGAGCCCCTGTCGGCGCTCGACAAGAAGCTCAGGGAGGAGATGCAGATCGAGGTCCGCCATCTCCATCAGCGCCTCGGCATGACGACGGTCTACGTCACGCACGACCAGCGCGAGGCGCTCACCATGTCGGATCGCGTCGCGGTGATCGACAAGGGCCGCTTCCACCAGATCGGCAAGCCGCGCGATGTCTACGAGCGCCCCGAAAGCCGCTTCATTGCCGAGTTCATCGGCGAATCGCATCTGGTGGCGGTCTCGGTGCGCGACGGGACCGCGCACTACCGCGACAGGCCGTTGCAGCTGGCCGAGCCGCCACGCCATCCGTCCGGCCAGCAATTCCTCGTCGTGCGCCCCGAGAAGCTGCGGCTCGTCACCGGCGGGGAGGAGGGCCTCAACGTGTTCGAAGGGACGGCACGCGAGATCGTCTACCAGGGCGAGAGCACGCTGCTCTATGTCGACCTGCCCGACAATGTCGAGGTCGCGGTGCGCCAGCCGGCGACCAGCCTCGGGCCGGCATTGCCGGCGCCGGGCACCCCCGTTCGGCTCGGCCTGCCGGCGGGCGACACGATGGTGGTCCCTGGGGTGGTCCCCGGGGTGGTCCCCGGCGAGCGCGCGCCATGACCACGACCAGCCTTGTCGGGGAGGAGGGCCGGCCCGACCAGGGAGCCTCGAAGGCGCCGAACGAGGCAGCCTATCGCCGCAGTGAGCGCAGCGAGACGACCAAGCTGGCGGCGCTCGCTGTGCCCGGCCTCCTGCTGATCGGCGCCATTGCCTTGGCTCCGATCGCCTGGCTGTTCTGGCTCTCGTTCCGCAGCGGCTCGGACCTCACGCTCGAGCACTACGAGCGCCTGCTGCACCCGAGCTACACCCTGTCGCTCCAGGCGACGTTCGAGCTCTCCTTCCTGGTCACCGCCGTCTGCATCGCCTTGGGCTATCCGCTCGCCTATCTCATCTCGCAGCTGCGACCGCGGCTCGCGGCGGCGCTCCTGCTGCTGGTGCTGTTCCCGGTTTGGACGTCGCTGCTGGTGCGCTGCTACGCTTGGCTGGTGCTGCTGCAGCGCCGCGGGGTGGTCAACAGCTGGCTCCAGGACATGGGGTTGATCGAGGCGCCCCTCCGCCTCATGCACAATTTCACCGGCACGGCGATCGGCATGGTCCACATCATGCTGCCCTTCATGGTGCTGCCGCTCTACGCCACCATGCGCACCATCAACCGCGACTACGTGCGCGCGGCGGCGAACCTCGGCGCCTCGCCGACCCAGGCGTTCTGGCACGTGTTCGTGCCACTCTCGCTGCCCGGCCTGTTCGCCGGCATCATCATCGTCTTCGTGCTGTGCCTCGGCTTCTATGTGACGCCGGCGCTGCTCGGCGGCGGGCGCGTGATGATGTGGTCGATGCAGATCGAGCGCAACGTCACCTACCATTCGGACTGGGGGGCGGCGAGCGCGCTCGGCGTCGTGCTGCTCGCCATGACGCTCGCCATCCTGTGGGGCCTCGGCCGCCTGATCGGCTTCGACCGCATCGTGGGAGGCCGCTAGATGCTGCGGCGGCCCGCGACGGAAACCCAGATCACCCACGGCGCTCGGCTGTGGCTTTACGTGGTCGCGGGACTCGTCCTGCTGTTCCTCATTCTGCCCAGCCTGCTCGTCATTCCGCTCAGCTTCTCGGACTCGCGCTACCTCGCCTTCCCGCCGCCCGGCTGGTCGACGCGCTGGTACGAGGCCTATTTCGGCGCCATCGAATGGCGCGACGCGACGGCGATGTCGTTCACCGCGGCCACCCTCACGATGATCATCTCGACTGCGCTCGGCACGCTCGCCGCCTACGGCATGCACACCTCGGGCTCGCGCTTCACCCAGCTCGCCTACGCGACCTTCATGCTGCCGCTGATCGTTCCGGGCATCCTGATCGCGATCGGCGTCTTCCTGCTCTATGCCCATCTCGGGCTCAACAACACGCTCACCGGCATCGTGCTGGCGCATTCGGTGATGGCGATTCCGCTGGTCGTGATCATGGTCGCGTCGAGCCTCAAGAGCTACGACATGAGCCAGGAGATGGTGGCGCGCAGCCTCGGTGCCAGCCGCCCCTGGGCGTTCCTCACGGTGACGCTGCCGCAGATCAAGACCTCGGTGATCTCGGCGGCAATCCTGGCGTTCATCACCTCGCTCGACGAGGTCGTGATCTCGCTGTTCATCGCCGGCGGCGACAAGGCGACCCTGACGCGCCGCATGTTCAACGCGCTGCGCGACGAGATCGATCCGACGATCGCGGCCATATCGACGCTGCTGATCCTGATATCGGTCCTGCTGCTCGGCTTGACCCAGCTCCTGCAGCGCTCGCCGAACCGGCAGCAGCCGACTCCCGCCGAAGAAAATTAGCCGCAGATGACCACGGATAGTTGGCCATGATCTCGGCATCTGTGTTCATCTGTGGCTGAATTCTTGCGCGGAAGCGGCAATGGAGACGGGAGCGGAGCATGGCTGGGACCGATCGCGAGCAGCTGAAGGCATGGATCGACGAGGATCGCGATACCCTGGTCGCCTTCCTGAGGGCCTTCGTGCGCTGCAAGGGCCCCAACCCGCCGGGCGACACGCGCTCGACGGCGGACTTTCTCACCGGCGAGCTCAAGGCGCGCGGCCTCGACTATCGCATCATCGCGCCGCACCCCGAGATGCCCAACATCGTCGCGACCTTCGAGGCCGGCCGGCCCGGCAAGCATCTCGTGCTCAACGGCCACATCGACGTATTTCCCGTCGCCGACGACGGGCTGGGATGGACCAAGGACCCGTGGGGCGGCGAGCTGGTCGATGGCAAGGTCTACGGCCGTGGCGCCGCCGACATGAAGTGCGGCACCTCGGCGTCGATCTGGACCTACATCTATCTGTCGCGGCTCAAGGACCGCCTCAAGGGCCGTCTCACCCTCACGGCCGTTTCCGACGAGGAGACATTCGGCCCCTACGGCGCCCGCTATCTCATGGAGCATCATCCCGAAGTTCATGGCGACGCGCTCTTGAACGGCGAGCCGTCGAGCCCTTTCAGCGTGCGCTTTGGCGAGAAGGGCCCGCTGTGGCTCGAGTTCACGGTGCGCACGGCGGGCGCGCACGGCGCCTACACGCACGCCACGGCGAGCGCCACCAAGATCGCCATGGCCCTCGCCACGCGCCTCGAGGACGTGACCGAGATCAGGCCCGAGCTCTCCGACAACATCATGCGCGGCATCGATGCCGGCCGCGCCACCATGGATCGCGCGATGGGCGAGGGCGCGGGCGAGATCGTCGACAAGGTCACGCTCAACATCGGCACCATCAAGGGCGGCGTGAAGGTCAACATGGTGCCGTCGAGCGCCGTGTTCGAAACCGACATCCGCCTGCCGCTCGGCGTGACGCGCGAGCGCGTGCTGGCCGAGGTCGAGCGGATCCTGAAGGACTTCCCCGACGCCACGGTGAAGGAGACCAACTGCAACCTCCCCTCCTGGGTCGACCCCGGCTGCGACATCATCGAGATCGTGCAGCGCACGGTGGAGGAGCTGCGCGGCTTCCGCCCGACACCGATTGTCAGCCTGGGCGGCACCGACGCGCGCCTCTGGCGCTACCGCAACATCCCGACCTGCGTCTACGGCCCCTTCCCGCATGGCATGGGCTCGCACGACGAGCATGTCGACGTGGAGGAGTTCCTCCATATCGTGCGCACGCATGTGCTCGCGTCCTACGACTACATGACGCGGTGAGACCTCCCCTGTTCCTCCCCGATTGCGGGAGGAGGGTCTTGTATCGAGAGCTCTACTTCGCCTTCAGCACCGTCCTGGCGCGATCGGGATAGTCGGTTATCAGCCCGTCCACGCCGAGGCCGATGAGCCGGGCCATCTCGGATGGATCGTTCACCGTCCACGGGATCACCTTCAGTCCCAGCCCCTGCGCCTCCTTCACCGCCTCGGGCGTCACGTTGCGCCAGAACGGCGACCACACGGCACAGCCCGCCGCCTTGGCCAGGCGCGGCAGCGAGCCGCCATGGACCTGCAGGTCGAGACCGCCGAGCCAGGGCGAGGGCTGGCCGGCGGCGCGCTGAACCGTGTCCATGGTGTTGGTCTCGATCGAGAGGCAGGACGTGGCGATGTCCGGCGCCAGCCGCCGCGCCGCCAGCAGGCCGCGCCAGTCGAACGACTGGATGGTCGTGCGATCGCCGGCCTTGCCCTCCTGGACGGCCTTTACGACCAGCGCCGCGAAGTGCTCTGGATCGAGCGTGAGGTCGGGTTTGGTCGGGTCGGTCTTGATCTCGATGTTGAAGCCCATCGCCGGACCGCCCAGGGCAAAGAGCTGGCCGAGCGTCGGGAAGCGCTCGCCGTCGGCCGGCTTCTGCTCGGGGAACTGCTTGGCGTAGCGGCTCTCGGGGTTGATCCGGCCGATATCGTATTGCGCAAGTTCGGCTGCGCTCAGCGTGCGGATCGGCGGGCCGGACGTCGTCAGCCATTTGCCGTCGGGGCCGCGCACCAGGTCGGGATTGAGCATCGGGTCGTGGCTGATCACCAGGACGCCGTCGCTGGTGACCGCGAGGTCGGTCTCGAGCGTGGTGACGCCGAGCGCGATGCCGGTCCGGAAGGCGGCCAGCGTGTTTTCCGGAGCGAGGCCGCGCGCGCCGCGATGGCCCTGCAGGTCGAAGGCCCAGGCGGCGCCGAGATCAGCTGCCCAGATTGCGCAGGCGAGCGATGCGATCCGCAGTGTCGGGATGGGTGGCCAGCAGCGCCGACGACTTCTTGGTGAAGGTCTGCACCGGGTTGACGATGAAGAGATGCTGCGTCGCACGACTGACTCCGGGAAAGGGCGCGGCCTTCTCGGCGAGCTTGCCAAGAGCGGAGATCAGGCCATTGGGATTGCGGGTGAACTGGACCGAGGTGGCGTCGGCAAGATACTCGCGCTGTCGCGACACCGCCATCTGCACCGCCTTGGCGGCGAGCGGCGCCACGATTGCGACGACGATCAGCAGGATGATCAGCAGGCCGCCGCCCGAGCCCTTCTTGTCGCTGCTGCTGCTGCTGCTCCGGCCCGAGCTGCCCCAGGCCATGGTTCGCAGCAGCATGTCGCAGACCAGCGCGATCAGCCCGACGGTGACGCCCACCACGACCATGTAGCGGGTGTCGAGATTGGCGAGATGGGACATCTCGTGCGCCACCACGCCCTGCAGCTCGTCGCGATTGAGCGTGTCGAGCAGGCCGCGCGTCACCGCGATGGTGCCGTTGCCGATCCGGTTGCCCGTCGCGAATGCGTTCAGCGCATCGGTCTCCAGGATCATCACCCTGGGCATCGGCTGGCCGGCGGCGAGCGCCATCTCCTCGACCACGTTGTAGAGCTGCGGCGCATCTGCCTTGGTGATCGGCTTGGCGTTGGCCATGCCGAGCACCAGCCGGTCGCCGATCACCAGGGAGATCAGGCTCCATACCACGCTGACCGCCGCCAGCAGCGCCGCGAACAGCAGGCCCGCCCTGCTCCACAGCGGCACCGAGTCGGTCATCTCGCCCTCGAGCGCCCAACCGGCGACGTAGCCGGTGAGGGCGGCGACGCCGGTGAGCGCGACCAGCAGCACCAGCGTATTGCGCCGGTTGCTCTTCTGGGCGGCGACGAAGTCGGTGGTGGCGGCCATCAGGATTTCATTTCATGTCTCCTATCCCCCTAGCGGGGGAGAGGAATATGAGGGGCGATCGCCCGCTCACCGCAACGCCACCTTCGGGACCTCGCGCTCGGCTTCCGGCATGTTGAACAGGTCCATCGCGCTGAAGCCCATCGACGCCGCGGCGACCACCGCGGGGAAGCTCTGGATGCGCGTGTTATAGGTGTTGACCGAGTCGTTGTAGAACTGGCGCGCGAAGGCGATCTTGTTCTCGGTGGTCGTCAGCTCTTCCTGCAACTGCTTGACGTTGTCGTTGGCCTTGAGCTGCGGATAGCTCTCGACCAGGGCGAACAGGCCGCGGGTGGCCGCGCTCAGCGCGGCTTCGGCCGGACCGGACTGCGCCGGGCCGGTCGCGGCGGCAGCGGCGTTGCGCGCCTGCACCACCTTGGTGAGCGTCTCCTGCTCGTAGCCCATGGCGTCCTTCACGACCTGCACCAGGTTGGGAATGAGGTCGTGCCGGCGCTTCAGCTGCACGTCGATCTGGCTCCACGCCGTCTTCGCCTGGTTCCGGCTGCCGACCAGCCCGTTGTAGATCGAGATCAGCCACAGGCCGACCAGCACCAAGACGCCGAGGATGATCCAGAAGCTCATGCCTTAGTCTCCCTGCCAATATCGCCTGAAGGCGCGCTCCCTTGCCGGGAAGCCCAGTTTAGTCATGATTGCGGCAACTCCGGGAGGATCAATCATGGATACGGCCGCACTGTTGAAGGAATTCTGCTCCGCCGTCGAACGGCACGACGGCAAGGCCCTGGCCACGCTGTTCACCGAGGATGGCGTCTATCACGACGTGTTCTACGGCGCCTTCAAGGGGCACGCGAAGATCGCCGAATTGATCGACGACTGGTTCTACCGCACCGCCCGCGACTTCCGCTGGCAGATGTTTCGGCCGGTCACCGACGGCAAGACGCTCTATGCCTACTACACGTTCAGTTATGTCTCGACCCTCCCGGAGGCCCAGGGCAAGCGCGTCGGCTTCGACGGCGTGTCGATCATGACCCTGCGCGACGGCAAGATCGCCGAGTACCGCGAGGTGGCCAACGCCCATCACGGCCTGGTCGAGATCGGCTTCGCGCCCGAGCGGGTGGCCAAGCTCATGGCCAAGGAACAGGCCCACATCAAGACGCGACCGGAATGGGAGCGCCATCGGGCGTGAGCCTTCCGGACCGCGGGCGTCTCGCCCGCTCATGAATTCATGAGCGGGCGAGACGCCCGCAGTCCGATGAGCATGAGCGTCAGTCGCGCAGCAGCTCGTTGATCGAGGTCTTGGAGCGGGTGCGCTCGTCGACCGTCTTCACGATCACGGCGCAGTAGGTCGAAGGCCGGTCCGGGCCGCCGCCGATATTGCCGGGCACGACGACGGAATAGGGCGGCACCTTGCCGATATGGATCTGGCCGGTCGCGCGGTCGACCACCTTGGTGGTGGCGCTGATGAACACGCCCATCGACAGCACCGCGCCGGTGCCGACGATCACGCCCTCGACGACCTCCGAGCGCGCGCCGATGAAGCAGTTGTCCTCGACGATCACCGGGTTGGCCTGCAGCGGCTCGAGCACGCCGCCGATGCCGACGCCCCCCGACAGATGGCAGTTCTTGCCGATCTGTGCGCACGAGCCGACCGTTGCCCAGGTGTCGACCATGGTGCCGCTGTCGACATAGGCGCCGAGATTGACGAACGATGGCATCAGCACGACCGACGGCGCCACGTAGGAGCCGCGCCGCACGATCGAGCCCGGCACGGCGCGGAAGCCCGCCTTGGCGAAGCGGTTGGCATCCCAGCCCGTGGTCTTGAGCGGCACCTTGTCGAACCACGGCGCGCTGCCCATGCCCGGGAAGGTGGCACCGCCGTCCATCGGCACCGAGTCGTAGAGCCGGAAGGAGAGCAGCACCGCCTTCTTCAGCCACTGGTGGACCACCCATTCGTCGCCGAATTTCTCGGCCGTGCGATAGGTGCCGTTGTCCAACCCGGCGATCGCCGCCTCGACCGCGTCGCGGACTTCGCCCTTGGTGGCGCTGTTGATGCCATCGCGCGCTTCCCACGCCGCATCGATTGCGGCTTCCAGCCCTTTGCTCATCGCTCCCTCGCATACTCATGTTCCTCTCCCCCGCGAGTGGGAGAGGCTGGGCGAGGGGGCAGCGCAGTGTGTATCCCCCCCTCACCCAACCTCTCCCCCTAGCAGGGGAGAGGGGTCCGAATCTGAGATGTATTCATCCGCAAAATGCCGGCGGACCATAGCGGCGGAGGGCGGGGAGTCAATGTTCCGGCTATGCTGCCGCCATGGCCTTCAAGATCCCTGAATCGGTCCTGGTGGTGGTCCATACGGCACGGCTCGACGTGCTGCTGCTGGAGCGCGCCGCCCAGCCCGGCTTCTGGCAATCGGTGACCGGATCGCGCGAGCCGGACGATCCCGACCTGCGCGCCACCGCCGAGCGCGAGCTCCTGGAGGAGACCGGCCTCACCCAGGGCACGCTGACCGACTGGCGGCTCGTCAACCGCTACGAGATCTGGCCGCAATGGCGCGCCCGCTACGCGCCCGAGGTGACCCACAACACCGAGCACGTCTTCGGCTTCCTGGTCGACAGCGCCACCGTCGCCACCCTCGATCCGGCCGAGCACACGGCACAGCTCTGGCTGCCCTGGCAGGAGGCGATGGCCAAGGTCTTTTCGCCGACA
Source organism: Reyranellaceae bacterium (assembly GCA_046349335.1). Taxonomy (GTDB): domain Bacteria; phylum Pseudomonadota; class Alphaproteobacteria; order Reyranellales; family Reyranellaceae; genus Reyranella. Next base: position 48,179 of record JAXMCO010000037.1, read on the forward strand.
AATCGAGACGCGATCTGGCAATTGCAGCGCCGGGTCGCCAAGACCCGACATTGACATGTGATGCACATGAAACTATCAATATCGCATGTCGGCAATGATCCAGATCCGTAATGTGCCGGATGCGCTGCATCGTCGTCTCAAGTCGCGAGCGGCGCTCGCCGGCATGTCGTTGTCGGACTATCTGCTTCAGCAGATCCGCGAGGTTGCAGAGCGACCGACACTCGAGGAGATGCGAGCCCGTTTGGCACGCCGATCCGCTGTCACGCTATCCATCGACACGGCTGAGGCCGTGCGCGCCGAACGCGACAGCCGGTGATTGTCGTCGACGCCTCGGCCCTGCTCGAGGCTCTCTTGCGCACACCTCTCGGTACGTCAGTTGAAAATCGGTTGCTCGATCCGTCCGAGTCGCTGCATGTCCCTCACTTGCTCGATATCGAGATTGCGCAGGTGCTTCGGCGATTTGTCATGGCGCGGGATATCGGCCCGGAACGGGCACAGGCGGCGTTGGAAGACTTGCAAGCGCTTCCGCTATGGCGCCACGCTCATGGATTCTTGCTGCCGCGCGTCTGGACAATGCGTGACAACATGACCGTCTACGATGCGGTCTATGTCGCCCTCGCGGAGGTGCTCGAAGCCACGTTGCTGACTCACGACCGGCGACTCGCCCTCTCAGCCCGCAAATTTGTTCCAGTCGAGCTTGTGTGAGCGCCAGTCCGTGACCTCTCCTCCCCGCGAAGCCTCGAAGCTCGGCCAGCTCAGCTGGGCGCTGTTCGACTGGGCCAACCAGCCCTTCTTCACCATCGTCACCACCTTCATCTTCGCGCCCTATTTCGCCAACGTGATGGTCGGCGATCCGGTGAAGGGCCAGGCGGAGTGGGCCTTCACGCAATCCACCTCGGGCGTGCTGATCGCCCTGATGAGTCCCTTCCTCGGCGCCATGGCGGATGCCGGCGGCCGGCGCAAACCTTACATCTTCACCTTCCAGCTCCTGCTCGGGCTGGGCTGCGCCGCCTTGTGGTGGGCCTATCCCGGCCGGCCCGACCTGGTGGGGCCGATCAGCTGGGCGGTCGTCATGGCCACCATCGGCGCCGAGATGTCGATCGTCTTCAACAATGCGCAGCTGCCCAACATCGTGCGGCCCGAGCGCATGGGCTGGCTGAGCGGCTTCGGCTGGGGCCTGGGCTATTGCGGCGGCCTGGTCTCGCTGTTCGCCGTGTTGATGGTCAGCATGCCGTCGATGTTCGGGCTGGCGCACAGCAACGACCAGCCGCTGTTCGGGCTCGACGGCAAGACGCACGAGCTCGAGCGCCTGGTCGGGCCCGCCTCGGCGCTGTGGCTCGCGGTGTTCGTGATCCCGATGTTCCTGTTCACGCCCGACAGGGCGAAGCGGGACGTATCGTTGCTCGGGGCGGCCAAGAACGGCGGGCTCGCGCTGATTCACACCGTGCGGCGGCTCGGGCACTTCAAGAACGCCTTGCTCTATCTGATCGCCTTCATGCTCTACAACGACGGGCTCGCGGCCATCATTGCGTTCGGCGGCGTCTATGCCGCCGCGACCTTCAGCTGGAGCACCGTGACCCTCGGCGTGTTCGGCATCATCCTCACCGTGTTCGCCATCCCGGGCGCCTTCCTCGGCGGCAAGCTCGACGATCGCTTCGGCAGCAAGCGCACGGTTCAGTTCGCCATCCTGGGCGTCATCATCGCGACATTGGGCATCGTCGGCGTCAGCGCCGATCGCGTGCTGTTCGTCGTGCCGGCGCCCGAGCTGGTGCCGACCCGGCCGCTGTTCGGCTCGCTCCAGGAAAAGGTGTTCATGGCTTTCGGCCTGCTGCTCGGCTTCTGCATGGGGCCGATGCAGGCGGCCAGCCGCACTCTGGTCGGCCGGCTGGCACCCGAGAGCATGAGCGGCGAGTTCTTCGGCCTGTTCGCCCTGTCGGGCCGCGCCACCGCCTGGATGGCACCGCTCGCCATCGGCATCATCACCACGGCGACGGGATCCAACCGGCTGGGCGTGGCCTGCGTGCTGTTCTTCCTGGTGCTAGGCTTCTGCCTTCTCTGGCGGGTCCGCGAGGAGCGCGCCACGGCCTAGCTGAAGAGAAGGACCGGGAGGACGCGACAATGAAGGTGATGAGACTGAACCGGCGCGGATTTGCGACCGGAGCACTGGCCCTGGTGACCGCGCCGGCCGTCGTGCGGGCGCAGGATTATCCCAACAAGCAGGTGAAGGTGGTCGTGCCGTACCCGGCGGGCGGAGGCACCGACCTGGTGGCGCGGCTGCTCGTCCCGCGACTGGCCGAACGCTGGAAGCAGACCGTCATCATCGACAACAAGGGTGGGGCGAGCGGCATCCTCGGCAGCGACATCGTCGCCAAGGCGCCGGCCGATGGTTACACGCTGCTCATCATGACCAGCGCCCACACCATCAACCCCTTCACCACCAAGACCCTGCCCTACGACACCGAGCGCGACTTCACCCCGGTGACGCCCCTGGTTCTGGGTGCGATCGCCCTGGTCGGGTCGCCCAAGGCCGGCTTCGACACGCCGGAAAAGTTCATGACGGCCGCGCGCGCCAACCCCGGCAAGTACCAGTTCGGCAGCACCGAGAACACGACGCGCCTGATCGGTGAGCTGTTCCGCCTGCGCAGCGGGCTCAAGATCGAGAACGTCGCCTACAAGGGCGCCGCGCCGATGATGCAGGAGCTGGCCGGCGGCCATATCCCGATCGGCTTCACCAGCCCGCTCACCGTGATGTCGCACCACCGCGCCGGCACGCTGCGCATGCTGGCAGTGAGCATCAGCAAGCGGCTCGCCGAGCTGCCCGAAATTCCGACCATGGCCGAGATCGGCGCACCAGGTGTCGACCAGTCGGCCTGGTTCTCCCTGTTCGGCCCGCGCGGCATGCCGCCGGCGCTGACCGAGCGCCTGCGCGACGATGTCGTGGCCGTCCTCGCCGAGCCCGAGGTCAAGGCCAAGATCCGCGATCTTGCGAGCGAGCCGGGCGGCGAGCCGCCGGCCGAGTTCGCCAAGCGCGTTTCGCGCGAGCTGCAGACCTGGAACGAGATCGCCAAGGCGGCGGGAATCGAGCCGGAGTGACGATCGACGACATGAATGCGATCACGGCGCGAGGCCGGGCCGGCCGCAAGTGAAGGTCATCGCCGATGCCAAGTCCTCGTCCGCGCGACCCGGGGCGCCGATCCGAGGCAGAGCCCAGCTCGGCCAAGACGCGCTTGCCAACGCCGATCGCGTTGCCATTGCGCTCCCGGCGATCATGAAGCGGCCAGGCTGATCAAGTCTCGGGGCGGCGCAGTTCGTCTCCTGGCCTGAGCGTCGTTCGCCAGCCCAGGATCAGGATGACGGTGCCGAGCAGCGTGCCGAGCGCCGCCGCGCCGAGGACAGGCGTATAGCCGGCGAACGCATCGCGCAGGACGCCGAACAGCGCCGGCCCCAGCGCCGAGACGAACTGGATCACGGTGGCGGCACTGCCGTAGGTGGCGCCGAAGGCGGCAGCGCCGAACTCCCGGCGGACGACGACGGGGCCCAGCGTCGTGACATGGCCGATGCCGTAACCGTAGACGAGGCTGGCGGCGATCAGCACCGTGGTGGAAGGGAAGAGTGCGATGGCGGCCAGCGCCGCCGACTGCAACACCATGATGACGGCGGCCAGCCGGCGCGGATCGACCCGATCGACAATGCGCGCCAGCACGAGGCGCCCGGCGAAGGCCGTCATGCCCGTTGCGCTGACCAACAGGCCGGCGCCGTCGGCGCCCAGTGTCGGCGCGGCCAGCGCCAGGTGATGGGTGATGAAGCCGATCTGAACCGTGAGGCCGAGCGCGAAGCCCGCGGCTGCGCTCCACAGCAGGCCGCGCCTGCTGGCTGGCGCGGCCGTCGAGCGCGTGGCGGGCGATCTCTTGTCATCCGGCGGCGCCGCATCTCCGTCGCGCCGCAGGCCGAGGTCTGCCGGCCCACGGAAGCGCAGCACCCGGACTATCGGCGGCAGCAGCGCGAAGGCGGCCACAAGCCCCGCCGCCGCCAGTCCGGCGCCGAGGCCGAGCCGGTCGAGGGCGAGCAACAGCAGCGGCACGCCCGCGATCGCGCCGACGCTGGCGCCCATGATGGCGAGGGTGATCGAGCGGCCTTGGTGGCGCTCGAACCACGGCGCCACCGTCGCGGCGAGGCCGGTCGTCGACAGCGTCGACCAGCCGATCCCGACCAGCACGAAGCAGGGATAGAGCTGCCAGGGCACGCGCACCTGGCCGATCAGCGCCACGCCGCTGGAAATGCACAGCGTGCCGATTGCCAGCACCGGCCGCGGCCCCCAGCGGTCGATGCTGCGGCCGACGAGGCGCTGCGCGGCGGCACTCACCAGGAAGAACAGCGTGATCGCCGACGCGACCTCCGCCACGGCCCAGCCGTGCGCCGCGGTGACCGCCTGCAGATAGACGCTGGACCCGAACAGGCCGAGTCCCCAGGCGAACGACGCGACGACGAAGCAGACGGCGACGACCCGCCAGCCGTAGAAGAGACGACCGTCAGCTGGCATCGAGTTCATCGGTCGGAGATTGCGGAGCCAACCGTGCAGGCGGAGATGTCGGCCTGGCCAGCAATCCGACGGGAATCACGATCAACCGTGAACGGCAGTGGTGCGGTGACCGCCAATGATCACTGTTCGATCAACCTGCGGTGCCCGCGCGCGGCCACGTCGTGCCGCGCCGCCACTCGTCCAACCGTCGGGTGAAGAGCGGCGCGATCCTGTCGTAGCTCGGCCAATCATCCGGCGTCCTGGCCTCGCCTTCGAGGCGGAAGTGATTGCGCCCGCCGAACACGTCCTGGGCGTCGTGCATCGCGCTCCCCTCGCTCTCGTCCGCCGATCGCGTGTAGGCCTTGCAGAAATCCTGGAGCTCCGGCTTCACGTCGCCGCTCCACAGCAGCCCGTCCAGGGCCGTCGCGTAGAAGGCGAAGGGCGTGATCTCGCGCCGCTCGACGGCCGACAGCGCCGCGGGCGAGACGCGCTGGTCGCGCAGCACGCCGTTCAGGGCACACCAGGTGGCAAGGAAGGCATCCTCGACGCAATTCTCCGGCCCGCTGTCGGGGGAGCTGGTCGCGTATTCCCACTCCTCCATCACCGCCAGATACAACTGCCGCGGCCGGCCATCGTCGCCGAGCGTGGTTGTCGTGATCAGGCCGGGCCACGGCGACGGCAGGACGAACCGGAGCGGACCCAGCCCGGTCACCTCGCATCGCTCGGCTTTCGCGCGCAACGTCGCGTCGTCCATGTGCCAGTCGAAGCCATGGGGCAGGCTGCCGGCATAGTTGGGGTAGAGGAACACGGTCGTCACCCAGGTCACCCACTTGCGCCCCTCCTTGCGCGGCGGCCAGCAGTTGCGGTTGTGGAGCGCAATGTCGGCGACGACCTCTATCCCCAGTCGCTTACGGTCGCCGAGGTCGCACCGCCCGCCGGGGGTTGCGTTCGCGAAAGGCTGCTTGCCGATCGCCTTCGCAAGGCGCGCGGCGGCCGGATCTTCAATGCGCTTGCCGAGCGCCTCTACGACGAGCGGGGTCAGATCCTCGGTGCGGTCGCCAACTGGCCAAAGGGAGCGAACCATCCAAGTCCTCGCACCGTCATCGTCGCCGACAATCGTCGCGCCCTCGAACAGGCGGCTCTGCACCCTGATGGACTTGCGGAATGCTCGAGAAACCTGGCTTCTTGTGGTCGGCATCGTATCGGCTGCACCCTTATCCCACATCACTGTGGAGGACGCATCCGCGGGCCGGCGGGGCCGGTCCAGAGCTTCGGTTTCACGTCTGTACGCCGCGGCGGTCGGTCGGGCGCGGATGCCGAGGGTGTCGATCGGGCGCGCAGCGCGACCGAAGCGTTCCTGTTCCGGCGGCTGGAGACGCTGGCGGAGACGAAGGGACGGTTCCGCCTCAACGAGCGGCTGCCGATCGCCTTCGACGCGAGCAGCGCCCTCGAGGCCGATCTGCTCTGTGTCGACGCCCGCCTGGTAATCGAGCTGGACGGGGCGCAGCATCTCGGCGACGCGGAGGCCTATCGCCGCGATCGTCGCAAGGACCGGCTGCTTCAGGAGAACGGCTACTTCGTGCTGCGGTTTCTGGCCGAGGATTTGGGTAGGCATCTCGACGACGTGCTCGACGCCATTCTGAGGGGGCTTGGCCGGCCGCGCCGAGTGTGACCTTGGAGGCGCCCCCTTGCAGGACGCGCTCCGTGAAGTCATGCAAACAAGCTCGATTGTCTTGCCGAGCACCTCTGCATTTCGAGCCCCGCATTGGGCGAGCTGCTACGCCACCGTCCAGATGCGGATCGTCCTGCTGCGGCCGCGCAGCTGGCGCTCGCCCCGATCCTCCAGCGCGAGCGGCAATCTTCCATCGCCGATCTGCTTCACGACCGCATCGCCGACCACCAGCGGCGTCTTGAGCTCGCGGGTCAGCCCCTGCAGGCGGCTTGCGACGTTGACCGTATCGCCGATCACGGTAAAGGACAGGCTGTGCTCGCTGCCGACGTCGCCCAGCACGGCCGGGCCGTAGTTGAGGCCGATGCCGAAGGCGAGCGGCGGCTCGCCCTTCTCCTTGCGCGCCGCGTTCCAGGCATCGAGCTCGTTCAGCATCACGGCAGCACAGCGAAGCGCGTTCAGCGCGTCGTGCGGGCTCGCTGACGGCAAGCCGAACACGGCGAAGATCGCATCGCCGATGTATTTCTCGACCGTGCCGCCGCAGGCGAAGATCTGGCCCGCCATGCGCTCGTGGAACTCGCGCAGCATGGCCACCACCGCCTCCGGCGCCATCGCTTCCGCCATCCGCGTGAAACCCACGATGTCGACGAACAGCACGGCCACGGTCTGGCGGCGCACCGGGCCCAGCGGCTCGTCGCTGTCGGCCAGCAGGTCGACGATGTTGGGGGAGAAGTAGCGCGACAGGTTGGCGCGCGCCCGCTCTGCGTCGGCGCGCTCCCGGTCGAGCCCGCGAACGTACGCGATGGTCTCCAGCGTCTTGTCGATGGTGAGCTCGAGGTCGTTGAGGTCGACCGGCTTGGTGACGAAGTCGAAAGCGCCGCGGTTCATCGCGGTGCGGATGTTGGCCATGTCGCCGTAGGCCGACACGATGACGGCGCGCGCCGGCGACTTGCGCGCGCGCAGCTCGGCGAGCAGGGTGAGGCCGTCCATCACCGGCATGTTGATGTCGAGCAGCAGCAGGCCGATGTCGGGCTCCTCGGCCAGCACCGCCAGCGCCTCCTCGCCGTGGCGCGCGAAGCGGAAGGCGAGGTTGCCCTGGCGGATGCGCTGGCGGAAGCGCTGCTTCAGCAGCAGCTCGAAATCGGGCTCGTCGTCGACGGCGAGTATCTTCGTGGGCTCGCTCACGCTGTCATCCCTGGTGCGTTGGAGCAGGCAGCTGCTGCAGCTGCCGCTTGAGGATCTCGAAGTCGACCGGCTTGGTGACGAACTCGGCAGCGCCGAACTCGGCGGCCTGCCGCCGGCGCTCGTCGTCGCCGTAGGCTGTCACCATGATCACGGGCAGGTCGGCGCGCTGCGCCTTGATCTCGCGCAGCAGGCCCAGCCCGTCCATGCCGGGCATGTTGATGTCGGAGAGGATGACGATCAGCTCGGGCCGGATCTCGCCGCCCAGCAGGGCGAGCGCCTGCTCGGCCGACTGGGCGAAATGCATGACGTAGCGGCCCTGCCGGACCTCGCGGCGGAACTGCTGGCGGAACAGCTCGGCCACGTCGGCCTCGTCGTCGACCACGAGAATGCTGACGGTCATCGCGCTCTCTCGCTCGCTTGCACCCGCCGGCGCGGCAGCCGCACGGTGAATTCGGTGAAGCTGCCCGGCTCGCTCTCGACCTCGATCGTGCCGCCATGCTGCTGGGTCACGATATCGTAGCTGATCGAAAGGCCAAGCCCGGTGCCCTCGCCGGTCGGCTTGGTGGTGAAGAACGGCTGGAACATCTTTTCCCGCACGTCGGGTGGGATGCCGGTGCCGTTGTCGCGCACCCTGACCTCGACCGCCTCGCCGAGATCGCGCGTCGAGACCCTGAGCGTCGGCCGGTAGCCCACCTGCTTGGCGGCCGTGCGCTGCTTGCCGAGGGCGTAGAAGCCGTTGCCGAACAGGTTCAGGAACACGCGCGTGACGTCCTGTGGCACCAGCTCGATCGGCTTGGACGTTTTCTCGAAGTCGCGTTCGAGGGTGACGTTGAACTCGTTGTCCTGGGCGCGGGCGCCGTGATAGGCGAGGTTCAGCGCCTCCTCGACCAGCGCGTTGATGTCGGACGGCGCCCAGTCGCCCGAGCCGCCGCGCGAATGCGACAGCATGCTTTTGACGATGCCGTCGGCGCGCTTGCCGTGCTCGGCGATCTTGCCGAGGTTGCCAACCAGCAGCTCCATCGTCTCGTCGACCTCGGCCTGCGTGTCCGCGTCGAGTGTGGCAAATGCCGCGTCGGCGGTCTCCTTGAGCTCGCCGAGAAGCTCGACCGAGAGAGCGGCGAAGTTGTTGACGAAGTTCAGCGGGTTCTTGATCTCGTGCGCGATGCCCGCCGTGAGCTGGCCGAGCGAGGCCATCTTCTCGGACTGGATCAGGTTCGCCTGAGCCGCCTTGAGCCGCTCCAGCGAGTCGCGCAACTCGGTGAACAGCCGCACGTTCTCGATCGCGATCACGGCTTGGGCGGCGAACGTTTCGAGCAACTCGATCTGCTGGGGCGACAGGAGGCCCGGCTCCGGCTTGCGCAGGACGACGCAGCCGATGGCCTTGCCGCGGTGCATCATCGGCGCTGCGGCCGAGGCGCGCCACTTGTGCTGCCTGGCCAGGTCCAGGACCCCGGCATGGACGGTTGCATCCAGGGCGTCGACATCGGCGATCTGGCGGGTCCGGCCTTCGAGCATGGCCTGGCCGCTGAAGGTTGCGGTAGCGATCGGCCTGCGCAACCCGAGGCTCGCCGTTAGCATGCCTTCGTGCGCGGCGACGACGTTGTCGTCCCCGTCGCGCAGCCAGACGACCGCATCGGGAGCGCCGCAGAACCGGAGCGCCGCCCGGGCCACCGCGTCGAGCACCGGCTGGACGTCGGTCGGCGAGCTCGCGATCACCTTCAGGATCTCGCCAGTCGCGGTCTGCTGCTCCAGTGCATCGCTGAGCTCGCTGAACAGCCGCGCATTCTGGATGGCGATCACCGCCTGGTCGGCGAAGGTCTTCAGCAGCTCGACGTCCTCGGGCCGGAAGATGCCGGGCTCGCGCCGCGTCACGTTGACGAAGCCGATCGACTGCCCCTCGATCGCCAGCGACACGGCGAGGCAGGCGCGAAAGCCGCGCAGGCGGGCGATCTCGCGCATGAAGAGCGGGCCGCTCTCGGTGTCGGCGATTTCCGTGACGACTCTTCCGGCCGCCGCGGGGGCAAGGGTGTCGCCCTGCTCCTTCGGCAGGACAGTCATCTCGCGCAACGCCCGGTCGGCCTCCTCGGTGGTCGGCGTGAAGGCTGCCAGATGGTAGGCGTCGCCCTCGAGCCGCCATACCGTGGTCGACAGGCCGCCGAGCAGCCGGCGGGCGCTCCCGGCGATGGCGTCGAAGGCGGGCTTCATGTCGGCCGGCGAGCTGGCGATCACCTTCAGGATGTCGGCGGTAGCAGTCTGCCGCTCCAGCGATTCGCTGAGCTCGGTGAACAGCCGCACGTTCTCGATGGCGATCACTGCCTGGTCGGCGAAGGTTTCCAGGAGCTCGATCTGGCGCGGCGTATACGGGCCGGCTTCCTGCCTGCGCAGCAGCAAGGCACCGATCGCGCTGCCCTTCCGAATCAACGGAGCGGCAACGATGGCCTTGAAGCCGTACAAGGCCACACCGTCCTTCGTTCTGTCGAACTCGCCGGGGGCAAGCGCCGAAGCGTCGGCAACGTGCACGGTCCGGCCCTCGATGATGGCGCGCCCCATCACGTTCTCTCCGACGAGGGGCCAGCGGTCGCCACGGTCGCCGCCGAGCGGCCCTTCGTGAGCCTCGAACACGACCTCCGACCCGTGACGCATGACGACCAGCGAATCCTGCGCGCCGCAGAGGCGGACGGCCGACTTGACGACGACATCGAACACCGGCTGCACGTCGTTCGGCGAGCTCGCGATCACCCTCAAGATCTCGGACGTCGCCGTCTGCTGCTCCAGCGACTCGCTGAGATCGTTGAAGAGCCGCACGTTCTCGATGGCGATCACCGCCTGGGCGGCGAAGGTTTCCAGGAGCTCGATCTGGCGTGGCGCGAACGGCCCCGCCTCGGCCTTGCGCAAGGTGACCGACCCGATGGCCGCGCCCTGTCGCAGCAACGGGGCGGCGAGCGCGGCGCGGAAGCCGTGGGCAGCGGCGATCCGGTGGGCGCCCGCGAACTCGATCGGATCGAGCGCGGCGATGTCGGGCAGGTGGCAGGTCCGGCCGTCCAGGATGGCCCGGCCCGGCGAGGTTTCCCGATCGAGCGGAAGCCTGGACCCCAGGACCGTCGTCATCGGCCCCTCGTGCGCGGCGAAGAAGGCCGCTTCGCCCTCGCGCAGGATGATGACGGCGTCGGTGGCGCCGCAGAAGCGCACCGCCGCCTTGACCACCGCGTCGAGCACCGGCTGGACGTTGGTCGGCGATTCCGAAATGGCGCGCAGGATCTCGGCGGTCGCGGTCTGCTGCTCGAGCGCCTCCTCGGCGGCGTCGCGCGCGGCGGCGATCGCGGCCTCGGCCTGCTTGCGCTCGGTGATGTCGGAATAGATCAGCACCGCGCCGCCGTCCGGCACCGGGTTGTTGCGCACCTCGACGATTCGGCCGTCGGGCCGCGTGCGCTCGGCCGACCATTGCCGGGCAGCCCGCTCGTGATAGCTGGCGACGATGCTCGCGGGATCGCCGTCGCCCAGCTCGCCGCGCCCGGCCAGCAGGCCGACATAGTCGTCGAACCGAGGCCGGCGGGCCACGAAGGCGTCCGGTACGTCGAGCATCTCCTGGAAATTGCGGTTCCACGAGGCGAGCCTCAGGTCGGCGTCGAACATCACGACGCCGTCGCCGGTGTTGTCCAGGGTAACGCGCAGCTCGGCCTGGCGGTCGCGCAGCTCCTCGAGCAGGCGGGCGTTCTCCATCGCGATCACCGCCTGCGCCGCGAAGCCCTGCAGCAGCGCAATCTGCTTGTCGGTGAACGGGCGGACTTCCTGGCGATAGGCCGTGAGCACGCCGAGCAGCACGCCCTCCTTGCGCAGGGCGACCGCCAGCAGGCTGCGCGCGCCCCCCGTCTCGACCAGGGCGCGCGATCGCTCGTCGCCCAGGCGATAGCTCTCGTAGGCGGCAAGGTCCTCGATATGGACCATGTCCTCGCCGCCGGCGATGCGCGACAGGGCGTTCAGCGGACCTGGCGTCGGGGCCGATACCCAGCGTTCCATCAGCCCCTGTGGCACGCCGCGCAGGGCGACGGTGCGGTAGTGGCCGTCCTCCCACACGTTCATCATGCCGAAGGCCGAGTCGCTGAGCTGCACGGCGCGCTCCAGCATGGCCTCGAAAACCGGCGCGAGATCCCTGGGCGAGGCGTTGATGACCTGCAGGATCTCCGACGTCGCGGTCTGCCGGGCGAGCGACTCGCGCAGCTCGCCCAGCAGGCGGGCATTCTCCATCGCGATCACCGCCTGGTCGGCGAAGGTGCGCAGCAGGCCTATCTGGCGTTCGGAGAACGGCTCGACGCGCTGGCGCGACAGGACGAGGACGCCGACCAGCCGGCCCTCGCGGACCAGCGGGACGCCCAGCTGGGTGCGGATCTTGCCGAGCTGGGTGGCGCCGGCCAGCCGGTATTCCGGGTCGGCGGCGATGTCGGGGATCTGCACCGGCTGGCCGGCGAGCGCCACCCGCCCGGTGAGCGAGCCGCGGTCGATCGCGATGGGCCGGGCCGCCTGGTAGCGGCGATAGTCGTCGGCGTCGCTGGCGATCTCGGGTGTGGTGCCGGCCGCCGTCACGACGAGGAAGGTCTCGCCGTCGCGCCGGCAGATGAACCCCATCTCGGCCTCGCACAGGCGCAGCGCGGTTTCCGTGAGCGTCTGCAGGACTGGCGCGAGATCGAAGGTCGAGCGGCTGATCGCGTTGAGCACCTCGCCGATCGCGGTCTGGTACTCCAGCGATTGCTGCAGGTCGTCGGTCCGCCGGCCGAGCTCGTCCGAGAGGCGCGCATTCTCCAGGGTAAGCGCTGCGAGCTGACGCTTCAGCTCGTCCATCGCCTGGCTTGTCGCGACGTCAGGCTCCCCCGCCATGGCCTTCCCTGGTTGGCCTCTTGTTCCTGGCCAACAACCATAACCACTGGACCGCCACGGCGCCAGAATACCTTCCGCAATGCAAGGACGTGAAACGCAGGGTCGATAGGACCGATGCGTCGGGCAACAAAGCGGCCCGGCAGGTCGTCGACCGGCTTCCGGGTGCGCGAGGCGACCGCGCCCGGCTTGCCAAGCCGCAGATCATGGCGGGGACCGGCAAGCGGCCGCCTCAGGCTGTCATCCCTGGTGCGTTGGAGCAGGCAGCTGCTGCAGCTGCCGCTTGAGGATCTCGAAGTCGACCGGCTTGGTGACGAACTCGGCAGCGCCGAACTCGGCGGCCTGCCGCCGGCGCTCGTCGTCGCCGTAGGCTGTCACCATGATCACGGGCAGGTCGGCGCGCTGCGCCTTGATCTCGCGCAGCAGGCCCAGCCCGTCCATGCCGGGCATGTTGATGTCGGAGAGGATCACGATCAGCTCCGGCCGGATCTCGCCGCCCAGCAGGGCGAGCGCCTGCTCGGCCGACTGGGCGAAATGCATGACGTAGCGGCCCTGCCGGACCTCGCGCCGGAACTGCTGGCGGAACAGCTCGGCCACGTCGGCCTCGTCGTCGACCACGAGAATGCTGACGGTCATCGCGCTCTCTCGCTCGCTTGCACCCGCCGGCGCGGCAGCCGCACGGTGAATTCGGTGAAGCTGCCCGGCTCGCTCTCGACCTCGATCGTGCCGCCATGCTGCTGGGTCACGATATCGTAGCTGATCGAAAGGCCGAGGCCGGTGCCCTCACCGGTCGGCTTGGTGGTGAAGAACGGCTGGAACATCTTTTCCCGCACGTCGGGTGGGATGCCGGTGCCGTTGTCGCGCACCCTGACCTCGACCGCCTCGCCGAGATCGCGCGTCGAGACCCTGAGCGTCGGCCGGTAGCCTGCCCGCCCCTCGGCCTTGCGCCGCTTGGCCACGGCATAGAAGCCGTTGCCGAACAGGTTCAGGAACACGCGCGTCACGTCCTGCGGCACGACCTCTATCGGCCGCGCCTTGGCCTCGAGATCGCGTTCGAGGGTGACGTTGAACTCGTTGTCCTGGGCGCGCGCGCCGTGATAGGCGAGGTTCAGCGCCTCCTCGACCAGCGCGTCGACGTTGGACGGCGTCCAGTCGCCCGTGCCGCCGCGGCTGTGGCTCAGCATGCTCTTGACGATGCCGTCGGCACGCTTGCCGTGCTCGGCGATCTTGGCCAGGTTGCCGGTCAGCAGCGCCATCGTCTCGTCGACCTCGGCGCGCGTGTCCTCGCCGAGCGTCGCGAGCGCGGCGCCCGCCGTTTCCTTGAGCTCTTCCAGCAGCTCGACCGAGAGGGCGGCGAAGTTGTTGACGAAGTTCAGCGGGTTCTTGATCTCGTGCGCGATGCCCGCCGTGAGCTGGCCGAGCGAGGCCATCTTCTCGGACTGCACGAGATTGGCCTGAGCCGCCTTGAGCCGCTCCAGTGAGTCGCGCAATTCGGTGAACAGCCGCACGTTCTCGATGGCGATGACGGCCTGGGCGGCGAAGGTCTCGAGCAGGCCGACTTGCTGGGGTGTGAACGGTCCAGGCTCCGGCTTGCGCAGCAACACGGCACCGATCGCGATGCCGTCGCGCAGGAGGGGAGCGGCTATGACGGCAGCAAAGCCGTACTGGGACGCCATCCGCCGGACGCTTGCGAACTCCACTGGATCGAGAGCGGCGACATTCGACAAATGGCAAGTGGCTCCGTCCAGGATTGCGCGCCCGACGGCGTTATCCCGGCTGAGGCGAGACCGCGCGCCCGGGACATGGCCGACCAATCCCTGGTGGGCGGTGATGACCCAGCTTTCGCCATCACGCAGTGTGATGAGCGCATCGACTGCGCCGCAGAATCGCACCGCCGACTTCGCCACCGCGTCCAGCACGGGCTGAACGTCCGTCGGCGAGTTTGCGATCGCTTTCAGGATGTCGGCGGTGGCGGTCTGCCGCTCCAGCGCCTCGCGCAATTCGGTGAACAGCCGCACGTTCTCGATCGCGATCACCGCCTGGGCGGCGAAGGCCTCCAGCAGCTCGATCTGCTTTGGCGCGAAGGGACCCGCAATGGTCCGTCGCAGTAGAATGCAGCCGATGGCAACGCCTTCACGCAACATCGGCGCCGCGAGAGCGGCGCGGGCGCCCGAACCGACCGCCAGTGTCTGCGACTTCGCGAAGTCATTCGCGTCGAGGGCCCCCAAGTCGGGAATATGAGTGGTGCGAGCGTCGACGATGGCGCATCCGCTGATCGAGCTGCGATCCAACGCACTACGGCCCAGCACGAACGGCATCGACCCCTCGTGCGCAGCCCGCACGAACTCGTCGCCCTCGCGCAAGGAGATGACGGCATCTGCCGCACCGCAGAAGCGTTGTGCGGCCTTTGCAACCGCGTCCAGCACCGGCTGCACGTCGGTCGGCGAGCTGGCGATCACCTTGAGGACGTCGGAGGTTGCGGCTTGCTGGTCGAGCGACTCGCGCAGCTCGGTGAACAGCCGCACGTTCTCGATGGCGATCACCGCCTGGGCGGCGAACGTCTCCAGCAGCGCGATCTGGCGGGGCGACAAGAGGCCCGGCTCCGGCTTGCGCAGCACGACACAGCCGATGGCCTTGCCGGCGTGCATCATTGGCGCCGCGGTGGAGGCACGCCACCCGTGCTGCCTGGCCAACGCCAGGACCCCGGCGTATCGGGCCGCATCCAATTCGTCGACGTCGGCGATCTGCAGGGTGCGGCCTTCGAGCAGGGCCTGGCCGCTGAAGTTGCCGGTGATCGGACGGCGCAACCCGAGGGTTGCCGTGAGCGCGCCTTGGTGCGCGGCGACGACGTTGTCGTCCCCGTCGCGCATCAGGACGAGCGCATCGGGCGTGCCGCAGAACCGCACCGCCGCCTTCGCCACCGCGTCGAGCACCGGCTGGACGTCAGTCGGCGAGCTGGCGATCGCCTTCAGGATGTCGGCAGTCGCCGTCTGCTGCTCCAGCGCGTCGCGCAACTCGGTGAACAGGCGGACGTTCTCGATCGCGATCACCGCCTGGGCGGCGAAGCTCTCGAGCAGCTCGACCTGGTTGGCCGTGAACGCGCCCGCTTCTGGCCGGCGCAGCGAGATTGCGCCGATCGCCACACCGTCGCGCAGCAGCGGCGCCGCCAGCGCCGAGCGAAAGCCCAGCCGCGCGCCGAGCTCGCGCGCCTCCTGGAAGGCGTCTCCGGCGGCCGATTGAAGATCGGCGATCTGCACGACGACGCCCTCCATCATGGCCCTTCCGCCCACCGTCTGGCCGCTAAGGCGTCGTGTTCCGCCGAGGGCTCCGACCGGACCCTCGTGCGCCACGACCGACCAGGTGTCGCCGTCGCGCAGGACGACCTGGGCGTCGCGCGCGCCGCAGAACTTCAGGGCCGCCTTGGCGACGGCCCGCAGCACCGGCGCGACGTCGGTCGGCGACTGCGAGATCACGCGCAGGATCTCGGCGGTCGCGGTCTGCTGGTCCAGCGACTCGCGCAGCTCGCTGAAGAGCCGCACGTTCTCGATCGCGATCACCGCCTGGGCGGCGAAGGTCTCGAGCAATTCAATCTGCTGGGACGTGAACGCACCGGGTTCGACATTGCGCAGGATGATCGTGCCGATGGCCATGTCTTCGCGCCTGAGCGGCGTGGCGACGGCGGCGCGAAAGCCGTGCTCCCGGACGAGCCTGCGGGTGATCGCGAATTCGACCGGATCGAGAGCGTCCGTATCCGGGACATGGAAGGTCCGGCCATCCAGGGTGACCCGTCCGCCGACCGAGCTGCGGTCGAGCGGACGGCGGCTGCCGGCCTCGTAGCTCAGAGGCCCGTCGTGGGCCCTCGGGACGAGAATGTCGCCGTCGCGCAGGAGAATCGTCGCATCCGTCGCCCCGCAGAAGCGCACGGCCGCCTTGGCCACGGCATCCAGCACCGGCTGGACGTCGGTCGGCGAGCTGGCGATCACCTTCAGGATCTCGGCGGTCGCGGTCTGCTGCTCCAGCGCCTCTTGGGCGGCGTCGCGTGCGGAGCGGATCTCGGCTTCGGCTCGCTTGCGCTCGGTGATGTCGGAATAGATGAGGACGGCACCGCCGCTCGGCACCGGGTTGTTGCGTACCTCGACGATGCGACCGTCGGGGCGCGTGCGCTCGGCCGACCATTGCCGAGTGGCGCGTTCGCGATAGCTGGCGACCGTGCTCTCGGGGTCGCCGTCGCCCAGCTCGCCGCGCTCGGCCAGCAGGCGGACATAGTCTTCGAGCGCGGGGCGGCCGGCGATGAATTCGGCGGAAACGTCCAGCATCTCCTGGAAGTTGTGATTCCACGAGGCGAGCCTGAAGTCGGCATCGAACATGACCACGCCGTCACCGGTATTGTCCAAGGTGACCCGCAGCTCGGCCTGGCGGTCACGCAGCTCCTCGAACAGCCGAGCATTCTCGATGGCGATCACGGCCTGGTCGGCGAAGCCCCTGGTAAGCTCGATCTCGCGCGCCGAGAACGGATCGACGGTCGTGCGCGACAGCACGAACACGCCCAGCAGGTTGTCTTCCCTGAGCAGTGGCAGCCCCAGCATGGTTCGGAAGCCCGCGTTTCCCTGCCCTTCGGCATGGTCGTACTCGGGGTCGGCCATCACATCGTGGATGTGCACGATGCGCTTTTCCATCGCCACCCGTCCGCTGGTCGTGCCGCGTTCGGGCTTTAACGGGTTGGCGCGGATGAAGGCTTCGCCTTCCGCAGACACGCCATGCGTGGCGACGAGCTGGTGCTGCTCGCCGTGCCGGCGGAACATATAGGTCTGGTCGGCCCTGCACAGACGCGCAACGACCCCGAGCAGCGTCTCGAGCACCTCGCCGAGATCCGTCGAGGAACGGCTGATGGTCCTCAGCACCTCGCTGGTCGCCGTCTGGTACTCGAGCGACTCGGTGAGATCGTCGGTGCGCTGCTGCAAGTCGGTCAGCAGGCGCGCGTTCTCCATGGCGATGACCGCCTGGTTGGCGAAGTTCTGGACCAGCGCTCCCTGCTTCTCGGTGAACGGGCGAACCTCCTGCCGGAACAGGGTTATGAAGCCCAGAAAGACGTCATCCTTGCGCAGCGCCACCTGGATCGCCGAGCGGGCTCCCCCAAGATCGACCAGCGCGCGTCGGTTTGGCTCGCCACTGCGATAGATGTCCTCGTCCTTCAGGTCGTGGTTGTACAGGATGCGCGCGCCGGCCAGCATCTGCGCCGGGCCCGTTCCTGGGCCGTAGCGGCTCGGATTGCGCAGGCGGTAGTCGGCAAACGGCGCCGGGACGCCGCGCGCGGCGGCCGTGTGAAACGACTTTCCGTCATAGGTATCGAGGTGGCCGAAGCGGGCTCCGCAGAGCTGCATGGCCTTTTCGAGCACGATATCGAAGACCGGCGCGAGAACGCCGGGCGAGGCGTTGATCACTTCC
Source organism: Reyranellaceae bacterium (assembly GCA_046349335.1). Lineage (GTDB taxonomy): Bacteria > Pseudomonadota > Alphaproteobacteria > Reyranellales > Reyranellaceae > Reyranella. Next base: position 65,866 of record JAXMCO010000037.1, read on the forward strand.
AGGACTTGCGCCGCGGCGGTCTGTTGCTCCAGGGCCTCGCGCTGCTCGGTGAGCAGACGTGCGTTCTCGATGGCGATCTCCGCCTGCGCCGCGAAGTTCCGCAACAACGCGATCTGCTTCTCGGAGAAGGCCTGCACATGCTGGCGGTAGAGCTGAAGCGCGCCGAGGAGCTTGTTGTCCTTGGTGAGCGGCACGACCACGCTGGTCCGTGCGCCCCCGAGCTCGGCCAGCGCGCGCCGATGGGGATCGCCAGCCAGGAGAGTCTTGTCTTGCGCAACGTCGATGACGTGGACGACCCGCTCGCCGGCGAGGATCCGCGCCCCGATCGAGCCCGGCCGTACCTGCTGCGGGTTCTTGGCCAGGAATTCCCCATAGGCCGTTGGAACGCCGCGCGAGGCTGCGCCTTGGTATTGGCTGCCGTCCCACAGCCTCAGGATGCCGAACGACGCGCCGCACAGGCGCATCGCCTTTTCGAGAATCGCATCGAATACGGCGGCGAGCTCGCCGGGTGAGGCGTTGATGACCCGGAGCACCTCGGCGGTCGCCGTCTGCTGCTCCAGCGCCTCGCGCTGCTCGGTCAGCAGGCGCGCGTTCTCCATGGCGATCACCGCCTGCGCGGCAAAGCTCTGGAGCAGCGCGATCTCCTTGTCCGAGAACGGCTGCACCTCGTTGCGGGCGGACACGATCTGGCCGAGCAGCTTGCCATCCTTGCGCAGCGCCACGGCAAGCAAGGATCTGATTCCGCCTTCGACCACCACCTTCGCCACCGGGTCGTCGATCTCGGCCATGTCGACGATATGCATGAAGTCCGCGCCGTCCATCAGGCCCTGCAGGCGTGGACCTGGGACGTAGCCTTCCCGCAACCGTCTCGCCAGCGGCTCGGACAGGCTGTGCACGGCGACGGCGCGGAAGGTCGTGCCGTCAAAAAGCTGCAGGCTGCCGTGCGCCACTCGGCAAAGGGCGTGCGCCTTCTCCAGGATCGCGTCGAACACCGGCACGAGGTCACCAGGCGAGGCGTTGATGACCTCCAGCACCTCTACAGTTGCAGTCTGCCGGTCGAGGGCCTCGCGGTGTTCCGTCCGCAGGCGCGCATTCTCCAGGGCGATCGCCGCTTCGCTGGCCAGCAGGCTATCGCGCTGCGCCAAGCCTTCTTCCACCTGACGTTGGGCATCCGCCAATTGTTGGCGGAGATCCGCGACGAGGGGTTGGAGGTCGTCCAAATGGTAGTCCAGTGCCGAAATGGCGTGGAAATCCTACCGCTCAACGCGTAACGGCGGCTAGCGTTATCGGGGGCTATCTGGCCGGCACGGCGAGCCCGACATGAGCGTAGGTCGTTTCGAGCACGACACCGATCGCCCGCCCGTTTCGACGACGATCGAGGTCGCGCCTACGCCCTGCCCGCAGGAGGAACTGCCGGCCCTGCCCTACGTGCCGGCGGCGGCCTGCGACCTTCGGACTCGGGCCGCTGGTCTTGCAGCTCCGTCCAGGGTCGTCTTCCCCTTGAACAAGCAGAGATCGTTGACGACGCACTGCGGGCACTCCGGCTTGCGCGCCTTGCAGGTGTAGCGGCCGTGCAGGATCAGCCAGTGATGGGCGTGCAGGCGGTAGGGCTCGGGCACGCGCTTCAGGAGCCGGAGCTCGACCTCGAGCGGGTTCTTGCCGGGCGCCAGGCCGGTGCGGTTGCCGACGCGGAAGATGTGGGTGTCGACGGCGATGGTGGCCTCGCCGAAGGCGACGTTCATCACCACGTTGGCGGTCTTGCGGCCGACGCCCGGCAGCTCCTGAAGTGCAGCATGGTCGCGCGGCACCTCGCCGCCGTGCTTCTCGATCAGCAGGTGGCTCAGCGCGATGACGTTCTTGGCCTTCATGCGGAACAGGCCGATGGTCTTGATGTGGTCGATCAGCTTCTTCTCGCCGAGGGCGACCATCTGGGCTGGGGTCTTGATCTTGGCGAACAGCGGCGTCGTGGCGCGGTTGACACCGGCATCGGTCGCCTGGGCGGACAGGACGACGGCCACCAGAAGCTGGTAGACATTGTCGTACTCGAGCTCGGTTTCGGGCTCGGGGATCGCCTTCTTCAGGCGAGCGAAGAATTCCGGGATGACGGCAAGCTTCATCAGGGCCATGGGGATTCATAGCATGACTGAACCGACCGCCCCGGCAGTGCATTTCGCGACCTCGCTGGTGCCTTATCGCAGCCTGTCGCCGAGCGGCTTCAAGTGGCTGATCCGGGTCGCCATCGGGGCGAACCTGGCGATCGGCCTGCCCATGCTGGTGTTCGGCGCCTGGCCGGTGCTGGGCTTCATGGGCCTCGACATCCTGCTGCTCTGGCTGCTGTTCAAGCGCAGCTATCTCGATGCACGGCGCAGTGAGACCCTGGTGCTGACCGACCACGACCTGATCGTCGAGCGCGTGGCGCCCGACGGCGAGCGCGAGCAGGTGAGGCTGGACGCCTACTGGCTGCGCGTCGACTGGGATGAAGAGAACGAGCGGCTGGTTGTGAGCTCGCGCGGCAATCGGGTGGTGATCGGCCGCTTCCTGGCCCCCGCCAGCCGACTCGAGGTCGCCGACCAGCTCAAGGCCGCGATCGCCGCCATGCGCGCGCCACGCTACGACCACAGGTGGGAGTAACGGCTTCGGCCGTGCGACAGAGCGCGCCGCTTCCGTGGCGCTCGTGCTCTTCACCCGGACCGCGGGCGTCCCGCCCGCTCCCCGGATCAGACTTGGTGCCGGGACCGTCAGCCTCGCTGTGTCTTTTGACCGCCATCATGTCGGCCAATACAATGCGGGGATGGACGTCACCATCCATATTCCCGACGACATCGCTGGCCGCCTCGGGGCTGGGGGCGATCTCCCGCGTCGGGTGCTGGAAGCGCTGGCCGTGCAGGAATTCCGGCTCGGCCGATTGACCAAGGCGGAGTTGCGGGCGCTGCTTGGATTCGCGACGCGGCAAGCTTTGGATGGCTTTCTCAAGGCCCATGACGTCTACCTCCCGCTTACGCTCGAGGACCTCGAGCAGGATCGCAGCGACCTTCGCCGTCTCGGGCTCTGATCGGCCGTGCGGCTCGTCGTCGCCGACACCGGCCCGTTGAACTATTTGGTCCTGATCGGGCAGATCGAGATTCTGCATACTCTTTTCGAGAGAGTATTCGTGCCGGAGCCGGTCGAGAAGGAGCTGCTGCACGACGAAGCGCCGGAGGTCGTCCGTCGATGGATATCGACAGCACCTCCATGGATCGAGATGGTGCCTGACGGCGACGACCACAGCGAGCCCGCACTTCGCCATCTCGACGACGGCGAACGAGCCGCAATACAACTCGCCGTTCGAATCGGTGCCGAGCTATTGCTCATCGACGACCGCGATGGAGTCGTCGTGGCACGAAGCATGGGCTTCGCCGTCACCGGAACCTTGGGCATTCTCGATCTTGCCGCCCACCGCGGTCTGATCCGGCTGAAGGAGGCTGTCGAGCGCCTGAAATCCACCAACTTTCGGTGCCGTCCGGAACTGCTGGACGACCTGCTGGCCCGGCACGGGCAAGACGGCAATCCCGACTGAAATCAAGCGCGTCTGCAGCGCGGTGAGGCGCCAAGACTGAGACCCGGTGAGCCGGGCCGCATGGGGCGGGCAACCTCGTCTTGCACACCAACGCCCTTCCTCGAGGGCGTTGCAACGACGGCAGTCGAAAAAAGCGCACAAACCGGAAGGCCGCTGCAGGAGGATTGTCCCTGTGCCTTGCTTGTGCGCGGCGCCGGGATCGGCGATTTTGGCAGTGAGAGTGGGGATCATGCCGGCATTCGAACAGCTCAAGCCCGGCGCTCGGGTGCGGGGCCTGGACGCGGCGGGCGTCGCCGAGATCGTCCAGGTTGCGCGCTTTGGTGACGATGCGCTCAATCTCGTGTTTCGGATCGACGGACGGATTGGCGAGCGGCTGGTCTATCGTGGCGAGGAGAGCAGCTTCGAGCTCGTCGAGGCCGGCCGCAGCTTCGGGTTCGACGCCGATGGCGCCCTCCTGCGGCTCGCTTCGGAAGCCTACCGTATCCGGCTGGCCCACCTGTTCGACCCGTACATGGCCGTCAGCGCCTCGCGCATCGACGCCCTGCCGCACCAGATCACCGCCGTCTACGGCGAGATGCTGCCGCGCCAGCCCCTGCGCTTCCTCCTCGCCGACGATCCCGGCGCAGGCAAGACCATCATGGCCGGCCTGCTGATCAAGGAGCTGATGATCCGCGGCGATCTCGAGCGCTGCCTGGTCGTGGCGCCCGGCAGCCTGGTCGAGCAGTGGCAGGACGAGCTGTCCGAGAAGTTCGGCCTGGCGTTCGATCCGGTGACCCGCGACCAGATCGAGGCGTCGGTCACAGGCAATCCCTTCGTCGAGCGCAACCGGCTGATCCTGCGGCTCGACATGGCCGCCCGTTCCGACGAGCTGAAGGCCAAGCTGGCGGCCGCGCCGGACTGGGACCTCGTCATCTGCGACGAGGCGCACCGCATGTCGGCGTCCTACTTCGGCGGTGAGGTGAAGGAGACGCAGCGCCACAAGCTCGGCAGGCTGCTCGGCAGCCATACGCGCAACCTTCTTCTGATGTCGGCGACGCCGCACAACGGCAAGGAGGCCGATTTCCAGCTTTTCATGGGCCTTCTCGACGCCGACCGCTTCGAGGGACGCTTCCGCGAAGGCGTCCACAAGGCCGACGCGTCCGATTTGATGCGCCGCCTGACCAAGGAGGAACTGTATCGCTTCGATGGCACGCCCCTCTTCCCGGAGCGGCGCGCCTACACGGCGAGCTACGAGCTGTCGCCGGCCGAGGCGTCGCTCTACCAGGCGGTCACGACCTACGTGCGGGAGGAGATGAACCGCGCCGACCGGACCGGCGACGACAAGCGCCGCTCCAACGTGGGCTTTGCCCTGCAGATCCTGCAGCGCCGGCTGGCCTCGTCCCCGGCGGCGATCCACCGCTCGCTGGAGCGGCGGCGCCGGCGCCTGGAAGACCGCCTGCGCGAGGAGCGGCTGATGCGCGACGGCCAGGCGGCGGGCGCGCTGCGGCGGGGCCCCGATCTGCCGGGCTACGATCCCGACGATCTGGAGGAGTTGACCGGAGCGGAGACCGAGCAGGCCGAGGAGCAGATCGTCGACCATGCCACGGCGGCGCGCACCCTGGCCGAGCTGGAAGCCGAGATCGTCATCCTGAGCGACCTCGAGCGGCAGGCACTCGACCTGAAGCTCTCCCACCAGGACGCCAAGTGGCGCCAGCTCGAATCGATCCTCGACGAGCCCATCATGCTCGACGAGGCGACCGGCCTGCGGCGCAAGATCCTGATCTTCACCGAGCCCAAGGACACGCTGGAGTACCTTGCCCGGAAGATCGTTGCGCGGGTCGGTGATCCGGCTGCTATCGTGATCGTCCATGGCGGCATTGCGCGCGAGGCTCGGCGCGCAGCGATCGCCCGGTTCAACAGCGACCCGGTCGTGCGGGTGATGATCGCCAACGACGCCGCAGGCGAGGGCGTGAACCTGCAGCGTGGCGCCCATCTGATGGTCAACTATGACCTGCCGTGGAACCCCAACCGGCTCGAGCAGCGCTTCGGCCGCATCCATCGCATTGGCCAGCGCGAGGTCTGCCATCTGTGGAACCTGTGTGCCGCCAACACTCGCGAGGGCGAGGTCTATCAGCGCCTCCTGGAGAAGCTGGAGGAGGCGCGCAAGGCGCTGGGTGGCAAGGTCTACGACGTGCTGGGCGAGCTGTTTGCCGGCAAGCCGCTGCGTGAGCTGCTGGTCGACGCCATCCGCTACGGCGACGCGCCGGAGACAAGAAGGCGCATCTTTCAGAGCGGCGACGCTGCCGTCGATGTCGACGCCATCGGGAAGCTGGTCGCCGAGCGCAAGCTGACGTCGGAAGGGCTCGACGCCGGCGCGGTGGCGGCCGTGCGCGAGGAGATGGAGCGGGCGGAAGCCCGCCGTCTGCAGCCGCATTTCATCGGCTCGTTCTTCCGCGAGGCCTTCGCCCTTCTGGGGGGCCGCATCGCGGCGCGCGAGAAGGGGCGCTTCGAGATCGCCCGCGTACCCTCGATCCTCAAGGAGCGCGACCGGCTGATCGGGCGCGGCGATCCGGTGCTCGATCGCTACGCCCGCATCACCTTCGAGAAGGGGTCGATCGATGGCCAGCCGCAGGCCGAGCTGCTGGCCCCTGGACATCCGCTCCTCGACGCTGCGGTCGACGTCGTGCTCGAACGATTCCAGCCCTTGTTGCGGCAGGGCGGCGTGCTGGTCGACGAGTCGGACCCCGGGACGGCGCCGCGTCTGCTGGTCTATCTCGAGCATGCCATCCGGGATGGCAGAATGGGCCGCACCGGCGAGCCGCGCGTCGTCTCGCAGCGGCTGCAGTTCGTCCACCTGACCGAGGATGGCGCGGCGAGCGACGGCGGGCCGGCACCCTATCTCGACTTCCGGCCGGTGACAGAAATGGAGAAAAAGCTGGCCGAGGACATTGCACGATCGTCGTGGCTGGCCGGCGGCATCGAGCAGCGCGCGATCGGCCACGCCATCGCGAAGCTGGTGCCCACGCATCTCGCCGAGATACGCACACGGCGGTTGGCCGAGATCGACAAGGTCGAGCGTGCGGTGCGCGAGCGGCTGGGCCGCGAGATCAACTATTGGGATGGGCGTGCGGCGCGCCTGCGCGAGGAGGAACGCGCCGGCAAGGATCAGCGCGTCAATGCCGCCAATGCCGAGGCAACCGCCCAGCGCCTCGTCGAGCGACTGCATGCACGGCAGACCGAGCTCGATCGCGAGCGCCAGATCACGGTTCTGCCGCCAGTGCTGAAAGGTGCGGCGCTGATCCTGCCGGCTGGCCTTCTGCGCGCTCATGCTGCCCAGTCGGCCGCGCCCGCGAAAGCCAATGGATTCTCGGAGAACGCCGACAGACGCGCCTTGATCGAGAAGCTCGCGATGGACGCCGTGATGGCGGCGGAGCGCGCGCTCGGCAATCAGCCGCGCGACGTGTCGGCCGAGAACCGCGGCTACGACATCGAGAGCCGGGACCCGCGCGCCGGCCATCTGCGCTTCATTGAGGTCGAGGGTCGGCATGCCGAGGGCCGCGAGGTGACCGTGACGCGCAACGAGCTGCTGGCCGCCCTGAACGCGCCGCAGGCGTTCATCCTGGCGCTGGTGCGGGTCGAGGGCAATTCGCCCATGCGCCAGTCTACGTGCGGGAGTTCTTCCGTCGCGAGTTGGATTTTGCCGAGACTGCCGTCGTCTTCAGTATCAGCGTCCTGATGTCATTGGCGAAGTCGCTTGAGCAGAACCCGCGATGAAGCTGGGCTACACTGAATTCTCCTTCGCATATGCGTTCACCGAGAACTTGATTCGTTCGGCAGTGACGAGGCCTGTCGGGGCGCCAGTCTTCCCAAATCTGGTCCAGGAAGGCCAGCTCGGATACGACGTCCAGATCGATCTGCCCGGCTGCCCGCTCTTCTTTCAATACAAGCTCCCCGAGCTGATGGTCAGAAGCACCGCAGCTGAGATTTCAAAGCACTCGTTGTCCGGCATTGGTGTCCCATTCTTTCGACTCGCCGACCGTGATCCCGCTGATGGCCGCCCTGCCATACAGCGTGATGTTCGAGGACGCGGCTCCGGAGGAGTACGTCTACGACCCGATCTCCCAGATCACGCGATTCGCGGGCCGGAACTTCAGCACCTGCCGCGAGGACGAGAGCCACGGATGGCCTTTCCAGTCCAAGTCGGACACGAAGAAGGACGACTGAATGCTTGGCGGGAGGGTGGGTAGCCTCGGTTACCCACCCGACCACCGTTCAGTGGATAGAGAATGGAGTGTGGGATGATACTGGTAGTGACAGGCAGGCGTGACGGGCATGTGGGCGCGGGGACGAGGTTTTTTGACGAGGCTGGCGTTCCGTGGATTCGGCTGAACGTCGAGGACCTTGCGATCAACGCAGAGATCGATGTTGATCCGGCTGTGGTGCGACGAGGCGAGCTAAAATATTAGAAGGGTGCCATTGGTGTTCTTCGGATTTACCGACTTTCCATTAACGTGTAGATCCTTCAAGAACGTCTTGAATTCCCCGTTGTGATTGCACAACTCTTCAAGAATTGAAGTTCTACGTGTTTCGAGATCGATTGAAGCTCTATGCAGAAGAGTCGTTAAATCCTTTAGTTGATCGATGTTTGGTGTCAGCGAAAAGGATTCATTAGCTAGTTTCTGTCTCGAAACGCACGTTTTGTGGGCTGTGTGGTGGATTTCGCCCGCGTTTGCGGGCGACGAACTGTCAATCTTGGCGCTCGATCGGGCAGCGATGGGACAATTTTCGACGATTGGAGCATGCGGGTGCGTCACGGGGATCGTCTCTCCCGCGATTGTGGAGCAGGCTTTGTCAAGCTGCGCGGCGGTGGCCGCGTGCTATTCGCCTTCGAGCCAAGCGGCGATGTTCATCAGATTGTTGGCGAGCACGGCGGCACCGACCAACAGCTCGAAGCGTTCGCGGCCGCCGGCGAGACAGCGCTTCATGCCGCGGCCACGGAACAGCACGGAGATGCGGCCCTCGATTCCAGCCCTGAAGCGCTGCCCCTGCTTGAAGGCCGGCGCTCTTCATAGGCTTCGCGCGCCGGGGCTCTCTTGCCACCGGATTGAGGAATGCAGACCACGTTGACGCCGCTGTGCTGGCACAGCGTCAGGTTCCGCTCGCTGAAGAAGCCCGCGATCGGCACTGTACAGCTCGGGAACACCGCCGAAGACCTTCTTGTGGCGCTCCAATGACAGGCCGACATACTGCGCGTCCGATGGATTGCCGCTGAGCACCTTGTACTGGGTAATCAGGCCTCGAGCACTTTCGGCGAGAAGAACCTTGTGGCCGAACTCCACGGGTGTGCGCACCTTGCCGCGTTTGATCAGGTCGGTGTGCGCCTCGAAGATCGAGTACAGTTTCTCGGCATTGGGGACCTGCTCGCCGTCGAGCACGCGGCGGCGTGCCTGATCGATTACGCGATCTGCCAGCCCACAGTAGTGGCTGATCTCATCGAGTAGCCCTGTGATCGCCAGATCCCGGAATGAGGCTTCGCCACGCATGCGCAACTTCTTGGGCACCGATCGGGCGCAAGCCACGACTTGCTCGGCGATGCCGATGAGCTCGCGGTACTTGATGGTCTGCTGCCCGAGCCGCTGCGTGGCGCTCATTCTCTGGAGAGCTTGCATGCGCCGGCGCGCTGCGCGTGCGGTTCCGGAAGCCCTCGAAGCGCCGTCCCAGCAGCTTCCCGAGACGCTTCTGCAAGCGCGACAGCACGCGTACGGCATCCCACAGCAACGTGGCATCGGTCGGATAATGGATGTCGGTCTGCACCACCGTCGTGTCGACACGCAGCTTCGTGCCGTCTTCCAATCCGAGATCGACCGCCGCCCGCACAACCAGATCATTGACCACTCGTAGCGTCGCTGGCGTCAGGCGCACGAAGGCCGATGAAAGGCGTTGTGCTTGGGCACCGGCCGGCAGCCGAACCCCGTGAACAGGCGCAGCGTGTAGCCGTCGGCGATCCGTTCGCGCAGTTCGCGGTAATCCCAGTTCTTGACCCGCATCAGAACCAGCGAGCGCAGCACCTCGTGCGCCATCAGCCCGCTGCGTCCCGTGTCCGGCTTCTTCAATCCCCGTCGCAGATCGCCACGTATCTTGCCGACCAGTTCCTCGTGGTCGTCCAGGAAGTCGGAGATCGTCTGGAGCAGCGGCTCCAGCACCACCCCCTGCCGCATCAGCTCCCAATCGGCAAAGCTCAGCTGAGAGAGGGTGGCCCGTGACACGTCGGACTCGGACTACGGCCTGGCCGCTTTTGCTCGCTCGCGCTTCGGGCGGCCTTGATGTAGCGCGGCGCCGCCTGCACAGCAGCTCTTGAACAGCACGGCCCTTGTCCAGGCAGCGTTGCGCACGGCGCCAGATCCTCCGGCACGTACACCGAAACGCGCCGACCTTTGAGGCCGGCACAGCACGTAGCTGGGATGCTGCTCTCCGGATCGGCACGCCGGACAGTTCTCCCGGATGCATGGACTGCGCCGCAGGCTCAACGAGCCAAGCAGTGCCGGCAAGGCAGTCGTCGTTTGATCCGCCAGCCAGCGTTCGACATCGGAGGGGGTCTCGTTCTTCATTCTATATGTGTGCCATATCGCACACATACGGATCAATCAAAATCATCGCAGGAAACTTCGATTTAGCCCCAATTCTGTGTGACTCTCCGCGTTTCGAGACAGAAACTAGCTAAGTTGCCAAGGTCCATTATATTATTCGCTTCCTTCTCTTTCTTATCGCCGAAGATCGACAAAATTACACCCCGAGCAAATTTCCATTTTATTCCCACCATCATGCCGGCAAAAATTGGTCTTCTACTTTGATTCTTCGCCGATACCACTCGCAATAGCATCCCAGACGTAAAGTCGTCATTCTCGGCCACCAATTCGGTGGAACAGAGATCCGGCGTTCGGGCATTTTTGCCATGATTGTGATTCCGGTGGCGCTTCAACTCTGCCCAAGCATAGCTAACCATGTCCGACTATGCATGCCCAAGATTGACGATTTCGGTGCCCGGAGCGGATGAAGCATGCTTTGTGGGTCGACTGGAGGCAAGCCCGCCGCCGGCGACTTTGCAAAGGAGAAAGCGATGCACATCGAGAAGCTGGTCGTCGACTCGCCTACCGTGATACCGCTGATGGCTGCCTTGCCATACAGCGTGATGTTCGAGGACGAGGCTCCGGAGGAGTACGTCTACGACCCCATCTCCCAGATCACGCGATTCGCTGGTCGAAACTTCAGCACCTGCCGCGAGGACGAGAGTGCCGGAGGGTTCTTCCAGTCCAAGTCGGACACGAAGAAGGACGACTGAGTGCTTGGCGGGAGGGTGGGTAGCCTCGGTTACCCACCCGACCAGCATGCGGTGGATAGAGAATGGAGTGTGGGATGATACTGATAGTGACAGGCAGGCGTGACGGGCACGTTGGCGCGGTGACGAGGTTCTTTGACGAGGCTGGCGTTCCTTGGGTTCGGCTGAACGTCGAGGACCTCGCGATCAACGCAGGAATCGATGTCGATCCGGCTGTCGGTGCCGGCATGCTTCGGCTCTGCGACAGCGGCCTGACAGTCGATCTTCGCGAGATCTCGGCCGTCTGGTATCGGAAGCCGGAAGCGGTCTCTGTACAGCACTTTGATCTCGATCCCGCGGCGCTCGAGTACGTCGAGGCGGAGATGACAGAGGTCGTACTCGGTCTTTATGGCCTGCTCGATCAGGCGTACTGGATCAACAATCCTTTCCAGACGCGAATTGCGCATCGGAAACTGGTTCAGCTGCGCGTCGCAGCAGAAGTAGGGTTCACGGTACCGAAGTCGCTCGTCACGAACAACGCGAAGCGCGCCTTGGAGTTTGCTGAATCTGTAAACGGAGACGTCGCCATAAAATCGCTCGGATCCATTTCGGTCGCTCAAAATCGAGCCGATGGGATAATCCAATATGGCCTCTTCACTCGGAGGGTGTCGGTTGATGAGTTGCGCCACCTCGAAGACAAGATCGGCCACATGCCGACCCTGTTCCAAGAGTTCATCCCGAAGCGAGCGGAATTGCGGGCGACGTGCGTCGGCAACGAGGTTTTTGTCTGTTCGATCGAGCCGCGAGGGGACGTCACAGGTGACGACTATCGATTCGACACGATCAATCTTGCGCACAAGCCTGCAGAGTATCCCCAATTGCAGTCCCGCATGAAAGCTTACATGGATGAGCTGGGGTTGAAGTTTGGCTGCTTCGATTTCATCGTTCCGGATCAGGGTGAACCGATATTTTTGGAATGCAACTGCAACGGGCAATGGCTGTGGGTCGAGAAGCTTACTGGCCAGCAGATCGGCCGATCAATTGCCAATGATTTGATGGCGCATAGCTCGCGCGGACGAAGGAGTCCAAAATGTCGGCCGCTTCGTCGGGGGCATATGAACTCATAGCATGATTGAAACGCCCGCTCCGGCCGTCCATTTCACCACCTCGCTGGTGCCCTATCGCAGTCTGTCGCCGTTTGGCTTCAAATGGCTCGTCCGCGCTGCCGTCGTGGCGAATCCGGCGATCGGGCTGCCATACTGGCGTTCGGAGCTTGGCCGGTGCTGGGCCTCGACGTCCTGCTGCTATGGCTGCTGTTCAAGCGCAGCTACCTCGATGCCAGGCGCAGCGAGACCCTGGTCCTGCCCGACAACGACCTGATCGTCGAACGCGTGGCGCCCGACGGCGAGCGCGAGCAGGTGAGGCTGGACGCCTACTGGCTGCGCGTCGACTGGGATGAAGAGAACGAGCGGCTGGTGGTGAGCTCGCGCGGCAACCGGGTGGTGATCGGCCGCTTCCTGGCCCCCGCCGCCCGGCTCGAGGTCGCCGACCAGCTCAAGGCCGCGATCGCCGCCATGCGCGCGCCACGCTACGACCACAGGTGGGAGTAGCGGATTCGGCACCTGGACCCGATTGGGGCCAACCTGGACCCGATTGGGTGGACGAGGCGTGCATCCTGCCTATGTTGGTCGCATGCTGCTCCACGATTCCTTGCAGGCATGGATGACGCGCGGTCTCACGCGATCAGGGCTGACGCCTGACCGGCGGCGCGTCCGCTCGCGTCTTGAGCCGCTTGCGCTGCTGCCTGTGCTACACGACTCCGGCCGCGCCGACGCAAACGCCGCCGCTCACGCGAAGGCAAGGCGTACCGTCCGTTGCGTCAGCGCCATGCCCTTGAAAACAAAGGCAAATGACGCTGTGACGCAACGGGCGCAAAGATTCAGCGGCGATTCTCGAGCAGGAACGAGCAGGACGAGCCGTTCCTGCACTCGATCGCCCCTACAGGCCCAGCACGTCTTTCATGCCGTAAAGACCGGGCTTCTTGCCGCCGAGCCACTGCGCGGCGCGCACGGCGCCGGCGGCATAGGTCTCGCGGCTGAAGGCGCGATGGCTGAGCTCCAATCGCTCGCCGGCGGCGGCGAACATCACGGTGTGCACGCCGACCTCCTCGCCGCCGCGCAGGGTGGCGAAGCCGATCTCGCCCGACGGGCGCGCGCCGGTGTGGCCGTCGCGGCTCTTGCGCCAGACTTCCTCGAGCCGGACCTGGCGGCCCGCGGCGGCGGCGCGGCCCAGCGCCAGCGCGGTGCCGGAGGGCGCGTCGATCTTGTGGCGGTGATGCATCTCCATCACTTCGATGTCGTAGCTCGGGTCGAGCATCGAGGCCGTCTTCTCGACCAGCGCCAGCAGGATGTTGACGCCGAGCGCCATGTTGGCGGCCCACATGATCGGCACCGTCTTGGCCGCCTCGTGGATCAGCGCGGTCTGCGCCGGGTCGAGGCCGGTGGTGCCGATCACCATCGCCACGCCCTTGTCGGCGGCGACCTTGGCATGCGCCACCGTGGCGGCGGGGACGGTGAAGTCGATCACGACGTTGGCGGCAGCGATCGCGGCGGCGCTGTCGCCGCCGATTTTCACCTTGTTGGCTTCGAGGCCGGCGACCTCGCCGGCATCGCGTCCGATGGCGTTGCTGTTGGGCGATTCGCTGGCGGCGGCCAGGCTCACGCCTTCGGTGTGCGCAATGCGGCGCACCAGCATCTGACCCATGCGCCCGGCGGCGCCCACGACGGCGATCTTCATGTCGCTCCCCTCTGACCCTGAATGGCCTAAGTTATCCAATTCGAAGGGGGGCGAATATGCTCTTTATGGTTATCGAACAGTTCAGGAATCAGAATGGAAAGGCGGTCTATCGCAAGCTGCGCGACAGCGGCCGTGCACTGCCCGACGGCCTCGAGTTCGTGGCGAGCTACGTGTCGGCCGATCTCGGGCGCTGCTTCCAGTTGATGGAGACCGACGACGTCACCTTGTTCCAGCGCTGGATCGCCGACTGGCAGGAGGTCGTCGAGTTCGAGGTCGTGCCGGTGGTCGAGGGCAAGACGACTCGCGAGGCGCTGGCGCCGATGCTGTAGCGCGGAGGGCGGTCCGACCGCAAGAAGCCCGGCCCGACCGCACGAACCGATTTCCGACCGCAAGACGGTGAACCGTCAACCCTCTGATTCGAAAGACAATCGACCGCACCGACCGCACCGACCGCAAGAAAAGGGGGTCGTTCTATTTCAGGTGGGACTCATGCTCTTCCGGACCGCGCGCATCAAAGACGCGGTAATCCGCGTCGGGCGCGCCCATGAATCTGAGCGCGCGAGACGCGCGCGGTCCGGAGGTGCATGAGTTCATTTCCACGGATCGGCGACCTTGGGCCAGAACGGCGTCTTGCGCTTGGTGTAGGGCCAGCGGGTCACGTCGGGGTCGGCGGCGCCGGGCGAGGCGACGTAGAGGATCTCTTTCGCCAGCCCGACGAAGCCGTTGTAGAAATGCTGCGCCGACTTGACGACGACGACTCGGTAGTCGGCCGGGTCGGCGCCGACCGCCTTGAAGGCGTCGGCGTGGAAGGTCTGGGTGCGCAATGTGCAGATCGCCACGTCGACATTCTTCGACGACAGCAGGGCCATGTCGCCGAGCGGCACCATCACCGGGCCGTAGGGCTGGCGAACGCCGCGCGCGATCTTCTTCACCGTGACGTCGAGATCGACCGGCTGGCCGCTCACCTCGCCCGACTTGCCGCCGAGCCGCATGCGCAGGCGCGCGCCCTCGCCTGCCTCCTCGGCGACGCGGAACGCCATGGGATCCCACATCACGCCGAACAGCGCCGGGCCGATCTCGCGCTCGACCAGGGCCTGCAGCAGGAAGGTCGAATCGCCGGGGGCACCCGAGCCGGGATTGTCGGCGCGGTCGGCCAGCACCAGCGGACCCTGGTTGTGCGAAGCCGCGCGCTCCATGCCCTCGGCGATCGTGAGGTACCTGGTGGCGTAGCGCTCGCGGTTGTCCCACAGCTCGCGGCCGAGCTGCTCGGCCAGCGCCTGCGCCTTGGCGCGGTCGCGGTCGGCGACGACCAGGGTTCTGGTGCCGACATCCTCGACGTCGGCGAAGGCGAAGCCGTGGCTCAGCGACACGGAGAGGATGCCGTCCTTGCCTTCCAGCGACTTCATGCGGGTGACGAACTCGCTGATCGGCGGCACCGAGGTGCGGTACTGGGCGATCATGCGGCAGTCGTGGCGCGCCATCACCGGCTTCACCTTGCCGTCGATCGTGTCGGCGATGATGGCGAACAGCTCGGCCGCGCGCTCCATCGTGTCGGTGTGCGGGTATTCCTTGTAGCCGATCAGCACGTCGGCGCTATCGAGCATCAAGGCGCTGAGATGACAGTGCAGGTCGAACTCCGCGCCGACCGCGACGTCGGGGCCGACGAGGGCGCGCACGCGGGCCAGGAGATCGCCTTCGCAATCGTCGTACCCGTCGGCGACCATGGCGCCATGCACGTTGATCAGCACGCCGTCGATTGGCAGCGCCGCCTCGATGCCGTCGAGGATCTCGTCGCGGAAGCCTTCATAGACCGCCCGTACTGTCGTGCCGGAGGGGGCGGCGAACGTCGCAAGGCCCTCGATCACCGTCCAGCCGCGCGCCTCGATCGCCTTGCGCCAGACATGCATTGGCGCGGTGAAGTTGGTCGGCTCGTGCCGCGTGGCGTCGCCGCGCCACACGCCGTGCTCCTGGTAGCCGCGCAGCCCGGTCGGAAAGGGCACGAACTGGTTGGTCTCGGTGCCGAGCGCCGCGATGAAAACCCGCTTGGTCAATCTTTACTCCCGATAGCGATGGCAGCCTGCGACATGATCGTCGACCATGCCGGAGGCCTGCATGAAGGCGTAGCAGATGGTCGAGCCGACGAACTTGAAGCCGGCCTTCTGCAGGGCCTTGGACATGGCGTCGCTCTCCGGCGTCTTGGCCGGCATGCCCTTCATGGTCTGGCGCCGGTTCTTCTTCGGCTTGCCGCCGACGAAGCTCCACAGGAACCTGGCGAACGAGCCCTCGCGCTCGACCAGCGCCAGATAGGCCTTGGCGTTGCTCACGCTCGCTTCGATCTTGCCGCGGTGCCGGATGATGCCGGGATCGGCCAGCAGCCTGGCGAGCTTGGCCGGGGTATAGCGCGCGACTCTCGTCGGGTCGAAGCCGTCATAGACCTTGCGGTAATGCTCGCGCTTGCGCAGCACGGTGATCCAGGAGAGGCCGGCCTGGCAACCTTCGAGGATGAGCAGCTCGAACAGCGCCTGGTCGTCCTTGAGCGGGCGGCCCCATTCCGTGTCGTGATAGCGCTCGTACAGGGGATCGGCCGATGCCCAGCGGCAGCGCGGCTTGTTGTCGGTGCCATTCACCGTGTCGGGCTTGTCGACCATGGCGCGACCCTACCCAAGCGGCTCGCGGGACGCCACACTGGAGCGATTTCCGATGGGGGTGCGTCAGCGCGCGCCCATCGGAAATGCGCGCAATGAAGTCAGTTGTTGCAGCCAATGTTCCAGCTGTGACGGAGGAACGAACCCATGGCCAAATCTCTCGCCGACCTCAAGGTCTGCATCTTCGACGTCTTCGGAACCGTGGTCGACTGGCGCGGCAGCCTGATCGAGGACCTGCCCCAGCTCGGTCGCAAATACGGGATGGAGACCGACTGGACGAGCTTCGCCGACGACTGGCGCGGCCTCTACCAGCCGCAGATGCACCGCGTCCGCAAGGGCGAGCTGCCGTGGACCAACATCGACGAGCTGCACAAAGAAGCCTTCGAGATGCTTCTGAAGAAGCGCGGCCTGAAACATCCCGGCGAGAAGGGGGCGTGGGAGTTCACCCATCTCTGGCACAAGCTGCGCCCGTGGCCGGACTCGGTCGAGGGCATCGGCATGATGAAGAAGAAGTACGTCGTGGCGACGCTCAGCAACGGCAACGTGGCGCTGCTGATCAACATGGCCAAGAACGGCGGCATCCCCTGGGACCACTGCTTCTCGGGCGAGACGTTCCATCACTACAAGCCCGATCCCGAATCGTACCTCGGCGTGGTCAAGACGATGTATCTCGAGCCGCACCAGGTGATGCTGTGCGCGGCGCACAATGGGGACCTGAGGGCCGCCCAGAAATGCGGGCTGTCGACCGGCTTCGTCCATCGCCCGACAGAGCACGGCCCCAACCAGAAGACCGACCTCGAGGCCGACGGCGACTGGGATGCGGTCGGCCATTCGATGATCGAGCTGGCGCAGAAGATCGGGTGTTGAGACACCGCGTTCTTGCTCCTCTCCCCCGACAGGACCCGACAGGGGGGAGAGGGAATATGAGTCGTCTCATCACACCCCGATCGTCGTCAGATCCTGGAACCAGTGCTGGGCCTGCACGTACGACTTGATCTTGGGTGACAGGGCGTGCGGGTTGGTGTCGTGGACGACCCAGATCAGGACGGCGTCGTCGACCACCTTCTCGTGCACCCGGGCCATCAGGCCGTCCTGCCTGGCGGGGTCGAAGGTAGCCAGCGCCTCGTCGATCAGCTTGTCGACGTCGGGATTGGAATAGCAGCTCCAGTTGACGCCGACCGGGGCGGCCTGGTTGGAATGGAAGAAGCGGGTCAGGGCATAGAGCGGATCGGAGGTCACGTAGGCGATGTTGTTGGCGGTGACGTCCTTGTTCATCTCCGCCTTGGCGCCGGCGCGCCATGCCGTGTAGAGCGCCTCGAGCTCGACGACCTTCAATTCGAGATCGATGTAGATCTCCTTGAACATCTCCTGGATGGCCTCGTTCATGGGCAACGACAGCATCTGGCCGGTGCCGCCGCTCGCCACCACGAACCTGGTCTTGAGCGGCTGGCTCTTGCTGAAGCCCGCCGCGCCCATCAGCTTGCGCGCCTCGTCGGGCGCGTATTTCAGCTCGAAGGTGGGCTTGCCGAACCACGGGCTGGTCCTGTCGACCTGGCCGTAGGCCGGCTGGGCGAGACCGCCCAGCAACTGCACGATCGCGTCGCGGTCGATCGCGAGGTTGGCCGCCTTGCGCAGCCTGATGTCGGTCCACGGCGAGCCCGGCAGCATCGACGGATGGAAGTTCCAGACGTGCGGTGTGATGTTCTGCACGATCTTCATGCCGCCCTTGGTCAGGCGCTCGACGGCGTCGGGCGGCGGCGTCTCGATCAGGTCGACCGTGCCCGACAGCAGCGCGGCGGTACGCGTTGCCGGCTCGGGCGCCACCACCAGGATCATGCGGTCGGCCTTGGCCAGCCGCTTGGGGTTCCAGTAGCCATCGTTCCTCACCAGCTCGGCGCGCTCGCGCGGCACCAGGCGGATGAGCTTGAACGGCCCGGTGCCGGACGGCTCCGACGCGACCTTGTTCCAGTCCTTGCCCAGCTTCTCGAACTGTGCCGGGCTCGAGATCAGGAACCACAGCATCTGATAGGGGAACAGCGCGTCGACCGCCTTGGTCTTCACCTCGACGGTCATGTCGTCGAGCTTGCGGTAGCTCGCGACCGACGGCAGGCGCGGCCGGACCTGCGAGGCCTGGCGCTGGTCGAACTGCGGGGACTTGGTGTCGAACACCTTGTCGAAGTTCCAGATCACGGCGTCGGCGTCGAACGCCGAGCCGTCGTGGAACTTGACGGCGGGCCGGAGCTTGAAGGTCCACAGCGTCTTGTCGTTATCGTCGACCTTCCAGTCCGTGGCGAGGCCGGGGATCAGCTTGCCCGGCCGGTCGGAGACGTCCATCTCCCAGGCGACCAGCGGGTCGTAGAGTGTGTAGCCGGTGAACTTGTAGGCACCGGCGCCGCGGTCGGGTTGGCCGGTCGTGAGCGGCACGTCGGCCATCGAGATGCCGAAGCGCACGACCTTCTCCTGTGCTTCGGCCGGTGCGGCGAGTCCTGCCGGCAAGGCGAGGGCGCCGGCGCCCGCCAAAAGGGAACGGCGCGAAAAGCGAGTCGTCTTGCCGATCATGAGATCTCCTCAGAGCTTGGGTCGTCGTTCGCGCCACGGCGTGGCGCGTTCGTAGGCGGCGCCGGCAGCGAGCACGCTCGCCTCGTCGAACGGCCGGCCGGCGAGCTGGAACGACAGCGGGAAGCCGTCGCCGCCGAAGCCGCAGCACACGGTCAGCGCCGGCTGGCCGGTGACGTTGAACGGCATGGTGAGCGAGGCCTTGCCGAAGAAATGGAAGATCGACTGCGGCTCCTGGAAGATCTCCGGCGCGCCCCAGTGATTGGCGGTCATGACCAGGTCGTAGCCGCGCATGGCGGCTCGGGTGTCGACCTGCAGCTTGCGCCGGAAGCGCAACGCCGAAAGATACTGCTCGGAGGTCAGGAAGGCGCCGAGCTGGAAGCGGCGCCGCGTCGTGTAGCCGAACTTCTCCGGCGTCTCGATCACTTCCTGGCGGTGGATGGCGTGCGCCTCGACGGTGATGATGACGCGGCCGCAGATGTGATAGTCCCAGATATCGGGGAAGACGACGTCCTCGACGATGGCGCCGAGATCGCGCAGCACGCGCACCGCCTCGTCGATTCCCTTGTTCATGTCCGGCGTGACGCCGTCGTACCACTGGCGCGCCAGTGCGATGCGCATGCCCTTGATCGGCCGGTGGGCGGATGCGCCGTAATCGACCTTTTCCGTCTTGGCCGAAGCCTGGTCGTTGGGATCGTGACCGGCCAGCACGTCGAGCATCAGCGCGCTGTCTTCTACGGTCCAGGTGAGCGGGCCTGCGGTGTCGAGGCTGAACGACAACGGATAGATGCCGCAGCGGCTCACCAGGCCGTAGGTCGGCTTGATGCCGGCGGTGGCGCAGAAGCCGGCAGGATTGCGGATCGAGCCGCCGGTGTCGGAGCCCATGGCGCCCATGCACAGCGCCGCGGCGACTGCCGCGCCCGAGCCGCTCGACGAGCCTCCGGGCTGGTAGTCGAGGTTCCACGGATTGCGCGCCGCCGGGAAGGGCTGGTCGGGCGTCATCGCGCCGTTGGCGAACTCGTGGGTCGCGAGCTTGCCCAGGATGACGGCGCCGCCGGCCTTGAGCAGCCGCACCGTCTCGGCATCGACCGCCGGCACGTAATCGGCGCGCAGGTGCGAGTGACCCGTCGTCAGCACGCCTTCGGTCTCGTAGATGTCCTTCAACGCCACGGGGATGCCGTGCAGGGGCCCGCGTACGAACCCGCGGCTCCTCTCCAGGTCGGCCTGCCGGGCGGCAGCGCGGGCGCGCTCGGCGGTCACCGTGATGAAGCTCGAGAGCTTGCCGTCGATGGCGGCGATGCGGCTGAGGAAGGCCTCAGTGAGCGCAGCCGAGGTGAGCTCGCCGCGTGCCATTTTCTGTCCCGCGTCGGCAATGCTGAGCGTCGTGAGATCGGTCATGGCGGGGCCCTACTCGTCGGCGCGGAAGACGTGCGGCGGCTCGGCGGCCCAGGCCCACTGGCTGGGAATGCGCTGCATCAGCTCGAGCAGGCCGACATAGCCTTTGTGCAGGTGGCCGATATCCTCCTCGGTGAGCGGCAGGCCGGTCGCCGCGGCGCGCGCGCGAAACTCCTCCAGCGTGATCGTTGTCTTGGGCTCGGGCATTCCATTCCTCCTGCGTGTCGGCATGCAAGCGACATGCCGCCCCAGGTCGGAGCGAACTGCAAGCATTCTTGGCTTGGCACTTGCATATCTCCCTTGCGAGCGCCCGCTTCGGGGACGCGCCGGACAGGAGAGTGTCTGATGTTCAAGCACCTACGCGTTGCGGTTGCCGGATTGGGCTTGCTTGCCCTGGCGGCGACGCCTGCCCTGGCGCAGGGCACTCTGCGCATCGGCATGACGGCGGCCGACATTCCGCAGACCACGGGTCAGCCCGACCAGGGGTTCGAGGGTTACCGCTTCGCCGGCTACACGATCTATGACGCGCTTGTGAACTGGGACCTGTCGAAGGCCGACACGATCGCCGACATCCGTCCCGGCCTCGCCACCGAATGGTCGGCGGTCGAGGGCGATCCCACCAAGTGGGTGTTCAAGCTGCGGCAGGGCGTGAAGTTCCACGACGGCTCCGACTTCGATGCCGACGCCGTGATCTGGAATCTCGAGAAGCTCCTGAACGACAAGTCGCCGCAGTTCGACCGCAAGCAGCTGGCGCAGGCGCGGGGCCGCATTCCGACGCTGGTCGGCTACAAGGCGATCGACAAGTACACCGTCGAGCTGACGACCCGGGTCGTGAACTCGCTGTTCCCCTACGACATGTCCTACATCTTCTTCTCCAGCCCGGCCCAGTGGGAGAAGACCGGCAAGGACTGGAACAAGTTCGCGCTGCAGCCCTCGGGCACCGGGCCGTTCAAGGTCGATCGCGTCGTGCCGCGCGAGCGCATGGAGCTGTCGAAGAATCCCGACTACTGGGAGAAGGCGCGCGTTCCCAAGCTCGACAAGGTGATCCTGTTCCCGATGCCGGAAGCGGCGACGCGCACGGCCGCGCTGCTGGCCGGCCAGGTCGACTGGATCGAGGTGCCGGCCCCCGACGCGATCCCGCGCCTCAAGCAGGGCGGCATGGCGATCGTCACCAACAAGTATCCGCACAACTGGGCCTACCAGCCCAGCATGGTCGAGGGCTCGCCGTGGAACGACATCCGTGTGCGCAAGGCGGCCAATCTTGCCGTCGACCGCGCCGGCCTTTCCAAGCTGCTGGGCGGCCTGATGATCGAATCGAAAGGCGCGGTCTATCCCGGCCATCCGTGGTTCGGCTCGCCGAGCTTCGACATCAAGTACGATCCAGCGGCGGCCAAGAAGCTGCTCGCGGAAGCCGGCTACGGCCCGACCAAGAAGCCGAAGATCAAGATCGCCATCTCGACCTCGGGCTCGGGCCAGATGTTGCCGCTGCCGATGAACGAGTACGTGCAGGAGAACTTGAATGCCGTCGGCTTCGACGCCGAGTTCGAGGTCATGGAGTGGAATGCGCTGGTCAATTTCTCGTTCCAGCCCGTCACCGGCGAGCTGGCGACCAAGGCCAACGTCAACGGCGTCAATATCAGCCGCGCGACGGTCGATCCCTACTCGGCCTTCATGCGCCTGTACCACTCGGGCTTCGTGCCGCCAGCCGGGTCCAACTGGGGCATCCTGAAGGACCCCAAGCTCGACGAGATGATCAACAAGGCGCACACCAGCTTCGAGCGCACCGCCCAGACCAAGGCGCTGGCCGACGTGCACACCTATATTGTCGACCAGTCCTACTGGGTCTACATCGCGCACGATCTCAACCCGCGCGCCATGAACCCCAAGGTGAAGGGTTTCGTGCAGGCCCAGAGCTGGTTCCAGGACCTCACCCCCGTCGAGATGGCCAAGTAGCAGCAAAGGACATCAGGCCATGCTGCTCTATGCGCTGCGCCGCTTCGTCTACCTGATCCCGGTCGCGTTCGGCGTCTCGTTGCTGGTGTTCGCGCTGGTCCATCTCGCGCCGGGCGATCCGATCTCGGCGATCGTGCCGCCCGATGCGCCCAAGGAGGTCGTCGACAAGCTCAAGGAGTATTACGGCTTCGACAAGCCGCTGCCGGTTCAGTACCTGCGCTGGCTGGGCGTCACCCTGACCGGCGATTTCGGCACCTCGATCGGCACCGGGCGGCCGGTGGCGACGGAAGTGGCGACGGCATTCGGCAACACCATCATCCTCGCCATTGCCGCGACCTTGCTGGCCTTCTCGCTCGCCATCGTGCTCGGCACGGCGGCGGCCTACGCCAAGTCGCGCATCGTCGATCGCCTGGTCACCTTGATCTCGCTGGTTGGCGTCAGCGTGCCGCACTTCTGGCTGGCGATCGTGCTGGTGATCATCTTCGCCGTCGAGCTCGGCGCCCTGCCGCCCATGGGCATCGGCCCGGAGAACTCGACCGGCTGGCGTCTCGACCGCGCGCACCTCGCCCACATGGTGCTGCCGACCATCGCGCTGTCGGTGATCCCGCTCGGCGTCGTCACCCGCACGGTGCGCTCGACGATCAAGGAAACGCTCAGCATGGAGTTCGTGACGGCGCTGCAGGCCAAGGGCATGAGCGACCTTCAGATCCTCCGTCACGTGCTGAAGAACGCCGCGCCGACCTGCCTCGCCGTGATGGGCCTGCAGGCCGGCAACCTGATCGGCGGCTCGATCCTGATCGAGACCGTGTTCGCCTGGCCGGGCACCGGCTTCCTGCTGAACAGCGCGATCTTCCGGCGCGACCTGCCGATCCTGCAGGGCACCACCCTGGTGCTCGCCTTCTTCTTCATGATGCTCAATCTCACCGTGGACGTGATCCAGACCATGGTCGATCCGCGCATCAAGCGAGGCTGACGCCATGGCGATCCAGAACCCGACGCTCGATATCGGCGGCGCCGCCACCCTGCAGGCGACCAAGGCCTCCGCCTCGCGCGGCTATTGGCAATCGGTCGGCCGCCGGCTGCGCCGCGATCCGGTGACCTTGATCTGCGCCGGCGTGCTGGTCCTGATCGTGGTCGCCGCTCTTACGGCGCCGTGGCTGGGTCTTGCCGATCCTTACAAGACGTCGATGATCCGCCGCCTGCATCCGATCGGCTCGCCCAACAATCTTCTGGGCACCGACGAGCTCGGCCGCGATATGCTGGCCCGCCTGATCTATGGCGGCCGCCTCTCGCTGTTCATGGGCGTGACGCCGGTCGCCTGCGCGCTGCTGATCGGCGGTTTTCTCGGCATCACGGCAGGCTTCCTGGGCGGCCGGGTGAACATGGCGATCATGCGCACCATGGACGTATTCTACGCCTTCCCATCGGTGCTGCTCGCCATCTCGCTGTCGGGCGCCATGGGCGCCGGGGCGGAGAACACGCTGCTGGCGCTCAGCTTGGTGTTCATTCCGCCGATCTGCCGCGTCTCCGAAAGCGTCACCACGCAGGTGCGCGGCTTCGACTTCGTCGACGCCGCCAAGGCGAGCGGCGCCGGGACGCTGGCCATCGTGCGCGTGCATGTGCTGGGCAACGTGCTGGGACCGATCCTGGTCTACGCGACCTCGCTGATCAGCGTCGCCATCATCCTGGCCGCGGGCCTCAGCTTCCTGGGTCTCGGCGTCAAGCCGCCAGAGCCGGAATGGGGCCTGATGCTGAACACGCTGCGCCAGGCGATCTACGTCAATCCCGTGCTGGCGGCGCTGCCCGGCGTGATGATCTTCATCACCTCGATCTGCTTCAACCTGATGAGCGACGGGTTGCGCGCTGCCATGGATGTGAAGGGCTGACATGGACTCGATCCTTCCCGTCTCCGATCGCGGCGGGCCGGCGCAGCCCCTGCTGCTGGCGTCCGGCCTGCGCAAGCATTTCCCGGTCGGCGGCGGCCTGCTGGGCCGCGGCCGCAAGGTGGTCCGCGCCGTCGACGATCTCACGCTGTCGGTCACCAAGGGCGAGACCTTGGGCGTGGTCGGCGAATCGGGCTGCGGCAAGTCCACGGTGGCGCGGCTGCTGGTCCGCCTGCTGCGGCCCGACAAGGGCAGCATGGTTCTGGACGGCGACCCGATCGACGAGCCGCACGGCATCTCGGTGAACGAGCTGCGCCGCCAGGTGCAGATGGTGTTCCAGGATTCCTACGCCTCGCTCAATCCGCGGCTCACGATCGGCGAGACGCTGGCGTTCGCGCCCAAGGCGCACGGCGTGCCCGCCGGGGAAGCGCGCGCCAGGGCGCGCGACCTGCTCGCCAAGGTCGGCCTCGATCCGGAGAGCTACGCCGAGCGCTATCCGCACGAGCTGTCGGGCGGCCAGCGCCAGCGCGTCAACATCGCCCGTGCCCTGGCGCTGCGGCCACGCCTCGTGATTCTCGACGAGGCGGTGTCGGCACTCGACAAGTCGGTCGAGGCACAGGTGCTGAACATGCTGGTCGATCTCAAGAGCGAGTTCGGCCTGACCTACCTCTTCATCAGCCACGACCTCAATGTCGTGCAGTACCTCAGCGACCGCGTGCTGGTGATGTATCTCGGCAAGATCGTCGAGCTCGGCCCGGTCGAGGCCATCTACGGCAATCCATTGCATCCCTACACGCGCGCACTGTTGTCGGCGCGGCCGTCGATGGATCCGCGCAAGCGGACCCGCGAGGCGCCGATCCAGGGCGATCCCCCCAACCCGATCGACCCGCCGTCGGGCTGCCGCTTCCGCACCCGCTGTCCCTTCGCCGAGGACGTCTGCGCCGCCCGGGAGCCGCTGCTGGCCGACACGGCGGCTCAATCCGTCGCCTGTCACATGCGCCAGCCGGGTTCGGGCCATTCGAAGGCGGAGGCCGCCTGACATGAGCGATCTCCTGCAGGTCCGCGACCTCCACGTCACCTTCGTCACGCCCGATCGCACGGTCCATGCCGTCAACGGCGTGAGCTTCGACCTCAGGCGCGGCGAGACGCTGGGCATCCTGGGCGAGTCGGGGTCGGGCAAGAGCGTCACCCTGCGCTCGATCCTGCGGCTGCATCCCGAGCATCGCACGCGCTGGTCGGGCAGCATCAAGCTCGAGGGCGACGAGGTGCTCGACATGGCGCCGCGGGCGCTGGGCGACCTGCGCGGCCGACGGGTCGCCATGATCTTCCAGGAGCCGGCGACCGCTTTCGACCCGGTGTTCACCATCGGCCAGCAGATCACCGAGACGATCCGCAGGCACACCGGCAAGAGCGAGACCGACGCCTCGAAGCGGGCGCGCGAGCTCCTGGAGCTGGTCCGCATCCCTTCGCCGGCGCAGCGCCTGAAGGCCTATCCGCACGAGATGTCGGGCGGGATGCGCCAGCGCGCCATGATCGCGCTCGCGCTGTCTTGCAATCCCAGCCTGCTGCTGGCCGACGAACCGACCACGGCGCTCGACGCGACTGTCCAGATCCAGGTCCTGCTGCTGATCCGGGAGCTGCAGCGCGAGTTCGATCTCGGCGTGATCTTCGTCACCCACGACATCGGCGTCGCGGTCGAGGTCTCCGACCGGATCGGCGTCATGTACGCCGGCAAGATCGTCGAGCTGGCGCCGGTCGAGCAGATGGTCGACGCGCCGCAGCACCCCTACAGCCGCGGCCTGCTCGCCTCGACGGTGCATGACGGCATGCGCGGCCAGCGCCTGGAGGCGATCCCCGGCGCGCCACCCGACCTCGCCGAGGTTCCGGCCGCCTGCAGCTTCGCCCCGCGCTGCCGCTTCGTTCAATCGAATTGCCTGTCGGCGCCGCCGGATCTGCGGGCGACGGGCGAGAGCCACCTGGTAAGGTGCGTGATGGCGACGGCTCGAGTCGGGCCCCCAAAGGAGCACTCATGTTCCTCTCCCCCGCTAGGGGGAGAGGCTAGGTGAGGGGGCTTCGAAGGTCGCTTCGTCACCTGTAACCCCCTCACCCTACCTCTCCCCCTAGCGGGGGAGAGGAGCATGAGAAGACGCTGCGGCCTACCCGCCGAACATCTCCTTGACCTTGCTGAAGAAGCCTTCGGAGGTCGGGCTGGTCTTGCCGGCGTTCTCGAACTCCTTGAGCAGCTCCTTCTGCTTGGCCGTGAGATTGGTCGGCGTCTCGACGTTGATCTCGATGTACATGTCGCCGTGCTGGGTCGAGCGCATGATCGGCATGCCCTTGCCGCGCAGGCGGAACTGGTGGCCGCCCTGGGCGCCGGCCGGGATGTTGACCCGCGCCATCTTGCCGTCGAGGGTCGGCACCTCGATGTTGCTGCCGAGCGTCGCCTGGACCATAGAGATCGGCACGCGGCAATGGATGTCGGCGCCCTCGCGCTCGAACAGCTGGTGGCGGCGCACCGACAGGAACACGTAGAGATCGCCCGCCGGGCCGCCGCGCGCTCCGGCCTCGCCCTCGCCGGTCAGGCGGATGCGCGTGCCGTCCTCGACTCCGGCCGGGATGTTGACCTTGAGCGTCTTCTCGCGCCGCACGCGACCCTGGCCGGAGCAGGTCCGGCACGGCTTGTCGATCACCTGGCCGGCGCCGTGGCAGGCGTGGCAGGGACGCTCGATGGTGAAGAAGCCCTGCTGGGCGCGCAGCCGGCCGCGACCATGGCAGGTCGGGCATTGCTGCGGCTTGGAGCCGGCTTCGGCGCCGCTGCCGTGGCAGGATTCGCAGGTCACCGAGCTCGGCACGCGCACCGTCGCTTCGGTGCCGCCGAAGGCCTGTTCGAGCGTGATCTCCAGGTTGAAGCGCAGGTCCTGGCCGCGCTGGTCGCCGCGCCCGCCCCCGCGTCCGCGACCGGCGCCGAACATCTCCTCGAAGACGTCGCCGAACACCGAGCCGAAGTCGAAGCCCTGACCCTGGAACGGCCCCCCGGGTCCGCCCGGCCCGCCACCTTCGAAGGCGGCCGGACCGTAGCGGTCGTACGCCGCGCGTTTCTCCGGATCCTTCAGGATGTCGTAGGCGTGGTTGACGTCCTTGAATTTCTTCTCGGCGTCCTTGCTGCCCTTGTTGCGATCCGGGTGATGCTGCATGGCGAGCTTGCGGAACGCCTTCTTGATGTCGTCGGCGCTCGCCGTGCGACTGACTCCAAGCAGCTCGTAATAGTCTTGCGACATAAAGCTCTACGCAGCCCCCACCGCTTACGAGATCGGCCCCCCGCTCGCGCGGGAGGCCGGTTTGTTCAGTTCCTGGTTCCGGTTCAGCCCGAGCCCGTCTTCTTGTTCTTGTCGGTGACGTCCTCGAAGTCGGCGTCGACGACCTTCTCGCCGCCCGCCTGGTTGGCGGCGCCGCCGGCCGCACCACCCGCCGCCCCCGCCGCCCCGGCTCCCGCCTGGGCATCGGCCTGCTGGGCCTTGTACATCGCCTCGCCGAGCTTCATCGCCGCCTGCTGAAGATCGTTGGTCTTGCTCTTGATGGCTTCGACGTCTTCACCCGTCAATGCCGACTTCAGGGCCTCGAGTGCGCTCTCGATCGCCGTCTTCTCGGCTGCACCCACCTTGTCGCCGAACTCCTTCAGGTGCTTGTCGGTCGAGTGCACCAGGGCCTCGCCCTGGTTGCGGGCGTCGATCAGCTCGCGCTTCTTCTTGTCCTCCTCGGCGTGCAGCTCGGCGTCCTTCACCATCTTCTGGATGTCGGCCTCGCTCAGGCCGCCCGAGGCCTGGATGCGGATCTGCTGCTCCTTGCCGGTCGCCTTGTCCTTGGCCGAGACCTGGACGATGCCGTTGGCGTCGATGTCGAAGGTCACCTCGACTTGCGGCATGCCGCGTGGCGCCGGCGGGATGCCGACCAGGTCGAACTGGCCGAGCATCTTGTTCTGGGCGGCAATCTCGCGCTCACCCTGGAACACGCGGATGGTGACCGCGGTCTGATTGTCGTCGGCCGTCGAGAAGGTCTGGCTCTTCTTCGTCGGGATCGTCGTGTTGCGCTCGATCAGGCGGGTGAACACGCCGCCCAGCGTCTCGATGCCGAGCGACAGCGGCGTCACGTCGAGCAGCAGGACGTCCTTGACCTCGCCCTTCAGCACCGCCGCCTGGACCGCCGCACCGACCGCCACGACCTCGTCGGGGTTGACGTTGCGCGCCGGCTCACGGCCGAAGAACTGCTTCACGACCTCGATGACTTTCGGCATGCGCGTCATGCCGCCGACCAGGATGACCTCGTCGATCTGGCCGGCCTGCAGGCCGGAGTCCTTGAGCGCCGCCTTGCACGGCTCGAGCGTGCGCTGGACCAGGTCCTCGACCAGGGTCTCGAGCTTGGCGCGCGACAGCTTGATCACGAGATGCTTGGGCCCGCTGGCATCGGCCGTGATGAACGGCAGGTTGATCTCGGTCTCCTTCGCGGTGGAGAGCTCGATCTTGGCCTTCTCGGCCGCCTCCTTCAGGCGCTGCAGGGCGAGCTTGTCGTTGCGCAGGTCGATGCCCTGCTCCTTCTTGAACTCGTCGGCCAGGTAGGTGATGACGCGAAGGTCGAAATCCTCACCGCCCAGGAACGTGTCGCCGTTGGTCGCCTTGACCTCGAACACGCCGTCGCCGATCTCGAGGATCGACACGTCGAACGTGCCGCCGCCCAGATCGTACACCGCGATGGTGCCGCTCTTGCGCTTGTCCATGCCATAGGCGAGTGCCGCCGCGGTCGGCTCGTTGATGATGCGCAGCACGTCGAGGCCGGCGATGCGGCCGGCATCCTTGGTGGCCTGGCGCTGGGCGTCGTTGAAGTAGGCCGGCACGGTGATGACCGCCTGCTCGACCTTCTCGCCGAGATACGCCTCGGCAGTCTCCTTCATCTTGCCCAGGATGAACGCCGAGATCTGGCTCGGGCTGTACTGCTGGCCGTTGGCCTCGACCCACGCATCGCCGTTGCCCGCCTTGCCGATCTTGAAGGGGACCAGCGACATCTCCTTGGCGACCATCGGGTCGTCGTAGCGGCGGCCGATCAGGCGCTTGACCGAGTAGAGGGTCTTCATCGGGTTGGTGACGGCCTGGCGCTTGGCGGCCTGGCCGACCAGGCGCTCGCCGCTGTCGGTGAAGGCGACCATGGACGGCGTCGTCCGCGCGCCTTCGGAATTCTCGATGACCTTGGTGTCGCCGCCTTCCATGACCGCGACGCACGAATTGGTCGTGCCCAAATCGATACCAATGACTTTCGCCATGACTGTTCTCTCTTCCCTAGGCAGGTCGGTCCGGCCCCTTAGGCGCCGAGGTGACCCCCGTATATGTTACCTGCCGGCAAAAGACCGGGTCAGGACAGGGGCTATATAGGTCCTACGGGGCCACCTGCAATGGAGTCGACGGCCCAAAAATGCGGATTCTTGCCATGTCGGGCCGACAAATGAACCGGGTTTGGACTAGTTCTCGTTGCTGGCCGCCCGCTGCGGGGGGCCGCCCTTGGACACTGCGACCATGGCCGCCCGCAGCAGCCGGCCGGCGATCAGGTAGCCGGGGATCAGTTCCTGCACGACGGTGCCGGAAGGGACGCTCGGATCCTCGACCTCCATCATGGCCTGGTGGAACTCGGCAGTGAACGGCTTGCCGAGCGAGTCGATGCGCGTGACGCCGTGGCGCTCCAGCGCCGACTGCAGCTCGCGCTCGGTCGCCTGCACGCCGACAATGACGTTGCGCAGGGCGGGGTCGCCGCCCTGGCCATCGGCCGGCAGCGCCGACAGGGCGCGGCCGAGATTGTCGGCGACCGACAGCATGTCACGGGCGAAACGCTCGACTCCGAACTTGCGCTCGCGCTCGACATCCTGCTGGGCGCGGCGGCGGACATTCTGCGCTTCGGCGAGGGCGCGCAGGAGCTTGTCCTGCAGGTCGGCCTTCTCCACCTGGAGCTGCTGGATGTCCGCTTCCTGGCCGGCTGGCCGGGGCGGGATATCGAGGTTCTGTTCGGACGTTTCGACCGGCATGTCAGCCGAGGCGCCGCCCGCGGTTGAATCGCTGGCCATACGGTAATCCCTGGTATCTGTAGTTTTTTTCGGCGGCCCTCACTTAGGGACGACGATGGCTCGGGTCAACCACCCTCGCCGGGACGAGCGTCAAACCGCCTCCAGCGGGGCCTGCAACCTGGTGCCGCGGACGATGATGCCGCCACGATCGCCGATCGTCACCGTGCCGTAGCGCTGGGCGAAGATTTCGGGCAGTGGACGCGCATCGGCGGCGGCCAGCCACAGGCGCAGCAGGTGACGCCGCCGCCCGGGCTCGGGCCAATCCACGAAGCCGGTGCGGTCGTGCAGCATGGTATGGTTGTGCACCAGCTGGATGTCGCCCGGCTGGAACGTCATGAACATGTTCAGCTGTGGATCGTTGGCGAGCGCGTCGAACAGGTCGAGCGCCTCGATCTGGGCCGGCGTGAGCCTCGGCGCCTCCCCGAAGCGCTGCGCCGAGTCGATGTATTGGCGCTGGTAGATCGCGCTCAGGAATCCCTTGTGCCAGTTGAACACCGGGATCTCGAAATAGGGCTTGCGGCCTTCCGGCACCTCGCCGCGCCGGTCGGTGGCGAGCGGCTGGAACAGCAGCGCCAGCAGGTCGGGCCTGCGCCGGCGCATCTCGTTGAAGATCGTGGTCGAGCTGACCAGGGCCGACAGGCCGCCCGAGCGCGCCGTCTTGAGGCACAGCAGCCCCACGATGTCGCACGAGTCGGTGTGATAGGTCTGGCGCTCGTTGGTCTGGTAGATGCGCACATTGGGGTCGTGCACGTCGAGCCCGAGATCTTGGACGTGGCCCAGCACATGGCCCTTGCCGTTCTGCGAGCGGGCGCTGCCGAGATGGCTGCCCAGTCCGAAATAGGCGGTGGCCGCCTCGCGCATCGACCAGCGCTCGACCGGCAGACCACGCAGCATCAGG
Source organism: Reyranellaceae bacterium (assembly GCA_046349335.1). Classification (GTDB taxonomy): domain Bacteria; phylum Pseudomonadota; class Alphaproteobacteria; order Reyranellales; family Reyranellaceae; genus Reyranella. The sequence goes on from JAXMCO010000037.1 coordinate 96,945, forward strand.
AAGCCGCGGCCGTTCAATACTTCCTCGCGCACGCGCGCGGCCAGGGTTGCGCCGAGCGTCGGCAGCGGGAAGTCGCGCGCTGTGATGGCGGCGATGTCGGCGTCGCGCGCCACCAGGGCCCGCATCGCCGTCTCGATCTCGGCGATCTCCCTGCCTTCGAGCGGCATCAGCCAGTCGGTGCGCAACGCCATCGCCGGTCCGTACCAGGCCGCCGCGCCGGTCTGTTCCGGCGGCAGATCGAAGGGGTTCACGTCTCCCATGGGAAACGCGGCGCGAACAGGTCAGTGTCTGTGAGCGAGAGACGGAAGCTCTCGGTCGCGTTGACCAGGGCGGCGCGGATGCCGGGCTCCAGCGCGCTGTGGCCGGCGTCGGGCACGACGACGTAGCGAACTTCCGGCCAGGCGCGGGCCAGCGCATCGGCCGTCACCGGCGGACAGACGATGTCGTAGCGGCCCTGCACGATCGTGCCGGGCAGGGCGCGGATGCGGTCGAGATCGGACCACGGCCAGCCTTCAGGCAGGAACGTGCTGTTGGCGAAGTAGTGCGCCTCGATGCGCGACAGCGCCAAGGCGAACCCGCCATGATCGGATTCGAAGGGCGCGCGCGCTGTCGGATAGAGCGTCGAGCACGACGCCTCGTAGCGGCTCCAGGCGCGCGCCGCGGGACGATGGCTGTCGGGATTGCGATCGATCAGGCGGCGATAGTAGTTGCCGAGGATGTCGCTGCGCTCGTTGGCCGGCAGATGCTCGACGAAGTCGCGCCACGCCTCGGGGAAGATCGCCCGCATGCCGTGCAGGAACCAGTCGATCTCCGAACGCGCGCCGAGGAAGATGCCGCGCAGGATGAAGCCGCTCACCCGTTCGGGATGCTCGAGTCCGTAGGCCAGCGCCAGGGTGCTGCCCCACGAGCCGCCGAACAGCAGCCACTGACCGATGCCGAGATGGAGCCGCAGCTTCTCCATGTCGGCCACCAGATGCGCGGTGGTGTTGTCCTGCAGCTCGCCGAGCGGCATCGAGCGTCCGCAGCCGCGCTGGTCGAAGACGACGATGCGGTAGAATTGCGGATCGAAGAAGCGACGATGGACCGGGGCTGAGCCGGCGCCGGGCCCGCCATGGAGAAACACCACGGGCGTGCCGGCAGGATTGCCGCTCTGCTCCCAGTAGATCGTGTGTCGTCCATCGACCGCCAGCATGCCGCTGGCGTACGGCGAGATCTCGGGGAAGAGGTCGGATCGAAGGGGGGATTCTGATCGAGGCATGACAATTACGCTCGCATCACTGCCATAGCAGCGGGCGTTGTTCCAGGCTAGAGCAGCGTCCGATTTGCGTGCTCCAGCGAACGATTGCCGCCTGGCCGCTCGAAAGTCTATGGTCGGTTTGGGGGGAGGCTGGAGGCTCGGTGTTTGTCCTGCGGTTCTTCGCGCTCGTCCTGCTTCTCCTCGCGGCGGGCGCCTGCTTGCCCCAGGGCGCTTCGGCACCGGCGACGACCGCCTCGGAGGCGTCCGGCGTACCCGGCGTGCCGCGGGCGATCGAGCGGGATGTCGGCACGGCCTATGCCGATCCCGCGTTGCAGGCGTATGTCGACGGCGTCGGCCAGCGCCTGCTGAAGCGATCGGGAATCCCCGGGTCCTATCGCTTCGTCGTGCTCGACCTGCCGAACGCCAACGCCCATGCGGTGTCGAACTACGTCTTCGTCACCCGCGGGCTGCTTGCCGGCCTCGACGATGAAGCCGAACTGGCGGCGGCCCTCGCCCACGAGGTCAGCCATCTCCTGCAACGCCACGCCGCTCAGCGTGCCCAGGCCCGGCAGGGTGTGCTCGACGCCGCCATCGAGGCGGCCGCCGCCACCGGCTCGGTCACGGTCGGCCGGTCGGTGGCGCGTGATGGCCTGCTCGCCTTGCGGCGCTATTCGCGCGAGCAGGAGCTCGAGGCCGATCGCATGGGGCTCACCCTGCTGGTGAAGGCCGGCTATCGCGGCGATGCGATGGCGAGCCTGATCGAGAAGCTGCGCCGGCAGTCCCAGCTCGAGATGCAGCTCATGGGCGAGGCGCCCGACTCGGTCGATCGGCGCAGCTCGGTGTCGACGCATCCAGCGCCGATCGAGCGCCAGGAGGCGCTGCGCGGCCTCACCGATCTCGCGGCGCCCGGCGAGAACGGCCGCATGCCCTACCTGGGCGCGATCGACGGCCTGTCGGTCGATGATTCACCGCAAGAAGGCTTCGTCCGCGGCAACAAGTTCCTCCACCCGGTGATGCGGATCGGCTTCGAGGCGCCGCGCGATTTCCGCCTGTTCAATGACCAGGACGGCGTCCTGGGTGTCGGGCGCGACCGCTCGCTGATTTTCTTCTCCTGCCTTCCCGAGCCGGTCCCCGGCAGCCTGGCGGAATGGATGCGCAGCCAGCTCAAGCCCACGCCGACCGATATCCAGACGATCGAGATCGCCGGTGCGGAAGCGGCGATCGGCGCGCGGCCGCGCGGCTCCGACACCGGCTTGAGCCAGCTGCGCTACGTCATGGTCCGACGCGGCGAGCGGGTCTGCTACTTCAATCTTCTGAGTGAAGGCGCCGATCGCGATCAGCGGATCGAGGTGCTGGTCAATGCGGCGCGCACCTTCCATGGCCTGTCCAATGCCGAGTTGGCGGCGCTCAAGCCCTATCGTCTGAAGGTCGTGACGACCGGCGGCACCTCGGCTGCGCAGATCGCGCAGCACCTGCCCTACGACGATTTCAAGATGCAACGGCTGCTGGTGCTGAACGGCGTCGACAGCCCGGCCGCACTGATGCGCCAGGCACAGATCAAGACGATTCAGCCCTAGGGTCCAATCGACCCCTGCGGGCCTCACGCTGCAGGCGAGGCCCCCTAGTCGATAGGAGCTATCAGGCGACCTTCTGCAGGACGCTGTTCAGCTTCTGGGTCGCCAGGTCCTTATCGATGCGCTCGACGGCGGCCAGCTCACGTGCCAGGCGATCCAGCGCCGCCTCGTAGATCTGGCGCTCGCTGTACGACTGGTCCGGCTGCCCGGCATTGCGGTGCAGATCGCGCACGACTTCGGCAATCGACACCGGGTCGCCGGAGTTGATCTTGGCTTCGTACTCCTGGGCGCGACGGTTCCACATGGCGCGGCTGACGCGGCTGCGACCCTTCAGGGTCACCAGCGCGCTCTCCATGATCTTGCGCGAGGACAGCTTGCGCAGCCCGGAGATCTTCGCTTTCGCGACGGGCACCCGCAGCATCATGCGCTCCTGCTCGAACGAAATGACGAACAGATCGAGCTTGTGTCCGGCGATTTCCTTGGCTTCGATGTCGATCACGCGACCTACGCCGTGAGTCGGGTAGACGACGAAATCCCCCTTCTCGAACGCCAAATCCTTGGCCGCGATCTTCTTCGGCTTGGCCATTTCCAGTTCTTCCTTCACCTTCGACCCCTCGCTTAGCGATACCGCAGTTCACCGCGCACGCGCCCCAGCGTGATCAGTCAGGTGCCTGGTATCAGTTGCTTTCGGCTACCGACCGGACACCGAACTGGCGGCGAACCCGAACCCGGTCCGCTTTCAGCGTCGTCTTTATACCAGGAATCTGGACGCAAGTCGCGTTCTATGTTGCATTTCGGCAACTGTCTTGCCATGCAGATATTGCATGGCTGTTGCAAATGATGCCCGGGACGCCCGAATGCGGGCAGTTTCTATCGTTTGCCGGGGTTCCGGCTGAAATACTTTTTGAACTTGTCTTTCTCGTCCTTGAAATCTTCGGCATCGGCCGGCGCTTCGCCCTTGCGGGTGATGTTCGGCCACTCGCTTGCCAGGCTGCGATTGAGGTCCAGCCACTGCTCCAGGCCCTTCTCAGTGTCGGGCAGGATCGCATTGGGCGGGCATTCCGGTTCACACACACCGCAATCGATGCATTCGTCCGGATTGATGACCAGCATGTTCTCGCCCTCGTAGAAGCAATCGACGGGGCAGACTTCGACACAGTCCATGTACTTGCACTTGATGCAAGCCTCGGTCACGACATAGGTCATCGACGACTCTCGAAACGGGCGGGCGGGTGCTTAACGCGCTCAATTGGTCGGCGCAAGGACTCTGAATCACGCAGGGTCGATTTCATCATACAACGATCGAGCCTCTGGAGCCGGTCCGCGGCGCTCGCCGAGCGCCAGGATCCGAACGACACGGACGCGCGGTCCCATGGCAAAGGTCAACACCATGCCGGGCGCCACGGCGGCATGCGGCTTGTCGACCACGCGGCCGTCGATCCGGAAACGCGCCTTCTCGACGTACCGGGTCGCCAAGCTGCGGGATTTGAAGAAGCGAGCATGCCAAAGCCATTTGTCGAGCCGCATTGCCGGCCTAGCGTTGCGCCGCCGGGGTCAACGGCTGCTACTTCTTGCCGCCGAGCTTGAGCTCGAGCAGCTTGGCGAACGGCGAATCGCTCGCCGCTCCCTCGCCTTTCTTCTCGGTGGTGGCGTAAAGCCGGATCGCCGGCTCGGTGCCATCCCGGCGCGGCGGACGGGGCCCGCGACGCTCCTCGCGCGGCCGATCCTCCCGGGGCCCCCGAGGCGGTCCATCGTATCGTTGCCCGTCGCGGCGGGGCCCATCGTGGCGGGGCCCGTCGTATCGCTGCCCCTCGGGCCGCTGCCCGTCCTGCCGCGGGCCATCGCGCCGCGGTCCGTCTGCCCCAGGCCCATCGCGGCGGCCGGGCGCGGTCTGGCCGAAGGCGGCGAAGAACTGCCGCTCGTTGGGCCGTTCCGGCCGCTCGCGGCGGCGCTGATCGCGCTGCTGCTGGCGCTGCTGCTGACGCTGCCGCTCGCGCTGCTCCTCGCGCTCGCGCACGAAGCGCGGCTTGACGGAGTAGGCATAGAGCGGTCCGAAATCTTCCGACGGCGGATGGACGCGATAGCCCAGCGCCGCCATCACGTTGGCCATCTCGGGCTCGGAGCAGCCGACCAGCGACATCATCTGCGGCGAGGCGCGGAACCAGCCCGGCGGCAGCGGGCGCGGTCCCGTCCTGCGCGGCTCCTCGGCCCGAGATGCCTCCGCTCGAGGCGCCTCGGCGGTCACGGCGACGGCCTCGGCCTGCGCTTGCGGTGGCGTCTCATTCTCGCCGTCGGCGATCGCCGGTTGTACCTCGTCGCTTGCCGGCGTTTCGGCCATGGCCGTAGCGGCGGCAGCCGCTTCCTCGGCGACGCCAGTCGTCGCCTCGACGGGCTTGCTCTCGGCAGCTTCGGCCTCGGCCGTTGAGACGACAGTCTCCGCCTCGACCGGGGCTGCCGGCTCGGAAGCCTCCAAGGCGGGCTCCTCGACTGCCGGGACGGCGACGGTGGTCTCCTCCGCTGTCGCCTCGGCGGCGCCCTGCTCGGCCCCGCCGCCAGCTCGGCCTCCGTCTCCGCCTGCTCCTCGATGTCGGCCGTCACGGGCTCTGCCGCGACGGACTCGGCCGCCGGCGTCTCATCGACCGGCTCGAACTCGCCGAAGGCTGCGGCCACGATCGCCCATTCGCTGATCTCGTCGTTCGTCGCGGCTGCCGGGATCGGGGCCACGGCGGCCTGACGCTCGCCCCGCGGCTTGCGCTCGCGTCGCCGCTCGTTGCGCGATGTTGGCCGGTCCTGCACCGCCTGATCCGGTGTTGGCGGCTCTGCTTCGGCCATCGGTGCAGGCGGGTTCTCGCGCTCGAGCTGGGCGCGTCGGGCGGCCTCGCGGCTTTCGCGCACGGCCTGGCGCGCCATCGCCGCCAGCCGTTCGACCATGTCGGCGCGGATGGCGTGATCGCCCAGCGGCAGATAGCCGATGGTGGCGTAGAAATCGCGGTCCGAACCGCGCGGCAGGTCCATCGACGTGCGGCCTTCGGCTGGCAGCGGCGGGATCGTGTCGCGGTTCCTGGCGATCATCCAGAGGCCGGCGCGCAGGCGGATTGGCACCGGCTTCAGCATGCTCGGGAAGTAGAGGGAGTAGACACCGACGCGCACGCCGAGCCGTGCCAATGCCTTGCGGTCCTCCTCGCCGAGCTCGGCGAGCTGATGCTCGATCGGCCGGCGCGGCAGGATGCCGAGATGCTCGCAGAGCTGGAATACGACGCCGCGGGCGCCGGCCGGCAGCTCGGTCGTGGCGCGCGCATCCATCAGCTCGCTGAGTCCGAGGCGGATACGCGTCTCGACCCAGGTGGCGGCGCGCTTGCGGACTTCCTCACGCGCCGGTCCGTCGAGCAGATCCGACGGCAGCGCTTCGACCTTGGGCGCGAGGATGTCGCCGCTCGCCACCAGGCGAGCGACCGGGCCGCCGCCCCAGCAGATACGAAGTTGAGAATCGAACACGAGCTCGCGATCGGCCGAAGCCATGAAGGCCTGCAAGCGCGTCGGCAGGTCCTGGCGCAGCGCACGCAGCGCCGCGCTCATGACCGCCTTCTGATCGGCATGCCCTTCCGTGGTATCGGGAATGAAGCGGAAGCCCTCGATGCGCCCGAGATGTTCGCCTTCGACCGAGACCTCGCCTGCTTCGGCGACTGACGTCGTCATTTCACCCTCATCGTGCAATCTTCGTACAAGCAACGCCGCCCGTCTATCGACAAACCTTTGCATCAGGCGCTGGTGCAGCACGTCCGAAAGCTTGTCCTCGATGGCACGGGCGCGTTCCTGCCAGTGCGTCGCTCGCTGGATCCAGTCCGGCCGATGCGAGATGTAGGTCCACGTACGAACGTGGGCGATACGCGCCATCAAGGTGTCGATGTCGCCGTCATAATGCTCGAGCCGTTTGACGTGACTGTCGATCCAGTCTTCAGGTAACCGTTCCCCGCCCTGTGTCAAGTGCTCGAAGAGCTGGCCGAGCAGGCGGGTGTGCTCTTCCGTCATCGTCTTTCGGAAGTCCGGCACCTGGCAAACCTCCCAGAGAAGCCGCACGCGCTGCGGCGAGCGCAGGCGGGGCAGGAACTCCGAATGGGTCGACAGGGTCTGCAGCGCGAGCTGGTCGTCCTGCTCGCGAACGCGCTGCAGTGCGGCATGCGGCGGCGGCTCGTTCAGGGAAGCGATCAGCCCCGCTGTCGAGCGGAAGTCGAGGTCGCTGTTGCGCCATTGAATATCGCGCAGCGGATCGAAGCGGTGGTTCTCGATCGCCTCGACTGTTTCCGGCTCGAGCGTGCCGGCCTCGGCGGTCGTGCCGAACGTGCCGTCATTCATATGCCGGCCGGCGCGCCCGGCGATCTGGGCCATCTCGACGCTGCGCAACGGCCTGAGCGTCCGGCCGTCGTACTTGCGCAACGACGCGAACCAGACGTGGTTGACGTCCATATTGAGGCCCATGCCGATGGCATCGGTGGCGACCAGGTAGTCGACCTCGCCGGCCTGGAACATGTCGACCTGGGCATTGCGCGTTCGCGGACTGAGCGCCCCCATCACAATGGCGGTGCCGCCGCGCTGCCGGCGGATCAGCTCGGCAATGGCATAGACCTCGTTGGCCGAGAAGCCGACCACGGCCGAGCGACGCGGCAGGCGTGTCGCCTTCTTCGGCCCGACATAGGAGAGGTTCGAGAAGCGCGGCCGCGCGATGACGTCGATGTCGGGCAGCAGGCGGTTGAGCACCGGCCGGATCGTGTCGGCGCCGAGCAGCATGGTCTCGTTCGAGCCGCGTGCCTCGAGCAGGCGGTTGGTGAAGAAATGGCCGCGCTCGGGGTCGGCCGCCATCTGGATCTCGTCGACGGCGAGGAAGGACACCGTGCGGTCGAGCGGCATCGATTCGACCGTGCAGACGAAATAGCGCGCGCCGGGCGGCGCGATCTTTTCCTCGCCGGTGATCAGGGCCACCTGAGAGGCGCCCTTGATGCGGACGATGCGATCGTAGTTCTCGCGCGCCAACAGGCGCAGCGGGAAACCGATCATGCCCGATTCGTGGCCGAGCATGCGCTCGATGGCGAGGTAGGTCTTGCCGGTGTTGGTTGGACCGAGAACTGCGGTCAGACGGCCGGCGCTGGGGGGCGGCATTGGCCCACCTTCGCGCGGGCACGCCGGCGGCGCAAGGCCGGCCGGCGACGAGATCGGCCTAGCCGGAGACCATCGGCTCGATCTTGTTGCAGCCGATCACCGGGCCATGGTCGGCACGCTGCACGATCACCGCGATCCCCTGGCCCTGTTGCAGGTCGGTCGTGTCGACCGACCAGGCGGCCTCGGCACCGTCCCAACGGGCCAGCACGTCGAAGCGACGCACGACATTGAAATTGTCGATCGTGCGTCCCTGGTTCTCGCCGCTCGCCACCGGCGTGCTGTGGCGCCGGTCATAAACGGCAATCGTCACATCGGCCGGCTTGCCGTCGAGCGGGAAGGCGGCGAGCCGAATGGCAAGGCGCCCGTCCCCGCCGCGCGACAAATCCGGAGTCGCCCGCCGCGGCGAACGGCGCCGTGCCTCGACGAGCAGCGCTTCGATCACGCCGCGGTCGCGACCGGTGTCGTGGCCGATGCCGTCGACCACCATCTCGGGCGTATAGACGTAGCGTTGCTTGAGAACGCGTGCATAGGCGCGCTGCCGGTCGGTCGTTGCACGCGACGCGAAGGGGTCCTTCCAGCCGATGTAATCCCAATAGTCGATATGGAAGGACAGGGCGACGATGTCGGTTCGCTTCGCCAGCAGCCCCAGGTAGGCGTCCGCCGGCGGGCACGAGTTGCAGCCTTGAGACGTGAACAGCTCGACGGCCCAGGGGCCTTCGGTCGAGCCGCGCGGATCGGCACCGGCAGGAGCCGCTGTAAACGCAGCACTTGCTGCCGCAGCACCGCCGAGCAGGAGCGATCGCCGCCGGGAAAAGCCAGAATTCTTCATCGTGCGAAGATGCGCTTTGCGACTCGCTTTCACCAATCAACAAACGGTTAGCCTGCCATGACGACGAGCCCGAGCCGGCTGGACTCAGCGGACGCAACATTATAACACTGCCGTTCTTTCATTGATATTCCGGCGTTCCCGCCCCATGCATGAATCCGTTTCTCCCGGCACGGCCCTGCTCGCCATGAGCGCGATCCATCGCATTGCGGCTGCACTGCTCGTGTCGGCGGCGCTGTGGCTCGCTGCCTGGTGGGCGCTGTGAGGGCTGCGAACGTTGGGACAGTGGCCCTACGCCTGGTCGATCTGACGGTGAGCTACGACCGCCATCCGGCGGTGCATCACGTCTCGGCGGTGATTCCCGGCGGCGAGATGACGGCGATCGTCGGTCCGAATGGCGCCGGCAAGAGCACCCTCTTGAAGGCCATGATGGGGCTGGTGCCGCGCGTCGAGGGTCGCATCGAGTGCAGCGCCCGGCGCATCGCCTACCTGCCTCAGCAGGCCGAGATCGACCGCAGCTTCCCGATTTCCGTCTTCGATACCGTCCTGCTCGGCCGCTGGTCGCGCTTCGGCGGTTTCGGCGCGGCGGCGCGCGACGACATCGACGACACGCGGCAGGCTCTCGCGGCGGTCGGCCTGGCCGGCTTCGAGCGTCGGCCGATCGAGACGCTGTCGGTCGGCCAGTTCCAGCGCGTTCTGTTCGCCCGCCTGCTGCTGCAGGACGCCGACGTGGTGCTGCTCGACGAACCCTTTGCCGCGATCGATTCGCGAACTGTCGCCGACCTCATGGAGGTCATCAAGCGCTGGCGGGCCGAGCGGCGCACGGTGGTGGCCGTGCTGCACGATCTCGATCAGGTTCGCCGCGACTTTCCCAACACCCTGCTGATGGCACGCGAGCTGGTCGATTCCGGTCCGACAGCGGAAGTGCTGTCGATCGAGAACCTGCGCCGGGCGCGCGCCATGGCCGAGGCCTGGGACGAGCGCGCCGACGCCTGCGAGGCGCCGATGCGCCTGAGCGCCTGATCGTCGGCGAGCTGCTCGTGCTGTTCGACATTCTGATCGCCCCGTTCGCCGATTTCGGATTTATGCGGCGTGCTTTGGTCGCCAGCCTGGCGCTGGCGGTCGGTGGCTCGTCGATCGGCGTGTTCCTCATCCTGCGCCGCATGAGCTTGATGGGCGATGCGCTGGCGCACGCGCTGCTGCCGGGGGCGGCGCTGGGCTTTCTCCTGGGCGGCCTGTCCCTGCCGGCGATGAGTCTCGGCGGCTTTCTGGCCGGTATCGCCACCGCCTTGATCTCCGGCGTCGTCGCTCGGTTCAGCAGCATGCGTGAGGATGCGAGCTTCGCCGCCGCCTATCTCACGGCCATGGCGCTCGGCGTGCTGATCGTCTCGATGCGTGGCTCGGCGGTCGACCTGATGAACATCCTGTTCGGCGCCATTCTGGCGGTCGACGACACGGCGCTGATCCTGGTGGTGTCGACGGCGACAGTGACGCTGATCGGACTGGCCGCGATCTACCGGCCGTTGGTCGTCGAATGCTTCAATCCGGGCTTCCTCGCCGCCATGGGCATCCGAGGGTCGCTCTATCACTACCTTTTTCTGGCGCTCGCGGTGCTCAACATGGTGGCGGGATTCCAGGCGTTGGGTACGCTGATGGCGCTCGGTCTCATTCTGCTGCCGGCTGTCGCCGCCTCGTTCTGGGCACGCGAGGTTTGGTCGATGACCCTGATCGCGGCGCCGATGGCCTTCGCCTCGGCCGCGATCGGTCTGCTGGTCTCGTTCCATGCCGGCCTGCCGTCGGGCCCTGTGATCGTGCTGTGCGCGAGCCTGTTCTTCCTGGGCTCGCTCCTCTTCGGCGCGCGTGCCTCGGTACGTGTCCGCTTGGCGCGCCCGGTTCACTTGCGCGGCTAGGCGAGGACGTTAGGCTCGCCCTCCTTCGCGAGGGAAACCGACATGTCTGTTCCGCTGCCCGGCGTCACGTTGAAGACGGCCCAGGTCAACAACATCCATATGCGCTACGCCGAAATTGGCAGCGGTCCGCTGGTGCTGTTCTGCCATGGTTGGCCGGAGAGCTGGTACTCGTGGCGCCATCAAATCCTGGCGCTCGGCGCGGCGGGCTATCGCTGCGTCGCCCCTGATATGCGCGGCTACGGCGGCACCGAGGCGCCGGAACCGATCGAGCACTACACGCTCTTTCATCTCGTCGGCGACATGGCCGAGCTTGTGAAGGCGCTGGGCGAGAGCAAGGCAGTCATCGTCGGCCATGATTGGGGTGCGCCGGTCGCCTGGCACGCAGCACTGTGGCGGCCCGATCTGTTCCCCGCCGTGTGCGCGATGAGCGTCCCCTATGCAGCGCCCGGCTACATCGATGCCCTGAGCGCGCTTGAGAAGGTCGGCATCAACGATTTCTACCTTCAGTACTTCCAGAAGCCGGGCGTGCCCGAGGCCGAGCTGCAGGCCGACATCCGCGGCGCACTGCGCCGCATCTACTTCACCGCCGGCGGCGAGATGGACGAGAAGGGCAAGGGCTTTGCCCGACTGACCGGCGGCACGCTGCTCGCCAACACCGTCGATCCCGAAACACTGCCCGCCTGGCTGAGCGCGGCCGATCTCGACTACTACACCCAGGAATTCTCGCGCACCGGCTTCCGTGGCGGCCTCAACTGGTACCGCAACCTCAAGCGCAACTGGGAGCTCAGCGGGCCGTGGCGCGGCCAGCCGATCCGCCAGCCGTCGCTGTTCATCGCCGGCAGCCGCGACGGCGTGCTGCGCTTCCCGGCCGCCAAGGCGACGATGGAGGCCTTCCCGCGAACGCTGCCCGGCCTGGTCGGCAGCCACATCCTCGACGGTGCCGGCCACTGGGTGCAGCAGGAGCGACCAGCCGAGGTCAACAAGCTGCTGATCGATTTTCTGAAGGCGCTGCCAGGTTGATGGTCTTTGCGTTCGGCGGAATTCTCCCGCTATCTGGTGGAAGCAAGAAGATGGCTTGGAACATAGAGAACCCTGAAACCGAGCGGATCGTGCGTGAGCTGGCCGAGCGGACGGGCCTTACCATCACTGAAGCCGTGCATCAGGCGGCGCTCGAGAAGCTCCGCAGCATGGATGAGGATCGGGAGCGGCGCCGGCAGGCCATTTACGAGATCGTCGAACGCGCAAAGTCGCTTCTCGTTCTGGACTCCAGGCCAATCGACGAGATCCTAGGTTACAATAACAAGGGCACGTTCGATTGATGGCAGACGCCGAGCGATGATCTTGCTCAAACCGATGCTTGTTCATCGAGTGAGATACATTTGAGGCCGCGACCGCTATTTCGGCCACTCGACGAGGTGTCGTAGGTTGTTCGCTTCGCGGCGTTGCGAGGGCAATTTGTCGGCACGTTTGTTTTGCGCAACATCCGGGGAGTTATTCCCTTGCAGGCAAGGATGACCCTTCGCCACGGTTATCAGGAGAGGCTGCGCGAACGGACTCTTGGTGTCTTGCAGCGGCTGCGCGCGAGACGGGTGAAAATCGGGCGGCCGCTATCGAACTTGTGACTGTCGCGCGCTCTAGGCGACGACGGTCTGACGGTGCATAATTCCAGCGTTTCCGGAGTGGCTCATGATCCGTCTGCTCAGCTTGGCTCTCGCCGATCTGCTCGCCGTTGGCGCGCCGTCGTGGGCGCAGGAATGCGACCCGCCTCCGCCGCTGGCCAAGCCGATGACCTGATCGCGTGCGCGACGTGCGGCCAATCAGAGGTGTCGTTGCGCTGGTCGCGCTGGTGTTGCTGAGCGCCTGCGCGAGCCGCAACGACCTGACACTGCAGCCTGCCGATCTTTCCGGCATCGACGTGGTGCGCGGTCCGGCGCCAGCTTATCGCAATGCCGTCTCTCCGGCGCCTGTGAGCGTCGGCCGGGATACCGGCACACCCTGGACGGCGCGCTTCGGTGCCACCCAGGTGCAGCAGGCGCTGATGGAGACCCTGCTGGCGGCCCGGCTGGGAACGGCGCAGAGCGGCCGCTTCCGGCTCGACGCTACCCTGCTCACCCTCGAGCGACCCTATGCCGGTTTCGCGATGACGGTCACGGCAACCATCGCCTATCGCCTGACCGACAGCCAGACCGGCGCCGTCGTCTATAACCAGACGATAACGACGATCGGCAGCGCCTCGTTGCATGATGCCATCACCAACGAGAACCGGTTGCGGATTGCCGACGAACGGGCCGTGCAAGCCAACTTGCGACGGCTGGTCGAAGACCTCTACAGCTTGCCCGAACCACCGCGTCGCGGCTGATTTAGACGAGGCTGCGCAATTCGGTGATGGCGACCGACAGCATGGCGAGATCGAGCGCACCGGCCGTCGGCAGTTCTTCCTCGAGCAGCCGGTCGGTGCGGTCGAGCGCGAGCTTGCGTGGCTCGCTCCAGCGCGCCAGGACGACGTCCGGGTCGACGGTGCCGGCCTGTGTGGCGACGCGCAACGCCGAGGTCAGAAGATCGGCATGCAAGGCGGCGAGATCGTCCTGCACGGCAAGCGCGGCTTGCGCTGGCCACTGGCCGTCGCGCGGCAGTTTCAGGGCGGCGGTGGTAAGGCTGGCGAGTGTCAACCGCTCGCCCAGGCGGAAATAGAGGCGACTCGCCGCTTCGATGCTGCAGTCGTTGGCGCGCGCCGCCTGCATCAGGTCGCCGGCGGCGGCTAGGGTTTCGAGCGATGCAGCGCGGCGCGCCAGCCCGGCCGGCGCGCCGGTCGCCTCGAAGACCGCTGCGCGGTCGGCCAGTGCCGCGCTCTCCGCGTCACCGACCAAGCCGGCCGGCAAATCGCCGAGCGCACCGACGGCCGCGCCGAGCTGCTCGGTTGCCGCCAAGGTGTCGATCGGCTGCGGCAAGCGACGCAGCGTCCACTGGACCGCGCGCGTGAGAAAGCGCTGCGAGGCCACCAGCATGCGGATCTGCGCCTCGGCCTCGAGGGCCTGGTCGAGGCCTTCGATGTCGTTCCACAGGTCGCGCAGCTTCCAGGCGTCGCGCACCACGGCGAAGGCGCGGGCGATCGCGGCCGCCGATGCGCCGGTGCGCGACCCGACATTGCGCACGAAGGTCGGGCCGCAGCGATTGATCAGCGAGTTCACGACCTGCAGGGCGGCGATCTCGCGGCGCAGGCGATGGTCGCGGATCGCCGGCGCATACTTGTCCTGCAAAGCTTGCGGGAAGTAGCGCAACAGCTCGCCGACCAGCAGCGGATCGTCGGGCAGGTCGGAGTGCAGGATCTCGTCGTGGAGATCGATCTTGGCGTAGGCCAGCAGCACCGACAGCTCGGGGCGAGTCAGATACTGGCGGCTCTGGCCGCGGCTGCGCATCGCTACCGAATCGGGCAGGAACTCGACGGCGCGATCGAGCCGGCCCTGACGTTCCAGCGCCCGCATGAAGCGCTCCAGCCGGTCGTGCTCCTCGCCGGCCTGCTCGGCGGCGACGCTGATCGCCTGGCTCTGCTGGTAGTTGTGGCGCAACACCAGGGCGGCGACCTCGTCGGTCATCGAGAACAGCAGCGCGTCGCGATCGGCGCGCGGCAGCAGCCCGCGCGCGATCGCCTCGCCGGTCGCGATCTTGATGTTGACCTCGTGATCGGAGGTATCGACGCCGGCCGAATTGTCGAGCGCGTCGGTGTTGATCCGGCGGCCGCCCAGCGCCGCCTCGATCCGGGCACGCTGGGTGAAGCCCAGGTTGGCTCCCTCGCCGATCACTTTTGCGCGCAACTGCGCGGCATCGACGCGAATGGCATCGTTGGCGCGATCGCCGGCATCGGCGTTGCTCTCGCTCGATGCCTTCACGTAGGTGCCGATGCCGCCGAAATAGAGCAGATCGACCGGGGCGGTCAGGATGGCGCGCATCAGATCGGCGGGCGTGAGGTTCGGCGTCTCGATGCCGAGAACCATACGGGCCTCGACGGAGAGCGCGATCGACTTGGCCGAGCGATCGTAGATGCCGCCGCCGGCCGACAGCAGGGCGGTGTCGTAGTCGCGCCAGGACGAGCGCGGCAGGTCGAACAGCCGCTTGCGCTCGGCCCAGCTCGCGGCCGGATCTGGCGACGGGTCGATGAAGATGTGTCGATGGTCGAATGCGGCAACCAGCTCGATCTGCTGCGACAGCAGCATGCCGTTGCCGAAGACGTCGCCCGACATGTCGCCGACGCCGGCAACGGTGAACGGTGTCGCCTGGATGTCGTGTCCGAGCTCGCGGAAATGGCGCTTCACCGATTCCCAAGCGCCGCGCGCGGTGATGCCCATCTTCTTGTGGTCGTAGCCGGCCGAGCCGCCCGACGCGAAAGCGTCGTCGAGCCAGAATCCGTAGTCGCGGGCGAGCGCGTTGGCGATATCGGAGAAGGTGGCGGTGCCCTTGTCGGCCGCGACCACGAGATAGGGATCGTCGCCGTCGTGACGCACGACGGCGGCCGGCGGCCGGATGCCGGCACCGACATAGTTGTCGGTCAGGTCGAGCAGGCCGCGCACCAGCGTCTGGTAGCAGGCGATGCCCTCGGCCTGGATCTGCTCGCGCGTGCCGCCGCCTCCTTGTGCGTTGACGGGCGGTTGCTTGACGTAGAAGCCGCCCTTGGAGCCGACCGGCACGATGACGGCATTCTTCACCATCTGGGTCTTCATCAGGCCGAGGATCTCGGTGCGGAAGTCCTCGCGCCGATCCGACCAGCGAATGCCGCCGCGCGCCACCCGCCCGCCGCGCAGGTGGATGCCTTCCATGCGCGGGCTATAGACGAAGATCTCGACCAGCGGTCGCGGCGCCGGCAGCTCGTCGATGGCGCGGCTGTCGATCTTGAAGGACATCCAGTCCTTGAGCGTGCCGTCGCTGCAGGCTTGCCAGACGTTGGTCCTGAGCGTGCAGCGGATGGCGCTGAGGAAGCGCCGCAATATGCGGTCCTCGTCCAGGGTCGCCACCGCATCGAAGGCAGTCGAGATCGTCGTCTCGACCGCGGCGATGCGCGCCAGGCGGTCGGCCCCGCGCGCCTCGCCGAGCGCCGGATCGAGGCGTGCGACGAACAGGTCGGCGAAGCCGCGCGCGAAAGACGGGTAGGCGGCGAGCGTCGCTTCCATGTAATCCTGGCTGAACGCGATGCCGGCCTGGCGCAGATACTTGGCATAGGCGCGCAGGATGGCGACTTCGCGCCAGTCCAATCCTGCCCCCAGGACCAGCCGATTGAAGCCATCGCTTTCGAGCTTGCCGGCCCACAGCCGGTCGAGAGTCTCGGCAAAGCGCGGGCCAGCGACGTCGAGAGCGACGGCCGACTTGTCGACGGTTTCGACGCTCAGCACCTGCAGGGAGACGGCGCCTCCGGCCTCGTCGGCCGCGGCGCCGAGCATGAATGGCACCTCGCTCAGCACCCTGAGGCCGAGCTTCTCCAGCGGCGGCAGGATGTCGGAGAGGGCGATCGGCTCGCCGGGGTGGAACAGGCGCAATGAAAAGCGATGCGGTGGCTGGCCGGGCTCGCGCTCCAGGCGCACGCCGAACGAGCGGCCGGCAAGGGCGGATCGCACCAGTTCGAGATCGGCAACGGCACCCTCGGCGGCGAAATTGTCGCGATAGGCCGAGGGAAACCTGTCGCCCCAGCGGCGGGCGGCAAGGCGGCCTTCGACCTCGCCGAGGCTGGCTTGAAGCGCCGCGCGGAAATGATCGCCCCACGATGTCGCGGCTTCGGCGAGCTGGCGCTCCAGCTCGGCGAGGTCGGGCGTCGGCGTGTCGTTGGTGTCGAGCTTCAAGGTGTAGAGCGACTGGCCGAGTGCGGAATCGCTGCTGACGTTCGACTCGACCGACGTCACCTTGCCGTTCCAGGCGTGCTCGAGGATTGCCGCGAAGCGGTCGCTCAAGGCGGCGTCGAAGCGTTCGCGCGGCGCCAGCACCAGGCAGGTGGCGAAGCGGCCGACGGCGTCACGGCGGACGAACAGCGCCACGCGCCGGCGCTCCTGCAACTGCAGGATGCCCATCACGTGGTCGAACAGCGTGTCCTCGTCGATCTGGAAGAGCTCGTCGCGCGGATAGGAGTCCAAGATTGCCAGCAGCGTCTTGCCGTCGTGGCTGTGCTTGTCGAAGCCGGAGCGGCGGAGAAGGGTGTCCACCCTGCCGCGCAGCAACGGCACGTCGTGAACCAGCGCGTGATAGGCGGCCGAGGTGAACAGTCCCACCAGGCGCCGCTCGCCGGTGACGCGGCCGTCCTGGTCGTAGGTCTTGACGATCACGCAGTCCATCGGGCCGCTGCGATGGACCAGCGACTGCCGGTCGGTCTTGAGGATCAGGATG
The DNA here is from genome assembly GCA_046349335.1 of Reyranellaceae bacterium. GTDB lineage: Bacteria > Pseudomonadota > Alphaproteobacteria > Reyranellales > Reyranellaceae > Reyranella. Next base: position 114,009 of record JAXMCO010000037.1, read on the forward strand.
TTGTGCGGGCCGCGCGCCACCCGGCTCATCGCCTCGCCGCCGCCCAGGCCGGCCTCGAACAAGCGGACCTCGTCGCGCCGCAGGATGCCGAGCGACGAGCCCGGCATGAGGTCGAAGCGCAGGCCCGACTCCTGCGCCGGATCGTCGACGTAGCGGTAGCGGCGATGACCCAGGAACGTGAAGTTGTCGGCCTCGAGCCAGCGCAGGAAGTCGGCGTACTCGCCGAGCTGCGGGGAGCGGCTCGCGGCGAGATCGTCGATGGCATCGACGCAGGCATGCCGCAGGGACTGCCAATCCTCGACCGCCAGCCGGACCTCGGCCAGCACGCGCGTCAGTGCCGCCGCCAATTCGTCGAGAAGGGCGGGATCGTTCTGCCGGTCGATCTCGATATGCATCAACGATTCGAAACGCCCCGCTGGCCCCGAATCGGCGGCAAACCCCACCAGATCGCCGTCGATGTCGCGATGCACGGCGACCACGGGGTGGGCCAGAAGATGGACGGCGATCTCGCGGCGGTTGAATTCGTTGGCAATCGAATCGACCAGGAACGGCATGTCGTCGTTGACGATCTGCGCGATGGTGTGGCGGCTGTCGAAGCCGTGATCGGCCTCGGACGGGTTTAACACCCGGACCTTGGCGACCCCGGGCAGGCGCCGGCGGGCGAATGCCAGCAGGGCAAGGGCCGCGCCCGCCCGCTGCTCCGGCGGCGCGAGGCCTAAGTCTTTGTCGGCGATGCGGCCGAACAGGCTGCGGGCAAAGCGGGCGGCGTCGTCGCCGCCGGCGCCACCGTGGGCGGCGCTGCAGATGGCGTCCAGGCGGTTCAATCGTGGCGCCAGCGCAATGGCCATGTCGGTCAGTCCCCCTCGCGAAGCGTCGTCGATGTTACGTCCGTCCGTGACGGTCTGACGACACTAAGCGACGATGGCGAAAGTGCCCATGGCGGCTGGCGTTTTGGCCATCGTGCCTGCGCGACGGGGCCGAATCGCTGCGGTTTCTGTTTGCGGCCCTTGGATTCTGCGGGAGAGCGCGTTTTGTTCTCATTCGATGCTGCACCTGCGAAGGCCTTTCTCAGTTCGGAAAAACAATATTTCAAGGCCATATTCGATAGTAATTTCAGGAACTTAAGGGGCTATTCCTGAGATTCACATGCAAGGAATAAAAATGGCGATGACAAGGCAGGCTGTAACCGTATCATCAAGGAGTAGTGGGTGGCCCGAGATGGCTCCCTACATCTAGAGTTCTTCCACAGAGTGTTTTTTCCACAACTGTGGACAAAAAGAAAAGGGGAGCCGCAAGTGTTTGATGTTGTTCAAGTTCGAAGCGGTGCACGGGTTGTTACCGATGCCTCACGCGACTCCCGCCTGACAGTCTTCGGGAAGGCGACACTGTCCGATCGCTACCTGTTGCCGGGTGAAAGCTACCAGGAGATGTTTGCCCGCGTGGCGTCGGCCTATGCCGACGACGATGCCCACGCCCAGCGTCTCTATGACTATATCAGCCGGCTCTGGTTCATGCCGGCGACGCCGGTGCTCAGCAACGGCGGCACGTCGCGCGGCCTGCCGATCTCGTGCTTCCTGAACGAGGCCAGCGATTCGCTCGAGGGCATTGTCGGCCTGTGGAACGAGAACGTCTGGCTGGCCGCTCGCGGCGGCGGCATCGGCTCGTATTGGGGCAATTTGCGCTCGATCGGCGAAAAGGTCGGCATGAACGGCAAGACCTCGGGCGTGGTGCCGTTCATCCGCGTGATGGATTCGCTCACGCTCGCCATCAGCCAGGGCTCGCTGCGCCGCGGCTCGGCCGCGGTCTACCTGCCGGTCAACCATCCCGAGGTCGAGGAGTTCATCGAGCTCCGCCGGCCGACCGGCGGCGATCCCAACCGCAAGGCCCTCAACCTGCATCACGGGTTGCTGGTGTCGGACGCCTTCATGCGCGCCGTCGAGAACGACGAGGAATGGGGTCTCGTCAGTCCCAAGGACGGCACGGTCCAGCGCAAGATCTCGGCACGCTCGCTGTGGATCCGCATCCTGACCGCACGCATCGAGACCGGCGAGCCGTACCTCGTGTTCGTCGATCACGTGAACAAGGCGCGGCCCGAGCATCACAAGCTGGCCGGCCTCGAGGTCAAGACCTCCAACCTGTGCAGCGAGATCACGCTGCCGACCGGCGTCGACCATCACGGCAAGCAGCGCACGGCGGTGTGCTGCCTGTCCTCGCTCAACCTCGAGACCTATCTCGAATGGCACGAGCATCCGACCTTCATCGAGGACGTGATGCGCTTCCTCGACAACGTCCTGCAGGGCTTCATCGACAAGGCCGGCACGGATTTCGCGCGCGCGACCTACGCGGCCATGCGCGAACGCTCGGTCGGGCTCGGCGTCATGGGCTTCCACTCCTTCCTGCAGCAGAACAACATCCCGCTCGAATCGGTGATGGCCAAGGTGTGGAACAAGAAGATGTTCAAGCACGTCCGCAGCCACTGCGATGCCGCGTCCAAGGCGCTGGCGCACGAGCGCGGCGCTTGCCCGGATGCCGCCGATTTCGGCTTCGATGAGCGCTTCTCCAACAAGCTCGCGATCGCGCCCACCGCCTCGATCTCGATCATCTGCGGCGGCGCTTCGCCCGGCATCGAGCCGTCGGCGGCCAACGTCTTCAACCACAAGACCCTGTCGGGCTCGTTCGTGGTGCGCAATCCCTACCTCGAGAAGCTGCTCGAGCAGAAGGGCCGCAACGACGAGGAGACGTGGACGTCGATCATGATCGACCAGGGCTCGGTGCAGCATCTCGATTGCCTCGACGATCACGAGAAGGCGGTGTTCAAGACGGCTTTCGAGCTCGACCAGCGCTGGCTGGTCGAGCACGCCGCCGACCGCGCGCCGTTCATCTGCCAGAGCCAATCGCTCAACATCTTCCTGCCGGCCGACGTGCACAAGCGCGACCTGCACCAGATCCACATGATGGCCTGGAAACGCGGCGTGAAGAGCCTCTACTACTGCCGTTCGCTCAGCATCCAGCGCGCCGAGTCCGTGGCGGGCGAAGCGCTCGCTCAACCGCTCGGCGATCTTGCCCTTTCAACGCCAATAATCGACGCCCCCTCGGCGCCGATCGGGTCGGTGCCACTCGGCGTGCCGGTGGCACCGGCCCGATCCAACGATTACGAAGAGTGTCTTAGCTGCCAGTAACTGCCGTCGTCCTCGCCGCGCCCGCCGGGGAATTACGGCGGGCGCGACGAGACTTTTTTTGTCTCATCGATTTCGCCGGGTTGCCGCCATGTCCCTGCTCGACGCCAAGCCGATCTACAAGCCATTCCATTATCCCTGGGCCTACGACGCCTGGTTGACCCAGCAGCGTATCCACTGGTTGCCCGAAGAGGTGCCGCTGGCCGACGACGTCAAGGACTGGCGCAACAAGCTCACCGACAGCGAGCGTCATCTGCTGACGCAGATCTTCCGCTTCTTCACCCAGGCCGACGTCGAGGTGAACAACTGCTACATGCGGCACTACTCGCGCATCTTCAAGCCGACCGAGGTGCAGATGATGCTGGCCGCCTTCTCAGCCATGGAGACCGTGCACGTCGCCGCCTACAGCCATCTGCTCGACACGATCGGCATGCCCGAGACCGAGTACTCGGCCTTCCTCCACGTCAAGGAGATGAAGGACAAGTACGACTATATGCAGGGCTTCAACGTCGACTCGAAGGCCGATATCGCCAAGACGCTGGCTGTGTTCGGCGCCTTCACCGAGGGCCTGCAGCTCTTCGCCTCGTTCGCCATGCTGATGAACTTCCCGCGCTTCAACAAGATGAAGGGCATGGGCCAGATCGTGTCGTGGTCGGTGCGCGACGAGACCCTGCATTGCAACTCGATCATCCGCCTGTTCCGCACCTTCGTGCAGGAGAACCCGGAGATCTGGACCGAGGGGCTGCAGCGCGAGATCTACATCGCCTGCTCGACCATCGTCGACCACGAGGACGCCTTCATCGACCTGGCGTTCGAGATGGGTGCCATCGAGGGCATGACTGCCGTCGACGTCAAGCGTTACATCCGCTTCATCGCCGACCGGCGGCTCAACCAGGTCGGCCTGCAGCCGATCTACCGCAGCGACGCCAAGAATCCGCTGCCGTGGATGGACCAGATGCTGAACGCCATCGAGCACACCAACTTCTTCGAGAACCGCGCGACCGAGTACTCGAAGGCTTCTACGCGCGGCACTTGGGACGAGGCGTTCTCGTAACGCCACTCGGCCTCGGAGTTGGTTCCAGGACGTGGCGTCGATCGAGGCATGAAGCTGCCGACGTAACCGAAAAATTTGCTGCGCAATTGAACGCTGTCGCGTTCGCAGTCGGGCAATAGTTTTGTACCATCCCTGCGTCGGCTGGGGTTGGGAGACTTGACGTTGCCGAAGCACGGGTTTCTCGCAGGTGTTACAGCGTTGCTGCTTGCCTGCCTATCGTTGGCTCCGCTGCCGAGCGGAGCCGACAACACCTCGTGCACGGTGTCCAACGACGTCGCGACCTGCACGGGCGATCAATCCTCCGGCATCAAGAACGGCACGAGCTTCTCCAGCAGCATCATCTCGCTCAACGTCCAGAGCCTGACCAGCACGATCGGCCCGAGCCTGTCGGGCAATCTCACCAGCGGCGGCTATCAGGCCGGCGTCATCCTCCAATACACCGACACCAGCCAGACCAGCGGCCAGACCATCCAGCTCAACTACAACGGCTCGGGCAGCAGCGGGGTCCAGGTCAGCGCCACCAACGGTTCCGGCTTCTACGTCTACAACAGCGGTAGCACCGGCCACGACGACACCGGTGACAATAGCCATGCCGGTGGGACGGGTGGCGCTGCCTACGCGACGAACATCACGGCGTCGTCGCTCACCACGATGTCGATCACCGGCACATCGACCTTCGGGATCAATGTGAGCGGGATCGGCGGCCACGGTGGCACGGGCGGCACGCCGGACTTGGGCGTGGGCGGCGTGGGTGGTGCCGGCGGCACGGGCGGCGCCATCACCCTGTCGCTGACCGGCACGACGATCAATGCCTCCGGAACATCGGCGATCGGCGTCCAGCTCTATTCGGCCGGCGGCACCGGCGGCGGCGGCGGCGATGGCACGTCCGGCAAGGGCGGCGGCGGCGGTGCCGGCGGTGCCGGCGGTGCGGTGCAGATCGGCAGCGGCGGAAGCACCATCATCACCGTCTCGAGTGGCGGCCCGGCGGTGTACTTGCAGTCGATCGGCGGGGATGGCGGCAACGGCAAGGCGGGCACCGGCGGTGGCGGCGTTGCGGGTGCTGGCGGCGAGGGCGGTGCCCTCTCGATCGGCACCACGCAATCCGGGTCGTTCGCCCTCACGACCGGCGGCGGGACCAACGCCCACGGCTTCAACCTCTACAGCCAGGGCGGCACGGGCGGCGATGGCGGAAACGGCGACACCGACAAGGGCGGCGCCGGCGGCCAGGGCGCACAGGGCGGCAACATCACGGTCGGCACCGCGACGGGCTTTGCAGCCACCCTATCGACCACCGCGGATCAGTCGCACGGTCTCTACGTCGTCAGCAAGGCGGGCTTTGGCGGCACCGGCGGCACCGGCGAGACATTCGAGAATGGCGGCAGCGGCGGGGCCGGTGGCGGGGGCGGCACGCTCTCCGTCGGCGGAATCTGGACGGTCACCACTTCGGGCGCGCAGTCCTACGGCATCGCGACCTACAGCCTCGGGTCGTCCGGCGGAGCGGGCGGCAACGGCGGCTGGTTCTCCGGCGGTGGCTCCGGGGGCGCCACAGGGGCGTCGGGGTCCATCACGGTCGATGTTTCGGGCTCGATCACGACCCTGGGCGCCGGCTCCTTTGGCATCGTCGCCCAGTCGGTCGCGGGCCACGCGGCAAGCGCCGGCGGCGGCGTCGCTATCGTGACCTTCGCGGCCAACGGCGGCAGTGCCGGTGCAGGCGGGGCGATCACGGTGACCAACGCGGCCAACATCACGACGGTCAGCGATCAGGCGATGGCCGTCGTGGTGCAGAGTGTCGGCGGCGGGGGCGGTCACGGCGGCAGCTCCTTCAGCTCTTACTATTCGGGTGGCTCGGGCGGTCAGGGCGGCGATGGCGGCAACCTCACGGTCGTCAACTCGGGCAGCCTCACGACATCCGGGACCGACGCGATCGGCATCATGGCCTACAGCGTGGGAGGCGGTGGCGGATCCGGCGGATTCTCGGTGAGTGTCGTGAGCTTCGGCGGCCTCGGCTCGAATGCCGGCAACGGCGGCACCGTCTCCATCACCAACGGCGGCGCCATCACGACCGGGGCGGTGACCACCCAGCCTATCCAATCGGGCTCCAATGCCGTCTGTGGCAGCGCCGGATGCTCGCAAGGCATCCTCGCCCAGAGCATCGGCGGTGGCGGCGGACATGGCGGCACCAGCTACGGCTGGTTCTCCCTCGGGAGTCCTTCCGGCAGCGGTGGCACTGGCGGCGCGGTCACCGTTCAGAACACCGGAAACATCACGACCAGCTTGGCCAATTCGACGGCGATCCAGGCGCAGAGCGTGGGCGGCGGCGGCGGCAATGGTGGCGGTTCCGGCTCGATTGGCGGCGGTATCGTCCTGGGGTCATCGGGCGGCACGGGCGGCGCCGGCGGGACCGTTTCGGTGACCTCGAACGGCGGCATGGCGCTCAGCACTGCCGGCGACAGCTCGCACGGCATCCAGGCCATCAGCATTGGCGGCGGCGGCGGCAATGGCGGCTTTTCGGTCTCGGCCAGCGTCGATGTGGCAGCGGCGGTCGGCGGATCGAGCGGCACGGGCGGCAGCGGCGGCGCGGTGTCCGTGTGCACCTTGGGCCTGTCGAGCGGCTCGTGCAGCGTGGCGACGGCGACCGCCATCACGACGACCGGAAATGGCTCGTTCGGCATCCAGGCACAGAGTGTCGGCGGCGGCGGCAATGGCGGCTTTTCGGTCGCGGCAAGCGTTGGGCTCGGGACAGCCTCGATGGCCGTCGGCGGTTCTGGCGGATCGGGTGGATCGGCCGGCGCGGTGACGGTCGGATCGGGATCGACGATCAGCACGGCAGGCAGCAACTCGGCGGGAATGGGTGCCCAGAGCATCGGCGGCGGCGGCGGCAATGGCGGCATGGCGGTGTCGGGGGCGCTCTCGGTATCCGCCTCGGTCGCGGTCGCGCTGGGAGGCAGCGGCGGTTCTGGCGGTGATGGCTCGACCGTCAGCGCCACGAGCATCGGCTCGATCACAACCCGGGGCGCCCAGTCGGCCGGACTCTTGGCCCAGAGTGTCGGCGGGGGTGGCGGCAGCGGGGGGATGGCGCTGTCGGGTGCCTTGGCCGATTTTGGTTCGCTCGCACTCTCGTTGGGGGGCAGCGGTGGCTCCGGTGGCCTTGGATCGACGGTCTCGGCAACCAACTCCGGTGCGATCGTCACCCAGGGCGCGCAGTCAGCCGGCCTCCTGGCCCAGAGCCTGGGCGGTGGCGGCGGCAATGGCGGCCTGTCGGTGTCGGCCTCGTCGGCGATCGCCATTGCCGGAATTGCGGTCTCGGTGGGCAGCAGCGGCGGCTCGGGTGGCGACGGGTCGGGTGTCACGGCCACGAACACCGGCACGGTCACCACGCAGGGCCAGCAGTCGGCCGGCATCACGGCGCAGAGTATTGGCGGTGGCGGCGGCAATGGTGGCCTGACGGTGTCGGGCACCGCCGCGCTCAGCCTGGCGGCGGTCGCGGTTTCGGTCGGGGGCAGCGGCGGCTATGGCGCCGTAGGCTCCAACGTCACGGTGACCAACTCCGGGACTGTCACCACACAGGGCGAGCAGTCGGTCGGTATCGTGGCGCAGAGCGTGGGCGGTGGCGGCGGCAACGCCGGCACGACCCTTTCGGGGACGCTTACGACATCGGACACATTCGCCCTCGGAGTCACGATCGGACGAAATGGTGGCTCTGCCGGCACCGCGGGTCAGGTGAACGTCGCCTCCAGCGGCCAGATCGTCACGGCAGGCGACCAGTCGCAGGGTCTGCTGGCGCAGAGCATCGGCGGGGCGGGCGGCAATGGCGGCATGAGCGTCTCCGGCAACCTCGCCCTGGGCAGCAGCGGCAGCCTGGCTGTCACGGTCGGCGGCGATGCCGGTCCGGCCAGCCAAAGCGCTGCCGTGACGGTGAGCGCAAGCAGTGTGACCACGAGTGGCGCAAACGCCGATGGCATCCTGGCTCAGAGCATTGGCGGTGCCGGCGGGCATGGCGGCTGGGCGATCGCCGCCAACGTGGCGACGACGAATTCGATCACCCTCGGGGTGAGCGTCGGCGGGACCGGCTCGAGCGGCGGTGTCGCGAACACTGCTTCTGTCACCAGCACCGGGCCTGTCGCCGTCTCCGGCAGCGGCTCGCGCGGCATCGTTGCCCAAAGCATCGGCGGACAGGGCGGCGACGCCGGCATGGCCGTCAGCGGCAGCTTCACGACATCAGGCGACACCAACCAGGTGAATGTCACGGTCGGCGGCAGCGGCGGCTCCGGTGCCACCGCCGCTGCCGTCACCGTGACAAACCAAGGATCGATCGCCACCGGCGGTTCTCCGGGCAATACCAATTCCTCCGGCGCGTACGGCATCTTCGCCCAATCGATCGGCGGCGGCGGCGGGCATGGCGGCATGGCCTTCACCGCGACCGGCAACCAGGGCGCGATGTCGGCCGCGGTGTCCGTCGGCGGCGATGGCGGGACCGGCCAGGCCGGGTCCACCGTGACCGTTGTCAATTCCGGCCAGATCGCCACCGGCGCAATGCAGTCGCATGGCCTCTATGCCCAATCGATCGGCGGCGGCGGTGGGCATGGCGGTGCGACCGGCTCGTTCGAGACGACGAATGCGAACAGCGATTCGCAGTCGCTGACCGTGTCCGTTGGCGGCAACGGAGCGGCTTCCAGTTCCGGCAACACGGTCGCCATCACCAACACCGGCGCGCCGATCACCGTGACCGGCCGCGGATCGGTCGGCATCTTCGCCCAATCGATTGGCGGCGGCGGCGGCACGGGCGGCACCAACTTCTTCACCGATCCCGGCAAGTCGGCCAGCGGGTCGAGCATCGACAAGCTGACGATCGGTGTGGGCGGCGAAGGCGGCAGCGCCGGCAACGGCGGAACCGTCACCGTCCAGAACCTGTCCAGCAGCTCGATCGTCACTGGCAGCGGGCTCACCCGGCAAGGTTACTCGGCCATCATGCAAGGCGGTCACGCCATCTACGCCGAGAGCATCGGCGGCGGTGGCGGTCATGGCGGCATCGGCACGATCGGCAAGGTCACCAACGGAACGTCGGGCAGCGACACGGCGTCGCTTGCCGTCGGCGGTTCGGGCAGCTCCTCGGGGACGGGCGGCAACGTCACCGTCGCCAACGCCGCACCGCTCACCACGCGCGACGACAATTCGCATGGCATCTTTGCACTCAGCGTCGGTGGCGGCGGCGGCAACGGCGTCGCCGGAATCCTGGGCAATGTCGAGAACCAGGGCGGCACCGGCTTCGATCTCGCGGTTGGCGGCACGGCGGGCAGCGGCAGCAGCGGCGGCTCGGTGCAGGTGACCACGACCGGCAACATCACGACCACCGGAAACGGCTCGAAGGCATTGGTGGCACAGAGCGTCGGCGGCGGCGGCGGGCACGGCGGTGTCGGCATCGACGGCAAGGTGACGGCAACCTCGACCAGCTCGAGCAGCGCCAGCCAGCTCACCGTGGCGCTCGGCGCGCCGGGCGGCAGCGGCGGCGATGGCGGCGCGGTGACGGTCACCGTCGGCAGCGCGGCCAGCATCCGCACCGGCGCCGGGACCGACGGCACGCCTCATCACTTCCAGCAAATGGACGGCATCTTCGCCAAGTCGGTCGGCGGCGGTGGCGGCAATGCCGGCGTCGGCGTGCGCGGCGACGTGTCGGCCGACAGCAGCAGTAGCAGCCAAAGCAATGCGCCGCAGGCGCTCACGGTGGCGCTCGGCGCTACCGGCGGGTCGGGCAGCACGGGCGGGACCGTCACCGTCACCAACCAGGGAATCATCGCCGTGTTGGGCGATTCCTCGCGCGGCATCTTCGCCCAATCGGTCGGCGGCGGCGGCGGCAACGGCTCGGCCGGACTGGCCGGCAGCGTCTCCGGCACCTCCGGCTCGACGGTGAGCTTCGCCCTGGGACAGGTCGGCGGCTCGGGCGGCACGGGTGGAGCCGTCGCCGTCACCAACAGCGGGCAGATCACGACCGGCACGGTGCATGACGGGCGGTTCGTCACCCAGCAGCACGGCATCTTCGGTCAAAGTGTCGGCGGCGGCGGCGGTGCCGGCACGATGACCGGCTCGCTTCTGTTCGGCGCAACCAGCAGCGCATCGGATGCCCATGGCATCGCGATGAGCCTCGGCGGCACCGCGACCGGCGGCGATGGCGGGTCGGTGACCGTCAGCAACCAGACTGGCGGCACGATCGTCACGTACACGGACTCCTCCCATGGCATCTTCGCCCAGTCGGTCGGCGGCGGCGGCGGCTCGAGCGGCGACCTTGGCGGCATCGGTTCGGCCAACAGCTGGCAGGCAACCGTCGCCATCGGCGGTGGCGGCGGCTCGGGCAACGGTGGCCAGGTGCAGATCGGCAATGCCGCCAATGTCACGACCAGCGGCGATGGCGCCAATGCGCTATATGCCCAGAGCATCGGCGGCGGCGGCGGCGACGCGGCGGCAGGCAGCCGGTCGACCGAGGCCACGCAGCGCACCGACAACGCCAAGATCGCGGTGAACGTCGGCGCCACCAGCGCGTCGAGCGGCGATGGCAACACGGTGAGCGTCACCCATTCGGCCGGCAACCTCGTCACCCAAGGCCGCGCGGCGGCCGGCATCCTGGCGCAGTCGATCGGCGGCGGCGGCGGCACGGGCGGCCTCGGCGCGGTCGGCTCGACGGGCAGCACCATCACGGTTGGCGGCAGCGGCAGCGTCTCCGGCAGCGGCGGCATCGTGACGATCAATGTCACGGGGGGCTCGATCAGCACCGGCTCGCTCGATCCCGGCCGCGTCGTCGCCTCGTACGGCGTGCTGGCGCAGAGCATCGGCGGCGGCGGCGGTGTGGGCGGCACGATCGTCATGGGTGCGACGAGCAACTTCGGCACGAACCTCGCGATGTCGCAGGGTACCTCGACGAGCGGCGACGGCGGCGCGGTGACGCTCGCCGTCAGCGCCAACGTCACGACGCGCGGCGACAGCTCGGTCGGCCTGTTTGCCCAGAGCGTCGGCGGCGGCGGCGGCATCGCAGGGCAGGCCAACACCACGAGTGGCGCGCTGATCGGCAGCTCCGGCGGCACCGGCAATGGTGGTGGCGTGACGGTGACCTACTCCGGCAGTCTCGCGACCAATGGCGCAGGCGCACACGGCATCTTCGCGCAAAGTGCGGGTGGCCAGGGCACCGGCGGCGCGATCGGCGTCACGCTCGCCAACGGTGCCAGCGTGTCCGCCCCCGGCGCCGGGGCGTATGGCATCCTGGCGCAGAGTGTCGGCCTGCAGGGCAACGGCACGATCGCCGTCGCCATCGGCCAGACCGCCGCGGTGAGCGGCGGCAGCGGCACAGGCGGCGGCATTCTGCTGCTGGGCGGCAGCGCCAACACTATCACCAACCAGGGGACGCTGGCGGCCGGTCTCGCCGTGGCCTCGAGCATCGCGATCCAGGTGAGCAGTGCCGCCGGCCAGTCCTCGGTCGGCCCGACGACCATCAATAACTCCGGCACCACGAGCGGCCAGGTTCTGGTCAACGGCGGCACCGGCACCTTCAACAACCTGTCGGGCGGCACCTTCAACACCGGCAGCACGGTCACGCTCGGCACGTCGGGAACGCTCGTCAATGCCGGCACGCTGGCACCGGGTGGCAGGGGCCAGATCCTGACGACGACGATCAGCCAGGGCAGCCTGACTCAATCGTCCGTCGGCGTGCTCGCGATCGACATCTCGGCGGCCAGCAACCAGGCCGACCAGATCGTCGTTGCCGGCACCGCCCAGCTCGCCGGGTCGGTGCAGGCCAACCTGCTCGCCACGCAGCAGACCACCAGCGGCTCGGTGACCATCGTAAGCGCGACCGGCGGCGTGGCGAGCAGCACACAGTCGAGCCTCGTCGCCCCGACCAGCACCGCCGTCGTGACCTACAGTCTCGCCTACCCGAACGCCAATGACATCGTTCTCAATTACTCGGTCAATTACGCCAATGCCAACGTTCGTGCCGCGGCCAACGGCAACCAGACGGCGATCGCCGGCAGCCTGCAGCAGGCGGCGACCAGCGGTGCGGTCGATGCCAGCCTGAGTGGCCTCACCGGCATTGCCAGCGTCGGCGGGTACCTGGCAGCACTCGACTCGCTGTCGCCGCAGATCATGGCGGACCATCAGATCGCCGCGCTGTTCTCCGGCATGCAGTTCGGCGACGCTCTGCTGAGCTGCGCGGCGCGCGACGGCGCCTATCGCTTCGTGAGGCAGGATCGCTGCGGCTGGGCGCGCGCCGACGCGTGGGGCCTGTCGCGGCCAACCAGCACGCTCAACCGCGCCTACAATTTCTCGTCGTTCCAGATCGCCGGCGGCGGGCAGTTCGATGTCGGCGACGGCTGGCTGCTGGGTGGCGGCCTCAGCGTCGAGTTCCAGAACATGGCGGTGGAAAGCCTGGCGTGGAGCAAGGGCGCGTTCGGTCAGCTCGGCCTGGTGGCCAAGCGTAATTTCGGGGACACGATGCTGGCGGCGTCGCTGGCGGCGGGCTACGGCCAGTTCAACATCTCGCGCAGCCTGTTCAACGGCGCCACCGCCGCCAGCGTGCTGCCGCAGTGGATGATCACGGGCCAGGTGCGCGCCGCGCATGCCTTCGAGTACGGCAATGTCTACGTCAAGCCGCGCGTCGATGCCGGTTTCCAGTATCTCGGTACGGGGGCGCTGACCGAAAGCGGCGCGAGCGGCGCCGGTCTCGCCGTCCAGGGCACCGGTCAGACCTATTTCACCGTCCAGCCGGCGCTCGAGGTCGGCGGCGACCTGATGGTGGGCGGCACGCTGGTGCGACCCAGCATCGCCGTCGGCCTGACGCAGTTCATCGGCAACGCCTCGCCGTCGGTCACCGCCTCGTTCCTCTCCGCGCCCGGCGTCGCGCCTTTCACCGTGAGCAGCACCTTCGCCACGACCTACCTCGATGTCGGCGCCAATATCGACGTCTTCGTGCAGGGCAACACGGTGCTGTCGCTGCAGGGTTCGGGGAAGTTTTCCAGCTCGACGATCGGCTACGGCGGCGGCCTGAAGGCAGCGCTCAAGTTCTGAACCTGTGACAGGCGAGGTCGGTCCAGCGCACGGAATGGTTTCCGAACGAGTCAGTGCTCTCGCTTCTATGGACCCCGCGAGCACCATATTCCGATAATCGATCCTTGCTTCTTATCCGTATCTGGAATCCGAGCATATCGATGCTGCTCTACTCTGCGCTGCGGCCTTGGCTGAGGATGAAATCCCGGACATCGCCAGTTGAAGATTCTGATCGACATGCCGCTGTCGCCACAACATACGACTTGCCTTGATTGTCGTCATTGAGCGCGACCGCGTCAGGCGTCGCCGCCTTGCCCTTCCTTGACGATCACGCCTCCGCGCGTGCCTGCTTTGCCGCCTCGAAGGCGGCGAGGCGTTCGTTGAACTTGCCTTGGGCCGGGCCGGCTGCGGCGGCGATCGGGGGAGCCGGCAAGGTCTCGTGGAAATGGCAGGCGACGCGGTGACCGGCGCCGGCCTCGCGTAGCAGCGGCTCCTCTTCGCGGCAGCGTGCCTGGGCGAACGGGCAGCGCGTGTGGAAGCGGCAGCCCGACGGCGGTGCCAGCGGGCTCGGCACGTCGCCGGCGAGCAGCATGCGCTTGCGGCGAATCGTCGGGTCCGGTCGGGGGATCGCCGACAGCAGGGCCTGGGTATAGGGATGCAGTGGCCGCTCGTAGAGGTCGCGCTTGGCGGCGATCTCGACCAGCTTTCCGAGATACATCACCGCCACCCGATCGCTGATGTGCTTCACTACTGCCAGATCGTGGGCGATGAACAGGTAGGACAAGCCGAACTGGCGTTGCAGATTCTGCAGCAGGTTGACGATCTGCGCCTGGATCGACACGTCGAGCGCGGAGACCGGCTCGTCGCACACGATGAGGTCGGGGTTGACCGCGAGCGCCCGGGCGATGCCGATCCTCTGGCGCTGCCCGCCGGAGAATTGGTGCGGATAGCGCCGGGCATGCTCGGGCAGCAGCCCGACCACGGCCAGCAGCTCGCGCACGCGGCTCTCGCGCTCGGCCTCGCTGCCGATGCCGTGCACGGTCATCGGCTCGAGCAGGATCTCGCCTACCGTCATGCGCGGATTGAGCGAGGCGTAGGGATCCTGGAAGATGATCTGCATGTGCCGGCGCTGGCGGCGCAGCGTCTGCTTGTCGAGGCCGGCGATCTCCTCGCCCTTGAAGCGCACCGACCCGGCCGTCGGATCCATCAGGCGCAGGATCAGGCGGCCGGTCGTCGACTTGCCGCAGCCCGATTCGCCGACCAGCGCCAGGGTCTCGCCTCGGGCGATCTCGAAGGTCACGCCTTCGACGGCGCGCACCAGGCCGACGATCTTGCGGCGGATCAGCCCGCGGCTGACCGGGAAATGCTTCACCAGGCCGTCGACTTGCAGGACGGGAGTGGTGCTGGTCATGCGACGGGTGCCTTCCAGCAGGCGACCGCGTGAGCACCGCCGAGGTCGCGCAGCGGCGGCGGTTCCTCGTGGCAATGGCGGTCGGCGAACGGGCAGCGCGGCGCGAAGCGGCAGCCCTTGGGCTGGTTGTTGGGCGAAGGCACGGTACCCTCGATGGTGGCCAGGCGTTCGCGATCGACGTCGAGCCGCGGGATCGAGCCCAGCAGGCCGATCGTGTAGGGATGCTGCGGGTCGACGAACAGCGCCTCGACCGGCGCCTGCTCGACGATCTTGCCGGCGTACATCACCAGCACCTCGTCGGCGACTTCGGCGATGACGCCGAGATCGTGCGTGATGATCAGGATCGCCATGCCGAGGCGTTGTTGCAGGTCCTGCAGGAGATCGAGTATCTGCGCCTGGATGGTGACGTCGAGCGCGGTGGTCGGCTCGTCGGCAATCAGCAGGGCCGGCTCGCACGACAACGCCATGGCGATCATGACGCGCTGGCGCATGCCGCCCGACAGGCGGTGCGGGTAGTCGTCGATGCGTTCGGCGGCCGACGGGATGCGCACCAGGTCGAGCATCTCGATGGCGCGCGCCTTGGCTGCCTGCGGCGACAAGGTCGTGTGGGCCAGGATCGCTTCGACGATCTGCTGGCCGATCGTGTGGACCGGATTGAGCGAGGTCATCGGCTCCTGGAAGATCATCGACATCTTGCCGCCGCGCAGGCGGCGACGCTCGTCGGCTGACAGGCCGAGCACATCACGGCCGTCGAACAGCACGGCCTCGGCCTCGACCTCGCCGGGCGGACTCGCAACCAGGCCCATGACCGAGAGCGACGTCACGCTCTTGCCGCAGCCCGACTCGCCGACCAGGCCCACGGTCTTGCCGCGGCCGACGGCGAAGTCGATGCCGTCGACCGCGCGGAACAGGCCGCGGTCGGTATGGAAGTGGGTCTTGAGACCGCGAACCTCGAGCAGCTTGTCCATCAGAAGGAGTAATCCAGGCCTTTGTAGAAGGTATTCTGATAGAGCATGTGCGGCCGCACGCCTTTCAGCTTCTTGAGGCTCGTGGTGTACATGGCGACGTTCATCACCGGCATCCAGAGATGCTCCTCGGTGACGCGCTGCTGGGCGAGCGCGTAGTACTTGGCGCGGTCGGCGTCGCTCAGGGACGCCTTGCCCTTGCGCAGCAACTCGTCGGTCTGCGGGTCGTTCCAGTTCATCCGGTTGGGTGCCGGGATGTTCTTCGAATCGAAGTAGAAGTTCAGCAGGTCGCCGGCCGACATGTAAGGGAAGGTCACCGTCCACAGCTCGTAGTCCTGCTTGCCCATCTCGGCCGGGGCAATGGTCGAATCGAAGCCGACGATCTTCCAGTCGACGCCGATCTTGCGCATGTAACCCTGGATCGCCTCCGAAACGCGCGGGAAGTAAGCGACCTGGGTGAACAGCACGCGCGGCGCCAGCTTCACGCCGTCCTTCTCCCGGATGCCGTCGCTGCCGACCTTCCAGCCGGCTTCGTCGAGCAGCTTCTTGGCGCGCTCGGCGTCTTCCTTGATGATCCCCTTGGTGCTGTCGGCGAAATCGAGCGCCTTGGGGTCGATGTAGGTGTAGGCCGGATCGGCATTACCCAGCATGATGCCCTTGGCGATCTCGGCGCGGTTGATGGCGATGTTCATGGCCTCGCGCACCCGCTTGTCGGAGACCATCGGCCGGTTGGCCTTGTAGCCGTAATACATGAGCTGGAAGTTGGGCTTGGCTTCCTGGACGACGAGGTTGGGCGACGCCTTGACCTGCTGGATGAATTGCAGCGGGATTTGGTGAGTGACGTCGAACTGGCCGCCCATCATCGCGGCGACCCGGCTCGAATCCTCGGGCACGATCTTGATGCTGAGCTTCTCGAACTTCACCGGGCCCTTGTTCTGATACATCGACGGCCCCCATTTGTAGGCATCGTGCCGCTTGAGCACGATCTCGGTGCGCGGTTGCCACGAATCGAAGCACCATGGGCCCGTGCCGTCGATCGCCTTCACGCCGTAATCCTTGCCCAACGCCTCGACGCTCTCCTTGTTGTGGATCGCCGTGGTGAACATGGTGAGGTTGAGCAACAGGTCGGAGAATGGTTCATTGAGCTCGTACTCGACGGTGTAGGGATCGACGGCGCGGATGTCCTTGAGATTGCCGGCGCGCCAGGCGAGCGGCGCCTTGAGCTCGGGGCTGACGAGCCGCTTGAAGGAGAAGACGACATCGTCGGCAGTGAACTTCTTGCCGCTGCAGAAGCTCACGTCGTCGCGCAGCTTGAAGGTGTAGAGCTTGCCGTCCGGGCTGACCGTCCACGACTTGGCGAGATAGGGGATCGCGGTCTTGCCGTCCCAGTCCATCGCCACCAGCGTGTCCTGGAACATGTTGACGATGTCGGACGTCGGCGACCAGGTGGTGCGCTGCCCGTCATAGTGCGGCGCATCGAGCGATTTCATCATCTTCAAGGTCTGCGCGTCGGCCAACGACGCTGCCGCCATACTCAGGAACGCCGCCGCTCCTGCAAACAAGTTACGCATAGTCGTTTCCTCGTTGGTTGTTCTCGACAGCGACCTCGCCGCCAGGAGCGCCCGCAGGGCGTGCCTCGAGGGGCGGGCTTCGCCGAGCCTGTTGCCCATCCTTCGAGAGGCATCGCTGCTCGATGCCTCCTGGGATGAGGTTGGTCCCCGATCTCAAAAGCTCGCGTCCAATCCCTTGTAGAAGGTATTTTGGTAGATCATGTGCGGCCGGGCGCCCTTGACCTTCTTGTTGACGACCTCGTCCATGTTGATGTTGAGCACCGGCATCCACAGGTGCTCCTGCATCACCTTCTGCTGCACAAGGGCGTAGTACTTGGCGCGGTCGGCATCGGTCAGCGCCGCACGGCCGAGCTTCAGCCACTCGTCGGTTTCGGCGTCCTTCCAGTTCATGCGGTTGGGCGTTGGGATGTTCCTGGAGTCGAAGTAGATGTTCATCAAGTCGCCGGCCGAGAGGTAGGGCACGGTCACCGACCAGATCTCGTAGTCCTGCTCGGCCATCTTGGCTGCCGCGATGGTCGAGTCCCACGGCTGGATCTGCCATTGCACGCCGATCTTGCGCATGTATCCCTGGATCGCCTCGCCCACCCGGGCGGAGTTGGCATTGGCGGTGAAGTAGACCTTGGGCGCGAGCTTCACGCCGTCCTTCTCGCGGATCCCGTCGGCGCCCGGCTTCCAGCCGGCCTCGTCGAGCAGCTTCTTGGCGCGCTCGACGTCCTCCTTGACGATCGTGGCCGTTTTCGGGTCGTGATCGAGGGCATCCTTGTCGACGATGGTGAAGGCCGGCTCCGCGTTACCCAGCAGGATGCCCTTGGCGATCTCGGCGCGATTGATGGCGATGCTCATGGCCTCGCGCACGCGCTTGTCGGCGACCATCGGTCGCGAGATCTTGTAGCCGAAATAGAGGAGCTGGAAGTTCGGCTTGGCCGGATGGACCTGCAGCATTGGCGCTGCCTTGGCCTGAGCGATGAATTGCGCCGGGAACTGGTGGGTGATGTCGAATTGGCCGGCCATCATCGCAGCGACCCGGCTCGAATCCTCCGGCACGATCTTGATCACCAGCTTCTCGAACTTCACCGGGCCCTTGTTCTTGTACATCGAGGGCCCCCATTTGTAGGCGTCGTGCCGCTTCAGGACGATCTGGGTGCGCGGCTGCCAGGATTCGAAGCACCAGGGGCCGGTGCCGTCGGCGCCCTTCACGCCGTAATCCTTGCCCAGCGCCTCGACGCTTTCCTTGTTGTGGATGACGTTGGTGAACATGGTGAGCTGCAGCAGCAGCTCGGAGAACGGCTCGGCCAGCTCGTACTCGACGGTGTAGGGATCGGGCGCGCGCAGCTCCTTGATGTCGCCGGCGCGCCACGCGAACGGGCCCTTGATTTCCGGGCTCTTCAGGCGCTTGAAGCTGTAGACCACGTCGTCGGCGGTGAATTTCTTGCCGCTGCAGAAGGTGACGTCGTCGCGCAGCTTGAAGGTGTAGGTCTTGCCGTCCGGGCTGATCGTCCACGACCTGGCGAGATAGGGGATCGGCGTCTTGCCGTCCCAGTCGAGCGCCACCAGCGTATCCTGGATCATGTTGACGATGTCGGAGGTCGGCCCCCAGGTCGTGCGCTGCGCATCGTAATGCGGCGCGTCGATCGACTTCATCATGTTCAGGGTCTGCGCCGAGGCAGGCCCTGCGATGCTCAATGCGAAGGCGACGCCCAGAATCGCTCTCATCATGTCTGCAGCCTCGGATCGAGGACGTCGCGCAGCGCGTCGCCCAGAAGGTTGGCGGCCAGCACGATGACGAAGATCGCGCAGCTCGGGATCGTCGCGATGTGCGGCGCCATGAACAGGAAGTCACGGCCTTGGGCCGCCATCATGCCGAGCTCGGCAGTCGGCGGCTGGGCGCCCATGCCGAGGAAGCCCAGCGCCGAGCCGATCAGGATGATCTGGCCGAAGCGCAGGGTGAGGAAGACGAAGATGGTCGAGATGCAGTTCAGGGTCAGGTAGCGCCAGATCAGCGTGCGATCGGAGACGCCGACGGCGCGGCCGGCCTCCATGAATTCCTGTCCCATGATGCCCACCGCGGCGCCGCGCGCGACGCGCGCCACGTCGGGCACCGTGGCGACGACCAGGGCGATGACGACGGCGCCGAGGCCGGCGCCCGCGACCGCGGCCACCGCCAGCCCGATCAGGATCGCCGGGAACGCCAGCATGACGTCGACGATACGCATGATCCAACCGTCGGCGCGCGGATAGTAGGCGGCGCAGATGCCGAGGACGCCGCCCAGCGCGCCGCCGATGATGACGCCGATCAGGCCGAGCATCAGCGTGTTGCGCGCTCCGTAGATGATGCGACTCAGGATGTCGCGGCCGGTGTTGTCGGTGCCGAACCAGTGCTCGGCGCTAGGCGGCTGCATCACCTTGGTGAGGTCGGTGAGATAGGGATCGTAGGGCGCCACGACCGGCGCGAAGATCGCCGCGAGTCCGATCAGGGTCAGGACCAGGGCAGCGACCGCCGCCACCTTGTCGCGGGCCAACCGCCGCAGCACGCCCGACCGCGAGAACACGCCGGTCTCCTCGGCGCGGACGACTGTCTCCAGGGCTTCGACGCTCATGGCCGCTGTCCCTTCATGACCGCTGCACCCTGGGATCGAGGTAGACGTAGAGCACGTCGACCAGGAGATTGATGGACAGGAAGGCGATGGCGAGGATCATGATGGCGCCCTGTGCCGTCGGGAAATCGCTCGACACGATGGCGCCGACGGCGAGCCGTCCGACCCCGGGCCACGAGAACATCGTCTCGGTCACCACCGCACCGCCCAGCAGGAACGCGGCCTGAAGGCCGATCAGCGTGACCACGGGGATCAGGGCGTTGCGCAGCGCGTGGTGGATGATCACCACCGTCTCACGCAAGCCCTTGGCGCGCGCCGTGCGCACGAAGTCGGCGCCCAGCACCTCGAGCACGGCGGTGCGCGTCAGCCGAGCGATCGGGCCGATCAGCACGACACCGAGCGTCGTCGCCGGCAGGATCAGGCTCGGCAAGCCGCCATCCCACACCGGTCCGGTGCGACCAGTGAAGGGAAGCAGCCCCCACTTGAACCCGACATACTGGATCAGGATCAAGCCGATGAAGAACACCGGCATCGACACGCCGGCCACCGAGAAGGCCATGATGACGCGATCGCTGAGCCTGCCGCGGCGCACCGCCGCGAAGGTGCCGAGCGCCAACCCGCACGGCACGGCGATCAGCATGGCACCGACCATCAGCTCGACGGTCGGGCCGATGGTGAGCGCCAGCTCCTCGCTCACCATCTTGTTGGAGATGATCGAGCGGCCGAGGTCGCCGCGCAGGATGCGGCCGATATACTCGGCGAACTGGATGGGGATCGGCCGATCGAGGCCGAGCTCGTTGCGGATCGCGGCGATGGTCTCGGCCTTGGCGTCGGGGCCGGCGATGATCATCGCCGGGTCGGCCGGCACGACCTGCAACAGGCAGAAGCACAAGAACAAGACCCCGAGCAGCGCGGGAAGCGAGACCAGCAGGCGGTGGATGATCTGTCTGCCCATGCGCCATCCTCGACCTAGTCAAGCCATGGGACCGCGCGCCGGAATCACCAGCGTGTCTCGACGTCGCTCCCTGACTGGCGCGCTTCGGTCATCCGTGCGCGGCCTTTGATTGCACGCAGTGTGGCATGCTCATTTGCCGCCGTCACGCCCATCCGCCGGCATGGGGAAGGATGTGACCGGTAATAAAGCCGGCCTGTTCCGAACAGAGAAAGCAGATGGTGGCGCCGAGCTCTTCCGGCTTGCCCAGTCTGCCGAGCGGGATCTGCGCCGTCATCTTGGCCATCGCGTCCCGATTGGCGAGCAGCGCGGGCGGAAAGTAGTCTGGATTCTCGACATAGTTCGAGCCGACAGCGTTCACCGTGATGCCGTCGCGGCCGAGTTCCTTGGCGAGAGAGGAGACGAGCCCGTTGGCGGCGGCGCGCGCCGACACGTAGGGCGCGTAGTTGGCAATGCCGCGCAGCGGGGCTGCCGACGACACCAGGACGATGCGACCCGATTTGCGCTTCCTCATTTCCGGCGCAGCGAGCTGCACCAGCCGGAACGGAGCCACCGCCATCGTCTCGAGCGCCGTGCGGTAGTCTTCGAGGCGGGCTTCGGCGAGCGGTGCGCGCAGTGCCGGAAAGGCGTCGTTGCTGACCAGGGCATCGATACGACCATGGCGCCTGAGCGCCAGCTCGATCATCGTCGCCGGGTCGATCGCGGTCAGCGCATGGGCGCCAGGGTGACGCGCCTCGTAGGCGCGGCGGGCGCTCGGCGCCTCGAAGGTCGGATCGTGCGCCAGCACCGTGGCGCCTTGGGCCAACGCCACCACCGACGTGCCGTGGCCGGCGAACTTTTCGACGTTGGTGATCAGGATCACCCGGTCTTTCAGTGGCATGGCTATTCCTCTAGGTTGGGGCCTATGACCAAGCCGCTCGATCCTAGCGTCTCGGCGCCGGTGGGCCAGACCTCGCGGAGCCATGAGGCGGATCGTGCGTCCTTCGGCTATCGCGATGTGCCGGCGTCCGAGAAAGCCGGCCTGGTGCGCCAGGTGTTCGAAAGCGTGGCGCCGCGCTACGACCTGATGAACGACCTCATGTCGGGCGGCGTCCATCGGCTCTGGAAGAATGCCCTGATCGACGTCGCGAACCCCCGGCCGGGCGAACGCTTCCTCGATGTCGCGGGCGGCACCGGCGACATTGCCTTCCGAATCCTGCGTCGCCAAGGCGATCGGCCCAACGTGACGGTCTGCGACATCAATCAGGCCATGCTGGCGGTCGGCCGCGACCGGGCGATCGATCGCGGCCTGGTGACCGGCCTCGACTGGGTGACGGGCGACGCCGAGAGCCTGCCCTTCGAGGATTGCACGTTCGACGGCTACACGATTGCCTTCGGGCTGCGCAACGTCACCGACATCGACAAGGCGCTCGCCGAGGCGCACCGCGTGTTGAAGCCCGGCGGTCGCTTTTATTGTCTCGAATTCAGCAAGGTGACGTCGGTGCCGGTCGGCCGCGTTTACGATGCCTATTCCAGCCGTGCCCTGCCGTTCTTCGGCCGCGTGATCGCCCGGGATGCCGAAGCCTATCGCTATCTGCACGAAAGCATCCGCCGCTTCCCGCCTCAGCGTGAGCTGGCCCGGCGTATGCGCGAGGCGGGCTTCGCCAACGTCGCCTGGCGCGACATGACGCTCGGCGTCGTGGCCTTGCACTCGGGCTGGCGGGTGTGATGGCCAGACTTCGCTTATCTGCTCGCCTCCCCCGTCTTACGGGGGAGGTGCCCCCGCACGGGGGCGGAGGGGGCAGGCCTCAGTCGAGAGTCATGAATTCTCGACGTCGGACTCAGAAGGATCTCGACCACGGCTTTCCCCCTCCGGCCCTGCGGGCCACCTCCCCCGTAAGACGGGGGAGGCAATTTTTGCGCGCCGCCTCCTAGCATGCTGCGTGCGCTTCGCAATTCGTGGCGCCTGTTGCGCATGGCGCTGAGCTTCGCGCGGCACGACGCGCTGTTTCCGCTGGAGACGCTCGGCATCGCGCCGCCGCTGATCGCCTGGGCGCGCCTGTTCGCCGGGCGCCGCGACACCCGCCGACCGGGCGAGCGCCTGGCGGCGGCGCTGCAGGGGATGGGGCCGTCCTTCATCAAGCTCGGCCAGGCATTGTCGACTCGCGCGGACCTTCTGAGCGAGAGCGTCGCCGCCGACTTGGGCGAGCTTCAGGACCATTTGCCGGCCTTCTCGGGCGCCGAGGCGCGGCGCATCGTCGAGGCCGAGCTCGGCCGGCCGATCGACGCGCTGTTCAGCAAGTTCGACGACGTTCCCGTTGCCGCCGCGTCGATCGCCCAGGTCCATTTCGCCGTCACCACCGACGGGCGCGACGTCGCCGTGAAAGTGCTGCGCCCGGGCATCGAGAAGGCCTTCGAGCGCGATCTCGACCTGTTCTACTGGATGGCCGAGCTGGTCGAGCGCACGCAGCCTCGGTTCCGTCGCCTGAAGCCGGTCGATTCGGTGCGCGCCTTCGCCGACGTCGTGCGGGTCGAGATGGATCTGCGTATGGAGGCGGCGGCGGCCGAGGAGCTGGGCGAGAATTTCGCCGACGATCCAGGCTATCGCGCACCCACGATCGACTGGGACCGCACCGCCCAGCGCGTCATGACGCTCGAACGCGTCGACGGCATCCCGATCGGCGATCGCGACGCTATCGTCGCTGCCGGCCACGATCCCGACGTCATCATGCAGAAATGCGCCGAGGCATTCTTCTATCAGGTGTTTCGCGACGGCTTCTTCCATGCCGACATGCACGGCGGCAACGCCTTCGTCGATCGCACAGGCTGCATCGTGCCGGTCGATTTCGGCATCATGGGCCGGGTCGACGAGGCGACGCGCGGCTACCTCGCCGAGCTGCTCGTCGCCTTCCTGCGCCGCGACTACCGCACTGTCGCCGACGTCCAGTTCCGCGCCGGCTTCGTGCCGCCCGACCAATCGCGCGAGATGTTTGCGCAGGCCTGCCGGTCGATCGGCGAGCCGATCTTCGGCAAGCCGAGCCACGAGATCTCGATCGCCCGCCTGCTCGCCCACCTGCTGCGCGTCACCGAGCAGTTCGAGATGGCGGTGCAGCCCCAGCTCCTGCTGCTGCAGAAGACCATGCTGATGGCCGAGGGCATGGGCACGCGGCTCAATCCCCACGTCAACATTTGGGAACTCGCCCGGCCGCTGATCGAGGACTGGATGCGTACGCATTTCGGCCCGCGCGCCACCATGGGCCGCGCCGCCACCGACCTGGCCGAGGGCTTGCGCCGCCTGCCGCGTCTGATCGAAAGCCTGCAGATGATGGCCGAGCGCGAACGGCAGAAGGCCGAGGCGGAATTGAAAGCGCCACCGCCGCCGCGGCCGCGGCGGCGCCTGGGCTTCGCTGAGGCCGTCGCCGTTCTGGCGCTGATCGCTGCCATCGTCGCCTGGTGGCATTAGGCCACGATGTTGACATGGCGACTCGATCTCCTCTCCCCCTATCGGGGGAGAGGAACATGAGTTGTGAATGTCCCTGACGGACATCCTCTTCGGCCTTGCCGTCCTGCTGGTCGCCGGACTTGTAAAAGGCCTGGTTGGGCTCGGGCTGCCGACCATCACCATCGCGCTCACCTCGCTCGTGCTGCCGCTGCCCGAGGCAATGGCGCTGATTGCCTTCCCGACCATCTTCAGCAACATCTGGCAGGCGTCGGTCGGCGGTCGCTTCCGCGCCATCCTGCGCCGCCAATGGCCGCTCATCGTGCCTCTGGCAGTGTCGCTCTATGCCACCATGGGCCTGCTTGGCCGCAAGGGGCCGGACTGGGCCTTTCTCGTCCTGGCCGGCGTGCTCGTCGCCTACAGCGCCCTCGGCCTGCTGCGCATCCGACTGCATATTCATGCCGACCTGGAGAAGCCGCTGGCGCCGCTGGTCGGCGTCGTTTCCGGGTTCGTCGGCGGCGTGGTCGGGGTGCCGGTGATCCCTTTGATGCCATACCTGCAGGGGCTCGACATCAAGCCGACGGAGCTGGTGCAGACATTGGGCGTGGTGCTGTGTGCCACTTCCTTCTCTCTCGTCATCTCCCTGCTGAGCTTCGGCTTGCTCGACGGGCCGCGCGCGCTGGTGTCGGCGGCGGCGGTCGTTCCGGCGCTCGCCGGCATGTGGCTCGGCCAGCAGGTTCGCCTGCGCCTGTCGATCGACCAGTTTCGCATCGCCGTCTTCTGGGCGCTGCTGCTGACCGGGCTCTACACTTTCGCCAGCCGGCTGTTGTGGTAGTCTCGCCGCCATGTTGAACGGCAAGCGAATCCTGCTGATCGTCGCGGGCGGCATCGCGGCCTTCAAGTCCCTCGAGCTGATCCGGCGGTTGCGCGAACGCGGTGCCTCGGTGCGCTGCGTGCTGACCGAAGCCGGTGCCAAGTTCGTGACGCCGCTCTCGTTGCAGGCCCTGACCGAGGATCGCGTCTACAGCGACATGTTCTCGCTCACCGACGAAAGCGAGATGGGCCACATCCAGCTCTCGCGCGACGCCGATCTGCTGGTCGTGGCGCCGGCCACCGCCAACCTTCTGGCCCGCATGGCGTCGGGCCTGGCCGACGATCTGGCGGCAACGGTGCTGCTCGCCACCGACAAGCCCGTGCTGGCGGCGCCGGCGATGAACGTGCGCATGTGGACGCACGCGGCCACCGTGGCCAATGTCGAGACGCTGAAGCGCCGCGGTGTCGCCGTCGTCGGCCCCAACGAGGGCGCCATGGCGTGCAACGAGCACGGGCCCGGGCGCATGTCCGAGCCGCACGAGATCGTCGCAGCCATCGAGAGCCTGCTCGCGCCGGCGCCAGCCAGGCCCTTGGCGGGCCGGCGCGCGCTCGTGACGTCGGGTCCGACGCGCGAAGCCATCGACCCGGTTCGGTACATTTCCAACCACTCGTCGGGCAAGCAGGGCCATGCCATCGCGAGCGCCCTCGCACGGCTCGGTGCCGAGGTCACCTTGGTGTCCGGGCCGGTCAACCTGGCCGATCCGTCGGGTCTCACGACCGTGCATGTCGACTCGGCCGACCAGATGCTGGCCGCCTGCCTGGCCGCCGGCACGGTCGACATCGCCGTCTGTGCCGCTGCCGTGGCCGACTGGAAGGTCGCCCGTCCCGCAAGGGCGAAGATCAAGAAGAAGGCAGGCGCCGAACCGCCGGTGCTGACGATGGTTCCCAACCCCGACATCCTGGCAACCTTGTCGAGCCTCGGCGCGGCCGCCGAGCCAACGCGGCCGACCCTGGTCGTGGGCTTCGCGGCCGAGACCGAGGACCTGGTGGCCAATGCCATCGACAAGCGCAGGCGCAAGGGCTGCGACTGGATCGTCGCCAACGACGTCTCGCCGGCGACCGGGACATTCGGCGGCGAGCGCAACACCGTCCACCTGATCAGCGCTGCCGGCGTCGAGGATTGGCCGACCCTGGCCAAGGACGAAGTGGCGTCGCGGCTCGCGGCTCGCATCGCCTTGCACTTCGCCGAACCGCCCGCGGCCAAGGCGGCCGAGTAGCCATGACGACCGGCGCCGAGACCGTCGAGATCGAGGTGGTGCGCCTTGCCCACGCGCGCGACCTGCCGCTGCCCGACTACGCGACCGCCGCAGCCGCCGGCGCCGACCTGCTGGCCGCCATCGAGGGCGAGATCGAGCTGGGGCCGCTCGACCGGCGGATCGTGCCGACCGGCATCTCGATCGCCCTGCCGCCGGGCTTCGAGGCCCAGGTCCGGCCGCGCTCGGGCCTGGCTGCCAAGAACGGCGTGACAGTGGCCAACGCGCCCGGCACCATCGATGCCGATTATCGCGGCGAGATCGGCGTGATCCTGATCAATCTCGGCAAGGAGCCGTTCCGCATCGCGCGCGGCATGCGGATTGCACAGTTGATCGTCGCCCGGCATGCCCGCGCGGTGTGGCGTGAAGTGAGTGAGCTCGAACGCACGGCGCGCGGTGCGGGCGGGTTTGGTTCGACAGGAGTATCGGCCGGGTCATCGAAAGTCGCCTGATAGAGGAAACCGGGGATGCCTCGGCTCAGCAAGAAAACCATGTTCGCCATCGAAGCGGTCCTCGACGTGGCGTTCTATGTCGGCGAGCACCCGGTGCGCAGCGGCGACATCACCGAGCGCCAGCGTATTCCCAAGCGCTATCTCGAGCAGGTGCTGCAGCACCTGGTGCGGGCCGGCATCCTGAGCGGCAAGCGTGGACCGCGCGGAGGTTATCGCCTCGGCCGCGATCGAGGGCGCATCACTCTGGGCGAGGTCGTGCGCGTGGTGCGCAATCTCGAGGCCGAGACAGAGCCCACCGATCCGGCGATCGGCTCGCCGCTCGCCCACGAGGTCGTGTGGCCGATGTGGGAGACCATGCGCGAGAGCATGATGACCCAGCTCGACAGCATCACCATCGAGGATCTTTGCCAGGTCGCTCGAGCCAAGGGCCTCTCCGGACCGGTGAGGCAGCAGACCGATCGTCACGCGAACCGATAGACGCGCGCCGGGTTTGGTCGTTACGGCGGGTGCATCCCGGTCGAGGTTCCAGCCGACCACAATGTGCTCTACTGTCCGCCGGTTCATCGAACCGGAGGAATGAATGGCGAAGGCCAAGAGAGCGGCGAAACCGAAGGCAGCGGCCAAGGCGGCCAAGCCGAAAGCCAACCCGCGCAACAAGAAGCTCTACGACGACGGCATGAAGGTGCGCAAAGCGGTGCTCGGCGCCAAGTATGTCGATACGTCGATGGCGAGCGCGGACGATTTCATGATGTCGTTCCAGGACATCACCACGGAATATGCCTGGGGCTATGTCTGGACGCGCCCTGGCCTGTCTCGCAAGACGCGCTCGATGCTCAATCTCGCCATGCTGGCCGCGCTCAATCGTGGTCCCGAGTTCAAGCTGCACGTCAATGGCGCGCTCAACAACGGCCTGTCCAAGGAAGAGATCAAGGAAGTCCTTCTCCAGGTCGCGATCTATTGCGGCATCCCGGCTAGCCTCGATGCGTTCAAGACCGCCCGCGACGTGTTCAAGGAACGCGGTCTCTGAGCCATGGCGGCGGTTCGACCGGCGCAGGCGGGCGAGGCCGAAAGGCTGAGCGCGCTGTGCGTCCGGTCGAAGGCCCATTGGGGCTACGACGCCGCGTTCATGGCGCTGAGCGCGCCATCGCTCAGGGTGAAGGAATCCGACATCGTCGACGGCCGCGTTCTGGTGGCCGTCGATGCCGCCGGGCAGCCGATCGGCGTGGCCTCAGTGGTCGCGGACGGCTCCCTTGCCGACCTCGACATGCTGTTCGTCGATCCGCCGGCAATCGGCCAGGGCGCCGGCCGCCAATTGTTCGGTGCCGCGGCCGATGTTGCCCGCGGGCTCGGCGCGCGGCGCCTGGCGATCCTGGCCGATCCCAACGCGGCGCCATTCTATGAGCGCATGGGCGCCCGCTATCTGCGGCAAGAGCCGTCCGACGCCGTTCCAGGCCGGACCCTGCCGTTCTACGAGTACGATCTCTCCAATCAGGACTGACCTATGACCACGCTTGCTCCTCCCGCCACCATCGCTTTCATCGGCCTCGGCATGATGGGCCGTCCGATGGCGGCTCGACTCGCCGAGGCGGGCTTCAAGCTGCGCCTCTACGACCTGTCGCAGAAGGCGGTATCGGATTTCATCGGTGCGCATCCCTCGGCGCTCGCCACGGCCTCGCCCAAGGCCGCGGCCCAGGGTGCCGACGCACTGATCACCATGCTGCCCGACGGCAAGGTGGTGCGGCAGGCCATGATCGAGGGCCGCGACGCGGCGCGCGAGGGCCTGGCGCCGGGCGCGCTGGTGATCGACATGAGCTCGTCCAACCCGGTCGACACGCAGAAGCTCGCTCGCGATCTGGCGGCATCCGGGGCAGCCCTGCTCGACGCGCCGGTGTCGGGCGGCGTCCGACGGGCGATCGACGGCTCGCTCAGCATCATGGTGGGCGGGTCGGCGGCCGACCTGGAGCGCGGCCGGCCGATCTTCTCGGCGATGGGCAAGACCATCACGCTGTGCGGGCCAGCGGGTGCGGGGCATGCGCTGAAGGCGCTCAACAACTACCTGTCGGCGGCCGGCCTCGTCGCCATGTGCGAGGCACTGGTGGTCGGCGAGGCGTTCGGGCTCGATCCCGGCACCATGGTCGACGTGTTCAACAGCTCGACGGGCAAGAGCAACGCCACCGAGGTGAAGGGCCGCCAGTTCGTCGTCTCGCGCACCTTCGCCGCCGGCTTCACGGCTGGCCTGATGTGGTCGATCGGGCCAACACGGTGAGCTTCGGCCGGCTCAAGCTGCAGTTGCCGCCCAGCCCGCTGCGCGCGCACTACGTCAAGGCTCGCGTGCGCGTGCGCCAATACTGCGATGGCGGCCTGGCGGTGTTCCATGGGCCGCGCTGCGTGGCTCGCTTCGACGACGAGGGCCGGCACAGGCCGGACGCCCCGACCTGCGCCAGCGCGACATCGTGCTCGCCCCGGTCAAGGACGCTGCGCGCCGCCTGCGGCGGTGGCCTACGGCCATCCTTGACCGCGGCTGCGCGCGATGTCCCGGAGCAACGGCAGGTCGGGACGAAGAAACGGCCTCCAGGTCGAACCAAGAAACTGACCTTGCCGCGGTCCCGTCAGCTCCAGACGACCGCCCCATAGGCGCCGTACCCGGCCGGCGCGTCCACCGCTTCCAATCCGGCCAGGTCAAATCCCAGAAGCGGACAAGTGATGTGCTACCAAAACCGGACAACTTGATTAGCTACCGACACACCCCCGGCGCGGGCACGGAGCATCGGCCGGTGTGATTGCCGATCCCTCTCCCGATGAGGGGGGAGGAAATGGTGGTGGCTTTGACAGCCTGCCGCCCGCCCTGTAAATAGCTGCCACCTAGGGCCCCTGGCGCCGCCTCCCCGGCGGTGATCGACGGGATCCACCTCGAACGACACTGCGCAGTTTCACGATGGCCGCACTCAGCGGCCGGGGCGCGTGCGTCAATTCCCCACCTCAGACTGAAGTCCCATGAACCTCCAAGAACTCAAGATAAAGAAGCCGCCCGAATTGCTCGCCTTTGCCGAGGAGCAGGGTGTCGAAGGCGCGGCAATGATGCGCCGCCAGGAGCTGATGTTCGCCATCCTCCAGAAGGTGGCGGCGGCCGATCAGGCGATCTTCGGCGTCGGCACGATCGAGGTCGCACCCGACGGGTTCGGCTACCTGCGCTCGATGGAAGCCAACTACTTGCCGGGCGCCGACGACATCTATGTCAGCCCGACCCAGGTCCGAAAGTTCGGTTTGCGTACCGGCGACACGGTCGAAGGCGAGATCCGGGCACCGAAGGACGGCGAGCGCTACTTCGCCATGGTGCAGATCAACAAGATCAACTTCGACGATCCCGACTCGCTGCGTCATCGCATCAATTTCGATTCGCTGACCCCGCTCTATCCCGACGAGAAGCTGAAGCTCGAGATGGAGAACGGCGCCGCCGTCATGGCGCCGACGCTCGCCGAGGAGAACAGCAGCTCGCGCGCGACCTCGTCGGGCCGTGTCGGCGCGCGGCGCACCGGCACGCTCACCAAGAAGGCGACGACCAGCACGCCGCAGCAGCAGCTCGACATCTCGACCCGCGTGATCGACCTGATCGCGCCCATCGGCAAGGGCCAGCGCGCGCTGATCGTGTCGCCGCCGCGCACCGGCAAGACGGTGCTGCTGCAGAACATCGCCCACGCCATCACCGCCAACAATCCCGAAGTCTTCCTCATGGTGCTGCTCGTCGACGAGCGGCCGGAGGAAGTGACCGACATGCAGCGCACGGTGAAGGGCGAGGTCGTGAGCTCGACGTTCGACGAGCCAGCCAGCCGCCACGTCGCCGTGGCCGAGATGGTGATCGAGAAGGCCAAGCGCCTGGTCGAGCACAAGAAGGACGTGGTGATCCTGCTCGATTCGATCACCCGCCTCGGCCGCGCCTACAACACCGTCGTGCCGAGCTCGGGCAAGGTGCTGACCGGCGGCGTCGACGCCAACGCCCTGCAGCGGCCCAAGCGCTTCTTCGGCGCCGCCCGCAACATCGAGGAGGGCGGCTCGCTCACCATCATCGCCACCGCGCTGATCGACACGGGCAGCCGTATGGA
Organism: Reyranellaceae bacterium; assembly: GCA_046349335.1. Classification (GTDB taxonomy): domain Bacteria; phylum Pseudomonadota; class Alphaproteobacteria; order Reyranellales; family Reyranellaceae; genus Reyranella. The sequence goes on from JAXMCO010000037.1 coordinate 144,855, forward strand.
CGAGGTGATCTTCGAGGAATTCAAGGGCACCGGTAACTCGGAAATCATCCTCGACCGCAAGGTCTCCGACAAGCGCACCTTCCCGGCGATCGACATCACCAAGTCGGGCACCCGCAAGGAAGAGCTGCTGGTCGATCGCGCGACGCTCTCCAAGATGTGGGTGCTGCGTCGCATCCTGATGCCGATGGGTGCGGTCGACGCCATCGAGTTCTTGCTCGACAAGCTCCGGACAGCGAAGACCAACCAGGACTTCTTCGGCTCGATGAATCAGTAGCGCTCTCGTGCTCCTCGCCCCCGATCCGGGGCGAGGAGCATGAAATCGAGGTTCTCAGGCGCCGAGGTCGGCGGCGACGGCATGGCGCTGCGCGGCGCTGACATCGACGGCGACGCCGAACCAGGCCTCGAAGCCCATGCGGCCCTGATGCAGCAGCATGCCGAGCCCGTCGATGCAGCGATTGCCGCGGCCACGCGCCGCCGCCAGCAGCGCGGTCTCGAGCGGCGTGTAGACGATGTCGTACACGGCGGCCGCGTGCGGCAGATGGGCGAGATCGAGATCGAGCGGCGGCTTGCCGGTCATGCCGAGCGACGTGGTGTTGACCAGCAAGGTGACGCCATCGAGCGCTTTCGCGCGGTCCTCCCAGTGATCGACGACGATCTGCCGCCCATCCTCGGGCGTGAAGGCGACCCCGAGATCGATCGCCGTGCCGCGCGTGCGATTGATCAGGCGCAGCTCGGGGACGCCGGCATCGATCAAGCTGGCGACGATGGCGCGGGCCGCGCCGCCGGCGCCCAGGACGACCACCGGGCCGGCGTCGGCCTGCCAGTGCGGGGCGTTGTAGCGCAGCGCCGCCATGAAGCCGAAGCCGTCCGAGTTGCGGCCCAGGAGCGTGCCGTCGGCCTGCTTGATCACGGTGTTGACGGCACCGATGCGCGCTGCCGCCGGATCGATGCGATCCAGGAGCGGCATGATGTCGACCTTGTGCGGCAGGGTGAGATTGCAGCCGCGGGCATTGGGCGTGCGGCGCAGAAAGGCGACGAGCTCTTCCAGGGCTGCGCGGTTGGGCTCGACCGGCAGGCGTCCATAGTGGCCGTCGATGCCGTGCTGCTTCAGCCAGAAGCCGTGCAGCGCCGGCGAGCGCGAATGGGCGACCGGCCAGCCGACGATGGCGGCGAACGGCCGGCCGCGCGCTTCTTCCAGAAGGGTCGTATAGGCGCTCATGTCGGCTGCTCCAGACCGATGCCGTGCTCGGCGAGAAAGGCGAGGAGAGGCAGCAGGGGCAGGCCGAGGATGGTGAAGTAGTCACCCTCGATGCGGCTGAACAGATGGGCGCCCAGCCCCTCGAGCTGATAGGCGCCGACCGATGCGCATACCGCGTCGCCGGCGCGCGCCACGTAGGCGTCGACGAAGGAGTCGGTGAGCGATCGCATGGTGAGCAGGCCGCGGTCGGCCGCTTGCCAGAGGCGCGCGCCGTTTTGCGCCACCACGACCGCGGAGTGGAGCTCGTGCGTTTGGCCGCCGAGCTCGATCAGTTGCTGCCGCGCCGCGGCGAGCGTCGGCGGCTTGTCGAACAGCCGGCCCTTGCAGGCAAGCGTCGAGTCGGCGCCGATCACCAGTGCGCCGAGGCGTCGCGCCGAGACCCGCACGGCCTTCATTTCGGCAAGTGTCGTGGCAATGTCGCGCGGCCCGGCGCGCTCGCCGAGCAGGCTGCGCTTGACTTCGTCCTCGTCGACGCCCGATGGCTCGATCTCGAAGTCGAGGCCTGCGTTGGCGAGGAGCTGGCGCCGCGAGGGGCTGGCCGAAGCGAGAATGAGCGGTGGCGGCATGATGGGCAAAGACCGGGCGAAACTTACGCGGGTTCCAGGCGGTAGAGGCCGCCTTCGTCGCTATGGGTGACGAGGTAGATCAACCCATCGGGTCCCTGGCGCACGTCGCGGATATAGGGAAGGCGGCCTTCGAGCAACCGCTCTTCGCTGCGATAGCGCTCGCCGTCGAGCTCGATGCGGAACAACGCATAGGCCGACAGCGCCCCGGTGAACAGCGAGCCCTTCCAGCCGGGGAAATGGTCGCCGGTGTAGAAGGAAAGCCCGCAGGGCGAGATCGAGGGCACCCAGGTGCGCAGCGCGTCCTCCATGCCGGGCAGGCTGCGGTTGTCGGTGATCTTGCTGCCGTCGTAGTTCACGCCGTAGGTGACGCGAGGCCAGCCGTAGTTGGCGCCAGCCTTTAGGACATTGAGCTCGTCGCCGCCGCGCGGCCCATGCTCGACCTCCCAGACCTTGCCGGTTTCAGGATGCAGGGCGAGGCCCTGCGGGTTGCGATTGCCCCAGGTGAAGATCTCCGGCCGCGCCCCCGCCCGGCCGACGAACGGGTTGTCCGGCGGCACCGAGCCGTCGTCGCGCAGGCGGACGATCTTGCCGGCGAGGTCGCCGAGATCCTGTGCCTGGTTCATCTGGAAGCGATCACCGCAGGTCACGTACAGCAGGCCGGCGCGATCGAACAGCAGCCGCGCGCCGAGATTGAGGCTGCCCGACCGGCGTGGCAGGGCCTCGAAGATTGGCGTCATATCGCGCAAGCCGCCGTCGCCGAGCTCGGCCCGGCCGGCCGTCGTCACCGGCCCGCCTGGGCCATCGCTGATGTAGGACAGGTAAAGCATCCGATTGCGGGCGAAGTCCGGGTGCAGGCAGATGTCGAGCAACCCGGCTTGGCCGCGCGCATAGACTTTCGGTACGCCCGAGAGCGACAGGCGTTCCAGCCGGCCGTTGGCGAACACGCGCAGCCGGCCCGGCCGCTCGGTGATCAGCAGGCGGCCGTCGGGCAGGAAGGCCATGCCCCAGGGCTGCTCGAGATCGCGGCTGAGGGTCACCAGCCGATAGCCTGCCTTGGCGCTGCGGAACGTGTCCTGCGCCCGGGCGACGCGGGGGGCGGCCAGTGCGGCGCTTGCAGCAAGCACGAAGCGGCGTCGATGCATGCACTCTCCTGTCGATCCGGCACGGCCGGACTAGAGCGATTTCCGATTGGGGCGCGCTGCTGGCGTGCCCCAATCCGAAGTGCGCGCACCGCGTTGCCAGTTGCAACGGGCACATTCCGTTCGGCTGGAACAGCCGAACGGAATGTGCTCTAGCGCGCGATGGCGCGGTGATTATACTCGGCGCCGATCAGCAATCTCACAAGTGGGGACATCCCTTTGACCGACCGCTACTTGCGAACCGGCATCTTTCTCGCACCGTTCCATGCCCTGGACGAGAACCCCACGCTCGCCCTCGAGCGCGACATGGAGTTGGTCCAGCACCTCGACCGGTTGAACTATCACGAGGCCTGGATCGGCGAGCATCACTCCGGCGGCTTCGAGATCATTGCCTGCCCGGAGATGTTCATCGCCGCGGCGGCCGAGCGGACCCGCCACATCAGGCTCGGCACCGGCGTGGTGTCGCTGCCCTATCACAATCCGTTCATGCTCGCCTCGCGCATGCGCCAGCTCGACCATATGACACGCGGCCGCGCCATGTTCGGGGTCGGCCCGGGTGCGCTGGTGCACGATGCCGCCAAGATCGGCGTGAAGGCGGCCGACCAGCGCAGCCGCATGAACGAATCGCTCGACGTCATCATGGAGCTGATGGACGGCAAGTCGGTGACAGCCAAGACCGACTGGTTCGATCTCACCGCGGCCCAGCTTCAGCTCCCATCCTACAGCCAACCCGGCATGGAGATGGCGGTGGCCTGCGCCCGCTCGCCGGTCGGCGCCGTCGCCTCGGGCCGCCACGGCATCGGCATGCTGTCGATCGGCGGCACGTCGGACGACGCGCTGCTGGCGCATGCCAACAACTGGAAGATCTACACCGACCACGCCAAGCAGAATGGCAAGGTCGCCGACCGCAGCAAGTGGCGCATCGTCACCTTCGCCCACGTGGCGCCGACGCGCGAGCAGGCCTTCGCGGAGGTCAAGTTCGGCATCGACCGCTATGCCAAGTACTTCACCGACGTCGCCACGTTCCCGATCCTGCCGCCCGGGATCACCGATGCGGCCGAGTTCCTGACCAAGGAGGGGATCGCTTGCATCGGCACGCCGGACGACTGCATCCGGCACTTCGAGAGGTTGTGGAAGGGATCCGACGGCGGCTTCGGCGCCGTGCTGCTGCTCGCCAACAACTGGGCCGACTGGCCGGCGACGCTGCGTTCCTACGAGCTGATGGCGCGCTTCGTCCATCCGCACTTCCAGCGCGGCGCCAACGGGCTGCGCCAGCTCAGCTACGACACCGCCGCCGGAAATCGCGGCACCTACTCGGTGCAGTCGCAGGCGGCCGTCGAGAACGAGATCAAGAAGTACCAGGCCCAGTCGCAGAAGGCGGCCGAGTAGCGCAATCGACAAGACACCACGAAAGGGGAGAGCTCACATGTCCAAATCGATCCTGATGCACGAGAATGGCGGACCGGAGAAGATGGTCCTCGAGGACGTCGAGGTCGGCAAGCCGGGGCCGGGCCAGGTCAAGGTCAAGCACACCGCGATCGGCCTCAACTTCATCGATGTCTACACCCGCTCCGGCCTCTACCAGACGCCGCTGCCCAACGCGGTGGGCCGCGAGGCCGCCGGCGTCATCGTCGAGGTCGGGCCGCGGGTGCGCGGCTTCAAGAAGGGCGACCGTGTCGCTTATTGCGGTGTGCTGGGTGCCTATTGCCAGGAGCGCCTCATGGGCACCGAGCAGCTCGTGAAGGTGCCCAAGGGCGTGAGCGACGAGCAGGCCGCGGCGATCATGCTGAAGGGCATGACCACCGAGTACCTGGTCGACCATTGCGCCAAGCCGTGGCTCAAGAAGGGCGACATCGTGCTGTTCCATGCCGCCGCCGGCGGTGTCGGCCTGCTGTTCGGTCAGTGGGCCAAGGCGCGCGGTTACAAGTGCATCGGCACGGTGTCGTCGCCGGAGAAGGCCAAGCTCGCCAAGAAGAACGGCTACAAGTGGGTGATCGACTACACCAAGGAGGATGTCGTCGCCAAGGTGAAGGAGATCACCAAAGGCAAGGGCGTCCCGGTGGTGTTCGACGGCGTCGGCAAGGATACCTGGAATGCCTCGCTCGACTGCCTGCGCCCGCGCGGCCTGTTGTGCTCGTTCGGCAACGCCTCGGGGGCGGTGGCGCCGCAGCCGCCGGGCATCCTCAACGCCAAGGGCTCGCTCTACCTGACGCGGCCGAGCCTCGGTGCCTACACGGCAACGCGCAAGGATCTCGAAGCCTCGGCAGCATCGCTGTTCAGGATGGTCAAGAGCGGCAAGGTGAAGATCGCCATCGACCAGCGCTATCCGCTGGCCGAGGCGGCGCAATCGCACATCGACCTCGAAGGGCGTAAGACGACCGGCCAGACCGTCCTCGTGCCCTGATCAGCATGGCCGAGGAAGAAGGGGGGCGGGACGAGGTCAGCGAGGTCCAGCGGACCGGCTGGCTGACCCGTCTCGGACGGTCGTTCACCGGAGCGGTCGTCGGGCTCGTGATGGCCGTCGGGGCCGGCATGCTGCTGTTCTGGAACGAGGGCCGCGCCATCGAGACGGCGCAGTCCTTGACCGAGGGGGCGGCCGTCGTGCTCACGGTCGATCCGGCGAAGCTCGATCCCGCCAACGACGGCAGGCTCGTCTACGTCGCGGGGCCGGTCGTCGTCGGAAGCTCGATCAGCGACGTCGATTTCGGCATCCGCAGCACCGGGCTGCGGTTGGTGCGCAAGGTCGAGATGTACCAGTGGACCGAGGAGCAGCAGACCGAGACGCACAAGAAGCTGGGCGGCGCCGAGGAAAGGATCACGACCTACCGCTACGCCCGCAAGTGGATGGACCATCCCGTCGACTCGTCCAAGTTCCACGAGCGCACCGGGCACGCCAATCCGGCGATGACCTATCAAGAGCGCAATCTGCTCGCGCCCAAACCGCGGATCGGCGCATTCGGCCTGCCGGAGAATCTGGTGAGCGACTTCGGCACCGCCCAACCCCTGCCGGTGGGAGACGATCGGGCGGCGCCGCTGGAGCGCCGGCTGCGCAAGCCCGTGCGGATCGTCGACGGCGTGCTTTACATCGCCAACGATCCGGCTCAGCCGGTGCTCGGCGACATGAGGATCTCCTATAGCGAGGTGCCGTTGCAGGAGGCGAGCGTGATCGCCCGCCAGTCACCGATCGGTCTTGGTCCCTATCAGACCCATGCCGGCGGCACGGTCGAGCTGATCGTTCCGGGCCGCGTGCCCTCGGCCGACATGTTCAAGTCGGCCCAGGAGGAGAACGAGACCTTCACCTGGCTGATCCGCGGCGCGGGCTGCCTGCTGATGTTCATCGGGTTCTGCCTGATCCTGGGGCCGCTCGGTGCGATCGGCGATCTCGTTCCCGTCATCGGCGACGTCGTCCGCGCCGGCGCCGGCGTGGTCGGGCTCCTGTTCACGGCCGTGATCGCTCCGGCGATCATCGCCGTCGCCTGGCTATGGTACCGGCCGCTGGTCGCGATCGGCGTCGTGCTCGTGGGTGCCCTCTTTGCCGCTCTCGCGATCTGGGTGGCGCGCTTGCACAAGGCGGACAATCCGGTGACCCCGCGCGCATGATCGGCATTTTCGATTCCTCCCCCGTAATCGGGGGAGGTGGCCCGCAGGGTCGGAGGGGGAAAGCCTCAGGCGAGATTCCTGAGTTCCGACGTCGGAACTGCAAGCATCTTGACTGCGGCCTTCCGCCTCCGCCCCGTGTGACGGGGCACCTCCCCCGATTACGGGGGAGGCAATCAGGACCAATCCCGAGGGCCTCTTTCCAATGATGATCGTCGGCCTGACCGGCTCCATCGGCATGGGCAAATCGACGGCGGCCAGGATGCTGCGGCAGATGGGCGTGCTCGTTTACGACGCCGACGCCAATGTGCACGCCTTGCAAGCGCCCGGCGGCGCGGCCTTGCCGGCGATCGAGGCGGCATTCCCCGGCGTGGTGAAAGACGGCGTGCTCGATCGCCAGGCGCTGGGCGCGCGGGTGTTCGGCAACAAGGAGGCGCTGCGCAGGCTCGAGGCCATCGTGCATCCCCTGGTCGGCGAGCGCCAGCGCGCCTTTCTCAAACGAGCGGCCTTGCGACAGGAGAGGCTCGTCGTGCTCGATATCCCGTTGCTGTTCGAAGGCCTGGGCGATCGCCGGGTCGATGCGACGTTGGTGGTGAGCGCACCCGGCTTTCTGCAGCGCCGCCGGGTGATGGCCCGGCCTGGCATGACCGAACAGCGTCTCGACGGTATCCTGCGCCAGCAGGTCCCCGACGCCGTCAAGCGGCGCAAGGCCAGCATCGTCATTCCGACCGGGCTCGGCCTCGCGCCGACCCGGCGCGCGCTCGCCAAGGCCATCGCGATCCTCGAGCAAGGTCGAGGCCGCTTCTGGCCGGCCAATCCATGGCGGGAGAAATTCACAGCCCGTCTCGCGCGAGGCCGGCGCAAGTAGGCTACAAGGTCGACATGCGTGAGATCGTTCTCGACACCGAAACCACCGGCCTCGATCCGCTGTCCGGCCATCGCGTGGTCGAGCTGGGCTGCCTTGAGCTGGTCAACACGGTGGCCACCGGCAAGACGTTCCACACCTACTTCAACCCGGAAAGGGCCATGCCGTCGGAGGCACAGGAGATTCACGGCCTGACCGACGAGTTCCTCGCCGACAAGCCGTTGTTCGCCGATCAGGTCGACGCGTTCCTGGGATTCATCGGCGAGGCCCAGCTCGTCATCCACAATGCGCAATTCGACATCGGCTTTCTCAACGCCGAGCTCGAGCGGGTGGGCCGGCCGAAACTCGCCAATGCCTATGTCGACACCGTGTCGATGGCGCGCCGCAAGTTCCCTGGCCAGCGTGTCAGCCTGGATGCGCTGTGCGAACGTTTCGGCGTCGACAATTCCAACCGCACCAAGCACGGCGCATTGCTCGATTCGGAGCTGCTGGCCGAGGTCTATCTAGAGCTGAGCGGCGGTCGGCAGCGCGACCTGGGCCTGAACGTCGGCCTGATTGGCGCAGCCCGGCGGAGCGTCAGCGCCGGCCCGCGTCCGGTGCGCCCGCCGCGTCCGCACGCCCCGACCGCGGAGGAGCTCGCCGCCCACGCCGCCTTTCTGAAGCAGATCGCCGATCCGCTGTGGCTCCGAGCGTGAGGATGTGATCGCCTTCCCCGACTACGGGGGAAGCGCGTTACATCGCACCACGTCGACGGTGATCGCGCACGAGGTCGAGCTCCGAGCCGCGCGTGAGTTCGCCGTCGCGGACCAGGAACTCGCCGTCGACCATCACGTCGCGCGCCATGCGGCCGTACATCGAATAGAGGAGGTTCGACGCCATATCGTGGGCCGGCGTGGCCTCTAGCTGGTTGGTGTCGAACACCACGAGATCGGCGCGCTTGCCGACCTCGATGCTGCCGGTCAGGTGGTCGAGGCCGAGCACGCGCGCGCCGTCGATGGTCAGCATGCGCAGCATCTGGCGGACCGTCAGCACGGTCGGATCGTCGGCGCGCATCTTGCCGACCAGCGCGGCCAGCCGGGCCTCGGCCAGCATGTCCATGCTGTTGTTGGTCACCGTCCAGTCGGTGCCGAGCCCGATCGGCACGCGGCCGATCAGGCGGGCGAGCGGCATGGTGCGTGCCTCGATCTTGAGGTTGCTCGCCGGGCAGTGCGCGATCGGGATGCCGTAGGTGGGCCACGCCTCGAGCTCGGCGTCGGTCAGGTAGAGCGCGTGCGCCGCCACGGTGCGGCTGTTGGCGAGGCCGGTATCGGCGAGGCAGGCCAGCGCGCCGGCGTGGCCGCGGGCCTGGATCGCGGCGACCTCGGGCTCGCATTGGGCGACGTGAATGAAGACCTTGGCGCCGCTGCGCTCGGCCCGCCGCGCGCACTCGCCGAGCAGCGCGTCGGAGCAGGTGTCGAGCGCGTGAGGCGCGATGCCGGCCGACACGCGCGCCGTCGGGTCGGTGCCGAACCGCTCGAGCACCGCCTCGGCGGTCCGCCAGTCGGCCGGCGCGCGGTTGTCGCTCAGGCTGTGCCCGACGATGGCGCGGATGCCGGACTGGGCGATGGCGGGCGCGATGCGGTCCATGTTGCCCAGCCGGTCGGCGATGCAGGTGACGCCGTTCAGCAGGAACTCGGCGCACGCCGCCTTCACCGAGGCGACATGATCCTCGACGGTGAAGCGCTCCTGCCCGGGCACGGCATAGCCGTTCCAGAATTCGCGCGGCCGGTCGTCGGCCAGGCCGCGAAAGAACGCTGTCGCCGCATGGGTATGGACGTTGACCAGGCCGGGTGTGATCAGCGTGTCGCCGGCATCGATCACCTGATCCCCGGGTCGGGCGAGCGTGCCCGACGGCCCGATGGCCGCGATCGTCGTGCCGTCGATGCGAATGTCGGCGGCCGGCAGGAAGCGGTCGGTGGTGTCGACGGTCAGCACTGCGCCGCCTGTCAGGACCAGGGCCATGTCTACTCCTCTATCTCAACTGCGGCGGGATCGGGCTCGACGGCGCGGCGAGCGGCGCGGCGGACGGGCGAGGAGGTCGCCGAACTCGCGCAGCCGCGCGCTGATGTGGTTGATCATCAGCCGCGCCGGCGGGGAGAGGCGGCGATAGCGCGGCACCAGGATGCCGATGCGGCTCTGCGCCAGCCCGGGCTCGGCCAGAGGCACGTGCACCAGCTCGCCGCGCTGGATCTCGTCGATGAAGCCGATCGGCGAGAAGAAGCCGATGCCCAGGCCGGACTTGACCGCCTGGCGCATGAACTCGATGGAGTTGGAGACGATGCGCGGCGTCAGCCGCGCGCCGGAGTCGGCGAACTCCATGGCCATGATGGCGTCGAGCAGCCAGCGATCCTGCAGCATCATCACCGGATGGCGCACGCACTCGGTCAGGGTCACCGACTTGGCGCCGGCCAGCGGATGATCGGGCCGCATCAGCGCGCCGATCGCGGTCGGGAACTCGGCCACCACGTCGACGCCGCGCTGGCGGTTGTCGACGAACAGCACGCCGAAATCGTTGTCGCCCGAGCGCAGCGCCTCGCCGATCTCGCTGGGGTGCACCGCCAGCACCGTGAAACTGAGCTTGGGATGACGCGCTGCGATCTCCTCGACGACCTGCGGCAGGAAGCGGACCAGCAGCGACTCGAGCGAGATGATGCGGACGTCGCCACTCACCGTGCCACCCAGGCTCGCGATCTCCGCGCGCGTGCGCTGGAACTCGTTCTGCGTCTCGCGCACGTGACGCAGCAGCAGCTCGCCGGCCGCGGTCGGCCGCACACCGCGCCGGCCGCGCTCGAACAGCGACACGCCCATCTCGTCCTCGAGCCGCAGGATCTGCCGATTGACCGCCGAGGACGCGACGGACAGGGCGTCCGCCGCCTTGCGGATCGAGCCGTGGCGGGCGACATGGTCGAAATAGCGCAGCACGGCCGCATGCATTAGCCGCTCCTAGCCTCCCCCGTAATCGGGGGAGGTGCCCCGTCACGGGGGCGGAGGGGGAAAGCCTCAGTCGAGGTTCTTCCAATTCCGACGTCGGAATCAGAAGCGTCTCGACTGAGGCCTTCCCCCTCCGGCCCTACGGGCCACCTCCCCCGATTACGGGGGAGGAAAATGAGTGCTCGTGCGCTGCCGAAATAGCAGCGCACCGCGCGAATTAATGTTCTTTTCTAGAGCACGGCGCGTCAATAGCGTGGGGTCGGGGGAATCGCCGTCGGTGAATATGCCGCCGAGGAGGGGGACGTCGTCATGCGCAGACTTTCATCCAGCAAGATCGGCCGCCGCGCGCTGCTCGGCTCGGCCGCCGCCACCGGCTTCGCCGCCGCGAGCCTGTTGCCGTCGGGCGGCTTCGCCCAGGGCAAGACCCAGACCGTCAACCTTCAGCTCGGCTGGCTCGCCGGCAACAACCAGATCGGCGAGGTGGCGGCCAAGCATCTGGGCTACTTCGAGGAGGAGAAGCTCAACGTCGTCATCCAGCCGGGCGGCCCCAGCATCGATGGTGTGGCGATCGTCGCCTCCGGCCGGCACGAGATCGGTCAGGTCTCGTCGAGCCCGTCGCTGATGCTGGCGGCATCGCAGAAGATTCCGGTGACCTGCTTCGCCACCGGCCTGCAGCAGCACCCCTACGCCTACTTCTCGCTGCCCAAGAAGCCGGTACGCACGGCGCGCGACCTGATCGGCAAGAAGGTCGGCATCCAGGCGACCGCCAAGGTGCTGCTCAACGCCCTGATGAAGAAGCACGACATTACCGAGAAGGACATCGAGATCGTCGTCATCGGCTCGGAGATGACGCCGCTCCTGACCGGCCAGACCGACGTGGTGAGCGGCTGGGTCACCAACACCACGACCTTGAAGGTGCTCGGCCCCGACCGCATCGATCTCCGCCTGTGGGATGCCGGCGTGCGGCTCTACGCGCTGCCCTACTACGCCACCAAGGACACGATCGAGAAGAAGGCCGACATGCTGGCCGCCTATGTCCGCGCCACCTCGCGCGGCTGGGAATACGCGCTGAAGAACACCGAGAAGGCGGTCGACTTCCTGGTCAAGGACTATCCCAACCTCAAGCGCGACGACGAGGTCGAGGGCAGCAAGGCGCTGCTCGCCTTCGCCTTCAACGCCAACACCCAGGCCAACGGCTGGGGCGCCTTCGATCCGGCGGTGTGGCAGGAGCAGATCAAGCTCTACGACGAGCTGAAGCAGTTCTCCGCCGGGCCGCCCAAGCTCGAGGACGTGATCACCAGCCGCATCCTCGACGCGACCAAGAGCCAGCGCGCCAAGGTCGGCTGAGAGATCGGCTGACCATGGCCGTGGCCCTCGCCCGCTCCGCCGCCGCGCCGGCCGACAGCGCCGAAGCGGTGCGTTGCGAGCGCGTCTCCGTGCGTTTCACCACCGAGCGCGGCACGGTTACCGCGCTCGAGAATGTCGATCTGTCGATCGCGCGCGGCAGCTTCCTCACGCTGCTCGGGCCGTCGGGTTGCGGCAAGTCGACCCTGCTGCGCGTCATGGCCGACCTGATCGAGCCGACCGGCGGCAAGATCACCTTGCTCGGCGACGTGCCGACGACGGCGCGGCTCAATCGCGAGATCGGCTTCGTCTTCCAGGACGCCGCCTTGCTGCCGTGGCGCAACGTGCTCGACAACGTGACGCTGCCGCTCCAGGTCGGCGGCGGCAAGGCCCTGCCCGGCGCGCGTTCGCCGCGCGAGCTGATCGATCTGGTCGGGCTTGCGGGCTGGGAGGGCGCCTTGCCGCATGAGCTGTCGGGCGGCATGCGCCAGCGCGTGGCGATCGCGCGCGCCCTGGTCTCCGGACCGCGGCTGCTGCTGATGGACGAGCCGTTCGGCGCGCTCGACGAGATCACGCGCGATCGGCTGAACGAGGAGCTGCTGCAGGTCTGGGAGTCGACCGGCACGACCATCGTCTTCGTCACCCATTCGATCTACGAGGCGGCGTTCCTCGGCCAGCAAGTGCTGCTGCTGGCGGCGCGGCCGGGGCGCGTGCGCGAGCTGGTGCCGGTGACCCTGCCGAATCCGCGCCGCCTGGCGATGCGCGAGACGCAGGAATTCGTCGCCCTGGCCGGCACCCTGCGCCGCATTCTGGAGACCTGCTGATGGCGAACCAGGCCGAGCCGATGGCGATGGGCGGCGCCTTCGTCGAGGATGTCGAGGCACAAGCGCGCTTCATCGCCCACAAGCGCTATCTCGCCTGGCGCCGCCGCGTGCTTCCCGTGGCCGCCGTGCTGCTGTTCCTCGTCGTGTGGTGGCAGGCGGTCGAGATCTTCGACATCAAGCCGTTCATCGCGCCCTCGCCGATCGCCGTGGCCGAGGTGCTGGTGCAGCGCTTCGACATGCTGATGAGCAACCTGCTGCCGACCGCGATCGAGGCCGTGCTCGGTTTCCTGCTCGGCAATTTCGCCGCCATCAGCCTCGCCACCGTCTTCGTCTGGCGCAAGACGGCGGAAGAGGCGCTGTTTCCCATCGCCGTCATGGTCAACACCATCCCGGTGGTCGCCAAGGCGCCGATCCTGGTGCTGCTGCTGGGCAACGGCATGGAGCCCAAGATCGCCATCGCCGGCATCATCTGCTTCTTCCCGACCCTGGTGAACATGACGCGCGGGCTCCGTGACGTGCGCGCCGAGCAGCTTGAGCTGATGCGCATCCTGTCGGCGACACCGCGCGAGGTGTTCTTCCGCATCCGCGTGCCCAACGCGCTGCCCTACCTGTTCTCGGCCCTGAAGATCGCGGCCTCCACGGCGGTGATCGGCGCCATCGTCGGCGAATGGATCGGCTCGACCAAGGGCATCGGCGCGCTGATCATCCAGTCGACCTACAATTTCGACTCGCCGCTGCTCTACGCCACCATCGTCGTCGGCTCGACCTTCTCGGCATTGTTCTTCGGCGTCATCTCGATCGCCGAGCGGCGCATGCTGCGCTGGAACGTGACGCACAACGCCTGAGAGCCCGTGACCTTGTTGGTTGTCGATGACACTCGACCCGCTCTCCTCCCCAGCTTCGCCGGGGAGGTGTCCGCGTCTTCTCGGACGGAGGGGTCGAGGATCATGAAGATCATGACCCGTCCGTCGCCGTATGACGGCGACACTTCCCCAGCGGAGCTGGGGAGGAAGGCGAAAGAAGGAGCCGTTCCATGACTGCAACACCTCAACACGTCGCCGAGCCCGGCGGCAACGTGCCCGTCGCCGCGTCGTCCGATCTGGTGGTGGTGGGCGGCGGCCCGGCCGGCATCGCGGCGGCGCTGGCCGGCGCGCGCAACGGGCTCTCCGTCACCCTGCTCGAGCGCTATCCCTATCTCGGCGGCCTGGCGTCTGGCGGCATGGTCCTGGTGCTCGACGACATGTGCAACGGCGACGAGATCGCCGTGCGCGGCCTGTGCGCCGACCTGATCGCGCGCATGGAGCGGATGGGGCTCGCGGTGACGCCGCCCGAGGCCGACCGCCGATCCGATCCGACGATGTGGCGCAAATGGTCGCGCTGGGGCGTGTTCGATTTCACCTCCCACATGAAGCCGCAACCGATCGTCTACGCCGCAGCCTTCGATCCCGACGGCTTCAAGCGTGCGTCCAATGACATGGTGGCGGAAGCCAAGATCAACCTGCGCCTGCATAGCTGGTTCAGCCGGGCGATTGTCGAGGACGGCGCGATCAAGGGCGTGATCTGCGAGAGCAAGGAAGGCCGGCAGGCGATCCTGGGAAAGGTCGTGGTCGATACCACGGGCGATCTCGACGTCGCCGCCTCGGCGGGCGTACCGTTCATCGAGGGCGCCTACATTGTCACCACGGTGTTCCGCCTGGGCGGCGTCGATACGGTCGAGGCCGAGCGCTTCGAATACGACGACCCGGTGGCCTTCAAGGCGATCGATCGCGACGCCAAGAAGCTGATCGGCGGGTCGTGGGACAAATGGTGGCTCAAGACGCCGCTGCCGGGCGTGGTGTGGTGCAACTGCCCGCACATGGCCAACTATGATGGCCTCAAGGTCGACGACCTGACGCGTGCCGACTTCGAGGGCCGCAAGCGCATCGCCAGCCTGGTCGAGCACCTGCGCGCCAAGATGCCGGGCTTCCGCGATTGCTTCGTCGTCGACGTGGCGCCCCAGCTCGGCATCCGCCAGACGCGCCTGCTCGAAGGCCTCTACGTCGTCACCAAGGAGGATGTCACCGAGCGCCGTCATTTCGCCGACTCGGTAGCGCGCGGCCGCGACTACTACACACCCTACCGTTCCCTGTTGCCGCGCGCGGTGAGCGGCCTGATCGTCGCCGGCAGGCATTACTCGGCGACGTCGTCGGCGCAGCGCATGTCGCGAGAGATCCCGCCCTGCATGGCGATGGGCGAGGCGGCGGGCGAGGCGGCCGCCCTGGCGCTGGAGAGCGGTGTCGCCCTCGATCGCATCGAGGTCGGCCGCCTGCAGGCCCGCCTGCGCGATCGCGGCGCCGATCCGGGCGACCGGCCGGCTGCCAACGCCACCGTTCTGAGGGCCGCGGAATGAGCAGCGACAACAGCAATGCCGATGGGGGGGCGACCCAGCCGCTGAGCGGCGTCAAGGTGCTCGACTTCACGCAAGTGATGATGGGTCCGTGCGCGACCCAGATGCTGGCCGACTACGGGGCCGACGTGATCAAGATCGAGCGGCCGGGCGTGGGCGACCTGTCGCGCACGTCGCTGGCCGACGATCCCGACGGGCTGAACAATCCGGTGTTCCGCAGCCTCAACCGCAACAAGCGTTCGATCGCGCTCGACCTGCGCGGCGAGGCCGGCAAGGCGGTGGTCTACGATCTGGCGAAAACCGCCGACGTCGTGGTGAACAATTTCCGCGCCGGCGTCATGGATCGCATGGGCTTCGGCTACGACCAGCTCTCGAAGATCAACCCGCGCATCATCTGCGCTTTCGGCTCTGGCTTCGGCCAGAGCGGACCGTTCGCGCACAAGGGCGGCCAGGACATCCTCGCCCAGGCGGTGAGCGGCGTGATGGCGCGCAAGCCCGACAAGGACCTGCCGACGACGCTCTATTCGACCGCGCTGGCCGATTATTCGGCTGGCATGCACATGGTGCAGGGTATCCTGCTCGCCCTGATGCAGCGCGAGAAGACGGGCGTCGGCCAGGCGATCTCGGTGTCGCTCTACGATTCGATGCTCGCCATGCAGATGCAGGAAGCCTCGATGTGGCTCAGCCGCAAGCGCGAGCTCAACTGGGGGTCCTTCCCGTTGAGCGGCGTGTTCGAGACCACCGACGGCGCGGTGGTGATCGTCGGTGCCTTCAAGGCCAATCCGTTGCAGGACATTTGCCGCGCCCTCGACCTGCCCGATCTGTCGGCCGACCCCGAGTATGCGACCTTCGCCAAGCAGATGGAGAACAAGGCCAAGCTGCACCGCCTGTTCCGCGGCAAGATCTCGACCAACACCACGGCCTATTGGCTCGGCCGGCTGGAGGAGCAGGATCTGCTGTCGGCGCCTGTGCAGACGCTCGGCGAGGCGCTCGCGTCGGAACAGACCGCGGTCAACGGCATGGTTGTGACGATCGACGGCGATGCCAATGGCGGAGCCGGCGGTCGCAACGAGCCGCTGCGTCTGGTCGGCTCGCCGATCGCCATGGACCCGTCGGCCTTCCGGCTGCGCCACGCGCCGCCGCCGCTCGGCGTCGACGGTGCCGACATCCTCGCCGAATTGGGCTACGCGCCCGAGCGCATCGCCGAGCTGCGCGCGGCCAAGGTGTTCTCGTGACCATCCGCTTCGTCGTCGCCGACCATGTTGCGCGCGTCACCATCGATCGCCCCGATCGAATGAACGCCATCGACGAGGCGTCGGAAGCCGAGCTGTGCCGGATCTGGGCGGCCATCGAGGCCGACGAGCAGGTGCGCTGCGTCGTGCTCACCGGCGCCGGCGAGCGGGCGTTCTGCACCGGTGCCGACATGAAGCAGAGCGGCAACAAGACCGGCCTGGAATATTGGGCGGCGGCGCGACCGGGCGGCTTCGGCGGCCTGTCGCTGCGCGAGACGCTCGACGTGCCGGTGATCGCCCGCGTCAACGGGCATGCGCTGGGCGGCGGCATGGAGATGGTGCTGGGCTGCGACATCGTCGTCGCCGCCGAGAACGCCACCTTCGGCCTGCCCGAGCCGCGCGTCGGCCGGCTCGCCCTCGACGGCGGTATCGCGCTCCTGCCGCGACGTCTGCCGCATGTGCTGGCGATGGGCATGCTGCTGACCGGGCGACGCACGCCGGCGGCAGAGGCGTGGCGCATGGGCCTGGTCAACGAGGTCGTGCCGCAAGCCGAGCTCGACCAGGCGGTCGAGCGATGGGTCGCCGACATCCTTGCCTGCGCGCCGCTGTCGGTGAAGGCGGTCAAGCAGATGGTGCGCCGTGGCGCCGGGCTGTCGCCGCAGCAGGCGCAGATGCTGCGCTTGCCGGCCCTGGTGGCGGCGCTCCAGTCGACCGATCAGGACGAAGGTGTGCAGGCCTTCGTCGAGAAGCGCACGCCGCGCTGGCAGGGGCGATGACCTACGTCGTCACCTCGACCTGCATCGATGTGAAAGATGGCATCTGCCAGAAGGTCTGCCCGGTCGAATGCATCTACGAAGGCGGCCGGATGATGTACATCCAGCCCGACGAATGCATCAATTGCGGCATCTGCGTCTCGGTCTGCCCGGTCCAGGCGATCTACGAGGACGTCGACGTGCCCGAGGCCGAGCGGCCCTTCATCGCCGCCAATGTCGAGTTCTTCGAGGCCGGCGTAACCGGCTGGGGCGCTCCTGGCGGCGTCACGCCGGAGTACGTCAGCGCCCTCGACGTGCCCCTGGTCGCGACATTCCCGGCGGCTCGCCAGACGTGAGGGGCGATTCCTCGACATGATGTCCGAGCCGTCGCCTGGGACGACAAGCCGGTTGGCCACAATGCCGGCTCAGTCTCGTCGCAGGTAGAGGTACCAGGGCCCATCCAGGTGGCGATAGGCCCACACATGCCGCCCCCCGTCGCGCCATGTCTCGTCGAGGCTGCTCGCGACTTGTGAGTCCTCGAACTTGCCGGTGCTCGACCAGACGTAGGCCTTGCTTCGTCCCCTTGTCGACAGGCCGCTCGCCCACGCGATGAAGTGGATGCCGTGACGTTTCTCGTCCGCCGAGAAGCCTCGGGTGACGCCGATGGCCTGCATCAGCCGCCGGTACTCGGCGATGCGAGCCGGCGAAATCCCGGCTTGTTCCGGATCGGCAGGATCGGTCCAGTCGACATCGACCCGCAAGAGTCCTCGATCCTCCTGGATCATGGCCAGGAGCCTGTCGAATGTCGCGCGATTGGCCATGAGATTGGCGGTCATCGCGACGTCGGACGGCGGCTCGAGCGAGGACAGGATCGCCAGGGCGATCAGGCCGATCGTCAACGACCCGACGATGCACCAGCGCGCCATCCGCCGCGTCTCATGGTTGCTTCAGCACCGGCAAGGCTGCGGCAAGGCGTTTCCTGATGATAGTGCCGTCCGGAAGGTCGCTGTCGTCGTCGTCGAATACTTCGGCGACGAGATGGTCGCGCAGATCGCCCTCGTCCCAGTCGAGATGCGGTGCGCGAACGGAGCCCTGAACGAGCACATCCTGGTCGAGCACGATCAGGGCCTCGCAATCGAGATCGCCGCCGATGCGCAGGACTCCGTGATTGTACTCGCAAAGCACCACGCCGGCTGCCTTCACGCTGCCGAGCACGACGACGTTCGCGCCGCCCTTCTCGATGCGCGTTGCCTCGAGATCGCCGCCGACGAACAGCAGCGGGCCGCCGTCGAGGTTCGCGTTCGTGATCGCCCCGGCCACCCGGACGTCGCCGAGGGCGGCAACCGCACAGATTCGGTGACGGCGGCATTCGTCGGTCCAGTCGATCTGCAAGTCGCCGATTGGCGTGGCATCCGGCCGGAGCACGATGGCGTTGCCGCCGGGATTATCGGCCGCCAGATGCTCGATCCACTCGGAGAACACGGCCGGCTCGGCCAGAGCCGTGGCGGCGATGCGCTCGAGAAGCATCGGCGCGATCTGATCCAGTGGCACGAGCTCGCCGTGCTGCAACAGGTTGGACATGATCCGAGCTCCGACGGTCTGGCCCCGATTCAGATACCTTCTCTGGTGGAATGCAGCATGCCGTGGCTTGTCGTTGCCTCAGGCGTGCCCGATCTGACCGTCGCCCAGTCCGGGGAGCTTGCCGCCGGCCGCCTCGAGCTGCTGGCGATAGAGCGCCACGAAGTCGACGGGGGCGATGTTGAGCGGCGGGAAGCCGGCCTCGCGCGTCGCATTGGCGACCACGGCGCGGGCGAATGGGAAGAGCAGCCGCGGCGTCTCGATGAACAGCAGCGGGCCGTAGGCCTCCTGCGGCACGTCGCCCAGGGTCACGGTGCCGGCATAGATCAGCTCGAGCATGAACAGCGGCTCGTCCTTGGGCGTCTTGGCGCTGGCCTCGATGGTCAGCGAGACCTCGAAAGTCTTGACGTCGAACTGACGGTTGGCGACCTGGACGTTGAGCGTGAGCTGCGGCTGGGTCTGCTCAATCAGGCTCTGCGGCGCGCGCGGGTTCTCGAAGCTCAGATCCTTGATGTACTGGCCGTGCATGATGAGAGGCCCAGCGGGAGCCTGGGGCGTACCGGGAGGCGGAGAGGGCGGCGGTGTGGTCGACATGGTGGACTTTCGCTGTTGCGAGGGGCGGGATCTCGGCGGCGGGCGGTACCATGCAAGGCTGCACTGCACAAGGAGCGGGCTGGCGCAGACCTTCGTCAATTGCAAAATGCTGTCGTCGATACGATGATGCGGGCACTGCTTTTGCACCGACCCGCAAGGATATGGAACGACCTGCTCTTCGCCCGCCCGCCGGCCGTCCTCCAGCTCTTCGCCCCCTCGTGGGCATCACTGCGTGCCTCAAGGAAAATGGCCGCGGCGGCTGGCATCACACGGTCGGCGACCGATACATCCAGGCAGCCATCCGCTCGGTCGGCGCCCTGCCAGTCCTGATCCCGGCAATCGGCCCCGAGTTCGACGAGGAGGCGGCGATGACCGCGGCCCTCGATCGCCTGCTCGACGGGCTCGACGGCGTGCTGCTGACCGGCAGCCCTTCGAACGTCGAGCCGCACCACTATGGCGGGGAGCAGAGCCGATCGGGCACGGCGCACGATCCGGCGCGCGACGCCACGACCCTGCCGCTGATCCGTCATTCGATCGAACGGGGCGTGCCCCTGATGGCGATTTGCCGCGGCCTGCAGGAAGTGAACGTGGCGCTGGACGGCACGCTCCACCAGCTCGTCCACGAGGTCGAAGGTCGCCGCGACCACCGGTCGCCCAAGGGCCCGACCGTTGACGACAACTACGCGCCGGCCCATGCCATCGACATCGTCGAGGGCGGCCTGTTGCACAGGTTGCTGGGCGAGCGCCGTATCATGGTGAACTCGCTCCATGCCCAGGGCGTTGACCGGCTGGCGGCGCGCGCCCGGCTGGAAGCCGTCGCCGACGATGGCCAGGTCGAGGCGTTCAGCATCCCGGACGCGCCGGCCTTCGCGCTCGCCCTGCAATGGCACCCCGAGCACCGGGCGCTCGAGAATCCTGTCTCGACCAAGTTGTTCGACGCCTTCGCCGCCGCTTGCCAGGCCCGCGCGGCCTCGCGCCTCCGACCGCCGCTGCGCGTCGCCGCCGAGTAGGCTAGAGCGATTCCCCAATGATGGAACCGCCAGCGGTTCCGTTGTTCGGGAATGCGCGCACCGGCGAAAGGTGTTGCGACAGGCACATTGCGGTCGGCTGTTTCGGCCGACCGGAATGTGCTCTAGGCTTGCAGAATGGCCACGCCCGCAACCCGCAACAATGCCCGCCGCGATTTCTACGAACGCATCGGCGGCCTCTCGATGGCGCCTTTGTGGGAGTCCCTGCACCAACTCGTGCCGCTGCAGCCGGCGCCGAAATACCAGCCGGCCTGCTGGAGCTACGATGCGGTGCGGCCCTTCCTCATGGAATCGGGCGCGCTGATCACTGCCAAGGAGGCAGTACGGCGCGTGCTCATTCTCGAGAACCCGGCGATGCCGGGCTCGGCCTGCATCACGCCCACGCTCTATGCCGGTCTGCAGCTCATCCTGCCGGGAGAGGTCGCGCCCAGCCATCGCCACACCCAGTCGGCCTTGCGCTTCATCGTCGAAGGCGAAGGTGCCTACACCGCCGTCGACGGCGAGCGCACCATCATGCACGAGGGCGACTTCGTCATCACGCCGACCTGGACCTGGCACGACCACGGCAACGAGTCGAGCAAGCCCATGGTCTGGCTCGACGGGCTCGACATTCCGCTGGTGGCGCTGTTCAACGCGGGCTTCGCCCAGAACGGCGAGAGCGACGTGCAGGCCGTCACCTCGCCCGAAGGCACGTCCGAGGCCAGATACGCCAGCGGCCTGCTGCCGGTCGATTGGAAGCCGGCGCGCCAGACCTCGCCGATCTTCAACTATCCCTACGCGCGCACGCGCGAGGCGCTGCACCGCCTCGCCAAGGCGGGACCGCCGGATGCCTGCCACGGCTACAAGCTGCGCTACGTCAACCCGGCGAACGGCGGCGCGCCGATCGCCACCATGGGCACGTTCATGCAGCTCCTGCCCAAGGGGTTCGCGTCGGCGCCCTACCGTTGCACCGACGGCACGGTGTTCTCCGTGGTCGAAGGCCAGGGCGAAAGCCGGATCGGCGACAAGACCTTCCGCTGGAAGAAGCGTGACCATTTCGTCGTCCCGAGCTGGGCTCCGGTCGTGCACGCGGCGACGGACGAAGCGGTGCTGTTCTCCTTCTCCGACCGGCCGGTCCAGGAGCGACTCGACCTGTGGCGCGAGGATCGCGGCGGCTGCTGAGGCGCCCTTGGTCTAGTCGATCTCGACGGGGCGTCGTTCGGCGAGGGATATCTGGGTGGCCTTCGAAAGGACGAGAGCCTCGATCGCCTGACTGACGTCGAGCAGGGCGCGATCGGCGCGATCGGCAATGCAGTCGACGAAGCGTTGCAGTTGGACCTGGTAAGGGTTGGCACCTCGCACGGTCACGGGCCTCGCCGACTGCCGACCCTGGACGATGGTGAAGGTGCCGGTGGGCGGACCGTCGTTGTCGAAGATCGTCGACTGCTCGAAGACGGCGCGCTCGAACAAGGCGCGGAAGCCCGCGGTGAAAGCGAAACCAGGCGGCATCAAGCCGCTCGCCGTGACCGTGGCGTGCCGGCCGTCCTCGTACTGCAGCACGGCAGAGATCTCGCCGGGGCCGTGCGCGGTCTGGACGGCGCTGGCCGACACTGTGGTCGGGCGTCCCATCAGCCAATGGATCAGATCGAAGTCGAAGGTCATCAGCTCGGTCGAGGGATCGCCGTAGTGGGCCTTGCGGTCGGGACCTTCGCGACGTAGGTAGGATCCGAGCCGCCAAGTGGTGACGCTGAACAGGCGGCCGTGCCTGCCCGCTTCCGTCTCGCGCTTCAAATGCTCGCAAGCCGCCACGGAGCGCATCAGTAGCCCGACCTGCAGCAGACGGTCGGCGCGTCGCGCTGCCGCTTGCATCTCCCGGGCGTCGCCAAGCTCCAGCGCCAGGGGCGTCTCGCAGAAGACATGCTTGCCGGCCCGCAAGGCGGCAATGACGAATTCGGGATGAACTCGCGTGGGCAGGCATACGTCGATCGCGTCGATGTCGGGACGGCCGATCAACCGGGCGGCGTCGGTGCTGGGGCAGGTCTTACCCATCGCCGCGACCGCCGCCGCCCGCGCAGCATCGCGCGAGAACACGCCGACGACCTCTGCCTCGGTAATGCCGGCCCAGGCGGCGGCGTGCGTCGCTCCCATGGCGCCGGCACCGAGAATTCCGATACGGATCATGCCAGCCAGCCGGCCTCCTTCACCGGGTCGCGAAAGGTCTTGCTGACCGGCACGCGCAAGCCGTTGCGCAGGACCAGGATCGGCCGCCGTGGGTCGCGCTCGACCGACGCGATGGCTCCCTCGGCCACCCACCACGAGCGATGCACTTGTCGGCCGCGCGCTGGGCCCAGCTCGGCCAGCGCATCGCGCAGCCGCAGCAGGATCAGGTCGCTGCCGAGCGCCGTGTGAATGCGCAGGTAGTGATCCTCCATCTCCAGTGCCAGCAGGTCGCGGCCCAGAGCCGGCGGCACGCGGCGGAAGAAGTCGGGCGCCGGCGCCGGTTCGCTCGACGGCCCGGCCGGCGGCGACGTGGCGGCCACCCGGGCGCGTTCGGCATCGGCCTCGGCATGCAGGCGCCGATCGACCGACAAGCCGATCAGGATCGAGATGACGACCGACAGGAAGGCCGTCTGCGGATAGATGTAGGGGAAGGCGCGCCACGGGATCGGTGCCACCAGCCAGCCGTGCAGGACGATGATCTCGGCTGTCGTCGGCAGCGCCGCCACGAGCCCCGCCACCGCCATCCGGACCGGAACGCGCCATTGGTTGGTCGCCTCGATCTGGCGCAACCCGACGATGCAGACAATGACCTGGGCCCAGGTGAGAACGCCGATGGCGGTGAAATAGACCAGCCGGACACCGAGGCTCATCGTGTCGAAGCTGCCGAATGGCCCTGTCACCCCCATGACCACGGCCAGCCCCAGCACCCACGGAAGGTGATAGGGGATCGTCCGGACGGGGGCCCATTCGCGCATCGTGAGCGAATGATCCGGACAGATCGCGAAAAACGCCAGCACTTCCACGCAAGGACGATGGAGCGGCGGTGCCGGCGTGCCGATGGTGGTGCCACCGCACGTCTGTCGGGAACGCCATGTCGATGCTTCTTCCGATCGTCACCAACACCCCGCTGTGGGTCTGGCCGCTCTTGCTCCTGGTGCTGTGGCTGGGCTGGTACGGGCTCAGGCCGCGCGTCATGCGGCCGCAGCGGCTCGCTATCCTGCCGCTGGTCAGCGTCGGCATGTCGGCGGCGAGCATTGCACAGTCGCCGCAACCGATCCTCTCGCTGATTGCCTGGATGGTGGCCGCCGGTGCGGCGCTGCCGATCGGCTACGCTCTCGGCAGCCGCCGCGCCGTGCGCCCGCACGCCGACGGCCGGTTCGAGATCGCCGGTGGCTGGTTCAGCCTGTGCTTCGGAGTTTCGATCTTCGTCGTGCGCTATGCCCAGGGTGTCCTGCTGGGCTTCATGCCGGCCTTGCGCGCGGAGCCGGCCTGGATCGGGCTGTCGGCCGCGATCGGCGGGATGGTCGCCGGGATCGGCATCGGCTGGCTGGTCAACCTGACAAGACGCGGCGGGCGCCTCGCCCGGGCGGTGGGCTAGCCATGCGCCCGCTGGCCCTCCTCCTTCTCGCCCTTGGGGTGAGCATCGCCGCTCTCGCTCAGCAGCATTTCGACTTCAAGGTGCGCGAGGACATGTTCGCCGGCATGGACGGTGACACCGCGGCCTTCGGCCGCGCGATGAAGCTAATCGCCGAGGGGCTGAAGCTCTCGGCCGAAGGCATTGGCGACATGGAACGCGCCGTGTCGCTGGCCCCGAACGACATTGCCGTGCGCGTTTCGCGTGGCGCCGGCCTGCAACCGTACGCACGCGGCCTGCGCCCCTTCGATCGGGCCGGGGCGGACAAGCTCACTGCCATCGCCATTGGCGATTTCGAGTTCGTCGTGGCCACCAGCCTGCCCTACTGGAGCAAGCTCAGTGAGCATGGCCGTGGCGAATTGCTGGGCGCACTTGCCGATGGCTGGTCGAGCCTCGGCGAACCGGCCAAGGTCAACGCCGATCTCGATCGCATGAGCCGCGAGCTTCCTGGGTCCGCCTATGCCAGGAACGCCGCGTTGCGCCGAGCCGACCCGTCAGCTCGGGTGCCGCTCACCTGCCTGGGGTGTCACTGACGGTTTCGTCAGGCCACGCGGCGCTTCTGGGCAGCTACGGAACCGGCACACTGATCGACCGGCAGCGGTCGCAGATGGAGATCGTAGGCGTCGGCGTATTCGGCGCGCCAGGTCGTGCCGCCGCGCCGGTAGAGATGGACGAAGAGCTGGCAGGCGTCGGACTGGTAGCGCAGCGTGCGGGCCGGGTCGTCCTTGCGGTCGAGCACGCCGGCGCCGAGCAGCGCCGCGAGCTGGGTCTCGTCGAGGCCCTTGATGCGGTCGGCCGGTATCGGCGTGCCGGCATTGCGGGAGCTGAACACGCCCTTCTCGCCACCGCTCAGGGAGGGGCCCTGCGAATCGGTGGTGCAGGCGCCGAGGAGGAGCGCCAACACGAGCGCTGATCGAGCCAATCTCATGCCGGTCAATCTAACGCGGGACCAAGGACGGGTTAAGGGGGCGGCCGGGCGTATTGGGCGGCGGCTTGAGCTGCTGCGCGACGTGCACCATCGCCGCCACGCCCAGCACCGGCACGATCAGGTTGAGAATCGGGATGGTGCCCAGGAAGACGATGACGATGCCGGTGAGCCACAGCACGCCCATGTTGTTGCGGCGCCATGCCTTGACCTCGGCTGGGGTGAGGCGGCGCAGCGCCACCTGCTCGTAGTAGACGCGGCCGGTCAGCCAGCCGTTGATACCGTAGAACAGCACGGCACCCAGGCCGGCGATGAAGATCGACAGGATGTAGAACGGCAGCATCACCAGGTTGAGGGCGATAACGGCCAGCAGAAAGACGATTCCCGTCCAGATGCCGGTCCAGATCGGGATGCCGCGCGCGCGGCCGAGATGCGGGTAGTGCTCGCTCTCGACGATGTCGGCGATCTGCTCGAGGAAGATCGAGATCACGATGCCGAAGCTCGCCGGAAACAGCATCAGCGCCAGCACGATGACCGCGCCGCCGCCCAACCAGCGGATCGCTTCGTTGATCCACTTCATCTCAAAGGTCGCGAACGACTGCAGCCCCCACCAGGCCAGCCCGGCGATGCCGATCTGCAGCACCAGGCTGAGCGCCAGCGACCACCAGATGACGCCACGCAGGCGCGGGTCGCCGAGCTGGCGAACCGCACGTTCGAAGGCGCTGATCATGATCGCTCTTCCGGATCGGATCGCGGGCGATGAGCGTCCTCACCGGCTCTGCCGCTGAGGAGCGGACATATCCCGCTCGCCTCCCCCGTCAGCGGGGGAGGTGCCCCCGATAGGGGGCGGAGGGGGACAGCCTCAGTAGAGATCCTTCCGATCCCGACGTCGGGATCCGAGACATCTTGTCTGTGGCCTTCCCCCTCCGCCCCGTATGACGGGGCACCTCCCCCGATTACGGGGGATGAACTGGAGTCGCGCCTGCTCCCTGGCCAGCAGAGCTGGGAAGGAGAAGGACGTCCCTGTCCGCGGCGCGGTTCGCAGTTCATTGCGCGCCGATGACGCCCGCCGCCTTGAGCTCGCCGATCTCCTTGGCCGAGAAGCCGCGCTGGCTCAGCACCTCGTCGGTGTGCTGGCCGCGCTTGGCGGCCGGGCCCTTGATGCTCTCCTTGGTCCGCGAGAAGCGCGGCGCCGGTGCGGGCTGGGCGAAGCCGTTGACGTCGACGAATGCGTTGCGGGCCTTGGCGTGCGGATGCTTCGACGCTTCGGACATGGTGAGCACCGGCGCGAAGCAGACGTCGCTGCCTTCCATGATGGCGCACCATTCGTCGCGCGTCTTGGTGCGGAAGATGCCGGCCAGCCGGCTCTTGAGCTGCGCCCACGCCTTGCGGTCGTTCTGCGCCGGCAAACTCTCGCCCTTCAGCCCGGTCTTCTCGAGCAGCAGATCGTAGAATTGCGGCTCGATCGAGCCGACGCAGACGAACTTGCCGTCCTTGGTTTCGTAGGTGCCGTAGAAATGCGCGCCGCCGTCGAGCACGTTGGTCTCGCGGTCGTTCTCGTTCCACAAGCCGGCGCCGGCCATGCCGTAGAGGCCGCCCAGCAGCAGGGCCGTGCCGTCCACCATGGCGGCGTCGACGACCTGCCCCTTGCCGGATTTCTGCGCTTCCAGCAGGCCGCACACCATGCCGAAGGCCAGCAGCATGCCGCCGCCGCCGAAATCGCCCACGAGGTTGAGCGGCGGCGAGGGCTTGTCCTTGGGACCGATGGCATGCAGGGCGCCGGTCAGCGCGATGTAGTTGATGTCGTGGCCAGCCGCCTTGGCGAGCGGGCCTTCCTGGCCCCAGCCGGTCATGCGGCCATAGACCAGCTTGGGATTTCGCGCGAGGCAGATATCGGGGCCGACGCCCAGCCGCTCGGCGACGCCGGGGCGGAACGGCTCGGTGATGCCGTCGGCCTTCTCGATCAGACGCAGCACGACCTCGATGCCTTCCTTCTTCTGCAGGTCGACCGACACCGATCGCCGGCTGCGATTGTGAATGGCGTATTTTGGATCGGCGAAGCGGTCCATGACGTGCGCCTTGGTGCGGTCGATGCGGATGACGTCGGCCCCCATGTCCCCCAGCATCATCGAGCACATCGGTCCCGGACCGATGCCGGCCAGTTCGACGATCGTCAGTCCCGAAAGCGGACCCGCCATGACTTCCCTCCTGCGAAATTCAACATCGCTCGTATCGCCGCGATGTTAGCCGATCCGGCCGTGCTGTCACAGGCCGGTGCGCCCGGGAGAGGAGCGGCTTCCCGGTTCGCGGACGTCATCTTTCATTCTCCTTCCGCAACTTCTTCATTCTCCTCCCCAGCTTCGCTGGGGAGGTGCCCCCGCAAGGGGGCGGAGGGGTCGAGAATCATGCCTCATGACCCCTCCGTCCGCGAAGACGCGGACACCTCCCCAGCGATGCTGGGGAGGAAGATGAAGAGCGTGCTCACATGCCGCCGCGGGCCCATGTTTTCCAGAGCAGGAATGCTCTACAGTCCGCGCCGCAAGAGGGTCGGAGGGGATGGGATGAGGCTGGGCCGCTTCGTGACGTCGTTGGCGCTGGTGCTTGCCGTGGCCGGCAGCGCGCTCGCGCAACAGGCGCCGCCGGCGCCACCCAAGGAATACAGCCAGGAGTTTCTCGTTCCGGGTTCGTGGTTCCACGGCGTGCACGGGCTTGCCTTCAACAAGGACGACCAGCTCTTCGCGGGCTCCGTTGTCGGCCAGACGCTCTACCGCGTTCAGGTCGACACTGGCGAGGTCGATCGCGTCATCGATCCGCCGAGCGGCATGGCCGACGACATCGCCTTCGCCGAGGACGGCACCATGGCGTGGACCGCCTTTCTGCTGGGCAAGATCTATATTCGCCGGCCCAACGGCAAGACCATCGAGGTCGCCAACGGCATGGGCGGCCCGAACTCGCTGGCCTTCGGCAAGGATGGCCGGCTGTTCGTGTCCGAGGTCTTCCTCGGCGATGCGCTCTACGAGGTCGATCTCAAGAACGTCGACAAGCCCGACTTCAAGCCGTTCCCGCGCACCGAGCTGCGTCGCATCGCCGAGAAGATGGGCGGTCTGAACGGCTTCGAGATCCACAAGGACGATGGCTTCCTCTATGGGCCGCTGTGGTTCAAGGGCCAGGTGGTGAAGATCAATCTCGAGACCGGGGCGATCGAGGTCATCGCCGAGGGCTTCAAGACTCCGGCCGCCGCCAACATAGACCCGCAGAACCGCGACAACGTCTACGTCGTCGATACCGGCACCGGCGGCATCTGGAGCATCAGCCTCACGAGCAAGGCCAAGAAGCTGGTCGCCTCGATGAAGCCGGGGCTCGACAATCTCGCCTTCGATTCGCGCGGTCGCCTGTTCGTCACCTCGATGACCGACAATGGCATCTACCTGGTCGACAAGCAGACCGGGGCGTACAGGACCATTGTCGAGGGCAAGCTCGCGATTCCCGGCGACCTCGCCGTCACCACCGAGGGCGGCAAGGAGACGGTGCATGTCGCCGACGTGTTCAGCTATCGCACGGTCGACGGCCACAGCGGTGCCGTCGCCGACGTGCTGCGCGTGCATGGCGAGACGCATGCCTATCCGCTCGGACTGTCGATCGGGCCGCGTCATGTGCTTCTGACGAGCTGGTTCTCCAATACGGTCGAGAAGGTCGATCGCAAGACCGGCAAGCTGGTGGCCACCCTGGGCGATTTTGCCGCTCCGGTCGATGCGCTGGAAGCGGCCGACGGCACGCTCTACGTGGCCGAGCTGGCGAGCGCCAACCTGGTCAAGGTGAGCCCTGACGGTAAGACGCGCTCGACCCTGGTCAAGGAGCTGCGCGGGCCGGCGGCGCTGGCGCAGGGTCCGGGCAACCTGATCTACGTCACCGAGATCGCCGCCGGCGCCGTCACCGAGATCGACGTCTCGACCGGCGAGCGCCGGGTGGTTGCCGACGGTCTGGCCGGCCCGGAGGGCATCGATGTGGGTCCCGATGGGCGCCTCTACGTCGCCGAGGTCGGCCAGAAGCGCGTGGTCGCCATCGATCGCGCCACCGGGGCAAAGACGGTGATCGCCTCGAACCTCGATATTGGCCTGCCGGCCTATCCGGGCGGGCCGCCGGCGCTGGTCCCGACCGGCGTCGCTGTCGCCCGCAGCGGCACGGTCTATGTCAGCTCCGACATCCGCAACGCGCTCTACAAGCTCACGCCCCCCGCGCCCTGAGAGGCCCCATGCCCGGCATTCCCTTCATCAAGGACTTCAAGTTCGACTACGGCACGGCGATGGAAGTGACGCCGCTGATCCGTCGCGTGGTCGCGCGCAATCCCAGCCCGTTCACCTTCAAGGGCACCGGCACCTACGTGATCGGCCACGGCAAGGTGGCGATCGTCGATCCCGGTCCCGACATGCAGGACCATATCGATGCGGTGCTGAATGCCGTGCGCGGCGAGACGGTGACCCACATCTTCGTCACGCACACCCATATCGATCACGTGCCGGCGACGCCCGCCATCGCCAAGGCGACCGGCGCCAAGGTCTATTCCTACGGGCCGCATCCCAAGCCGCCGGCCGGCGAGAAGCCGGAAGAGGCGGGCGATCTCGCCTTCGCGCCTGACATCAAGCTCGGCGACGGCGACGTGGTTCACGGTGACGGCTGGAACGTCGAGGCGGTCTACACGCCGGGCCACATCTCCAACCATCTCTGCTTCGCGGTGAAGGAGGACAAGGCGCTGCTGTCGGGCGATCACGTGATGGGCTGGTCGACCGCGGTGATCTCGCCGCCCGACGGCAACATGGCAGACTACTTCGCCAGCCTGCGCAAGCTCCTGCCGCGCGAGGAGACGCTCTACATTCCGACCCACGGCGCGGAGATCCGCAATCCCAACCCGTTCGTGCAGTCCTATATCGAGCATCGCCTGGGCCGCGAGGCGCAAATCATGGCTCGGCTCAAGGAAGGACCGCAGACCATCCCGCAGATGGTCGCCAAGAACTATGCCGACACGCCCATCCACCTGCACGCCGCCGCCGGCCGCTCGATGCTGGCTCACCTCGTCCAGATGGTGAAGGACGGCCGCGCCAGGACCGACGACGGCCACGCCCGCATCGACAGCACCTATCGGCTTTAAGGAATGCCCGCCTAATTCCTCCCCCGTAATCGGGGGAGGTGCCCCCGAGAGGGGGCGGAGGGGCATAGGCTTTACTTTAAGGAGAATCCTCACCCTGAGGAGCGGCCCGGAGGGCCGCGTCTCGAAGGGTCGGCAACAGTGCGGATGCTGCAACGTCGCTTTTCCAACGATTTCGCCTGTAGCCCATCCTTCGAGACGGCCGCTGCGCGGCCTCCTCAGGAAGAGGTCTTGGTTGAACCTTCGACCTATCTTAACGCTTATGGGGCTTCCCGGGCGTCGTTCGGCTCCAGGCTCTGTCGAGATCAGCGCTTGCCCCAGATCGGCGCGCGCACGGCCGATGCCGGAGGATAGACGGTGATCGGCTCGCCTCCCTGCCACTGCACGAAGACGATCTCGGCGCCGACCCGGCGACCCTTGTCGTCGAACTTCATGACGCCGTTGCCGCCGGGGAAGAACCGGCCCGAGCCGTCCTTCGTCTCCATGGTGCGAAGCGCCTCGCCGAGCGCCTTGCGATCGGCCTTGCCGGCGCGCTCGAGCCCTTCCTTCAGGATCCACACATGGCCGTACATGCCGATCGTGTCCTGCGTCATCCACGGTTCGCCGCTTTCCTTCTTGAAGTCTTCGGCGAGCTTCTCCTGGCCCTTGGCTGGCCAGTTGGCGATCGAGAACAGCAGGCCCTCGAGCAGGTCCTTGCCGACCAGCTTCAGCAGCTCGGGCGGGCCGAGCCCGCCACCACTGGAGAGCACGGGCAGTCGTCCTTGGCCCATTCCGAACTCGTTCAGCTTCTCGAGCGTCAACTTCACGTCGGGTGTCGATGTCGGCAGGAACAGGAGCATTTCCGGTCGGGCCGACCTGATCTTCTGCACGAGCGGCGTGGCATCGGCCATCGGCGGCGTGTAGATGTCCTCGCCGAGAAGCTTGAGCTTCAAGCGCTCGAGGCCTCCTTCCATGAGGGGTTTGGCGAACGCCGTAGGACCTGCTGTGTTGTCGCGCAGGACGTATACCGTGCTCGGCCTCTTGCCCGATGCCTTCTCGGCGATATTGAGTGCCGTCGGCACGGCGTCGGCGACCATAGCGCTGGAGACCAACGAGGTCTGAAAGACGTTCTTGTAGCCGCGCGCCGTGATCTGATCGGCATACGCCATCGTCAGCCACGGCAGGTCGGCGCGTTCGGTGACCTCGGTCACGGCGAGGGTGAACGACGACAGCCAGGCGCCGCCGCCGGCGACCACGTCGGGCTCCGACGATACGAGGCGCTGGGCCGCGTTCTTCGCCTTCTCGACGTTGTCGCCGGCGTCGATGGAGATGAGGCGCAGCTTGGCGCCACCTAGCGCCTTGATGCCGCCCTGCTCGTTGATGTGCTTGACCGCGAGGTCGCCGCCCATCTTCTTGAGCTGTCCCGAGCGCGCCCAGGGTCCCGAGAGGGGGACGATCAGCGCTATCTTCACCTCGCTGGGCTGGGCGGCAGCGCTGCGCGCGCCCAACGCGAGCGCCCCCGCGCCGGCCAGGCTGGATTTCAGGACGGTTCGGCGATTCGGTCGTTGCATGCTTGTCATGTCGTTTCCTCCTTGGAGCAGTTGATGTTTGTTGTTTTGGCCCGGCCTCGAATGTTCGATGCGATTCAGATGCCGAGATAGGCCTTGCGGATGCGATCGTTGGACAGCAGCTCCTCGTGGGTGCCCTCGAGCACGACGCGCCCGGTCTCCAGCACATAGCCGCGATCGCACGATTGAAGCGCCTCGACGGCGCGCTGCTCGACCAGCAGCACGGTCAGCTTCTTGTCGCGGCGGATCTCGATGATGCGCTCGAAGATGGTGTCGACGATCGCCGGAGCCAGGCCCATGGAAGGCTCGTCCAGCATCAGCAGCCGCGGCGACGAAGCGAGCCCGCGGCCGATCGCGACCATCTGCTGCTCGCCGCCCGACAGCGTGCCGGCGAGCTGGCGGCTGCGCTGCTCCAGCACCGGAAACAGCTTCAGGATATAGCCGAGGTTCGCGTTCCACTCGCGCCGGCCAGCCTCCGTCCAGGCGCCCATCTCGAGGTTCTCGAGCACGCTCAGGTTGGGAAACACCTGGCGGCCTTCGGGCACGTGGGCGATGCCGAGATGGGGCCGGTCGGGAGGGGCGACCTCGGCGAGGTCCCGGCCTTCGAAAAGGATGCGGCCGGCGACTGGCTTCACGGCGCCCGAGATGGCCTTGAACAGCGTCGTCTTGCCGGCGCCGTTGGGCCCGACGATCGACACGAAATCGCCGCTGCCGACCTTCACGGACACGCCGTCGAGCGCCTTCAGGCCGCCGTAGGCCACATGCACGCCGTCAAGCTCGAGCATACTGGATCCACTTCTTCCCGAGGTAAGCCTCGATCACCTGGGGATCGCGCGTCACGTCCTGCGGCAGCCCCTCTGCCAGCACGGCGCCATGGTCGAGCACGACGAACCGATCGGCCAGCCGCACCATCGCCTGCATGGTGTGCTCGATGATGACGATCGTCATTCCCTCCGCGGCGAGCCGGGTGATGACGCCGAGCACGTCCTCCACCGCATCGGCGCCGAGCCCCGCCAGAGTTTCGTCGAGCAGCAGAAGCTGCGGCCCTGCGGCCAGGGCGCGCGCCAGCTCCAGAAGACGAAGCTGCTTGGTCGTCAGCCCGCCTGCCAGCAGGTGCGCGTCGCGCTCCATGCCGACCCGTGCCAGGGCGACCTCGGCGAGCGCGTAGGCCTCGTCGTCCGACGGCGCGGCCGCGTAGGCGCCGACGACGACGTTGTCGAGCACCGACAGTCGCGGAAAGGGGCGTACGACCTGGAACGTGCGGCCGATGCCGAGGTGGCAGACCCGATTGGTCGGCAGGCCGAGCACCGCTTGGCCCGCATAGGTGACGCTGCCGCTGTCGGCCTCGAGGATGCCGTTGAGCAGGTTGAAGAGTGTCGTCTTGCCGGCGCCGTTCGGTCCGATGATGCCGAGGATCTCGCCTTCGCGCACCGCGAAGCTCACGTCCTGCACCGCCTTCAGCCCACCGAAGCTCTTGGACAGGCCGCGCACCTCGAGCACGACGGGCGCGTCGGTCGAGGGCGCGGTGCGCGCCGGGGCGTCGGGCGTGGCCTCGTCCGCCGCCATGGCCTGCGGAGCGGCCTGGTCACCGGCATCCCCTTTCCGGGTGGATCGCCGCTGCAGCATGTCGCGCACTTTCCAGAAGATGCCCTCGGGCGCCGTCAGGATGATCAGGATGATCGCCGCACCCAGCACGACGCCCTGGATGCCCGGGAGCCTGTCGCCGAGCTCGGCGTGAAGAATCTCGGTGAGGGGAATGAGAATGGCGGCGCCGATGACAGGTCCCCACGCCGAGCCGACACCGCCGAACAGCGCCATGATCAGGGCCTGGGCGCTGGTCAGCATGCCGAACACCGTCTGCGGCGTGACGACCAGCAGCACCATGACGTAGAAGCCGCCGATCGTGCCGGCGATCGTGCCCGATACGACGATGGCCTTGAGCTTCCAGCGGAAGGCGTCGATGCCTGACGCCTCGGCGGCGATCTCGTTCTGCTTGATGGCCAGCAGCGACATGCCGAAGCGCGACCGCTCGACCTTCAGGCACACCAGCAGGGCAGCGATCATCAGCCCGAGCGCCATCAGCGAGTAGATGCGGCTGTCGCTGAACTGCATGTAGGCCGCCGGCGCGTCGCGGCGCATGGGCAGCGACACCTCCTGCAGCCCGAGCCATTCGAACACGTAGAGCAGCGCCAGCGGGTAGGCGAGCATCGACAGCGCGAAGTAATGGCCGCGCAAGCGGAAGGTGGGATAGCCGATGATCAGTGCCGCCAGCCCGCCGACGACGCCGGCGAGCGGCAGGCCGATCCACGGCGTGACGCCGAGGAAGACGAACAGGATCGTCAGCGTGTAGGCGCCGAGCCCGAAGAAGGCCGCGTGTCCGAACGACACCAGGCCCGAATAGCCCGACAGGATGTTCCAGGAAATGCCGAGCGTCGCCCACACGGGCACCAGCGTCAGCATGAGCTG
The DNA here is from genome assembly GCA_046349335.1 of Reyranellaceae bacterium. GTDB lineage: Bacteria > Pseudomonadota > Alphaproteobacteria > Reyranellales > Reyranellaceae > Reyranella. The sequence continues at coordinate 178,682 of JAXMCO010000037.1, forward strand.
GTAGTACTGGTTACGCACGGTCGCGACGAGAATGACATAGACGACCGTCAAGCCGACCAGCGGCAGGAGCCACGAGCCGGCGGAGCGCCGGGTGCGCGGCACGATGGCCTTGGGCGCAGGCGTCTCGGGCCGCATCTCAAGCCCTCGTTACGCTGACGCCGAACAAGCCCTGCGGTCTCAGGAAGACGATCAGCAGGAAGACGACGAAGATCGCCGTGTTCTGTAGCTGCGTCGGCAGCACGAGCGTCGAAAGCTGCTGCACGAGGCCGATGATCATGCCGCCCCAGAAGGCGCCGAAGATCGAGCCCAGCCCGCCCAGCACCACGCCCGCATACATGACGATGACGAACTCGAGGCCGACATAAGGCTGGAAGGGGTAGTAGGTGGCCACCAGACCGCCGGCGACGGCTGTGATCGCGGTGCCGATGCCGAAGGCGACCCGATGCGCCTTGTCGACATCGATTCCCATGTAGGTCGCAGCCTCCGGATTGTCGGCCGCCGCCCTCAGCGACTTGCCGAGACGCGAGCGGTTGATGAACAGGTAAAGGGCCGCCGCCACTGCCAGCGCGATGATCAGCGCGATGCCGCGCGCCTTGTTGAGGAACACGCTGACGTCGTCGCCGAAAAGCGGCCCGAGCTCCCAGGCGCTCGACGACAGCGGCGTCTTGATCGACACCGGGGTCGAGCCGAACAGCAGCAGCCCGCCGTTGGAAAGGATCAGGGCCAGGCCGAGCGTCAGGATGAGCTGCGCGTAGTGGCCCTCGCCTTCGAGGCCCGCGACCTTCACTCCGGTCACCTGACGGATGAGAAGGCGATGCAGCAGCAGGCCGAAGAGGTACATGATCGGGCCGGCGGCGAGCGCGGCCACGATCGAGCCGGCGTCGGCGCCGAAGAGCTGGCCGATCCCGACGATGCCGAAGAGATAGTAGGCGCAGTACATGCCGACCATCATCAGGTCGCCCTGCCCGAAGTTGATGACCCGCATGATGCCGAAAATCATGCCGAGGCCGACGCACATCAATCCGTACAGACCGCCGATGAGTATTCCCGCGGACAGGGCCTGCAGAAAGTTCTCGAGGTGAACGAGCATGGGGTTCACGACGACGTATCTCCTCCCGCACGCCCGACGGACGCGCCCTTGTGATTCTTTTTTTCCGATCGCGCCCTATCGAGAGAGCGCGAACCCTTCGTAGCCCTTGCGTGCGAGCTCCTCGCAGATGTCGCGATAACGAACCATGCCGCCGGCATAGGGCATGAATACCCGCGGCTTGCCCGGAATATTGGCGCCCAGGTACCAGGAGTGAGGCGTGTGCGGCAGCAGCGTGGCGTGCGCGGCTTCGTCGACCGCTTCCAGCCAGCGATCCATCGATTCCGGGCGAGCCTCGATTCGCGCAATGCCGTGCTCGCGCAGATAGGCGATGCAGTCGGTGATCCACTCCGCGTGCTGCTCGATGGCCACCGGCATGTTGGTCAGCACCGACGGACTGCCGGGACCGGTGATGGTGAACAGGTTGGGGAAGCCCGCGACCTGCAAGCCGAGATAATTGCGGGGCCCTGCGCTCCAGGCCTCGGCCAGCGTCAGGCCGTCTCGTCCGACGATGTTCATGCGCACAAGCGGCCCCGTCATCGCGTCGAAGCCCGTGGCGAACACGATGATATCGAGTGGATGTTCCCGGCCGTCGCGGGTTCGCAGGCCCGTGGGCGTGATCGCCTCGATCGGCGCGGCGCGGACGTCGACGAGGGACACGTTGGGGCGATTGAACGTCTCGAAGTAGTCGGTATCGATCGGCGGCCGCTTGGCCGCGTAGGGATGATCGATGGCCGCCAGCTTCTCCGCCGTCGCCGGATCCTTCACGATCTGCCGGATCTTGCTCTTGATGAAGTCGGACGCGGTATCGTTGGCAGCCTTGTCCATGAGCAGGTCGCGGAAGGTCGCGCGAAACTGCAGCCCGCCCTTGTCCCAGGCCGCTTCGTAAAGCTGCTGTCGCTGCTCCGGGGTCACGTCGAACACCGAGCGGTCCTCGATGGAGAAAGGCTGCCCGTTCCCCGTGCGACGCGTTGCGTGCCGGATGGCGGCGTGGTTCTCCTTGATGTAGCGCTGGAAATCTCGTGTCAGGGGCGCATTGCGCGCGGGGACGCTGTAGTTCGCCGTGCGCTGGAACACCGTCAGATGACCGGCGGTCTCGGCGATGACCGGAATTGCCTGTATGCCCGTCGAGCCGGTGCCGATCACGCCAACCCGCTTGCCGCCGAAGTCCACGCCTTCGTGGGGCCACTGCCCGGTGTGGACCCATTGCCCGGCAAAGCCGGCGAGCCCCGGAATGTCCGGCACGTTCGCCGTCGACAGGCAGCCGACGGCGGTAATGAGGTACCTGGCGCTGACCTCGGCGCCATCGTTCGTCGTCACATGCCACAGGTTGGCGGGCTCGTCATACCGCGCCGCCGTCACCCGCGAGTCGAAGCGAATGTCCCGCTTCAGGTCGAGGCGATCCGCAACGTAGTCGAGGTAGCGCAGTATTTCCGCCTGCGCCGGATAGCGTTCGGACCATTCCCAACCCTCGAAGAGCTCCTTCGAGAACGAGTAGCAGTAGCCATGGCTCTCCGAGTCGCAGCGCGCTCCAGGGTATCGGTTCCAGTACCACGTGCCGCCAACGCCGGCGCCCGCTTCGAGGACGAGCGCCGTGAGGCCCAGCCGATCCCGCAGGCAGTGGAGCTGGTAGAGGCCCGAGAATCCGGCCCCGACGATGATCGCGTCGAACGCTGTCAACGCCGGACTAAAAATGCATCGGCGGGCCGGAGCAAAAATGCATCAGCGAGTATCGGCATTGTCGGCACGGGACGGAGGCTTGTGCCGGTAGTCCACAGGACAGCCCCGCGCGCTGCGGAGTGCCCTTCGAGAGGCTGACGTAGCAGCGCGCGGGGCTGTCCTGTGGACCCACCGGTGCAAGCCGTGACGGTAAGTTTGATTGGCGGAGGGTGTGATGCGGCGGCCGAGGGCGGCCCTGCTTCACGTGTCGTCGGCGTTGCCCCTGATTTCGGGCGATCGCATGCCACGCTGACGCCGTTTGCTTTGTTTCAACCGGTAGCTATCGCCGTTCATCTCGAGGATATGAACGTGGTGGGTCAGCCGGTCGAGCAGCGCACCGGTGAGACGTTCGGACGCGAACACGCTGGTCCATTCGTCGAACGGCAGATTGCTGGTAACGATAGTCGAGCCGCGTTCGTAGCGCTGGCTGAACACCTCGAACAGCAGCTCGGCGCCGGTCTGGGATAGCGGCACGTAACCGAGCTCGTCGATCACCAGGAGCTTGTAGGCGGCAAGCTGGCGCTGCAGCCTCAGCAGCCGCTTCTCGTCGCGTGCCTCGAGCAACTCGTTGACCAGGGCGGCTGCCGTGGTGAAGCCGACCGACAGGCCTTTCTGGCAGGCTGCTAGCCCCAGGCCGAGCGCCACGTGGCTTTTTCCGGTGCCGCTGTTGCCAACCGCGATCACGTTCTCGCGGCGAAGCACGTACTCGCAGCGCGCCAGTTCGAGCACCAATGTCTTGTTGAGCGACGGCAGCGCCAGGAAGTCGAAGCTGTCGAGGCTCTTGACCGCCGGGAACCGCGCTTCTCTGATCCGCCGCTCGACCATCCGCCGTTCGCGCTCGATCAGCTCGAGTTCGGCCAGGCGCAACAGGTAGCCTGTATGCTCGACACCCTCGGCGGCGCACTGCCGGGCGAGCTTGTCATGCTCGCGCAGGAATGCCGGCAGCTTGAGCACCTTGAGGTGATGGCCAAGCAGAAGCTGTGGCGTGTCGGTCATGACGTCACCCCGGCGAGCAAGTCCATGTATGTTCTGGCCGAGGTTGTCGCCACGTTGGCATGCGGCAGGTAAGGATACACCGTCATGTCGAGGCGTAGCGGCCGGCGCTCGATCCGGCACAACACCAGATGCTTCACCGCATCGAAGCCGATCACCCCGCGATCGATGGCATCGCGCACGCCGGCGGCGACGTCATCGATCCTGAACACTTCCATCAGCCGCAGAACCTGCACGAACTCGCGTTTGCCTTGCTTGCCCATGCGCGCCTCGAGCAGGCGACGCAGCGTGGCGAACGCTTCGGGCAGCTCCCAACCGGCCAAGGGGGCCGCCTGGTCGAGCGCCCCGATCTTGCGCTCGAGCAGCGCCAGGTAATGCAGCGGGTCGAACACGAAGTCTTCCCGCTCGTAGGATCGGACGTGCCGGGCGATGATCTCGGCGCCGCACGAGATCACCACCTCGTGGACGTAGCCACGGATCACGACCTCGCGATGACCCCAGGCGGTCGGCACCGAGTAGTCGGTGCCGCGATAGCGCACCAGCGACAGCGAGCTGACCCGACCAGCCTGCTTCTCGCAGGCGTCATAGGGCGTCGGGGGCAGATCGTGGAACGCCGCCAGGTCGCGCGCCATCCGCTCCCCGATCGTCTCGTCGTGACCGCGCAGCCGATCACCAAGACGGCGCCGACAAGCTTCCAGCAGTTGCTCGTTCAGTGCGTCAAAGCTGACGGCATGCGGCAGCGGCACCAGCAGGTTCCGCCGGACCCACCCGACCAGACCCTCGACCTTGCCTTTGTCGTTGCCCTTGCCCGGCCGGCCGAACCGGTCGGCGAACAGGTAGTGCGACTGCAGCTCGTTGAACACCCGCGTCCGCTGGCGCGTCCCATCACCCAGGATCCGCGCCACCGCCAGCCTGGTGTTGTCGTACAGGATCGATTGCGGCACCTTGCCGAAGAAGTCGAACGCCGCCACATGACCGGCGCAGAACGCCTCCGTGGTCTCCGCCGGATAGGCCTGCACGAAGCCCGCGTCACTGTGCGCCAGGTCCATCACGAAGAAGTGGATCTTCCGTTCCACCCCGCCGATCACCGCCAGCGCTTCGCCGAAGTCGGCCTGCGCGTGCCCGGGATCGTGCCGCAGCGGCACGAACATCTCGCGCTGCCGCTGACGCTGCCCCAACACGTAATCCTTCACGATCGTCAGGCCGCCGCCGTAACCGTGCTCGTCGCGCAGCCGCTCGAAGATTCGCTTCGACGTGTGCCGCTGCTTCGCCGGACGACCTTTATCATCCTCCAGAATCTGATCGATGATACCGACGAAGGGGTCCAGCTTCGGCCGCGCCGGCGACCGGCTCCGCCGGTATCCCGGCGGCACCGAGAACATCAGCATCTTGGCCACCGTCCGCGGGTCGATCCCGAACCGCCGCGCAGCCTCGCGACGGCTCACACCCTCAATCCGCACCGCATGGCGGACCCGTCCATACAACTCCACGCCCTTCATCCCCCCGCCCTCTGCACGCCGCGCAAAGAGCTAACTGCCGGTGCATTTTTACTCCGGCGCAACCAGACCTTCTGGCCGCTTCAATGAGGGATTTTGTCTCCGGCGCTTACATGTAGATGTGCGGATAGATCATCAGCATCGAGGCGGGCGTCTGGAGCAGCACGCTGCCGTCGGTAGCGGCGCCCTTCATGGACTGGACCGCGATCTGACCGCCGGCGCCCGGCTTGTTCTCGACGATGCAGTTCTTGGCGAAGGCCGAGCCCTTGATGCCCTCGGCGACGCGACGGCAGAGCGTGTCCGAGGTTCCGCCCGGCGGGAAGCCGGTGAGGATGCGGACGTTCTCGAGCGGCTGGGTACCCTGCGCACCGGCACGGCCCGCGAAAGTACCAAGAGTGGACAGGGCCACAGCGGCACCCGAGCCACGAATAAGACTGCGACGACCTTGCTTTGACATTCTCAAATCCTCCCATTCATTTCGTTATGAAGGATAACTATTTTGCCATGTCAATGCCTGCGTTGACGACATCGTGGCGATGCTGCACAAGCGAAGTACGGAAGAAGCCAAGTGACCTCTGTAAAGCGCATAGCAAGAGAGGCCGTAACCGAAGCGCCCGTGGATTTCGGGCCGTTGGGCGACAGCGTCGGCTACCTGATGCGACGCGCCCAGCTCACGATCTTCCAGCGATTCTTCAAACTATTCGCGCAAGTCGGCATCCGGCCGGCAGAGTATGCCGCCCTGACCGTGATCGAGCGCAATCCCGGTCTGAGCCAGACCCGGCTGGCCGACGCGCTCGGCCTCAAGAAAACCAACCTAGTCGCCCTCATCGACGCCTTCGAGGATCGCGGGCTGGCGCGTCGTCGGCCGACCGAGAACGACCGCCGGTCGCACGCCCTGTATCTCACTCCCAAGGGCATCGCGCTGATCGCACGGCTGCATCGAATGGACGCCAGGCTCGATCGAAGCATTTCGGCTTTGGTGAGGCCCGACGAGCGTCAACGCCTGTGCGAGATCCTACGCCAGATCGCTTCGCTGTAGCTATTGCCTACGCGACAGGTAGCGCGGTTCCGGCAGTGATCAATGAAGCATTGCAGCGCCGCATCGTAGAGAAAGAAAAAGCCCCCGGTGAATGACGGCTCTTTCGCAATGGCTGCGGGAGCAGGATTTGAACCTACGACCTTCGAGTGATGAAACCACTTCTGCGGCAGGATTAGCTCACAAGACTCAATTTCCGCGTGGCCTCCGACCGCATCGTGCGTCGATGGCCAACCTAATTCTATCCCACGGTATCCGGCTCTACGGCCTTCCTGGATTCCCTCTTCCATCGCTTGCCTACCTGCGCAAGTCTCGGAGTTGAGCGAGGATGAGCGACCGATCCCGCGTGCTCGACGGGTGTCATCATTCGGTCGAACGAGGAAACCGTCGCACGTTCCAAACCACTTTATGCGCCAGAATCGGGCCTTTGTTGCACGTCATTCTCGACGGAGAGCGAGCACCGTTCCCCATGCCGCAAAGAAGCTCGATTAGAGTGCTCGTGAAGCAGAACCGTGTTGACGTAGGTTCAAATCGGGGCCCGCAACACTCCACCTTCGAACACCACCCTTTCTTCGCTAAAACCACCGCTATGGTATTGATTCCCGACCTGCGCCACGACGTCGGCACGAGGTTGAGAAAATTATGACATGCAATCTGCGGAATTTGCGCGTCGCGCAAAGCGAGCGCGTCCCTATTCGTCAACATTGGCAGCTGTCTGTGTCCGCGGTCAGGCTATGATCGATTGAAGCTTCACCCCTGTTTCTTTCGATTCATCACCTTTTGGATCAATTCTGTCCTGTCTCGCATTGAAAGAGGCGTGTTGACGATGCGCTCCACGCGCCGAGCACTGTTGCGGTCCAGGTCATGACACAATTCGATCGCCAACTTGGCCGCGGCTTGGACCTCGGCCGGCCGTCCGATGAGGCGCTGGCAGAAGGCCCATACCTGCTCGTCGAATGTCTCCGCCGGATAGACGGCCTGCACGAATCCCGCGATCTGCGCCGTGCGCGCATCTATTTGTTCGCCGGCCACACTAAGCCACTTCGACCAGCCAATGCCACAGAGACGCGTGAAGCGGCTCGTACCACCGCTGCCTGCAATCACCCCGATATCGATCTCGGGGAGCCCGAAGCGCGCGCCCTCCGACGCCAGACGAAAGTCGGCGCTGCCCGACATTTCCACGCCCAACCCAAGGCAGACACCCTGGATTGCCATGACGACCGGCTTCTCGACCTCTTCCATCTCATCCAGCAGCATATGGAGAGGACGCCTGTAGTCGCGACGATAGTCGCTCATCGTCTGCTCGGCGAATCGCTCGCGAGTTCCCAGCTTGTTGGCGAAGATATCGAAGCCCGCCGTGAAGTACCGGCCTGTCGACTTGATCAGCAGAACCCGCAGGTCCGAGCGATCCCTGAGGTCCTCCACCGCCTGGGAGATGACTCCCAGCATGTCCATCGTGATGGCGTTGAGCTTCTTGGGTCGATTCAACGTGACGATCGCCACGCCGTCCCGGTCTTCGCGCAAGGCGCCGTTCATTTCAGCCACGATGTCTTTCCTTCCCGAGTGGAGTGTCATTCAAAGCCGGGCATTCCGGCCGGTTCCTGCGTGCCGTTCACCCTGTCGCCTTCACGGGTTCCAGGCGCACACTCGCTATTCCCAGAGGCATCTGACGGTGGGTCAGGTCCGTCGCAAACGCCTCGGCTATGCCGCCTATCCCCTGTGCGGAAACGTCAGCCCAGGGAATCACGATGGCCGGGTGCGACATCAGGGTGACCCGCCTGCCATCGAAGCGAAGCATCTGACCGTTCACGCCGGCAGAGGCATCCGAAAGAAGAAACAGGATCGGCGGAGCATTCGCTTCCGGGGGCAACGCCTCAATGGCAGCCGACGGGCCGCCTCGCGTTGCGACATGCCCCTCCATCATTCGAGTCGCGGTCTTGCCCGGCACGAAGCCATTCACACGCACGCTCGTACCGGCGAACTCCAATGCCCACGAGTAGGTGAACGACGCTACCGCCCCCTTGCTGGCCGCATAGATGCCGACATTGGCGATACCGCACTGTGCGCCCGAACTGACATTGACAATCGCCCCCGTCCCTTGGCTGGCCATATGTCTGGCTGCCGCGGCACTGCACAGAGCGACGCCCACGACGTTGATCTCGAGCACGCGTCGGAGCAGCGCGGGGTCGAGATCGAGAAGCGCCCCGCGTCCCACCACCGCCGCGTTGTTTACCAGGCCGTCGATCTTTCCGAAGGAATCGACGCAAGCGTCGATCAACCCCGACGCCGCACGAGCCTCCGTGACGTCTGCGACGACAGCGAGAGCGCGGCCGCCGCGCGCCTGGATCTCCGCGACGGTCGCTTGAGCGTGATCGCCGTCGATGTCGTTCACGACCACCGCCGCGCCCTCGGCCGCAGCAAGCAGCGCGCAGGCCGCGCCTATGCCCCGACCCGCCCCCGTTATCACGATCGCCTTCCCGTCAAGATGAGCCAAGGCGTTGTCCTCCCGGGTTCAGATGGCGACTCCAAGCTGCTGGCGGCCCAATTGCATGGCCAGGCCGCCAGGATCGCCCCACGCTCCCCAATGTCCGGCCGCGCGGTTGTAGTACCAGCTCAAGGCGTACTCGAGCGTGAAGCCGATCCCGCCGTGTACCTGGAGAGAATTGTCGAACACGACTTGAGCAAATCGCGAAGCGACGCACAGGGCGCGCATAGGATCCCCAGGGAGCGCCGAGCCGGCCTCGAGATCGTCAGCCAGCCGGTTCGATACGCACGATAGCGAGTGGACATGCATCTGACCGTCCGCCAGCAGGTGCTTGATGGCCTGGAAGCTTCCGATCAATCGGCCGAACTGCTGCCGGACCTTGGCATAGTCCACCGCGAGTCGCTGCCCCACCTCGCTCATGCCGGCGAGCTCGGCCACGATCGCCAGTCGGGCCAGGCGCTCGATGGCAGTGTCGATCTTGCCTTGTTCGTCGGGCCAGGCCCCGACGATCGCGCAGTCCCGGAAACGAACCAGGGAAAGGTGGCTGGAGCGATCCGGGCCCTGCAGCGGCGTCGTCTCGATGTTTCCGGCGGCTTCCACCAGCGCAATGACGGGCTTTCCCTCCATTTGCGCTGTTACCAGGAAGGCGTCCGAGATCTCGCAGCAATTGACGAGCGTCTTTTCTCCAGACAAGTGCCCGTCGGTCACGACGGCGCCGGCAAACGGGTCCGGGCAGACGCAACTGCCAACCTCCGCGAAGCGGGCAAGCGACAGCAACTTCTCGCCGTCCATGTACGGTTGAAGGTCTGCGCGCCCTTCCTGGGGGATCCGGCGGTAAAGCGTTGGAAGCGCGACAAACATGTCGATCGCCGGACCCGGTGCCGGATGTGCTCCCCAGGTCCTGAAAAGTGTCTCGATCTGGGAGGCACCGGAGAACTCGTTGGGCCCGTCGTCGAGAATATGAGTCCAGCCAAGGGGCAGCATCTGGCGCCAGCGGGCCTTGAGAACCTCCTTCGGCAAGGGCTCGCCGGCAGCAACGATGGGAAAGTTCTGGGCGAGAAACTTCGAGGCAACGCGGGCAATCTCCGCATTCAGTTCGACGTCGCGGGCCATCAGCGGCCTCCTTCTCGAGGCAGGCCGAGCATGCGCTCCGAGACGATGTTCCTCTGGATCTGGGCGGTCCCGCCATAGATCGAGGATGCCCGGCTCCAATAATACCGCTGTATCACCCGCTCGGCGTCCAGCCCGTGTGGCCGGCGCGAGGTGATCGATGCATACGGGCCGAGTGCTTCTCTCCAGAAGCGGGCGAGCTTCTGCTCGAATGCCGCCAGGAACATCTTGTCCAGCGAATCGGTCACGTCTCCGGCTTGTGGTCCGGCCGAGAGCCGGGCGGGAATGGGACGGACCTGGCTCTCGAAAGCATAAAGGTCGGAATAGAGCTCTCCGATTTGCCGCGCTGTCCAGTCATCGACCTTTGTTCCGCACGCCTTGAGTTCGGCGACCGACAATTGATAGTCGACCGCCAGCTCGGTGGCTCTCCGCAGCGCGTAGCATCCCCGCTCGAACGCCAGCGTGTGCATTGCATAAGCCCACCCCTTGTTCATCTCTCCGAGCAGCGCATCGGCCGGGAGGCGGACGTTTTCCAGCGTTATCTCGGCGAAATCTGTCTCGCCATTCAGCTGTTCGATCGGCCGGCGCGTGATGCCCGGCGTGTCCATGCGCACAAGCAGGTAGGAGATACCCTGATGCGCCTTTGCCCCTTTGTCGGTCCGGGCCAGGAGTGCCATCCAGTCCGCGATATTGCCGCGCGTGCTCCATATCTTCCGGCCGTTCACGACAAAGCCGTCCGGGAGAGGTTCGGCGCTGGTCGCCAGGGAGGCGAGGTCCGAGCCGCTGTTCGGCTCCGAAAATCCCTGGCACCAGAGTTCCTCGGCGCCGAGCATCTTCGGCAGCAAGCGGCGCTTCTGCTCGGCCGTACCGTGCTCGGCGATCGTAGCCCCGATCACATCGACCGCGCCGCCGCCGATCGGCGACGGGCCACCGGCGGCCGCAAGCTCCAGATTGAAGGTCGCCTGGTGCAGCAGCGTCAGGCCTTGGCCTCCGAAGTCACGGGGCCAGCTCAACCCGATCCATCCCTCGTCCCGCAGATAGCGCTGCCACCGGCGCAAGGCGGCCAGCCTCGCTGCGGGCTCGCCAGGTATTTCGGGGAACATTCGCTTCGCGAGCCATGCCCTGGCTTTCAGCCGGAACTGCTCGAGATCGAGGCTATCGGACTCGGTTACCTGCATTGGCGTTCCCACGGGTTCGTCGTCGTGATCGTCAGGGGACCTTCCCGGGCATGTTTCGCAGATTGGCTGCCATCCAGCCGCCATCGACCATGAGAGTATGGCCCGTGATGTAGGTCGCCATGGATGACGACAGGAAGAGCAATGCGCCAGCGACCTCGTTCGGCTTCCCGCGCCTGCGGATCGGAACCCGCGACGTCATGAACTCGGCTGTGCGCTCCGGCGTTTCCGGCAGCCGGGGCGTGGCAATCGACCCGGGAGCTACGCAATTCACCCGGATGTGGTGCTCCGCCCATTCCACGGCCATGGTCTTCACCAACTGCACGAGCCCGGCCTTTGCTGCTCCATAAGCCCCATGGTTCGGCGATGACTGCATGCCACTCACCGATCCAACGACCGCGATCGTTCCCGGTCGCCGGTGACGGATCATGGCGCCCGCGACGGTGCGACAGACATCCAGCATGGAGAACAGGTTGATGTCGTGATCACGCTGCCAGGTCGCGCGATCGAGGCTCAGAAGGCTGCCCCAACTGGCTTGGCCGACCACGGAAACCATGACGTCGATACCGTCCAGCCAGGCATCGGCCTCGGCGACAGCGGCAGCTAGTCGAGGCCCGTCCAGTACATCGCCGTGCACGGGCAGAGCCTTCCCGCCATCGGCCGCGATCGCGCCCGCCACCGCTCGTGCGGCCGCCAAGTCCCTGTCCAGGACCACGACCGCACATCCGACCCGCGCGAACAGCCTCGAGGTCGCCTCGCCTATGCCAGCGCCACCGCCAACGACCAAGGCCACTTTCCCTGTCAGTCCGAAGAGCGAGGCCTCATCCGAAGTCATGGTTCCCTGCCACCAGTGTGACGCCGTCCATTGTAAGCACCAGTGCGCCCGATCGATCCGGTTCGGGCGGAGTGGCGAGCGATATTCTGTACGGAATATCTGCTTCCCCGGTTCGTTACATTGTCGCTTTTGCAATTGGCCGTCTGCACCATGCCCTTGAATTTCATGTCGTCGTGACGGGGGCCATCGTTGCGACCGCGTGAGGGGATGGGAGTGGGCCATGCTGACTAAGCGCTTCCTGTTTTGCCTGATGTCCCTCCTGTTCGCTCTCGTTGCGAAGCAGGCCTTCGCCGAGTACCCCGACCGCCCGCTCAAGCTCATTGTTCCCTATCCGCCGGGCGGATCGACCGACGGCATGGCGAGAACCGTCGCCGAGATCATCAAGGCACAGCTGGGCCAGCCCGTGGTCGTTGAAAATCGTGGCGGCGCCGGCGGCCAAATCGGCGTCGAGGCGATCGCGTCGGCCGCGCCCGATGGCTACACCATCGGATTGGTGGCGTTGTCCAACTTCGTTGCCTATGCCCTCAAGGGGGAGAGCTTCGCGGTGCGGGAAAGGTTGACGCCGATTGGCAACCTTGCCTTCAATTCCGTCGCCCTGCTGACCAATCCCAAGGTCATTGCGGCCAAGTCGTTCAATGAATTGCTGGCATTCGCGAAGCAGAAGGATGGCATGCCTTACGGGACTGCCGGCGTCGGGAGCACTGGACACCTGTTCATGGCGGCCGTCGGCCGGGAGACGGGGATAAAGTTCACCAATGTCCCCTATAGGGGCTGCGTACCTGCCCTCAACGACCTGGTTTCAGGGAACATCGGGCTCGTGCTGTGCGATGTCGCTCCGGCAGTGCCGTTCCTGAGATCCGGCCAGCTCGCGGCAATCGGCATGACGGGCACCGCCAGGAATCCCATCGTTCCCGACACTCCGGTGCTGGCCGATCAAGACCTGCCCGGCGACATCAAGCGCGTTGCGGCGGCGGCGCTCCTGTCGATCGGATTCGTCGCGCCCGCCGGCCTTCCAGAAGGCATCACGCTGAAACTGCAGGCCGCGTTCAAGACTGTCGGCACCGATCCAAAGGTGATGCAATACGTCGAATCGATCGGCAGTCAGCCGAGCTACCTTCCTCCCGATCAATACTTCGCCGATCTGATCAAATCCCTGGAGCTGTGGAGCAGCATCATCCGGCTGAACGGCATCAAGGCGGACTGAAGAGGGCCTACGCACCACGACCGAGGAGGGGAGCGAGAGCGGTCTCGGCCGGCCAGGGAATGACGCCGGCCGGCGTCAATGGCCTGTCGCCGCCATCCGAAACGATCTGCTCGAATGATTCCGATCGCAGGTCGACCGCTCCGATACGCGCATTCAAGGCGGCCAGCGCGCGAGAGAGATTCTGACCGCTGAACCAATCGGCCGAAGCTCCGACGCCCAAGGCCATCCTGGGCTGCCCCGGAATCGCCGGTAAAGGCATCGCGGCGACGCGAACGCCGGGAACGACAGTCCCCTCGCTCAACGCATACCCTCTCCTTCTGCATTCACGCAGTTCGCTCAGGAGTGCCCTCTGGTCGACGAGGTCGCCCTGAACGGTGGCCTCGGCATTTATCCGGCGGGCCAGCAGGGTGACCTCCTCGTCGCTCTTGAGCATGAGAAGGGCCTGTCCGACCCCGGTACGGCAGATCGATCCAAGGGCGCCGATTGGCGGGGCCGATCTCTGCGGACTCGTGGAGGGTAGCGTCATGATGAACTGAACGGCCTTGTCTCTCTGGACGCCCAGTATGACGCTCGTGCCGAGGTCGAGGCGAATGCCGTGCATGGTCCGCAAGAGATTCTGATTGCCAGGGCACTGCCCGTGCAGCCACTCGGAGAGAACGGCCAGACGGAACGTTGGATTGTAGGTCCGTGTTTTCGGATCGAAGTTCAAGTAGCCGATGCGGGCGAGGCTCCTCAGGAGCTTCGAGACTGTCGACTGCGGCAAGCCCAGGCTCTTGTAGATCTGCGTGACGGTCGCGGGCTTCCTGAACTCCGCGAAGAACTCGAAAATCTGTATTCCGCGGTATGCGGATTTCATCACTGCATAATCGTCCATTCGCCTTCTCCCGCGTCCTGGATCGATGTGGCACGAGCTCCTCCCGCGGCTGGCGCCGCGAGACCCTCCGTCTTGCTGCACCTTCTCATCAGTCCTTCGGTTCCAGGCCGAGCTTCTGGATGATGGGCAGCCAGCGCTCGTGCTGGCGCTTGGCCTCGGCATTCAGATCCTCGGGACCGCGCCCGACGGGACGGAAGTGCATCTCCTTCAAGCGCTCCTGCAGCTTCGGATCACGACAGGCGGCGATGAAGGCGTTCGAAAGCCTTCCGAGAATTTCGGGAGGCGTGCCCTTCGTAACGCTAAGTCCATAGAATGTCGTTGCCTCCAGGGCCGGATAGCCGGCCTCGGCGGCTGTCGGAAGTGATGGCAACTCCGCGAGGCGCTCGCGGCCGGTCGTCACCAGCCCGGTGACCTTGCCGCTCTTGATGAACGGCAACGCGCCTGGAAGAGCCACGAAGGCGAGGTCGATGTCACCGGCCATCAGCGCATTGTAAACAGCGGTATCGCCCGGGTAAGGAACGCCGACCATGGCGATACCCTCCCGCAGGCAAAAGTCTTCGGCGAGAAGGTGGCCGATGCTACCGATGCCCGCAAACCCGTAGTTCAACTGCTTGGGACGCGCCTTCGCCAGCGCGATGGCGTCTCGCAACGACTTCGCGTCGAGTTGTGGTTTCGCCACGACCCCGAGCGGCGCATCGAGGAGATATCCCACGCCCGTCAGCTTGGAGGCGTAACCGGCCTGGTTGCTCTGCAGCGGCGCGAGAACCAGCGTGGACGTCACCGTCTGAAGCGCGGTGTATCCATCGGGGGGCGCGGCGACCACCGCGTTGCCGGCCACGGCGCCGTTCCCACCGGGTCGATTGTCGACCACGATCGGCTGTCCGAGTTCCTTGGACATCGCCTCGGCCAGGAGCCGCAGCGTGGTATCTCCTGGCCCTCCGGCCGTATAGGGACATACGAACTTGATCGGCCGGGACGGGAAATTGTCAGCCCGAGGCGCACGGCAAGCCGCTATCGAGGCGACCATGCAAAGACCGATCTGCGCGCCCAGTTGCCGCCGTGTAACCCTTGCGATCATTTGCTCGCCTCCCTGACGACCATTTCTTGGTTTGGGCGCCTCGCCTGCGAGGGACGAGGCGCCTCGGTTGCGTTCCAGCCCGGCATCCGCCTCGTCCCTCCAACGGTCGATGCGGCTCGCCCGGGAGTTGCGCCCTCACACGGTTCAGGCCGGTACGAACATGCTGTCACCCTTGATCTGCGCATGCTGCGCCGCGGTCTGCCGGGGGGAAGAAAAGGCCGGGTCCCTGTGGACGACGGACAGCACGTCCTGGGCGAACAACCGCATATTCATCTCGCCGGCCTCGTGGGACATGCCACCGAAGCAGAAGTCGGCAATGACGTGGTCGGTACCCGTGATCTTTCGAAGCGCCGCGAGTTGCTCCAGGCAGTCATCCGGCGTGCCGACGATCTGGATGGACGTGTAGAAGTCCAACGCCTTCTTCCGATACGCCGGGTCCTTCAGCTTCCCGTACGTCTTCGTCAGGCTGGCATAGGACTCGTATCCCTTTTGGGTGGCCAGATGGTTGTCCGAAAACCTGTAGTGGTTGTCTATCGCGTCCCACTTGTTGGAAAGGTACTCGTGTCCCCTCTCCTTGGCTTCCTGCCGACTGCTGGCACATGAGACGCTCGTCAGGATGAGCGGGGGGCGAATCGGGAAGCCGAGGTTGCTCGCCATGCTATTGAACTTCCCGATGTCTTCGGCGGCCTTGGACCATTCGTTCTGCATGATCATGCACATCGCAAAGCCCAGCTTCGCCATCATCTCGGCAGACTCGGGACTGACCGACGATGCATAGAAGCGCCGCTCCGGATGGGACATCGGACGCGGGCGGATCGAGGTCGGCGGGATCTTGAAGAAGTGGCCATCCCAGCTGAACGTGTCGTTCGTCAGCGCTTTCAGAATGACCTGTGCCGCCTCGAGGAAGCGAGGGCGCGCCTCCTCCATGGGAATCCGGAAGCCGGCATACTCCGCGCTGGCAACTCCCCTACCGAACCCGAACAGGCAGCGTCCGCCGCACAGGACATCGAGAAGAGCGATCTCCTCCGCGACCCGGATCGGGTCGTGCCACGGCAGGACGATCACCGCCGTACCGAGCAGGATGCGGCTCGTTCTGCCGGCGAAATAGGACAGGAGCTGCGTCGGCGAAGGCGACATCGCGTAGCCCGTAAAGTGATGCTCCAGGGCAAAGATGGAGTCGAATCCGAGCGGCTCTGCAAGCGTGCCCAATTCGATGTGCTTGTTGACGACAGTCGCGTCCGAAACACCGCTTTCCGCGAGCATGTTGAGCGAAACGCCGATCTTCATGGAGCCTTCCTTCCCTGGATGTCGCCATTGAACAAGGCGGCCCGACCCAGGTCCAGATCGACGGCTCGATCCCGGACCTTTATCGCCCATGCGATAAGTGCGTCGAAGGAGAGCCGCAGCGTTCGCGGCGCCGGGCGGCCATGCTAGCCAAGTGCTCTTCCGGCTCGAAGGCAGTGCAACCACGGCAATCCGGGGCTTTCGCAATGACAGGTTCGACATCGCCCGCTACACCCAGCGTGGCCAGTGCCCTCGGCGGCTTTCGGGTCGTCGATTTCACTCACTTCATAGCGGGCCCGTTCTGCAGCATGATGCTGGGCGATCTGGGCGCGGACGTGATCAAGATCGAGAACGCCGACGCGGGTGGCGACAGCATGCGTGCTTTCGAGCCGCGCCTCGAGGGCGAAAGCGCCGCCTTCCTTTGGACGAATCGCAACAAGCGAAGCATCACGCTGAATCTCGCGAACGCCGATGCACGAAAGATCGCCGCCGAGCTGATCGCCAAGGCCGACGTGCTGGTCGAGAACTTTTCGGCCAAGGTCATGAGCCAGTTCGGGCTCGACTACGAGAGCATGAGCAAGATCAATCCTCGCCTCGTCTATTGCTCGATCTCGGCCTATGGCCGCGAGGGTTCGCTCGCCGACCGCACTGGTCTGGACCCCGTCGTGCAGGCCGAAAGCGGCTTCATGGGGCTCAATGGCGATGAAGAAAGCGGTCCGCTCCGCACCGGCCCGTCGGTGATGGACATGTCGACCGGCATGATGGCCAGCAATGCCATTCTCGCCGCATTGGTCAGCCGGGCTTCCACCGGAAAAGGCCAGAGGGTCGGCGTTGCCCTGTTCGATGTCGCCGTGACGATGCTGGGCTTCCACGCGATGAATTTCCTCGCGTCGAGAAAGGTTCCGCGGCGCTTCGGCAACAACAGCCTCGACACGGCGCCAACGGGCGTGTTCCAGGCCAGCGATGGGCCGATCTATCTCGTGGCGTCGAACGACAAGCTTTTCCGGCGTCTGGTCACCGTGGCGTTTGAACGGCCGGACCTTGCCGAGCTGCCCGATTACGCCACCAACAGCTCCCGTATTGCCCACCGGAAGCAGCTTTTCACCGAGATCAACTCGATCCTCGGGCGTGCCTCACGGGCGCATTGGCTGACGAAGCTGCGCGCAGCGAGTGTCCCGGCGGGCGAGGTTCGGGAACTGGACGAGGCCATGTCGTCGGACGAAGTTCGCCAGAGGAAGCTCGTTTCGGAAATAGCGCATCCCAAGGCCGGCACCGTGCCCAACATTGCATCGCCGCTGACCTTGTGGGGCACTCCAATCGTGGCGCCGAGGGCTGCGCCCATGCTCGGCGAGCACACCCGGCAAGTGCTTGCGGAGCTGGGTCGTTCGGACGAGCAAATGGCAGCGCTCGCAAAGTCGGGTGTGCTCGGGAAATCGCCTCAGCCCGATAGCAGCCCGGGCAAGACCTGGATGGGCGGCAAGGAGTGACGATGGCAGAGTGGATCTCTGTTCACGACGAGGGGCCGATTCGGGTCGTTGTCTTGAACAGGCCGGAAAAGCGAAATGCCATCAACACCGGGATGACGGTCGCGCTTCGTGATGTCATGGCGGCGGCCGACACCGACCCTTCGGTGCGGGCCATATTGCTCGGCGGGGCGGGCAATCATTTCAGTGCCGGCGCCGACCTCAAGGAGTTCACCGCGGAATCCGCAGGCGACGAAAGCAGGCGGTTGCGATCGGCATTGCTGTATAGCCTGCAACTGCAACTCCGCACTCTCAGGAAGCCGGTCGTCGCCGCGGTCCGTGGCGCCGCCCTGGGGGGCGGAGCCGCTCTTGCGCTGGCCTGTGACATGCTCGTGGTCTCGACCGATGTCCGGTTCGGCTATCCGGAACTGAAGCATGGAATGGTGCCGACGGCAGTTCTCGCCAGCCTGGTCAAGCAGGTTGGTCCCAAGGCGGCCTTCGAACTCGTGACCCTCGCGGGCGACATCGATGCCCAGACACTGCAGCGTCTGGGTCTTGCCAGCAAGGTGGTCCCGCCGGGCGCCGTTGTCGAATCGGCCCTTGACGTTGCCTCCCAATGGGCGCGTCACGATCCCAATGTCATGGCACAGACGAAGGAGCTGTTTTATCAGAGCGTCGAACTGTCGTTTGAAGCTGCCCTGGCGCTCGGGAAAAGCCGCTCGCCCAACAGCTGATCGAAGAGGGCGGCCAACGCTACGTCAGGATGGCATGCGTAGACCGGAATAACCTTCGATCGTTTGCCGCAGGGCGCTGACCAGCGCCACGGCGTTCTCTTGCACGAAGGGAGCCGGTGCACCTGCCGCGATCGCGACAGGGGTGTGGTAGCCATCGATCGGCAGGAGCACCGAAACGGCTCCCATCGACGGCGCGAAATCTCCATTCGTGACGGCATAACCGCGCTGCCGAATCTCGCGGACACGCCCGATCAGGTTGCCGAGCTCGATTCGCGCTTCGCGGTTGGTCTCCGCCGCATTGATCCGTCGAACGAGCTTT
This sequence comes from Reyranellaceae bacterium, assembly GCA_046349335.1. GTDB lineage: Bacteria > Pseudomonadota > Alphaproteobacteria > Reyranellales > Reyranellaceae > Reyranella. The sequence goes on from JAXMCO010000037.1 coordinate 197,574, forward strand.
CCGATCTCCTGATCCGAAAGCCGACTGAGCAGGGCGTGTCCGATCGCGGAACGACAGATCGGTCGTAGAGTTCCGGGGACATTGGGAAGCTGGTCCCCCACCACCCGGCAAATGACCTTGGCATGGACCGCGTGAGGGACGCCCACAGTGATGGTGCACGTCGTCTGGTGGCGTAGCTCTCGAATCATATCGAGCAGGTCGGTCCCGCGCTCGTTGCTCGCCATGCGCCAGCAACCGAGCATGGAAACGAGGAGCGTCGGAGCGTATTTGCGCGTGGCGCCATCCAACGAAAGGTAGCCGCGCTCACAAAGCGTTTGCAGCAATTCAGTGGTGCTGGATTGGGGAAACCCCATCCTGCCCGCAATTTCCCCCACGGACATAGGCGCGCGAGCGTCATCGAATAGCTCGAGGATTTGCAGAACCCTGTCAGCAGACTTCACGGTCATGCGCGAACCGAAGGCATTCCAGCGGGGGGGGGGCGCAAACAATGCAGGCTGCTTGCGCTGCGAGTCAACGCCGAACACTGAGGACGTTCGTCTTACATTTTGTGCGCCGCAGCATGGAAGCTGAGACGAACGAGTCAGTAGTCTGGAGCAACTGCGAAACATCGTTTCAATTCTGCACGGCGCTGCGGCCAAAGCGGGGGTGATCGCGACGGCCTGCTCGCCCGCGACGCTCGACTTCTGCCGCCATATCGGCGCGACCAATGTCATCGACCATCGAACGGAAGATGTTGCTCAGCGCCTCGCGGAGATCACCGACGGCCATGGCATAGACGTCGTATTCGACCCTGTCGGGGGCCCGCTGACTGAAACGGTGAAGCGACGCCCGGCTTGGGGAAGGCAGATACCTGGTCATCGGTTTCGCGGCTGGGCGTCATGAGAGTTCACTGATCTGCGTACACGAATTATGCGCGGACGGTCCTTGATACCGCGCATCACGATATTCTCGAACTCTATCGGAAAGGACTGATCCGGCCCCTCGTAGAATAGGCATCGACGCCGTGCCGCAGGCATTGAGCGCCCTCGAGAAGCGAAATGTCGTCGGTCGCCACGTTCTCGTTCCTTGAGGGTCGAACCATGGCGCAAAAAAGAAAATGCCACCGGTAAACGGCGGCTTTTCCGCACTGGTTGCGGGGCGGGATTTGAACCTACGACCTTCGAGTGATGAAACCGATTCTGCGGCGGGATTGGGCTCGCGAGATATATTGCCTCGAACGAAGCGTGCGGCGATGACTAGCCGAATTCGATCCTGGGGTATCCGGCTCTACCGCCGTCTTAGATTTCCCCTTCCATCCATTACCCGCCGGCGCCAGTCTTGGAGTTGAGCGAGGATGAGCAACCGATCCCGTGGACTCTACGGGGTTCCGTCATTCGGTTGATTTAAGGGAGCTGACCGTGACTGCATCTGCTTACATCGATCCGGTGCGGCCAACGTCGAGATGGTCCTGCTGACCGGCTCGCTCGTGATCGTGTCGGCAAGAGCCTCCACGCCAAGGGCTTCCCACATCCTTGTGAACGTGGGCTGGTCCGCCAAGGCTATGGCCGACTGCCTAGCGAGCGCGGGCGGCGCGGAATCTCAACACGTAAGACAGATCTCCCCTATTCGTTCTCTCGGTGGACCGCGGCAGAACAGTCCTAAAACGTTGGCCGGCTTGAAACAAACGAGCTTGTGAGAATGGCGCGCCCGAAGAGATTCGAACTCCTAACCTTCTGATCCGTAGTCAGATGCTCTATCCAGTTGAGCTACGGGCGCGTAGCCGGATCGACCGCGGTCGGGGTCCGGCGAAGAGGCGCGCACCCTAATGAAGTTGGTCGCCAGTTGCAAGCCGCCGGGCGATCCTCGGAGAACACTGCAAATCGGCGGTCAAGTGCCTGGATTGACAGGGAAATCACCCCTCGTGACTGAGCCTAGGCTTGATGACAGGCGGTATTCTGGCAGGCACTTGGTGACGTCAGGAACCGCTGAGGCCGAGTGCCGGCCCCGGCTGATGACAACCGTGCATCGCCGGTTCGCTCTTCCTGCCATCGCGCCACGGCGGGCATCGCGTTAGGTTAGCTGGCATGGCCCATCGCCTCCTGTCCCTGCTCGGGCTTTTCCTCGGCCTCGCCCTTCTCCCGGCGCTCGCCCAGCCGGCCGTTTCGGAAGCCGACCGGTCGACGATCCGCGACATCATCCGATCCCAGGTCGAGGCGTTCCGGCGCGACGATGGCGAGGCCGCCTTCGGCTACGCCTCGCCTACCATCCGCGGCTTGTTCGGCACGTCGGACGTCTTCATGGACATGGTGCGGCAGGGCTACCGGCCAGTGTACCGGCCGCGCGTCTTCGATTTCGCCGAGATCGTGAGCCTGCATGGCCAAATCACGCAGAAGGTGCATGTCATCGGCCCGGACGGTCGCCCGGTGACGGCATTCTATCCGATGACCCGGCTTCCCGACGGGACGTGGCGGATCGACGGCTGCTACCTGCAGGCGCCGGAAGATCGTTCGGCCTGATCCGGCGGCACCCCGCTCATGAACGGTGTCTCGCCCAGGGTGCTGGGTCTCCTGGCTGCGCTCACGCTCGTGTGGGGCACCAACTGGCCGCTCTTTCGCATCGCCCTCGACGAATTGCCGGTGCTGACCTTTCGCAGCCTCGTGCTGATCACGGGAGCCGTCACGTTGGGCGCCATCCTGGTCGCTCGCGGCGAGAGCTTCGCCGTCCCGGCCGGCCGCTGGCCGGCGCTGATCGTCGGCTCGACGATGAACATCCTGATCTGGAATATCGCCACGTCGCTCGCCGTCCTCTACATCCCATCCGGCCACGCCTCGGTGCTGGCCTACACGATGCCGCTCTGGGTGGCCCTGATCGGCTTCGTCGCCTTTGGCCAGCGCCTGACCGGCCGCTTGCTGGCCGCTATTCTGATCGGCGCCGCCGCCGTTGCCGCGCTGATGGCACCCAACTTCGTGAGCTACGCCAAGGCCCCGCTCGGATTGTTCTGGGGCCTGTTCGCCGGCTTCTGCTGGGCCGTCGGCACGTTCGTGGTCAAGCGCACGAGCTGGCCAGCGATGGGACTGTCGCTCACCTTCTGGCAGGTCCTGATCAGTGTGCCACCGGTGCTGATCGGCGCCGCGATCTTCGACGGCATGCCGGAGCGCTGGCCCTCGGCCAAGGCGCTGATCGCCACGATCTACACCGGCGCCATCCCGATGGCACTGGGGACCGCCGCGTGGTTCACGCTGGTCAAGCTGCTGCCGACCCAGGTCGCCGCCCTGTCGTCGATCGCCATCCCGATCGTCGCCATCGTGAGCGGCGTGCTGATTCTCGATGAACCACTGTCGCTCCTGCAAGCGCTCGCCATCGCCTCGACGGTGGTGTCGCTGTGGCTGGCGCTGGTCCCCAATCGAAAGCGATAGGTCAGACGACCGGCAGCGACAACGGCGCGATCTCCGCGGCTGTGCGGTGGGCGTAGTCGCGGGAGGGCGAGTCGCGCAGCATGCGGGCCTGCGCCTCGGCCAGCCGCTCCATCGCTGCCGCCGGATCGAGATGGAGCGGCGTGCCGTCCTGCAGCACGACCTCGCCGCCCACCAGCACCGTGCGCACGGCACGGTCGGCGGCGTGGAAGACGAACGAGCGCAGCGGATCGCGCGCCGGCTGCATCAGGGGATGGGCGAGGTCGACCAGCACGATGTCGGCCTGCATGCCGGGCGCCAGCCGGCCGATATCGTCGCGTCCCAGCGCCTTGGCGCCGCCGATGGTTGCCGCCTCGAACGCGGTCGCCGAGTCGAGGCTGGCCACCGTCTCGCTCATCAGCCGCGCCGCGTGAATGGCGAGCCGCATCTCCTCGACCAGATTGTGCGGCGCACAGTCGGTGCCGAGGCCGACATTGACGCCGCGCGTGCGATAGCGGCCGACATGGTCCATCGCCAGCCCGTAGCGCGCAAAGGGCTGCGGGCAATGCGCCACCGAGGCACCCGCTTGGGCAATCAGGTCGAGGTCACGGGCGGTGTGCCAACGGATCTGCGGATGCTCATCGAGCAGAATACAGTGCGCCAGGATGGTATCCGACTTCAGGAGACCCTGCGCTGCCGCCCACTGCACCGGCGTCGTGCCGTGCCGCCGGATCATCTCGCGCACCTCGACCACGGCTTGTGCGATGTGGGTCGAGAAGAGCCGGCCAGCCTCGTCAGCATGGCGGCGCGCGGCAGCGAACAGCTCGGGGGTCACCGTGTCGATCTGCGCCGGGAATACCAACGCGCCCAGCCGGCCTGAATTGTGCGACTCGGCCTCGGTCATCACCGCCTTCGCCTTGTCGAAGGCGGCCAGCCCCGCCGCCTCGTCCCACTTCCAGGTTACCGTCTGCGGCGCGCTCATGCCCCAGCGCGCCGAGGCGAAAGTCGGGCCGGCATAGAAGCGCATGCCGCTCTGCACCATGGTCTCGAGCCAGCCGTCGAACGGCACGGTGACGTCGCATGCCGTCGTGGTGCCGGCGCGCAGCATCTCGGCATAGGACATCACGGCAGCGGCCGCCTGGCCGTCGTGGTCGAGGCGGAAGGCCTGAAGGCGCTCGATCAGGCCGGTCATCTGCTGCTCGGGTACGCCATGGTCCTCGCGCACCCCGCGATAGCCCGGCTCGGTGGTCGGATGGCTGTGGATGTTGATCAGGCCAGGCAGCGCCAGCATGCCCCGGCCGTCGAGCACCGGTTCGTTGGCCTCCGCCGGGCGCGCGCCGGCCGGCGCGATCTCGGCAATCCGGCCGTCCTTCAGGAACAGGTCGACGTCACGGCGATAGACATGACGGCGCTCGGCGCCGTCGCCGACCACGGCCCAGGCGACGTTGCGGATCGAGCTCGGCCGAGTGGTCATTGCCTATCCCCCTTGGAGGCACGCCTGTTGCATAGGCTGCGCAAGGGGACGATAGAGTCTGGGAAAAGGCAGAACAAGGAGGAGGCACATGACGATTTTGAAATGGGCCGCGCGCGCCGTCGCGACGGCTGCCCTTGGACTTTTGCCGGTCCTGGCCCCGGCGCAGACGCTCAAGGTGGTCATGCATTCGGACGTGAAGATCCTCGATCCGATCTGGACCACGGCCTACATCGTGCGCAACCACGGCTACATGATCTACGACACGCTGCTGGCGGTCGACGACAAGCTCGTGGTGAAGCCGCAGATGCTCGAGGGCTGGAAGGTGAGCGACGACAAGCTCGCCTACACCTTCACCCTGCGCGACGGACTCAAGTTCCACGACGGCCAGCCGGTCACATCGGAGGACTGCATCGCTTCGATCAAGCGTTGGGCCGCGCGCGATGCGATGGGCCAGAAGCTGCTCGACTTCACCAAGGAGCTGGTCGCGGTCGATGCCAAGACCTTCACGCTGGCCTTGAAGGAGCCTTACGGCCTGGTGCTCGAATCGCTCGGCAAGCCGAGCTCGCTGGTACCCTTCATCATGCCCAAACGAATCGCCGAGACGCCGGCCAACACGCAAATCTCGGAGTTCATCGGCTCGGGCCCCTTCGTGTTCCGCCGCGACCTTTGGCGCGCCGGCGAAACGGTGATCTACGAGAAGTTCAAGGACTACAAGCCACGCGCCGAACCGCCGTCCGGCTTGTCGGGTGGCAAGGTCGTCTATCTCGACCGCGTCGAATGGCTGGCGATGCCCGATGCGCAGACTGCGATCAACGCCCTGATCAACGGCGAGATCGACATGATCGAACAGCCCGTGATCGAGCTGCTGGCGCTCCTGGAGAAGGACAAGAACATCGAGGTTATCGACTTCAATCCGCTCGGCCTGCAATACAGCTTCCGCTTCAACGTGCTGCACAAGCCGTTCGACAACGCCAAGATTCGCCAGGCCGCGCTCTATGCGCTGAACCAGAAGGATTTCCTGCTCGCCGGCATCGGCAATCCGAAATACTTCAAGGAGTGCAAGGCGGTCTTCATCTGCAACACGCCCAACGCCACCACCAAGGGCTTCGAGGACAAGCTCGAGTCGAACTTCGCCAAGTCGAAGGAGATCCTGAAGGAGGCCGGCTATGACGGCACGCCCGTCGTGCTGCTGTTCGCGACCGACACCAACACCGGCCGCCTGACGCCGATCGTCAAGTCCTTGCTCGAGCGCGGCGGCTTCACGGTCGACATCCAGCCGATGGACTGGCAGACGGTGGTGGCGCGGCGCACGCGCAAGGAGGCGCCGTCGGCCGGCGGCTGGAGCGGGTTCATGACGGCATGGGTCTCGGCCGACTTGCTCGATCCCATCGTGTCGTCCTTCGTGAGTGGCGCCTGCGACAAGGCGGCGATCGGCTGGCCGTGCGACGCCGAGCTGGAGAAGCTGCGCGATTCCTATGCCCGCACCATCGATCCGGCGGAGCGCAAGGCATTGGCGGAGAAGGTGCAGGTTCGGCTCTCCGAGTATCCGACCTACGCCCATCTCGGGCAGTACAACATCCCGACAGCGCGGCGCACCACCGTCTCCGGCAATCTCGAAGCGCCGGTGCCGGTATTCTGGAACGTCAAGAAGAAGCAGTAGCGTCGGCGGGTCCTTCGCAGGGCGGCAGTCGCTTCGCCTCGGTCCGTCGTTGTACAGTGGCGGCACCTAGGAGAAGGAACCGACGACGTGCGAGAGGAACTGGTTTTCGTAGGCGTGTGCGACATCGCAGGCCACGTGCGCGGCAAGGGATTTCCCCTGGCGGAGCTGCCGTCGCGCCTGCGGAAGGGCGTGGGCTGGACCCATTCCAACCTGATGCAATCGGCCTTCGGCACCATCTTCGAATCGCCCTTCGGCACGGCGGGAGATTTAATGATCGTGCCCGACCCCACCACCGAGGTCCGGGTCGCCTTCGAGGCCGATGCCGCCGTCGAGCATTTCTTCCTGGGCGACCTGCGCAACACCGACGGCTCGCCCTGGGAATGCTGCCCGCGCGACTTCGCGCGCCGCGGCCTCTCGGCGCTGCGCGACGCTGCCGGAGTCTCCCTGCTCGCCGCGTTCGAGCAGGAATTTGTCTACACCGGCGCGGCCGACCTGCCGGCGCACGCCTACAGCCTGGCGGCATGGCGCGGCCAGGGCACATTCGGCGAAACCCTGGTCGCAGCGCTGCGCGCGGCTGGCCTGTCGCCCGACAGCTTCCTGCCGGAGTACGGCGACCGTCAGTTCGAGATGACCGTGGCGCCGGCCGAAGGCATCGCCGCCGCCGACCACGCGGTGATCGCCCGCGAGATGGCGCGCAGTGCGGCGTTCCGGCACGGCCATCGCGCCATCTTCTCGCCCGTTCTCTCGCCCGACGGGTTGGGCAACGGTGTGCATATCCATATGAGCCTGCGCGACGCGACAGGCGCGCCGGTCTCGCATGCGCCGGGCGCGCCAATGGGGCTGAGCCCCGTCATGCGCCACTTCTGCGCCGGCATCCTCGAGCACCTGCCGACCATCGTCGCGCTCACCGCGCCCTCGCCGGTGTCCTACTTGCGGCTCCGGCCCAACCGCTGGGCGCCGACCAAGATCGACATCGTGCAACAGGACCGCGGTGCGTCGTTGCGCGTGTGCCCGGTGTTTGCGCCGGGCGACGTGTCGGACGTCGCGCGCCAGTTCAACGTCGAGTTCCGGACCGCCGACGCCGCCGCCAGCCCCTACATGGTCGTGGGCGCGCTGGCCTTCGCCGGAGCCGACGGAATTGCCCGCAAGCTCGATTTGCCCTCGGCCGACCGGCACCCTCCCCTGCCCGCCTCGCTGCCAGATGCCCTGGATTCGCTGGCTGCCAGCACCGCTACACGAAGCTGGATCGGCTCCGTCTTCCTCGACACTTACCTGCAGCACAAGCGGGCTGAGCTGGCCCACGTGCAGGACCTCTCGACGGCCGAGCTCTGCGCCCGCTACGCCGCCGTCTACTGAGGAGTGCCTTGGCGGATCAGTTCGAGGTCGTTTCGCGCGACGCCGCGAGCATCGACCGCATTCGTGGCGGATCGTATCTGCCACGTCGGTAGCCTTGCCAAGCGAGATGCTTCGGCGGACTGTTCGCGACCCAACCTGAACATGTGGGAGCATGGCGATGAGGAGGCTGATTCTGCTGCTTGCGCTGAGCGTCGCGTCGCTGTTGCCGGGTGCGGCTCAGGCCGAATGGGTCGCGAGCTGGACCGGCTCGGCGCACGGCCCCTACCCGATCGGCAATCCCACGGCGCAACTCGAGCTCAAGTTCGCCTTTCCGACACCCGAGCAGGGCGCTCGCGATCAGTCCTTCCGCATGATCGTACGGCCCGACGTCTGGGGCCCGCAGGCGCGCATCCGCCTGTCCAATGTCTTCGGCACCAAGCCCGTCACCTTCGGTGACGCCTTCGCCGGCTTGCAAGAGAGCGGCAGCGCGATCGTCAAGGGTACCAACCAGCCGATTACGTTCGGCGGCCAGAAGAGCGTCACAGTGGCGCCCGGCCAGAGCGTGGTCAGCGATCCGGTGAGCCTGCCGTTCGTCAAGACACCCGGAGACACGATGCTCAAGGGACGCAAGCTCGCCGTCAGCTTCCACGTCGTCGGCGAAAGCGGACCGATGACCTGGCACGCCAAGGCGTTGCAGACCTCCTACCTCTCGGCGCCGGGCTCGAGGCCCTACAGCGGCGACGAGGGCGAGAGCGCATTCCCTTATTCGACGACCTCCTGGTACTTCCTCGACGAAGTCGACATGAACCTGCCGGCCAAGGCGGACGTCATCGTCGCCTTCGGCGATTCGATCACCGACGGCACGGGCACCACGATCAATGGCGACGACCGATGGCCCGACGTTCTGTCGCGCCGTCTGCACGCCGCCTACGGCGACGATTTCGTCGTGGTCAACCAAGGCATTGGCGGCAACCAGGTCGTAGGGCCGGCCGAGTACACGCCGGCCAAGCCCATTCCCGGTGGGCCGAGCGCACTGTCGCGGCTCGATCGCGACATAACGAGCCTCCCCGGTGTTTCGGCGGTGATCTGGCTCGAAGGCATCAACGACTTCGGCGCCGCCAATGCCACGGCCGAGTCAGTGATAGACGGTTACACAAAGGGTGTCGCTTACCTGCGCCAGAAGCTGCCCGGCGTGCGCATCTTCGCCGCCACGCTGACGCCCGCGCTCAACAGCACCATCACGAGCCATGGCCGCGCCGAGGTCGACGCCAAGCGCAAGGCGCTCAACGAGTTCCTGCGCACCAGCAAGCTTTTCGACGGCGTCTTCGACTTCGACAAGGCGACGATGGATCCGGCGACCGGCGAGGTGAAGCCGGAGTTCCAGCCCAACTCCTCGACCGGCGGTCCCGGCGACAAGCTCCACCCAAATCGAGCTGGCTACGCAGCGATGGGCAACGCCATCGACCTGCAGGTGCTGACGGGACGGTCGAAGTAGCGATCATGCTCCTCCCCAGCTTTGCTGGGGAGATGTCCGCGTCTTCGCGGACGGAGGGGTCATGATCCTCACTGGGGTTTCATGCCCCCTCCGTCGCCGTAAGACGGCGACACCTCCCCAAGCGAATCTTGGGGAGGAGAGTGCTACTCCGCAGCCTTTGCCGTGGCCGAGAAAAAGCGGTTGTCCGGCCGCGGCAAGCCGAGATTCTCCCGCAGCGTCTTGCCTTCGTATTCGGTGCGGAACAAGCCGCGGCGCTGCAATTCGGGCACGACCTTGTCGACGAAATCGTCGAGCCCGCCGGGCAGATAGGGGAACATGACGTTGAAGCCGTCGCTGGCTTCGGTCATCAGCCATTCTTCCATCTGGTCGGCGATCATCTTGGGCGTGCCCATGACGGCGAGGCCGCCGTATCCGCCCAGCCGGCCGGCAATCTGGCGCACCGTCAGGTTCTCGCGCTTGGCGAGCGCGATCACCCGCTCGCGGCCGCTCTTGCTCTGGTTGGTCTCCGGAATCTCCGGCAGCGGCCCGTCGGGATCGAACTTGCGCGCGTCCTGGCCGACCGCGATCGAGAGCGCGGCGATGCCGCTGTCATAGCTCACCAGGCTGTCGAGCAGTGCGCGCTTCTCCTGCGCCTCCTCGAGCGAGTCGCCCACGATGGTGAAGGCGCCGGGCAGGATCTTGATATGGTCGGGATTGCGGCCGATGCGCGCGGCGCGGCTTTTCACGTCGGCATAGAAGGCGCGGCCCGCCTCGATCGGCCCGCCGGCGGCGAACACCACTTCGGCGGTTTCGGCCGCGAGCTGGCGGCCGGCGTCCGAGGCGCCGGCCTGCACCATCACCGGCCAGCCCTGGATGGGGCGGGCGATATTGAGCGGCCCCTTGACCTTCAGGTACTTGCCCTTGTGGTTCAGCACATGCAGCCGTGCCGGATCGAAATAGATCCCCGAATCGACGTCCCGGATGAAGGCGTCGTCGGCCCACGAATCCCACAGGCCGGTGACGACGTCGAAGAACTCGCGCGCCCGGGCATAGCGCTCGGCGTGCTCCATCTGCTCGTCCATGCCGAAATTCAACGCGGCATCCGGGTTGGACGTGGTGACCAGGTTCCAGGCGGCACGCCCGCCGGAAATGTGATCGAGCGAGGCGAAGCGGCGGGCGATCGTGTAAGGCGGCTCGAAGGTGGTCGAGGCGGTGGCGATCAGGCCGAGCCGCTCGGTCTTCATGGCGAGCGCCGGCAGCAAGGTCAGCGGATCGAACGATGTCACCGTGGCGCTGCGCTTCAGCGCCTCCATCGGCATGTTCAGCACGGCCAGGTGATCGGCCATGAAGAAGGCGTCGAACTTGCCGCGCTCCAGCGTCTGGGCGTAGCGGATCAGCGCGTCGAGGTTGAAGTTGGCATCCGGCGTGCCGCCGGGATAGCGCCAGGCGGCGGTATGGATGCTGACCGGGCGCATGAAGGCGCCGAGACGGAGTTGCTTGCGGCTCATGCCCGATATCTTGCGCCAAGCGGGCCGTTCGGCAAGGCGCTCCGGACGATAAGAACTAATTCGATGATGAGGAGGCCGCGCGCAGCGCCAGGGCGAGGTCGGGCCGGTCGGTGGTGAAGACGTCGACCCCGAGCTCGAACATCTTGCCGATCGCCTCGGCATCGTTGCACGCCCAGCCACCTATGCCGAGGCCGGCTTCGCGCACCCGGGCGACGCTCACGGCGTCCAGCTTGTTGCTGCGCAGGCCGAGCCTTGGCACGCCCCGCGCGCGGGCCAGCTCGATCACCGCATCGAGCCCGATGTCGGTCTGGAGGTCGGGCGTCACCAGCCAAACGGGTTTCATGGGCACGTCGTGGCTCAGCACCTCGGCGATGGTGCCTAGCTGAAAGCCGGTGAGCACCGTGCGATCGAGGATGCGCCACGCCGCCAGCCCGGCGACGATGCGCGCCACATGGCCGGGATAGGGGACCCGGTCGGGCCCGGCCTTCACTTCCAGGCGCAGGACGATGCTGGTCGGACGGAAAATCTCGATCACCTCCTCGAGCAGCAGCATGCGCTGGCCGCCGCTGCCCTTCAGGGTGAACCTGCAGAGATCAGCCCAATCGTGACGGCACACCGCGCCCGTTCCGTCGGTCGTGCGGTCGAGCGTGGCGTCGTGGATCACCACCAGCCGGCCGTCGCGCGAGGGATGGACGTCGAACTCGACCTGCTCGACCGGCAGACAGGCTGTCTGCTCGAAGGCCAGCCGGCTGTTCTCGGCCCACAGGAGGGCGCCGCCGCGGTGCGAGGCGATGTCGGTCATGGTCACACTCCGGGTTCATTTCGTCCGCTTCCCCAGATCGGCCGGGAAAGCGGACGAGACCAGCAGCTACAGAATCGGCGGGTGCTTGCTGTCGACACCGGAGGCTCGTTCCCATGCCCGCGCGACCTGGAGCACGGTCGCTTCGTCGAAGTAGCGTCCGGCGAACTGTACCGATAGCGGAAGGCCATTCACCGACAGGCCGGCCATCATGGCGATGGCGGGATGGCCGGTGACGTTGAACGGCGTGCGCGCCTGGCGCGGATAGGTGCGCTCGAGTTCGGCCGGCCGGTCGATGCGGCAGGCCGGGTCCATCGAGCTGGCGCACAGCAGGATATCGACCTCGTGCAGCACCGCCTCGACCTCGGCGGTCATCTCGAGGCGGCGACGGGCGGCGTGCGTGTAGTCGCCGGCGGTGAAGAAGGCGCCGGTCATGAGCTGGCGCCGGGCGAGCTGGCCGTAGTCGCCTGGCCGCTGCTGCAGCCATGCCTCGTGAATCGCCCAGGCCTCGCTCTGCAGGATCACACGATTGATGGCGCGGAACTCGTCGAGCGAGGGCAGCGTGACGTCGCGCACGTCCATGCCTTCGAGCTGCAAGGTGCGCGCGACGTGATCCAGTGCCGCCGTCACCTCGGGCTCGGCCGGCAGGTCGACTTCGTGGAAATGGCGCACGAAGCCGACGCGCAGGCCACGCACCGGCCGATCGAGCGCGCCCGCGTAATGGCCGTTCGGCACGGCGGCACTGCCGGGGTCGAGCGGATCGTGGCCGGCCAGCGTCTCAAGCATCAACGCATTGTCGGTGACGGTCCGCGTCATCGGCCCGACATGGTCGAGCGTGAACGACAGCGGGAAGACGCCGCGGCGTGACACCAGCCCGTAGGTCGGCTTCAGGCCGACGATGCCGCAGCAGCTCGCCGGGTTGCGCACGCTGCCGCCGGTGTCGGAGCCCAACGCCATGGGAAACAGACCGGCGGCGACACCCGAGCCCGAGCCCGACGACGAGCCGCCGGGATGATGGTCGGTGTTCCACGGGTTGCGCGCCGGCGGCCAGGGCAGATCGAAGCTCGGCCCGCCGATGGCGAATTCGTGGGTCGACAGCTTGCCCAGCACGATGGCGCCGGCACCGCGCAACTTCTGGACGCAGACCGCATCCGCGGCAGCGACCTTGCCGACGAGGATCTTGGAATGGCAGGTCGTGGCCAAGCCGGCGACGTCGATGATGTCCTTGATGCCGACCGGCACGCCGTGCAGCGGCCCGCGCAGCCGGCCAGCCATCGCCTCGGCCTCGGCCTGGCGCGCCGCCTGCAGCGCGGCGGCGCCGTCGTGACGAATGAAGGCGTTGAGCTTGGGATCGAGCTTGGCGATGCGCTCGATCAGCGCCTTGACCAGCTCGACCGGCGACAGGTCCTTCGCCGCGATGGCGCGCGCCGCCTCCGAGGCAGTGAGCCAATGCAGCTCCGCGAGCGCACCGCCGCTCATAGGCCGGTCCCCGCCCGCATCGGCGGCCAGGGTTCCGCTCGCGGATCGGCACATTTCTTCACCTTGGCGACGGCGCTTTCCGCCTGCTTGGCCGCAACCGCGACGTCCTCCGGGAACTCCGCCAATGCCTTGGCGAGGCCGGCGCGTCGCACCAGCGCTTCGATCGTTGCCTTGTCCATGAGAACCCTCCTCCGCCGGACCGGAAGGTCAGCACGACTCGTGCCACGCGTCCATCGTTGCGCAGCGCGTACGCGCCCGCCTATAGAGAAGCGGGGGGAACGGCTGTGACGGCAGACCAGACGATGGCGACCTTCGTCGCGCAACTGATCCTGCTGCTCCTGGTCGGCCGCCTGGTGGGCGAGGCCATGACCCGCATCGGTCAGCCTGCCATCTTCGGTCAATTGCTGGCAGGCATCCTGCTCGGACCGTCGGTTTTCGGCGCGATTCTTCCCGAGCTCAGGCACCTCGTCTTTCCCGACGTGCCCGCCCTCAAGTCGATGATGGGCGCGGTGTCGCAGATCGCCATCATGCTCCTGCTGCTGCTTACCGGCATGGAGACCGACCTGTCGCAAGTCGGTCGAAAGCGGGTGGCGGTGGTCTCGAGCTCCCTGCTCGGCATCGCCGTGCCGTTCGCCTGCGGCGTGGCGCTCGCCTATGCCTTGCCGCCAGCCGTGATCCCCTCGCAGGTCGAGCGGCTGGTGACGGCGCTGTTCCTCGGCACGGCGCTCTCCATCTCGTCCGTCAAGATCGTCGCCATGGTGTTGATGGAGATCGGCGCCATCCGGCGCGACGTCGGACAGATCATCCTCGCCACCGCGATCCTCGACGACACCCTGGCCTGGATCATCATCGCGGTCATCACCGGCATCGCTGCCGACGGCGTGGTCGACTTCCGCGACATCGGCACGAGTCTCGCCTTCACCGGCCTGTTCCTCGCCGCGAGCTTCATGATCGGCCGCCGTGCGGTCGCGCGCCTCATCCTGTGGTGCAACGACAACATGAAGATCGAGATGCCGGTGATCAGCGCCATCCTGGTGCTCATGTTCGCCATGGCCCTGGTCACCGACCTCATCGGCGTGCATGCCGCGCTGGGAGCCTTCGTGGCCGGCATCCTGATCGGCCAGTCACCCTTTCTCTCCGAGCATATCGAGGACCAGCTCCGCGGGTTCATCGTCGCCTTCTTCAGCCCCGTCTTCTTCGCGGTCGCCGGCCTCGGCATGGATCTGCGCACGCTGCTCGACCCTGCCCTGCTGGTGATGACGCTGGCGATCATCCTGGTCGCCAGCGGCGGCAAGTTCCTGGGTGCCCTCGCCGGCGGCCGGATCGGCGGGCTGACGGTGCCCGAGTCGCTGGCGCTGGCGACGGGCCTGAACGCGCGCGGCTCGACGGAGGTCATCATCGCCAGCATCGGCCTGTCGATCGGTGCCTTGAGCGGCCAGCTCTACACGATGATCGTCGCCATGGCGGTGGTCACGACCATGATCATGCCGCCGACGCTGCGCTGGATGATCGCCCGCGTGCCGCTGCGCGACGAGGAGACCAAGCGCCTGGATCGCGAGGAAGCCGAGCAGCGGCAAAGCCTTCCGCACATGGAGCGGGCGCTGGTCTATGTCGATGCCAGCCGAAACGGCGAGATGACCGCCTCGCTCGCTGGTCTGTTCGCCGTGCGCCAGAACGTGCTGATGACGTTGCTGGAGGCTGCGCCAGGCGGCGAGGCGAAGGCCGGTGGCCACACGGGCCGCGACCGCTTGCGGGCGGCGGCCGAGAAGGCGCGGGCTCCGCACGGGGACGGCGCGACGAGTGCGGGAGCGCCGGCGGTGGCCGTCAAGCGGATGATCGGTCAGCTTCTCCAGGCTCGCAGCGTCGCCAACGGCGACGGGCTGAAGAGCGAGATCGCCAAGGGCTACGACATCGCTTTCGTCGGCATCCGTCAGCCGATGACGGCGAGCACACCGCATTTCGAGGAACCGCTGCAAGGCTTGGTGGCAACCTTCGATGGGCCAATCGCCATCCTGATCAACGGCGGGCGCCTCGCCTTCGAGCCCGACAGGCGCCTCGATATCCTGGTGCCGACGGGCGGACGTCCCGAAGCGAGGCTGGCAACCGAGATCGCGCTCGCCCTGGCCGGCGCCAGCGGCGGCGCCCTCACCGTCTTCCATGTCTTCGATCCACGCGTCGAGACGATGCTGGTGGGCGGACGCAGCCGCCGTGCCGGCATGTCGCTGCTGGTCGATGCGCATCGCCTGGGCAAGCGCGGCGGCGTCCCCGTCAGGGGCCTCACCGCAACCAACCAACGCCTCGATGTCGAGATCAGACGTGCCGTCCGGCGCGAGCGTTACGATCTGGTCGTGCTCGGCGCCTCGCTGCGCCACGGCGATGCACGGTTCCTCGGGCCGGGCGTGCTCGGCCTGGTCCAGTCGCTCGATGCCCCCGTGCTGGTGGTGGCTCGCTGAACGGGCGCACGTTCAGGCCAAGTGTTCGTCTGCAGGGTCACACCGAACGGCGGTCATGGTTTCGCCGCAATATGCGTGTATTTGGTTGAATGGGATTTCTCAAAAGTGGCGGCGCCTTGTCGAGTTGAGACGGGCATTTGCGCCGAGCGCGGCCCCCAACCAGGCGGGCCGGACGAGCCGGCGTTGAACGGTACGCGCACCGCGTGTAATTTCGCGAAGTGGAATTCGCTAACGAGGGGGAAGGGACAATGGCCAACCAGTCCGCGTTCGATCAGCTCTACATGGTCGGCGACAGCTTGTCCGACAATGGGGGGATTTTCGCGCTCAGCAGCCAGTTGCTGTCGCTTGCCACGGCTGCCGGCATCAACACCCAGGGGCTACACCCCCTTCCCCTCAACCCTTATGCGGCCAGGTTTTCCGACGGGCCAGTGGTGCCCGAATACGCCGCGGAGCTTCTCGGCGCAAAGCTCTTCAATTTCGCCCTCGGCGGCGCCCAGGCACTCGGCACGCTGACGTTCGGCGCCGTCGCCGCACCCGCCATTCCGGCACAGACCCTGACGGCGATCGCAGCGCTCCCGGCGGCCCAACAAGCGCCGATCAATGCGGTGCTGAACAAGAACATCAATCTTACGAGCCAGATGACCGACTTCGTCGCGGCGACTTCGGCAAGTCATCCGTCGGCCAATTCGGCCCTGGTATGCTTGATGGGGCTCAACGACCTGCAAGCCCTCGCCGGAAGTGCCAACCCGAACAATCCGCAAGCCGCGATCGCTGCGGCGACGCAAGTGACTCAAGGCATCATTCAGGCCCATCTCGACGTTGCCAACACGGCCTTCAACCAGGGGATCGGCACGGTCGTTTTCGTGACGTTGCCGGCGGTCAGCTTTTTCCCGATGGGCAAAGGGCTTGCTCCCATACTCCAGCAAATCGGCGACGGTGCCGTCGCCAGCATCAATCAAGGGATCCAGGCCGACGCGGCGCTGCTGCGGTCGCAAGGCCACGATGTCCGCGTGGTCGATCTTGCGGCGTTCACGGCCCAGATCAGCGCAAATCCCGCCGCGTTCGGACTCCAGAACCTCGCCCAGCCGGCCCTGCTCGGCGTGACCTTCGACGTCAGCCCCAACCCCGCAGCCCCTCCGCCCGACCAGACGGCCTTCATCGACGCTATTCACGCAACCGCGAAGCTGCACGATCTCATGGGGCAGTTCATCGCCACGTCGCTGGGCCAGACCGCCGTCACTTCCCATGATGACGCCTATGTCGTGAGGCAAGGCCAGGCGCTCGCGCCGACGCTGGCCACGGGCCTGCTGGCCAACGACTTCAACGCCTCCACCGCCTCTCTGCTCGACGCTCCGGACCACGGCACGCTGCAACTCGTCGGCAACGGCACGTTCACCTACACGCCGGCGGCGGGCTTCCACGGCATCGACACGTTCACCTATCAGGCCGGCAATGCCGGCCCGACAATGGACCAGGCGACGGTGACGATCCATGTAGTGCCGGTGTCGGCCGGTCCGACGTCGACGACGCTAGACCTGGTCGGATTGACGGCGGACGAGCAGATCGCTGCGACCTACGTGGCGTTCTTCGGGCGCGCCGCCGACTTCGCTGGACACGCCTTCTGGGTGAACGAGTTCAATGTCGGCAAGGCGACGCAGAGCCCGTCGACCTTGTTCACCAACATCGCGAGCTCGTTCGGCATCAGCAACGAGGCCAAGTCGCTCTATCCATTCCTGGTCAATCCTTTCGGGGCGACCGACGGCCAGATCAGCACGTTCCTCGACAGCGTCTACAACAATATGTTCAACCGTGGGTCGGACGCTGCCGGCCTCGCTTACTGGACCGGCCAGACAAAGGCGACGCTGGCGGCCGGCCAGTTCGTCGGCTCGATCCTGGTCAACATCATGAGCGGCGCCCAGAACACGGCGGCCGGACAGGACATCACGACCCTGATGAGCAAGATCGCCGTGAGCCTAGACTACGTTCAGGAGCAGCATAAGCACGGAACGGCATGGGCGGGGGCAAGTGACATCGTCACGGCGACAGCCCTGCTGGATGGCGTGACCGACAGCGCGCAGACTGTCCTGACGGGCCTCAAGAATGCCGATGTGCTGATCACGGCGCACGCATGACAGTGGCGATGGCCCGTGTCCGAATCGACAGGCCGGGCAATCTCATCTCCAACACCCACCGGTAGCCCGGCGAATTGCGGCTGACCTCGCCAATGGCGGGATCCTACTATGTCCACTCGGAGCAAGCGCGATCGAGTTGGCGATCGAGGACGTCCGGGTGCGTGTCGGTTCCGGCGTCGACGAGGCAGCGCTGAGCCTGGTGCCGCGAGCTCGCTGACGCGGGCGCGCGCTCAGGTCAGACGTTCGAGCTTGGTGATCTCCTGCGGCGGCAGCTCGGCGAGATAGAGGTTGCCCTCGGCGTCCCCGGAAAGACCGTGTGCGCCGTTGATCGCGCCGCGGCAGCGGCCGACCAGCCGGCCGTCGCGATCGAGCAGGCTGATGCGCGGAATCTGGTCGGTGACGAACACCATGTCGCGATCATCCACCCAGATCTGCATCGGGTGATAGAAGTCACCCCATTCGGCCAGGAAGGCGCCGTCACGGTCGAACACCTGCACGCGATTGTTCTCGCGATCCCCGACCAGCACCCGGTCGAAGCGGTCGACCCAGATGGCGTGCGGCGTCGTGAAGGCACCCTGCTCGCTGCCAGGACCGCCCCAGGTCGCGATCAGCGTGCCGTCGGCGGCGAAGCGGTGGACACTCGAATTGCCATAACCATCGGCGACGTAAATCTCGCCATCCGCCGCCTGCGCCGCCGCCGTCGGATGGTTGAACGGCGCGTCGAGCGACGGCCAGTGCCGCTTGCCGAGCGCCTGGACGAGCCTACCGGCCCGATCGAAGCGCAGCACTTGATGGGCATCGCGGTCGGCGACGAGGATGCAATTGCCCGGCGCGGCATTGATGTAGTGCGGCTCGGCCACGACACCTTCGCCCCATGTGCCGGTCAGGCGTCCCGTGCGGTCGAACACCACGACCGGCTGATCGCTGCCGCGCTGGGCGACATGCACCTGCCCCTCGGCATCGACCATGAGATCGGAGATGAAGCCGAAGCTCTGACCATCGGGCAGCTTCGCCCACTTGCGATGCACGGCGTAGCGTCGGTCGCCCAGGATGACGGTGTAGCGTTCGTCGGACATGGGGCTCAGTTAGGCAGGGCAAGCGCCCGGCAGCAAGCTATCATTGTCCTCCCCAGCTTCGCTGGGGAGGTGTCGCGTCATACGCGACGGAGGGGTCATGCTCTTCCAGATCGCGGGCGTCTCGCCCACTTATGAATTCATGAGCGGACGAGACGCCCGCGGTCCACATGAGTCATGACCTCTCCGTCCTCGACTACGCGGACACCTCCCCACGAAGCAGGGAGGAGAATGAAGGGAGGCTCCATGCCCGACGACGACCGCCTCGTGCTGCACGGCAGCTTCACCTCGAGCTCGACCTACAAGCC
>JAXMCO010000038.1:0-64723 GCA_046349335.1 Reyranellaceae bacterium
CTCCGCAAAGAACGGCAACTGACCCAGCGGCGTTACCGCCGCCGACGGATCCCACTCAACGTGCACCCGACCGCCGTAGGTATCGGCGACTACACTCCGATCGGCGGCTTCTTCTACCACAGCGGGCATCACCACCCGGGTGACGCTCCGAGCTTCCTTCGACGCGCTCATAACCTTCAGATTCCGATGAAGCGCGGCCTCAGCGCAATCCCCAACTCACGTTTTTAGGCTCAGGCCTTGGAAAAAGCAGCCTCGACGACAACAACGCAAGATCGATTCAAAATTCCCGCTCATTTGATTCTATTATTACGCGAATTTCTTCTTCAATAGAGGACAGGCCCTAGTAGTAGTTGGAAGAACAACCGCCAGGGGTGACTCCAGAAAGGACGACCAGAGCTGGTCAACGTTGACGAAGACCTACGCGGTAACCGTCTTCCAGTCGTGGCCTTTCTCGTAGGCGTCGGCGGCACGGTAGATGGTCGCCTCGTTCCAGTGCTTGCCGATCAGCATCATGCCGGCGGGCAGGCCCTCGCTCGTGCCGCAGGGAAGGGTGATCGCCGGATGGCCGGTGACGTCGAACGGCGCGGTGTTGGGCAGCATCTCGAAGGCGCGGTTGATGATGTCCATGCGCGGGCCGGCCGGGTCAGGCAGTTTGGTGGCCCGCAGCGGCAGGGTCGGCATCAGCAGCAGGTCGTACTTGGCGAGCGCGGTGTCGTAGGCCGCACCGAGCTTGCGCGCCAGGTTCTGCGCCTTGGCGTAGTAGTGGCCGCGATACTTGTCGAGCGCGTACTTGCCGAACAGGATCGTCGTCTTGAGCGTCTCCGACAGCTCGTCGGCGCGCTCGCGCCACGCCGAATGGGCATCGACCAGGCTGGTGACGTAGAGCCCCTTCCAGTTGAAGCCGTAGCCGTTGCCCAGCATCATCTGCCAAGTCGCGCCTTCGACGGCGATCGCCGACCACACGGCCATGCCGGTGAGATGCCAGGGGATCGAGATCTCCTCGACCGTGGCGCCGAGCTTGGTGAATCGTGCGGCCGCTCCCTTCACCAGGTCGTCGACCACCTTCTCGGATTGCGGATGGCCGAAGCCTTCCTTGACGACGCCGATCTTGAGCCCGGCCGCACTGCTGCCCAGCGCCTTGGTGTAACTGTCGACTGTGCAGCCCATCTGCCGCGGATCGAGCCCGTCGGGCCCGGCGATGGCTTCCAGCATCAGCGCGTTGTCGGCGACGGTGGCGGTCATCGGCCCGGTATGGTCGAGCGTCAGCTCGATCGGCATTATGCCGGTGTAGGGCACCAGGCCCCAGGTCGGCTTTAGCCCGACAATGCCGCAATAGGCTGCTGGCATGCGGATCGAGCCGCCCTGGTCGCCGCCGATCGCCATGTCGGCCTCGCCGGTGACGATGATCGCGGCGCTGCCCGACGACGAGCCGCCGGCCGAGTAACCGAACTTGCGCGGATTATGGACCGGTCCGGGCGACGACGTGTGGCTGCCGCCGGAGAAGCAGAAATATTCGCAATGGACCTTGCCGACCACGGTGGCGCCGGCGTCGAGCACGCGGGTCACCACGGTGGCGTCGACGTCGGGCACGTAGCCTTCGAGGGTCGAGGCGCCGTTCATCATCGGCATGCCGGCGACGCAGACATTGTCCTTCAGCGCCACGCGCTTGCCCTTGAGCTTGCCCTCGGGCGCGCCTTTGATTTCGCTCTTGACGTACCAAAGATTGTACTTGTTCTCCTCGCCCTCCGGCCGGTAGCCGGGCGTGCGCGGATACTTCACCACTGGCAGATTGTCGGGCAGCGATTCGAGCAGATTGTAGGCAGCGACATTGCCGCCCATTGTCTCGAGAAAGAACGCGACGTCCGCTTCGGACAGATTCATGCCGAGATCGGCGCCGACCTTGGACAATTCGGCCGGTGTCGGCAGTTTGACGCTTGCCATGGGCTTCTCTCCTTCGGAAATGAAAGCTAGTGCGCGCTCATGCCGACGAACTCGGCGACGAGCTCGTCGTTGCCGAGATGGTCGGGCGGGATTTCGCCGGTCATGCGGCCCTTCTGGATGATCAGCACGCGGTCGGACAGCCGGCGAATGAATTCGAGATTCTGCTCGACCAGCACGATGGTGAGGCCATGCTTGCCCTTGAGGCCGAGCAGGATCTCGATGATCTCGTCGATGATCGAGGGCTGGATACCTTCGGTCGGCTCGTCGAGCAGGATGAGCTTGGGATGGCCGCACAGGCAGCGGGCGAGGGCGAGGATCTGCTGCTCGCCGCCCGACAGCACGCCGCCGGCGCGCGACAGAATGGGCTTCAGCCGTGGCAGCACCTCGACCACCTCGTCGAGCACGTCGTCGCCCAGCCCGGCGCTGGCCGCGCCCATGCGCATGTTGTCGAGCACCGACAGGCCGGGGAATATCTGCCGGCCCTGCGGCACGTAACCGATGCCGAGCCGGGCGCGGCGATGCGATGGCAACCGCGCGATCTCCTGGTCGGCGAAACGGATCGTGCCGGCGGTCGCCGGCAACTGCCCGACAACGGTGCGGAGCAAGGTGGTCTTGCCCATGCCGTTGTGCCCCAGGATGCCGACGAACTCGCCGGCCGCGACCTCGAGGCTGACACCGAGGATGATCGGGATCTTCTGGTAGCCGGAGGCGAGGTTGCGGATTTCGAGCAGGGCCGTCATGCGGCGACCCCGCATCGCCCCTCATGCTCCTCTCCCCCGCTAGGAGGAGAGGCTGGGTGAGGGGGAGTCGACGGGTGTAACCCCCTCACCCAACCTCTCCTCCTAGCGGGGGAGAGGAGCACAAAATGAGGATGATGGGAGATTTTCATCTCACGCCGCCTGCTTGCCGAGATAGACGTCGCGCACGCGCTCGTCGGTCATGATGCGCGCGACGTCGCCTTCGATCAGGACGGCGCCCTGGTGAAACACCGTGACGGTGCGGGCGATACGGCGGATGAATTGCATGTCGTGCTCGACCACGACCAGGGCGTGACGCTGGTTGAGCTCGCGGATCAGGCCGACCAGGCGGTCGACCTCATCGTCGGTCATGCCGGCGGCGGGCTCGTCGAGCAGGATCAGATCGGGTTCGGGCGCGATCACCATGGCGAGCTCGACGAGCTGGCGCTGGCCGTGCGCGAGCTGGCCGACGATGCGGCCGGCGATTCCGGTGATGCCGACCCGCTCCATCGCCTCATCCGCGCGTCGCTCGGCGATGCGACCGGGCGCCACGCGCGCGGCCGCCGTCCACACGTTGTCGCGCGCCGACAGACCGTCGAACACGTTGGGCACCTGCGTCTTGATGCCGACCCCCAGGCGGGCGATGGCGTGGCTGCCAATGCCGGCGATCGGCGTGCCACGGAACAGCACGTCGCCCGCGCTCGGCTTGAGTTGGCCGGTCAGGCACTTGAAGAAGGTGCTCTTGCCCGCGCCGTTGGGTCCTATGACGCAGCGCAGCTCGGCCTCTTGCAAGGCGAAGTCGACGCGGTCGACGGCGACCACACCGCCGAAACGCATGGTGAGGCCGCGCGTTTGCAGGAGCGGCTCGCTCATGGATTGGAGGTCCGTTCCTCGGTTGGCCGCGCCGCCGCTGGTCCGCGCTCGGCGAGGCCGGCCAGGCGACGCCAGGCGTCCGTGGCGAGCCCGGTCAGGCCGCGCGGCACCAGCAACACGAAGACCACCAGCAGGACGCCCAGCACCAGGTTGGGATCGACCCAGGCGAATCCCTTGACCTGATTCAAGGTGCCGAGCTGGTTGGTGAGGACCTGCATCAGGATGCAGCCGATCAGCGGCCCGACCAGAGTGCCGAGTCCGCCAATGATCACCCAAATGATGATCTGGCCGCTCACCGGCAGGCTGAACATGGTCGGGCTGACGAACACCGAGTTGGCGAACAGCAGGCCGGACAGGCCAGCGAGCGCGCCCCCGACCATGAAGATCGCAAGCTTGTAGAGGCGCACGTCGTAGCCCAAGAGCTCGGCCCGCGTCTCGTTCTCGCGGATCGCTACGATGATGCGGCCGAAACGGGTGGCGAGCAGGATCTTGCAGGCGAAGTAGGCGATCAGTAGCAGGCCGACCGTGAGGCTGAAGATGTTCTCCGGCGCGAGCTGATCGCCTGGCCGGCCTGGCCAGTTGAGGATGGGCGTCGCGGGAATGCCGTTGAAGCCGCCGAGCGGCGCGTCGCCGATGTTCCACTGCTCGCCCGCCGTCTGGTTCACGAAGCGGTAGAGGATCAACGACACGGTGAGCGTGATGACGCCGAGATAGACGTCGCTGATGCGGCCCCAGAACATGAAGTAGCCGAGCAAGCCGGCGAAGAGGGTGGGCAGCAGCACCGCCAGCGCCGCGGCCGCCGTCGTCTCGCCGAAATTGATGGCGGCCACGGCATAGGTGTACCCGCCAAGGCCGAAGAACGCGGCCTGGCCGAAGCACAGGATGCCGGCGTATCCCCAGATCAATGCCAGCGAGAGGGCGAGGATGGCGAAGGCGGCGAAGATCGTCGCGTTGATGATCAGGTAGGTCTCGGCGTAGGCCGGCAGCCCGAACAGCACCCCGAGCCCGACCAGCAGCACGGCAATGTTGCCGAGATGGGACGCAACGCGGCTCACAGTGCCCTCCGGAAGAAGCGGCCGGTGATGCCCTGCGGCAGCAGGCGCAGCAGCACGACGGCGGCGGCGAGCAGCGCCACCTCGCCCAGCACCGACGTGAAGGCGAAGGTCGTGAGCGTGTTGATCGCGCCAAGCAGCGCCGAGGCGATCGCCGTGCCCGATAGGATGGCCGCCCCGCCGCTGATCACGGTGATGAATGCCTTGGCGATGTAGGCCGCGCCGATCGTCGGCACGACGCCCGACAAGGGCGCCAGCAGCCCGCCCGCCAGGCCGGTGAGTGCCGAGCCGACAGCGAAGGTTGCCGCATAGACGGCCGATGGGTTGGTGCCGAGCGCCGCAGCCATGGCCGAGTTCTGCATCGTGCCGCGGGCGATCAGGCCGAGCCGCGTGTAGCGTAGCACCAGCAGGCCCGCGACCAGCAGCAGCGCCGCGACACCGATCAGGAACAGCTCGTAGCGGCCGGTGCGGTAGCCCCCGATCGACAGGCTGCCGAGCGGTGCGGAGATGCCCGACACCGTGTTGCCGAACACCACGGTGACGAAGCCGATCATGGCGAGGCTCAAGCCCCAGGTCGCCAGCATGGTGTCGATCAGGCGGCCGTAGAGATGGCGGATCACCAGCCGCTCGACCAAGGCGCCGAAGAGGCCGACCGTGACTGGCGCCACCAGCAGCATCGCCAGCCAGAGATTGACGCCCGAGTTATGCGCGGTGATGGCGGCATAGCCGCCCAGCATCAGGAACTCGCCATGCGCGAGATTGATCACTCGCATCATGCCGAAGATCACCGCGAGCCCGATGCTGAGCAGCACGAGGCTCGCGATGGCGCTGCCAATCTGCAGCAGGAGGATGACGATGTAGTCCACGAGGAATGCACACCACCCGGTTGACGTTACCTCTCATGTTCCTCTCCCCCGCTAGGGGGAGAGGCTAGGTGAGGGGGCGACGGCGGGTGTAACCCCCTCACCCAACCTCTCCCCGTAGCGGGGGAGAGGAGCACGAAGGCGAGGTGCGCATGCACAGCAGCGCCTTGGTAAGAGCAAGAGCCGAGTCGCCCCGTATGACGGAGCACCTCCCCTCCGCGATGACGCGAAGGGGAGGAGCAAGACTCAGGTCTTGACGTCGATCACGTACTGCTTGTTCTCGTTCGGATTCTTCTTGAGATCGCAGACGGCGGCGGTGTCGGCCGGAGTCTGCTGCAGGAACTTCTCCAGCACCACGAACTTCTTGTCCTTGGCCTCGCCGATATAGACGTCCAGCACGGTGTGATGCGTCTTGGGATCGATGGTCGTCTTGCCGGCCGGGCCGTCGTAGGCCGAGCCGGCTTCCAGCGCCTCGATCACCTTCATGCGATCGAGGCTGTTCGCCTTCTTCACGGCGTCGGCCCACAGGTGCACGCCGTGGTAGGTCATGGTGGCGAGCTCGGTCATGTGCGGGATGCCGTACTTGCCGTGCACGATCTCGACGAACTTCTTGTTGGCCGGCGTGTCGATGCCTTCGAGATAGCCGAAGGCCACGACGTAGCCGTTGTGCTCCTCGGGCGTGGTGATGACGATCTCGTTGCCGAACGTCGTCGAGGCGAGCGGGATCTGCTTGTTCATGCCGGCGGCGGCCCATTGCCGGTAGAACGAGATGTGCGCCGCGCCGACCAGCGCCGACATGATGAGATCCGGCTTGGCCGCCTGGATCTTCTTGATGGTCGGGCCGAAATCGGTGACATCGAGCGGGAAGAAGTCGGTTTGCACGACCTCGCCGCCATTGTCCTGGGCGTACTTCTTCACCCATTTGGCGGTGATCTGGCCGTAATTGTAGTCGGCGGCGATGGTGTAGATCTTCTTGCCCCACTTCTTCTGCACGTAGGGCACCAGCTTCTCGACCGTCTGCGCCGGCGTCGAGCCGGTGCAGAAGATGTTGCGGTCGCACACGCCGCCTTCGTAGAGCGTGTTGTAGAAATAGAGCGTGTTGAAGCGCTTGAGCAGCGGCCGGATCGCCTCGCGCGAGGCCGAGGTGATGCCGCCATGCACCACGGCGACCTTTTCCTTGGTCGCCGCCTCGGTAGCGTACTGGGTGTAGAATTGGATGTTCGACTGCGGATCGTAGTTGATGAGCTGGATCTTGCGACCGAGCACGCCGCCCGCGGCGTTGATCTCGTTGATCGCCAGATCCATCGTGGCGACCATCTGCTTGCCGTAGATGTCGAGCCCGCCCGACGTGTCGTGGATGCCGGCGACCTTGACGATGTCCTGGGCGTGGAGGTCGCGAATGACGAACGGTCCTGCGGCACCGGCCACGGCCCCGGCGGCCGTGGAGGCGAGAAGCTTGCGACGATTGAGGAACATGCGGATACCCCTCTGCTGCTAGAGAAGAACGCAGCAAAAAAGGTGCCAGATGTCGCGCGTTCGCGATACCTCCCAGGGATGAATTATTTGCGGCGTCCCGGGCCGCGCTTCATGGCCTGCTCGCGCTGCGCGTAGGCGCGGGCGAGCCGCACTGCGCGATCTTCGTTTGCCGTGAACAAGTCGAGCGCGCTCTGGCCGCTGCTCTCGAGCAAGCTGTCCTCGATCGCTTCGTGTGACCTTTGGGTGCCGTCGGCCAGCAAGTGATCGATCGCGACGTCGCGTTCGGCGAGACGTCGCGACACCAGCATCGTGCGATGGCAGTCGAGCGGATCCTTCTCGGCGCACATCAGGCAGAGCGTCGTAGCGGCCGCGCCGGCAACAAGTCGCGACAAGGCAGCGGCGAACTCCGGCTTCGCAGCCAGCGAATCGTAGTCCTCGCCGCGTATCGGCTTGCCGCCCAGCGCCGCGCCCTCGTAGCGGTAGAGGATGCCGCGTGCGGCCAGGCTTTGCGTCAGCCGCTCGCGCCCGAACTGCGGGAAGCGGCGCGAGTAGGGGACCGAGCGGACGTCGACCACCGCCTCGACGCTGCCCGCCTCGAGCAGCGCGATGAAATGCTCGATCGCGTGATTGGAATGACCGATTGTCTTGATCCGGCGTATCGGGTTCATGCAGCTCTTTGGTTTGCCTCCCCCGATTGCGGGGGAGGGATTCGAGATGTGCAGAGGCTCAAGCCGCGAGGCATGAGGAGGCAAGGCGAATGTGCTTCATGCCATGCGGCGCACGAGCTCGACGAAGCCCAGAGTCGCGGCCGAATGCTCGTCGGCGCGGTAGGCGAGGTTGAGCGGCACCTTGAGGGCTGGCTTGCCGACCAGCGGTCGATAGCGCACGCCCTCGAGCGGCAGGCGACCGAGCGAGGCGGGCACGATGGTGATGCCGAGGCCGGCGGCGACGAGGTTGAGCGTCGAGACGATGCGCGGCGCGTCCTGGCCGACCTGCGGGCTGAAGCCGGCCTCGGCGCAGGCGGCGATGATCACGTCGTAGAGACCGCGCCTGTCCGGCCGCCGGTAGAGAATGAAGGTCTCCTGCGCCAGGTCCCCGAGAACGAGCCGCGGGCGCCGCGCCAGACGATGCCGAACGGGCAGAGCGGCCATCATGTCCTCCAGCAGCAGCGCATGGACGGCGAGGCCGGCTGGGTCGGCGAGGCCGGATCGGATGAAGGCGACATCGAGCCGGTCGCTGCGCAGGCCGGCGACGAGATCGCTGGAACTGCTTTCCTCGAGCACGAAGGAGACGTTCGGCCGGCGGGTGCGGAACTCGCGGATTGCGCGCGCCACCAGCGGATGAAACGGCGCCGACGTGGTGAAGCCGACAGCGATGCGCCCGCTCTCGCCGCGTGCCGTCCGCCGGGCATGATCGGCGGCGCGGGCGACCGAGGCCAGCACCGCCTCGGCATCGGCCAGGAAGGCGCGCCCGGCATCGGTCAGCGCCACGCCGCGCGGATGGCGGACGAACAGTGCCGCGCCGATGTCGCGTTCCAGGTCCTTGATCTGCTGCGACAGAGGCGGCTGGGCGATACGCAACCGCTCGGCCGCCCGCGTGATGTGACCTTCATGGGCGACCGTGACGAAGTAGCGGAGATGGCGTAGTTCCATGGGTGAGCGCTGTGTCGGTCATAGGCAATAAATATCGACAAGGAATTTATCATATATTTGAAGTGTTGATCGAGAGAACCGATGGTGGAGCACCTGTCACGGGAGATGCCGCCATGTCCGTCGCACTCGCTCTCGGTCTTTCCCTTCTGATGATCTGCACGTCGCTGCTGTCGGGGGTCTTCGGCATGGCCGGCGGGTTGATCCTGGTCGGCGTGCTGCTGGTCGTCATGCCGTTGCCCCAGGCGATGGTCCTGCACGCGGTAACCCAGATGGCGTCGAACGGCTGGCGCGCCCTTCTGTGGCGGCGGCACATCGTCTGGAAACTGACGCTCGCCAACCTTGTCGGCAGCATGGCGTCGGTCGGCTTGTGGTCGATCTGGCTCTATGTGCCGGACAAGGCGGTGGCCCTGCTGCTGCTCGGCCTCTCGCCGTTCGTCGTGCGCGCGATTCCGGAAAGCGTCCTGCCGCGGATGCTGGGCGGCGGCCAGATGCTGGGCGGCAGCGCGGTCTGCATGATGCTGATGCTGACCAGCGGCGTCACCGGGCCGTTGCTCGACACGCTGTTCCTGCGATCGAGCCTCGGACGGAAGGAGATCATCGCCACCAAGGCCGCCTGCCAGCTCTTCAACCACAGCCTGAAGCTGGTCTATTTCGGCCTGCTGATCGAGCAGTCGGGGTCGGCCGAGCCGTGGGTCGTCGGCCTGGCGATCGCCGCATCGATGCTGGGCACGTCGCTCGGCAAGCTGGTGCTCGAACGGCTCTCCGACATCCAGTTCCGGACCTGGTCGAACCGCATCATCACGGTGCTAGCCACCTACTATGTCGGCTACGGCCTGGCGCTGCTGTCGAACATCGCCTGACCCGAGCCGCAATGCCGCCAGTGCGTGTCGCGCCAGTCGCGAGCCCGCTCGATTGTCCCGGCTCGAGCTGCAGCACGCCGTCGGCACGCGTCTCGGGTGCATCGGACACCAGCCGGATTGTCCGCCGTCGATTTCGCGGCAAGCCGGCTTGCGCTATGGGTGCGTTGCCGAAGGCATGACGTGGTGCTCGAAGGGGCTGGCGAATGGGTCGCCGGCAGTAGGGCACTCTCACACGCCGGCCATGCGATGAATGGTGTCGAGTTCGATGCGTGACAAGAGATCCGGTCCACCGGCCGGTTTCCGCCAACTGACCGAAGCGACCGGCTTCGCCGCCGCCAACGGCCCGTGGTTCGAGAAGATCGAGGGCGATCGGTTGGTGCGCGGCTTCCTGCCGGGACCGCAGCACGCCAATACGCTCGGCATCGTCCATGGCGGCATGCTGGCGGCCTTTCTCGATTCGACGATGGGTTCGACGGTGCTGCACGCCCTGCAGCGGCGCGCCGTCACCGCGCGCCTGTCGATCGACTATCTCGGTCCCGGCCGGGTCGGCGACTGGCTGCAGGCCGAAGCCGAGGTGATCGGCCACGACGAGCAGGTGGCGCAGGTGCGGGGCCGTCTCTATGGTCCGCGCCACGACGTGCTGGCCGGCCTCGGCGCCTTCGCCCTGCTGAGCCGCCAGCGTCCGCTCAAGACCCGGAGTTAGATTTGCTCGACCACACGCAGGCTCTCGACAACCCGCCGGACGGATTCCGGCGCATCGACTTCGACCGCGACCGGCCCGACCCCACGTTCAACAGCCACATCGGCAACCTCTACGCCAAGCGCGGCGCCAAGGGCACGCGCGACGAGTTCGTGCTGGGCTTTCGCGTCCACCAGCATATGTGCAATCCGGCCGGCGGCCTGCACGGCGGCATGATGATGACGGTCGCCGATCTCGTGGGCACCATGGGCGGCGGCACGCTGGTCGGCTTGCGCAAGTTCCTGCCCACGGTCAGCATGACCTTCGATTTCGTGGCCCCCGCCAAGGTCGGCGACTGGGTCGAAGGGCGGGCGGAGATCGTGCGCCAGACGCGCTCCCTGCTGTTCACGAACATTTTCCTGACAGTCGGCGAGGAGAGATTCTTGCGCGCCTCGCAGATCGCCAAGATCCCGTCGGGCGACGGACTGTCCTTCGGCAAGGCGCGCCTGGTGCGCGACGAAAAGGCGGCGACCGCTCCGCCGTCGTCGCCTCCGCAAGGCTGACACGAATGCCCGACCCGACCTCTCGCGCCGGGCCGCTCGCCGCCCTCGTCGCCGAGGGGCCGGGCCATCGCTTCGTCGTCTACGGCGATTCGTGCTCCGGCATTGCCGGCGCCCCGCACGAGCGGACCTTTGCCGCGGTCAATGCCGTCGTTCGTCGCCTGCAGCCGCCGCCGGAATTCGTGCTGTTCCTCGGTGACGAGATCGCCGGCCTCAGTGCCGATCCGGACGAATTGCGTGCGCAATGGCGCTATTGGCTCGGGCGCGAGATGGGTTGGCTCGATCGCGGCGCCGTTCCGTTGTGGAACTGCACCAGCAATCACACGACCTACGACACGATGAGCGAAGCTGTCTTTCGCGAGATGCTCGACCATCTGCCGCGCAACGGTCCCCTGGGGCAGGAAGGCCTCTCCTACTGGGTGCGACGGGGCGATCTGCTGCTCGTCTTCGTCCACACGCAATGGTCGGGTCTCGGCGGCGAGGGTCGCGTCGAGACCGCATGGCTTCGTGACGTGCTCGGCCGGCATGCCGATGCGCGCCACAAGCTGGTGATCGGTCATCATCCGGTGCATCCGATCAACGGCTTCTCCGGCGCCTATCAGCGCGAGATTGGTCCCGAGCACGCCGGCGCCTTCTGGGAGGCGCTGGTCGACCATGGCGTGCTCGCCTATCTGTGCAGCCATATCCTGGCCTTCGACGTGCAGGTCCATCGCGGTGTGCTGCAGGTCTGCACGGCCGGCGCGGGAACGGCGCATCGCATGCCCGAAGGCGTCGAGTATCTCCATTGCGTGCAGGCCGCGCTCGACGCGGGAGGGCTGCGCTATCAGGTGCTCGATATCGCAGGGTGCGTGCGCGAGCAGTTGCGTTGGCCGCTGTACTTGCCCGAGGTCGAGCGGTGGCAGGCTCTCGCGGCAGGCGAGTGCGCGGCACCCTTCACAGGCGACCCCTGCGCGGACCAGATCATCGGCTTCCGCTTCGTCGGCCGCCTTGCGCCGGCGGGCGACGGCGCGGCGCAGACGCTGGTCTCGGCGTTCCAGCCTGGCGTCCTGCCGGCGCTGTGGATCGGCCTCGGCGGCCCCGAGCAGCGCCTGACCGTGGTCATCGGGCGCGAGCCACGGCGCAGCCCATACTACTGGCACGGTCCTGCGCTGGCGCCGGATGCGGCCTTCGACGTGCGGCTGCTCCTGCACGCCGGCATGGGGCCGGGCGGCGTGATGCATTGCAGCGACACCGACACGCGCTGGTCGTCGCTCGCGGCTGCGTCGCCCTGGGGCCCCGAGCGCCTGCACTGGCCGCCGCGCTGGTGCGTCGGCCAAGGACCGCGCGGTGCTGCGGACCAGCGGTTCCGCGGATCGGCGCTGCGGGTGTCGTTCTGCCGGGTCGACGCCCTGTCAGAGCACCGCGCCGAACTGGCTGCCGAGCGCCCGCCGTCCTGAGTCGGTGAGCCGCACGGTGCGGCTGCGGCGCAGCCGTTCGGCCCAGCCGCGCCGGAAGAAGGTGTCGGCGATGGCCGCTCCCAGTGCACCGGAGATGTGCGGCCGCCGTTCGCTCCAGTCGAGGCACTGGCGCGCGAAGTGCCGGCCGCCGGCGCGGCGGGCGCCGGCGATATCGACGCCGATGCGCTGGCAGAACAGATGACCGCCCTCGGTGAGCTTCCAGTCGCGCGCGCCCTCAGGCTCGATGTGGCCGGCTCGCGTCAACGCGTCGGTCACGGCGATGCCAACCTGGCCGGCGAGATGATCGTAGCAGGTGCGGCAGAAGCGCAGGTCGGGATCGCGCCGCCAGGCGGCGTTGGCCGAGGCCGGCGGCGCGCGCAGGCCGGCGACGTTCATCAGGGACTCGATGGCGTGCGCCACTTCGGGCGAGGCCAGCCGATAGAAGCGGTTGCGACCCTGCGCGCGAGCGGCGAGCAGGCTGCCCGCGACCATGCGCGAGAGATGTCCGCTCGCGGTCTGGGCCGTGATGCCGGCCGTCAGGGCGAGCTCGGACGCGGTATGGGCGCGACCATCCATCAAGAGCGACAGCATGGCGGCGCGCGCCGGGTCGCCCATCAGGGCGGCGACTTCGGACAGAGCGTTGACGGTTGTCATGGCGCGACTTTAGTCGCGCGCGCGAGGCCTCGCCACGGTCAATCGTTCGGTAGACACCGAAGGGTCTCGTCAGGAGCCGGCGCCTCGAGCCATTTCAACCCGAGGAGCCGTGCCTTTCTCGTTCTCCTCCCCAGCTTTGCTTTGGAGGAGAATGAAGCCGCTCTACCGCCACCGCGGATTGGCGATGGCGATCTTGTCGGCGATGGTGGCGTCGAGATGGGCCATGAGCTCGGCGTCGCGCTCGTCGCGCTCGCCGGTGCGCAGTTGGCGGGCGAGCTCGCGGTTGAGGTCCTCGAGCGCGCCCTCGCGCCGCAGCAGCGTTGTCAGCCGTGCGTGCTCGCGCTGATCGGCGGCGGCGCCGAGCCGGGCCTCGCGCTCCAGGATGGCGAGCGCGTTGGCGGCGACGCGCATCTGGAAGCCGAGCCGTGGCTCGGCGCGGTCGAGCGTCGGCGTCGCTTCCTCGCGCAGGAAGTCGGCGATGGCGGCGAGCAGCTCGGCGGCGGTCGGACGATCTTGCGCCATGTCAGGCCTGCCTCATGTCACGCACCTTGCTTCAGCAGTTGCAACAGGTCGACCTCGGTCTCGACGGCGCGGCGGCCGATCGAGGCGAGCTCCATCGACTTCACCGCGCCGGAAAGATGCCGCCATGCCTGGGTGTGACAGATGATGCCCCAGCGCGCCGTGCCCAGCACTTCCCACCAATGGGCGCGCGCCGGATCGACCTTGGCGCCGCCCGCCTGCTCGTAGGCCGACCACAGCTCGGCGCGGCTGCCGAAGCCGCCGGCCGGCTTGTCGATCGCGCCGAAGCGCCAGCTCTTGACGCACAGCCAACCGAGATCCTCGATCGGATCGCCGAGATGGGCGCCCTCCCAGTCGAGGATCGCGGTCACGCCGGTCTCGTCGACCAGGTAGTTGCCGGTGCGATAGTCGCCATGAATCAGCAAGGGCCGCGCGATCGGCGACGGCTTGCGCCGGTCGAGCCAGGAGAGCGCCAGCTCGAACACTGGCTGCGGCGTGCCGAGCTGGTCGAGCGATTGGCGCAGGCTTGCGATCTGGTCGGCCGCCTGTCGGATGGCGAGGGGCGGCAGCGTGGCAAGATCGGTGGCATGGATGCGCGCCAGGATCGCGCCGAGCTGGCTGGCGATTCGGCCGCGCGCCGCCGCATAGGGCGGGTCGCGTAGCAGCTTGCGGGCGATGGCGGTGCCGCCGACCCGCTGCATGACATAGGCCTCGCCGAGCCCATCCTCGGGCTGCATTTCGAACAGCACCTCCGGTGCCCGCACGCCGGCCTTCCAGGCGGCGGCGATGACGCGGAACTCGGTGGCGCGGTCGAGCGAGCTCGACCGCTCGCCGCCCGGTCGGCCGAGCAACGGCGGGTCGCGCCGCAGGATCAGACCGTGACGTGTGCCATTCACGCGCGCGTCGAAGCTCCAGGTCTGACGCGAGGCGCCGCCCGATTCCTGGCCGAGACTTTCGATGATCGCTTCGCCGCCGAAATGGCGGCCGGCGGCGCGGGCGAGGGCGGCGGCGACGGTTTCCGATTCGGACGTCTTATGAACGGTCATTCATCAGACTGTGGCACAGGCCCCGCTGCGTGGTAAGAGGGCGCGCGTCCATGCGGGAGATCGAGCGACAGTGAGCAACGCCTTCGCGGCCATGAACGGCCTCTTTCTCGAAGATTTGAAGCCGGGCATGTCGGCGATGTTCGGCAAGACGGTGACCGAAGCCGACATCATGGCATTCGCCGGCGTCTCCGGCGACACCAACCCAATTCACCTGCACGACGGCTTTGCCCGAACCACACGCTTCGGCCAGCGCATCGCCCACGGCATGCTGGGCTCGAGCTTCATCTCGACCGTGATCGGCACCAAGCTGCCTGGCCCGGGCGCGGTCTATATCTCCCAGAGCCTCGCCTTCCTGGCTCCGGTGCTGATCGGCGAGACCATCACTGCTATCGCTACCATCACGGCCATCGACACCGCCCGGCGACGGGTCACGCTCAAGACTCAGTGCCTGAACGGCGACAAGGTGGTGATCGATGGCGAGGCGGTCGTGCTCGTGCCGCGCCGCGACGCGGCATGATCCCGGCGTTCGACGACTGGCGGAGCCTGCCGGCCGCCTGGCGGGGCGGCGTGGTGGCGCTGGGCAATTTCGACGGTGTGCATCGCGGCCATCAGGCCTTGCTGGCGCATGGCGGCGAGTGTGCCGAGCGGCTCGGCGTGCCGCTGGTCGTGCTCACCTTCGAGCCCCACCCGCGTCGCTTCTTCGTGCCCGACACCGGCCCGTTCCGGCTGACCCTGCTGCCGGCCAAGCTGCGACTGCTCGCCGGGGCCGGCGTGGGCGCCGTGGTGGCGCAGCGCTTTGACCAGGCCTTCGCCGCGCTCTCGTCCGATGCCTTCATCGACGAGGTTCTGCTGCAAGGTCTCGGCGCGCGCCATGTCGTGTGCGGCTACGATTTCACCTTCGGGGCGCGGCGCGGCGGCAATGTCGAGAAGCTGCGCAAGCAGGGCAAGGCGAAAGGCTTTGGTGTGAGCGTCCTCGATCCGGTGATGCGCGAGGGCGAGATCTATTCCTCGACCCGGATTCGCGAATCGCTGCGCGCCGGCTGGGTGAGCGAGGCGTCGGAGCTGCTGGGCCATTCCTGGGAAATCGAAGGCGCGGTCGAGCTGGGTGACCAGCGCGGCCGCACCATCGGCTTCCCGACCGCCAACGTGACGCTGGGCGAGCATCTGCGGCCGCGTTTCGGCGTCTATGCCGTGCGTGCGCTGGTCGACGAGACGTGGCGCGACGCCGTGGCCAACCTCGGCCGCCGTCCGACGTTCGGCAAGATCCAGGAGAATTTCGAGGTTCACCTGTTCGACTTCGCCGGCGATCTCTACGGCAAGACGCTGCGCGTGGCGCTAATCGATTTCATCCGCCCCGAGATGAAGTTCGCCGGCCTCGACCAGCTCAAGGCCCAGATCGCAGCCGACGGCGAGTCGGCGCGGCGGTTGCTGGGAAACGACCGCGGGTAGCGATCGAAACAATCGCTCGCCATTGCCGGGGTGGTGGCGCTCGCTTTGCTATTTGCGCACCAGCGCCGCACCGCCCTGCAACACCATCGCCGCCTCGTCGACGATCCGCTCGATCAGATCGCGCGCCGAAGGAATGTCGTGCACGAGGTCGACGCTCTCGCCGGCCCATACGACGCGCTGGTCGAGATCGTCGGCGGCGGTGGCGGAATAGGCAGCATCGATTTCCTTCTGCTGCGTCGTCAATGCCTCTTCCTTGCCATGCCATTGCTCGAAGAAGGCGTTGCGTAGGGCGCGGCCGGGATAGATCGCGGGCCATTGGGCGGCGCGGACGATGTCGAAGACGCGGGTCTGCGCGGTCTGATCGCCGCCCGACGCGACCGTCTTCTCCTTCATGGCCTGGCTCCACAGCGATTCGCGGGTCGCGGTGAAACGCGTTCCCAGCGACACGCCTGCCGCACCCAACGACAAGGCGGCGGCGAGACCCCGGCCGTCGGCAATGCCGCCGGCCGCCACCACGGGGATCGAGCCGGCGGCATCGACCACCGCCGGGACGAGGCCGATCGTGCCTCGCGTCGTGCCCGAATGGCCGCCGGCGTCGCGCCCTTGGGCGATGATGATATCCGCCCCGGCCGCAGCCGCCTGCTTGGCCTGGTCGAGCGTCTGCACTTGGCAGATGATCCTGCAGCCCGCCGCGCGGATGCGGCCGGTGTAGGGCGAGGGATCGCCGAACGACAGCATGACCACCGCGGGCTTGGCATCCAGCGCCACGTCGAGCGCCGCCGGATTCTTGTCGAGCGCCCACAGGATGAAACCGATGCCGACACGGGCGTTGCCCGCCTCGGACAGTTCCCGCCGGATCGCCCGTTCGTCGGCATAGCCCGACCCGAGCAGGCCGAGGCCGCCCGCATGGGTCACCGCGGCTGCCAGCTTGCCGCCTGCCGCCGAGCCCATCGGGGCGAGCAGGATCGGATGGCGAATCCCCAGAAGGCGCGTCAGTGCGGTTTCGATGGTCGCCATGGTTCCTCTTCCGGACCGCAGGCATCTTGCCCACTCATGATGTCATGATGGGCAGGCGAGACGCCCGCGGTCCAGAACAGCGTGACGGCCTAAATCGGGCGATGATCGTCGGCGTCGATGTAGGTGATCGGCGGCGTGTGCTTCTTGAGGAGCTTGCGGCTGTCTGCCCTCAGGCTGCG
Organism: Reyranellaceae bacterium; assembly: GCA_046349335.1. Classification (GTDB taxonomy): domain Bacteria; phylum Pseudomonadota; class Alphaproteobacteria; order Reyranellales; family Reyranellaceae; genus Reyranella. The sequence continues at coordinate 16,994 of JAXMCO010000038.1, forward strand.
GAACACTGCAGGGGTCACGGCCAGGCCGGTGGCGGGGAGTGAGGCGGCGATGTTTACCGTGCGGCCGTAAACGTCGACGATCTCCTCGCCCGGGCTGCCGACGCGCCCGACCGCAACCGGCCCGATATGCAGCTTGACGGCGATATCGGTCTTGAAGCCACGTGCGCCCAGCCAGGCGCGGCCGGTCGTGCGCAGTGCACGCACCGCCTGGATGGCAGTGTCGACGTGATCGGCAGGAAAGGCGACAAGGCCGGCATCGCCCAAGGTCTTGATCAACCGGCCACCGGCGTCGGCGACAATCTTCCCGGTGCAGGCGAAATAGCCGGTCATGAGATCGAGCAGCGGTCGCGGCTCGGTCGATGCGGCGTAGCGCATGTATCCGCGCAAGTCATAGAAGCCCACCAGGAGCTCGTGCTCCGTCGGCAGGCGCAGGTCTGTCCAGAAGGACATGGCTGTCTCCGTGCTGTTGCTGTGTGCGCAGGCGGCCTGGATTTGCCCGAAGGCGGTCCGCCAGTGAGAGGAGAAAATCGCCGGCCCGATGTCCGGCAGTGGCCCGAATATCCCGATGCGAGTCCGGTCGAGTCAAGTCGTGCGCTCGTGGCCTAGCCCTTGGGGCGGCCGCCTTGACCCTCCGCACCCCCATCCCTAGATTGCCCGCCCTATGTCTACCGGGGCCCTGCAGGAGCGAATTATCCGCCCGGTCCGCTGACGGCGGCCGGGACGTCCAGCCTTCCTGTGACTGCCTTCCGGCGGTCGCTCCACGCTCCTCCTTCGCAATCGAGTTGCCCGTGACAACCGACTATAAATCCAGCGTTTTCCTGCCCAAGACCGATTTTCCCATGCGCGCCGGCCTGGCCAAGAAGGAGCCGGAGCTGCTCAAGCGGTGGGCCGAGATGGGCCTCTATGACCGGCTGCGTGCCGAGAGCAAGGGGCGGCCGAAATTCGTCCTGCACGATGGCCCGCCCTATGCCAACGGCAATCTCCATATCGGTCACGCCCTCAACAAGATCCTCAAGGACCTGGTGAGCCGGACCCAGCAGATGCTGGGCAAGGACAGCCACTACGTCCCCGGATGGGACTGCCACGGCCTGCCGATCGAATGGAAGATCGAGGAGGAGTATCGCGCCCGCAAGCAGGACAAGGACACCGTGCCGGTCGGCGAGTTCCGCCGCCAGTGCCGCGCTTTCGCCGACCACTGGATCACCGTGCAGCGCGAGGAGTTCAAGCGGCTCGGTGTCGACGGCGATTGGGACAATTACTACTCGACCATGGCCTACGACTCCGAGGCGACGATCGTGGGCGAGCTGGGCAAGTTCCTGATGAATGGCGGCCTCTACAAGGGCTCCAAGGCGGTGCTGTGGTCGGTGGTCGAGAAGACCGCGCTGGCCGAGGCGGAGATCGAGTACCACGACCACGTCTCGGACACCGTGCATGTCCGCTTCCCGGTCGTGACGTCGAAGGACGGCGCGCTCGACGGCGCTTGCGTGGTGATCTGGACGACGACGCCGTGGACCATTCCCGGTAATCGCGCGCTCGCCTTCGGGCCCGACATCGCCTACGCGCTGATCGAGGTCGCTGCGCTGGGCGAAGGCAGCCGTGCGGTGGCGGGCGAGAGGATGATCGTGGCGCGCGAGCTGGTCGCCGCCGTCGCCGAGGCCGGCAAGTTCACGCCGCGCCTGCTGCGCGACATCGCACCTGACGAGCTCGACGGTCTCCTCGCCAGCCATCCGCTGCGCGGCCAGGGTTACGAGTTCGACGTCCGCCTGCTACCCGGCGGCTTCGTGACCGCCGATGCCGGCACCGGCTTCGTGCACATCGCACCCGGTCACGGCGCCGACGACTACGAGCTCGGCGTGGCGCACGGCATCGAGGTGCCCGACACGGTGGCCGAGGACGGCAGCTACTATCCGCATGTGCCGCTGTTCGCTGGCCTGCAGGTCTATACGTCGGTCGGCAAGAAGGGTCCGGCCAACAAGGCGGTGATCGAGACGCTCGACAGGGCAGGCAAGCTCCTGGCGTCGGGCCGCATCACCCATTCCTATCCGCATTCGTGGCGCTCGAAGGCGCCGGTGATCTTCCGCAACGCGCCGCAATGGTTCATCGCCATGGATCGGCCGATCGCCGAGATCGGCGGCACCCTGCGCGAGAAGGCGTTGGCGGCGATCGACGCCACCCGCTTCGTGCCGCGCGCCGGCTACAATCGCCTGCGCAGCATGATCGAGCAGCGCCCCGACTGGTGCGTGTCGCGCCAACGCGCCTGGGGCGTGCCGATCGCGGTGTTCGTCGACAAGCAATCCGGCGAGCCGTTGCGCGACCCCGAGGTGATGGCACGCGTCGTCGAGGCGTTCCGCCAGGACGGCGCCGACGCCTGGTTCGAGAGCCCCCCCGAGCGTTTCCTCGGCAACAAGTACAAGGCCCAGGATTTCGAGCAGGTGAAGGACATCCTTGACGTGTGGTTCGATTCGGGCTCGACCCACGTCTTCACGCTCGAAGGCAATCCCGACCTCAAATGGCCGGCCGACCTCTATCTCGAGGGCTCCGACCAGCATCGCGGCTGGTTCCATTCCTCGCTGCTCGAGAGCTGCGGCACGCGCGGCCGAGCGCCCTATGACGGCGTGCTGACGCACGGCTTCACGCTCGACGAGCAGGGCCGCAAGATGTCGAAGTCTCTGGGCAACATAACGGCGCCCCAATCGGTCTGCGACCAGTACGGCGCCGACATCCTGCGCCTGTGGGTGGTCGGCACCGACTACACCGAGGACCAGCGCATCGGCCCCGAGATTCTGAAGCACCAGGCCGAGGCCTATCGCCGGCTGCGCAACACGCTGCGCTACCTGCTGGGCAGTCTCGACGGCTATAGCGGAGCCGAGGCCGTGGCCTACGCCGACCTGCCCGAGCTCGAGCGCTGGGTGCTGCATCGCCTGGCCGAGCTCGACGCGATCTTCCGGCCGGCGGTCGACGACTACGACTTCCATCGCATCGCGACCGAGCTGCACAATTTCTGCGCGGTAGATCTGTCGGCCTTTTACTTCGACATCCGCAAGGATGCGATCTACTGCGATGCCGCGTCAGCCTTGCGGCGCCGCGCGGCGCGCACGGTGATGGCCGAGCTGTTCTCCTTCCTCACCGCCTGGCTGGCGCCCATTGTCTGCTTCACGGCCGAAGAGGCGTGGCTCGCTCGACCCAAGGACATGCCCGACGGCGGGCGCGAAAGCGTGCATCTGCGCCTCTACCCGACGATTCCCGACAGGTGGCTCGATGCCGCGCTCGGCGAGAAGTGGCGGACGGTGCGCAACCTGCGTCGCGTGGTGACAGGGGCGCTCGAGCTCGAGCGCGCCGAGAAGCGCATCGGCTCGAGCCTGCAGGCCGCGCCACGGGTCCACGTTGCCTCGGAGTACCGCGAAGCTTTGGCCGGCCTCGACCTGGCCGAGATCTGCATCACCTCTGGCGGCGAGCTGGTCGAAGGGACGGCACCGGCCGGTGCCTTCGCCCTCGCCGACGTGGCCGGCGTCGCCGTCGAGCCGGTGCTCGCTCACGGCACCAAGTGCGCGCGCTGCTGGCAGGTCCTGGAGGAAGTCGGCAAGTCGGCCAAGCACACGCTGCTCTGCCAACGCTGCGAAGCGGCGGTGGATGGGTGATGCGGTCATCTGTCCTAGAGCTCCTCTCCCCCGTTAGGCGGAGAGGCCGGGTGAGGGGCCTGTGGGCGATGACGCAGCCGTCGAAACCCCCTCACCCAACCTCTCCCCCTAACAGGGAAGAGGAACATGAGCTACCGCCATGAGACCCATCGATCGTCAGGCGATGGTGCTGGTCGTGGTGACTTTGCTGGCCGACCAGGCGTCGAAGCAGCTCCTGCTCGGCTATCTCAAGAAAGCGGGTGCCGTGGTGCCGGTGATCGATGGTTTCTTCCGCCTGGTCATCGTATGGAACCAGGGGGTGAGCTTCGGCCTGCTGGGTGGCGAAGGTGCCCTGCCGCCCTGGGTGCTGTCGGCAGCAGCCATCGCCGTGTGCATCGGCCTTTTCGTCTGGCTGCGACGAACCGACCAGGCGCTTACAGCTTGGGGTATCGGTCTTGTCATGGGGGGCGCCATCGGCAATGTTATCGATCGCGCTCGGTGGGGAGCCGTGTTCGACTTTGCCGATTTCCACATCGGCCGCTGGCATTGGCCGGCGTTCAATGTCGCCGATTCGGCGATCGTTGTCGGCGTCGGCTTGATGCTCATCGATTCCCTGGTCGGCGACCGGCGGCGCGTGCCCTGAAGCGGCCACGATCGACGGACAAGAATGAAATCCGAAGGACGAACGATGCTACGGACGACCTTTCCCTCCTCGCGGCTCCTGCCTTTCGCGGCTGTCCTGTGCAGCGTCGCACTGGGAGGCTGCGGCGCGTTCGCGAATTTGGGCGGCGCAAAGAAAGTCTCGCCGGACGAGTTCAAGATCGTGTCGCATTCTCCCCTCACCATGCCGCCCAATGCCGAGCTGCGTCCGCCGCGGCCGGGTGAGCCCAGACCACAAGAGATGACTCCGTCGGACCAGGCCAAGGAAGCGCTGTCGCCGGCACTGGCCGGGCGCGTGCAACAGCGCACGGCTGGCGGCGCAGCCGCGCCGCGCGGCACGGGCTCGGAGCAGTCGCTGGTCGCGCGCGCGGGGCAGGGCGGTATCGACCCCAACATCCGCAGCCGGGTCAATCAGGACACCAAGACGATCAACGACAGCGACAAGGGCTTTATCGACAGCCTCATCTTCTGGCAGGAGCCACTGCCGCCCGGTGCGGTGGTCGATCCGACCAAGGAGCAGCAGCGCATCCGCGACGCGCAGGCCGCTGGCCAGCCTGCGGGCGGCAATACGCCGACGATCACCCGGCGCAAGCGCGGCATCCTCGAAGGCATCTTCTGACGCCCTGCGCCAAGACCGGCCGCCGAGCCGTGCTCGGCGGTCTCGCCGCCGGGGCGGCGCTCGTGCCGGCATGGCTGGCGCATGCCAAATTGTTCTCGGTTGGGCGGCGGCGCGTCGATAGCTTCACCCTGGCAAATGGCCTCGAGGTAGTCGTTCTGCCGTCGTCGCGCGCTCCGATCGTGACCCAGCTCGTGGTCTACAAGGTCGGCAGCGCCGACGAGGTTCCCGGCAAGACCGGCATCGCCCACTTCCTCGAGCACATGATGTTCAAGGGCACCGACACGGTCGAGCCGTCGGCATTCTCGCGCATCGTGTCCAAGAACGGCGGGCGCGACAACGCCTACACGACCTACGATTCGACCGGCTACTACCAGACCGTTTCGCCCGAGCGGCTCGAGCTGGTCATGCGCATGGAAGCCGATCGCATGGTCAATTTGCGCCTGACCGAAAAGGAATTCGTTCCCGAGCGCCAGGTTGTGCTCGAGGAACGGCGCATGCGGATCGACAATTCGCCGGCCGCCTTGCTCGACGAGGTCGCGAGCGAGCGGCTGTTCGGCCGCAACCAGCCCTACGGCATGCCGATCAGCGGCACCGTCGCCGACGTCGAGGCGCTCACGCTCGCCGACCTGATGGAATTCTACCGGCTGCACTACATGCCCAACAACGCGATCCTGATCGTCGGTGGCGACACCACGACCGAGCAGGTCCGCGGGCTCGCCGAGAAGTTCTATGGACCGATTCCCGCCCGGCCGGTCGCGCCACGCCATCGCCCGGATCATGGTGCCGTCGACCTGCCGCAGACGGTCAGTCGAGCCGATGTGCGCGTCGTCGAGCCGCGCTGGACTAGGCACTACCTGGCGCCCTCCTACAACAAGGGCGAGACCCGGCACGCCTATGCGCTGCAGGTTCTCGCCCAGTTGCTGGGCGGCACCGAGACAAGCCGTCTGTGGCGTGCGCTGGTCGTCGACGGTAAGCGTGCGCTTTCGGTGTGGGCGGGCTACCGCGCCAACAGCCTCGGCCTCACGAGCTTCGATATCGGCGTGCATCCCGCCGCGTCGGTGACGATGGCAGAGGTCGAGAACGCCGTGGCGGCCGAGCTGGAGCGCGTGACGGACGGCGGCGTCACCACGGCCGAGGTCGAACGGGCGCAAAACCAGTTGCTCGCCGCCGCGATCTACTCCCAGGATTCCCTGCAGAGCGGGCCGCGCATCTTCGGCGGAGCGCTCAGCACCGGCAGCACCGTCGCCGACGTTGCGGCTTGGCCCGAGCGAATCTCGGCCGTCCGGCCGGACGAGATCGTGGCGGCGGCGCGCCATGTCTGGCAGCCGTCGCGCCTGGTGACGGCGCTGCTGACGCCGCCGTCGGGCAGCCGATGACGAGCCGCCGTCGCCTCCTGGGCGTCGCGCTCGCGGCCGTCGCGATCGGGCTGCCGGCCGCGGCCAGCGCGGTCGACATCAAGATCGTGACCACGCCGCTTGGCCTCGAGGCCTGGCTGGTGCAGGACAAGAGCGCGCCGGCGTTGTCGATCGCGTTCGCGCTGCCGGGCGGCACGGCGTCCGATCCGGCGGGCCAGTCGGGCGTTACCGGCCTGATGGCGGCGCTGCTCACCGACGGCGCGGGACCGCTCGACGCCCATGCCTTCCGCCAGCGGCTGCAGGATGCCGCGGCGTCGCTTTCCTTCAGCGCTTCGCTCGATCGGCTGGGAGGGTCGCTACGCGTCCTGGCGGCGACCCGCGACGAGGGTTTTGAGCTGTTGCGCCTGACTCTCACCCAGGCGCGCTTCGACCCCGACATGATCGAGCAGCGGCGCGCTCAGACGATCGCCGGGCTCAATCAGGCGAGCCAGCGACCGGCCTCGGTCGCCGCGCGCACGATGATGGCGACGGTGTTCGCGGGCTACCCCTATGCCGCCGATCCCGACGGCACGCCCGACGATCTCCGCACCATCACCCGAAAGTCTCTCGAGCAGCGTGCCGCGACCCTGCTGGAGCGCAGCGGCCTGGTGATCGCCGCCGTCGGCGACATCGAGGAGGCCGAGCTCGCGCGTCTGCTCGATCATGCGTTCGGTGCCTTGCCGCCCGGCCGGGTGCCGCCGCCGCTGGCCGACTGGACGCCGCCCACCCGGCCGCGCACCATCGTTGTCGAGCGACCGGTGCCGCAGAGCACGGCGCTCCTCGCCCTGCCCGGTGTGCAGCGAGACGATCCGGATTGGTACGCCGTCGTTGCCCTGAACCATATCCTGGGAGGCGGTGGACAGCAGTCGCGGCTGTTCACCGAGGTACGCGAGAAGCGCGGGCTGGCCTACGGCGCGTCGAGCGGCCTGCGTGCCTATGCCAAGGCCAGCCTGATCGTGATATCGACGGCGAGCGCCAACGAACGTATCGCCGAGGCGCTGGGCGTCGTGCGCAATGTGCTGGCCCGCCTGCGTGCCGACGGTCCGACCGAGCAGGAGCTGGTCGATGCCAAGACCTATCTCGGCGGCGCGCTGTCGCTGTCGCTCGATTCGTCGCCGGCGATCGCAGGCCTGCTGCTGTCGATGCAGGTCGACAATCTGACACCTGAACATTTGACGCGCCGTGCCCGCCTGATCGAGGCGGTCACCCTCGATGATGTGCGCCGGCTCGCCCGTCGCCTGCTCGATGACGAGCTCTTGACCACCGTCGTCGTCGGCAAGCCGGTCGGGATCACCGCAGATCCCTAAGAGGCCTCGCATGTTGTATTCGCAAGCCATCGACGATGCGCTCGAGGAGTCTATCGGCAAGGCGGGCCTGTCGCGCGTCTCGCTCGAGCGCGAGTTGAATCGCGCCGGCGCCGCTCTCGACAAGATCCGGCGGTGGAAGGACGACGGCGCGCTGCCGCTGCTCCGCCTGCCGGGCCGGCGCGACGATCTCGTGGCGCTCCGGCCGCACGCCGAACGCTTCGCCCGGTTCGAGCACGTCGTCGTCATGGGCATGGGCGGCTCGAGCATGAGCGGCAAGGCGCTGGTCGCCTTGGCCGACAAGGGTTTTGGCCCCGCCCCGGGCCGACCCAAGCTCTGGTTCATGGACAATGTCGATCCGGCGACCTACGCGGAGCTGCTGGCGCGCCTGCCGCTCGCGCGAACCGGCTTCATTGCCATTTCCAAGTCCGGCGGCACGCCGGAGACGCTGGTCCAGCTCTTCGCCGTCCTGGACGGTGTGGAAGCCAAGGTCGGCAAGGCCAGGGTGGGCGACCACCTGATCGCCATCACCGAGGCGACCGACAATCCCCTGCGCCGGCTGGCGACGCGGCTCGGCGCCACCATCCTCGAGCACGATTCCAGGATCGGCGGGCGCTACTCCTCGCTGTCGCTGGTCGGCATGCTGCCGGCGATGATCGCGGGGCTCGATTGCGCCGCGGTGCGCGAAGGGGCTGCGAGCGTGCTCGAGCCGACACTCGCGGCGAACCACACGGCGGGTCTCGCTCCGGCGATCGGCGCGGCCTTGTCGGTCGGGCTCGCCAACGATCGCGGCATCAATGTCACCGTGCTGATGCCCTATGTCGATCGCCTCGACAGCTTTGCTTTCTGGTATCGCCAGTTGTGGGCGGAAAGCCTCGGTAAGGACGGCAAGGGCACCACGCCGGTACGGGCGATGGGCACGATCGACCAGCACAGCCAGACCCAGCTCTATCTCGGTGGGCCGATCGACAAGATGCTCACTCTCCTGATCCAGGACACGGCGGGGCAGGGCAGCCTGGTGTCGCCGCAGAGGGTCGCCGGCGACAAATCGCTGGCCTATCTCGAAGGCCATCGCATGGGCGACCTGCTGCTGGCCGAGGCCGACGCCACGGCCGCGACGCTGGCGAAGAACGGCCGCCCGACGCGGGTCATCCGCATCGCCACCCTCGACGAAAGGGTGATGGGCGCCCTGATGATGCACTACATCCTGGAGACGATGTTCGCCGCCGAGCTGTGGGGCATCGACGCCTTCGACCAGCCTGCCGTGGAGGAAAGCAAGATCGTCACCCGCCAGTATCTTTCCGCAAGGCGGCGGGCGTAGGCTCAGGCGCCATGAGCGCGCGACCCCAACAAGCCCTGAGGCGCCTTCCCTCGACCCTGGTCAACCGCATCGCCGCCGGCGAGGTGGTCGAGCGGCCGGCCAGTGCGGCCAAGGAGCTGGTCGAGAACGCCATCGATGCCGGCGCGCACCGCATCGTCGTCAGCCTGAAGGAGGGCGGTCGGACGTTCCTGTCGGTGGTCGACGATGGCGTCGGCATGACCCCGGACGAGCTCGTGCTCGCGGTCGAGCGGCACTGCACCTCCAAGCTGCCCGACGACGATCTCGACGACATCCGCACGCTGGGCTTCCGCGGCGAGGCCCTGCCGTCGATCGCCTCGGTCAGTCGCCTGGCGATCACCTCGCGGCCGGCCGGCGCGGAGACGGCGTGGTGCCTGGAGATCGACGGCGGCGCCAAGGGCGAGCCGCGGCCGGCGGCGCATCCCGTCGGCACGCGGGTCGAGGTGCGCGATCTCTTCTTCGCCACCCCGGCGCGGCTCAAGTTCCTCAAGGAGCCGCGCACCGAATCGGGCCACGTTGCCGACGCATTGCGCCGGCTGGCGATGGCCCATCCCGCCATTGGCTTTCGCCTCGACAGCGACGAGCGCACCCTGATCGACCTGCCGCCCGCGGCGCCTTCGCTGATCGACTCGTCGGACAAGATGCGGCTGGCGCGGCTCGGCGCCATCATGGGCCGCGAGTTCGCCGACAATGCGGTCGCCATCGACGCCAACCGCGAGGGCTTTCGGCTGAGCGGCTTCGCCGGCCTGCCGACGCTCAATCGGCCGACCAGCCAGCACCAATACCTGTTCGTCAACGGCCGGCCGGTGCGCGACAAGCTGCTGGTCGGCGCGGTACGCGGTGCCTACCAGGATTTCCTGGCGCGCGATCGCCATCCCATGGTGGCGCTGTTCCTTGAGGCGCCGACCGGCATGGTCGACGTCAACGTCCACCCCGCCAAGACCGAGGTGCGGTTCCGCGACGCCGGCATCGTGCGCGGCCTGATCGTCGGCGCGCTGCGCACCGCGCTGGCGGCAGCCGGCCATCGCGCCAGCACGACGGTGTCCGATGCGGCCCTCGGCGCCCTCCGCCCGCACACTGGCCAGTCGCTGGCCCTGCCGATGGGAAGCGGCCGGTCGTTCTCCTTGCCGTCGCGCGGCCTTGCCGAAGCGGCAGCGCAATTCATGGCACCGCTCGGCCAGCCCTCGGCGCGTGTCGAGCCTGCCGCCGGGCCTGCCGCCAATGGCAACGCCGCCGCCTATCCGCTGGGCGTCGCGCGGGCTCAATTGCACGAAACCTACATCGTCGCCCAGACCGCGGAGGGCGTGGTGATCGTCGACCAGCACGCCGCGCACGAGCGGCTGATGCACGAACGCCTGAAGGACCAGCTCGAGGCTGACGGCATCAAGCGCCAGGCGCTTCTGCTGCCCGAGGTCGTCGAGGTGGGCGAGGACGGCGCGCGCCGCCTTGCCGGCCGGATGGGCGAGCTTGCCGACATGGGCCTGGTGCTGGAGCCGTTCGGCGTCGGCGCGGTGGTGGTGCGCGAGACGCCGGCCGTGCTGGGCGAGCTCGACGTCCAGGGTCTGGTGCGCGATCTTGCCGACGAGCTCGCCGAGCTGGGCGATCACCTGTCGCTCAAGGAAAAGGTCGAGGAGGTCTGCGGCACGCTCGCCTGCCACACCTCGGTGCGCGCCGGCCGGCGCTTGAGCGTCGAGGAGATGAACGCGCTGCTGCGCCAGATGGAGGCGACGCCGCATTCCGGCCAGTGCAACCACGGCCGGCCGACCTATGTCGAGCTGAAGCTCGCCGACATCGAGCGCCTGTTCGGACGGCGATGACGCGCATCGGGGTCGTCTTGCTGGCGATGGCTTTCGCCGTCACGGCCGGCGCGCAGACGCGACCGGTCAAGCCGTCACCGCCGGCCGCCCCGCCGGGCGCGCTGGCGCCCGCACCGACCTCGCCGCTCGACGGCCAATGGCGTGGCCGCAGCGACGGCGGCTCGTGCAACGCCCCGCTCGACTTCCAGCTCACCATCGAGAACGGCTTCGTCGACGGCTCAGCCTACGACACAACGGCGCACGGCCCGGTGCCCAACCAGCGCAAGGCCGCGCCGCCTGCGCCGACCCCCAGCCTGTGGCAGATCCACGGCATCGCCAAGAGCACGGGCGAGTTCAGCCTGATCACCGTCGCCTCGGTGAAAGCGGCCGACCGCCGCTCGGGCAAGCTTGCCGCCCGCAGCGAGAACGGCGCCCTTGTCGTGAGCGAAACCACCGGCTGCCGTCGCACGGCACGGCTGGTGCGGGGTTAGCCGCGTTCGTCGCCTGGCCGGGGCGGTCGAGTGTCGCGCGGCCCAGGATCGAGAGGCCGCGCTCGGCGTTGCTCCGGGTCCCGCGCACTCGGAAGAAGGCAGCCGCGGAAAGGCTGCCGATCCTCTCGGCAACCGCAGCATTCGTCCACGCACTCTCGCCGACGCCATCGTCTCGCGCCGGCTCCACACCAGCTTCTCATGGAGATTGGCAGCGCGATGGAGACGGGCCCCTTGCCTTCGCCGGTTACAGCCGTCTTCGTCTGTGCCGTTCGATCTGCCGTAGCGCATCGCGCGGTGCAACGATCATCGGCCGATCGCGGCGACAGCGTGCGGGTGCAGCCATCGCGCCGACTGTCGTGTATGGGTCGCTGGTCCACGCAAGCGCTTCGACAGGGGGACCGGAATGAGCACCACCATCATCGCCTACTGTATGGTGTGTGTCTTCGGGGCGGCGATCGTGCGCGGCTACAGCGGCTTTGGCTTCTCGCTGCTTGCGATCTCGTCGATGTCGCTGGTCCTGCCGCCTGCCATCGTCATCCCACCGGTATTCATGATGGAGATCGCGGCCTCGGTGTCCTTGCTGCCGTCGATCTGGAAGGAGATCGACTGGCGATCGCTGAGGCTCCTGTGGCTGGGGTGCCTGGTCGGCACGCCGCTCGGTGTCTGGTTCCTCGCGGCCGTGCCGGTGGCGCCGTCGAAGATCGCGTTGGCGATCGCCATCGCCGGCGCGGTCCTGCTGTTGCGCAGCGGATATGCGCGCAAGACGATGCCGAGCGGGCCCGAGACGCTCGCGACCGGCGGGGTTGCCGGCCTGCTCAACGGCGCGTTCGGGATCGTCGCTCCGCCGGTGATCGTCTTCTTCTTCAACTCGCCGGCCGGAGCCGCCATCTCGCGCGCGTCGCTCGTCGCGTTTTTCATCGGGACCGACACGATCGGCCTCGCCTTTCTCGGGTGGGAAGGCTTGGTGACGGTCGACGGCCTCTATCGCTTCGCCGTCTTCGTGCCGGCACTGCTCGTCGGCCAGTGGCTCGGTGCCCGCAGCTTCCGGTCCGCCGATCCGGCAAAATTCAGGGCTTGGGTCTTGCGTCTGCTGCTCGTCATTGCCGCAATGATCGCGGTGCAAGGTGTGAGAGGGATGGGGTAACTCGGGTCCGGACTCCGATGGCACGCGGCCTGATCGCCAGTGAGAGATGGTGGGTAATCAGGCGGAAGCACTACGACTATCCGCAGACGATGCGTTCCTCGCGGCCGGCGAGCAGGCGAAAGAAGGCATCTTGGGGCTTCTCCAGAACGAACATCGCCTTGGCGTCGAGGCCGAGATTGAGGCCGCGCAGAACGGCGCCGCTGACGCCGTGGCCCACGATCACCGTGCGGATCCCGGCGGCGACGACCTCGGCCAGCACGGCGGCCGAGCGGGCGCGCAGCTCGGCGTGGGTCTCGCCGCCCGGCGGGCAGTAGCCGTGCGGATCGGCGCGCCAGTCGGCGAGCGCCGTCGGATGCGTGATCTCGATGTCCTTCCAGCTCAAGCCCTCCCACTCGCCGTAGCCCAGCTCGACCAGACGCGGGTCGTCGCGCCACTGGCCGGGATCGAGGCCGATCTCGCGGCCGATGATGGCGGCGGTTTCGCGTGCCCGCCCGAGCGGGCTGCGCAGGAAGACTGTCGGGCCTTCGGCGTTGTCGAGCTCGCGCCTGAGCGAGCGGCCCATCGCCTGGGCCTGCAGGCGTCCGCGCTCGGTCAGATCGGAGTCGCGCAGGCCCTGCATGCGCCGCTCGGTGTTCCACGCCGTCTCGCCGTGACGCAGCATGTAAAGAGGTACGCTCAGGGTCATGGGATCTTTCGCAGGATGACGATCTTGGCGGCGCCGTAGCGCCGCTCGTCGATTGCCTCGAAGCCCCGCGGAGGGTCGATATCCTCGTTGTGCGCCAGCTCGATCGTGGCGATGGCGTCGGGCGCGAGCCAGCCGGCAGCGTCGAGGGCGGCCAACGCCGGCGCGGCCTGGCCCGAGCGATAGGGCGGGTCGAGGAAGACGAGATCACAGGCCGACTGCGCCGGCGGAGGGCGAGTGGCGTCGGCGCGCACCACCTTGGCCGTGCCGGTCTCGCCGAGCTTGCGCAAATTCTCGCCGATCGAGCGGATCGCCTCGCCATCCTTGTCGAGGAAGGTGGCGTGCGCGGCCCCGCGCGACAACGCTTCGATGCCGAGCGCGCCGGAGCCGGCGAAGGCATCGAGCACGCGCGCCTCGATCAAGGGCGAGGTGCCGTCGTCGCGCCAGTTGGCGTGCATCAGGATGTTGAACAGCGATTCGCGGGCGCGGCTCGCGGTCGGGCGCACGCTTTGCCCTTCCGGTGCCGCCAGAGCGCGGCCGCGATGCCTGCCGCCGATCACGCGCAGCATCAGGCCCGCCGCTTCTTGGCCTTGGGCTTCGCCCAGCCCTGCTTACGCTTCGGCGGCTGGAGCCCGAGAAGATTGTCGAGCGCCTGTGCGGGAACCTCCTCCACCTGCTCGCGCTCCAGCTCGCCCAGGTAGAACGGCCCGAACGCGACGCGGATCAGGCGCATCACCGGCAGGTCGAGATGGGCGAGCACGCGACGTACCTCGCGGTTCTTGCCCTCGGTGAGAGCGATCTCGAGCCAGGCGTTGGTGCGTTGTTGGCGCTCGAGGCGTGCCTGGATGGCGCCATAGCGCACGCCGTCGAGGGTGATGCCGTTGGCGAGCCCGGCGAGCCGCGCCGGATCCACCGTGCCGTGCACGCGCGCGCGGTAGCGCCGGATCCAGCCGTTGGCCGGCAACTCCAGCCGCCGCGCCAGGCCACCGTCGTTGGTCAGCAGCAGCAGGCCTTCCGACATGAAATCGAGCCGGCCGACCGTGACCACGCGCGGCAGGTTCTTGGGCAGCGAGTCGAAGATCGTGCGCCGGCCTTCGGGATCGCGCGCGGTGACGAGCTCGCCGGGCGGCTTGTGGTAGCGCCACAGGCGGGCGCGATCGGCATCGGGCAGCTTCTTGCCGTCGACCTCGATCGTGTTCCTGTCGGTGACGGTGAAGGCCGGCGTGTCGAGCACCTTGCCGTCGACCTTGACGCGGCCGGCGGCGATCCAGCGTTCGGCGTCGCGACGCGAGCACAGACCGGCGCGCGCCAGGCGCTTGGCGATGCGTTCGGGCTCGGTCACGTCGCGGCGGCCGCCCCGAGGAAGGCGCGGAACAACCGAGCATCGCCTTCGGAGATCAGGAACTCGGGATGCCACTGCACGCCGATGCAGAAGCGATAGTGCGGCGCCTCGATGCCCTCGATCACGCCGTCCGGCGCGGTGGCGTTGACCACGATGCCGGCGGGGGAATCGGCGGCCGCCTGGTGATGGGCGCTATTCACGGCCAGCTCGTCGGCGCCGACGATGCCGTGAAGCTGCGTGCCGCGCGCCACCTTGACGACATGGCCGGGCTCGTTGCGCGGGTTGGGCTGCTCGTGCGCCAGCGCCTCGGCCACCGTGTCGGGAATGTGCTGGATCAGCTTGCCGCCCAGCACGACGTGCAGGAGCTGCTGGCCGCCGCAGATGCCGAGCACCGGCATGTCGCGGTCGAGCGCGCCCCTGGTGACAGCGAACTCGAAGGCGGTGCGGCGATCCTTGGTGACGACGGTCGCGTGAGCAGGTCCGCCGCCGTAGTAGGACGGATCGACGTCGAACGCGCCGCCGGTCACCACCAGCGCGTCGATGCGCTCGAGATAGTCGCCGACGCGGTCGGGCTCGTGCGGCAGCGCGATCGCCAGCCCGCCGGCCGCGTCGATCGCGTCGAGATAGTTCTGGCGCAGCGCATACCAGGGAAATTTCGAGTAGCCCCCTGGCTTTTCCGCATCCAGGGTGACTCCAATGAGGGGACGAGGCATGGCCGCAAGATACGCGCGCCGGGCCGCGGGCGCCACTCATGGTCGCCAGGACCGCAGACGGGATGCCCGCGGTCCCGGAGACGGTGAGACTAGCTCGACACGATATTCCGCGGCACGTCTCGGAAGGGTTTGTCGGTGTCGACGCTGATCTCCTTGGGCATCTTCAGCACGCGCTCGGAGATGATGTTGCGCTGGATCTCGTCGGTGCCGCCGGCGATCGAGGTGGCGGGGACGGAGACCAGGATCTCGGCAATGACGCCGCCCATCGGGCTGTCCTTGCCACGCAAGAGGGCGTCGGCGCCGCTGATGTAGGTGTGCACCCGCGCCGCCTGGCGGGCGACGTGGCTCGACACCAATTTGCCGAGCGAGCCCTCGGGGCCTTGCGGCCGGCCCTGCTCTTGGGCGGCGCGGGCGCGGCGCGCCGTCCATTCGGCCGTCTTGGACAGGATCAGGAGCTTGGCGATCTCCTGGCGCACGATCGGATCGTCGATCTTGCCGGTCTCCTTGGCGCGCTGGAGCACCAGGTCGACGCGGCCGGCGCGCTGCGGATACCATTTGTAGGGCTCCATGGTCGTGGCGACCTCGGCCCGCTCTTCCTCGTAGATGCGGCCCTTGCGATCGGAGCCGGTCGCCCAGCTCCGCAAGCCGTCGGCGCCGCGCCGCTCGTGCATCAGAGTCGTGGTCGCCACCGTCCAGCCATCGCCGACATCGCACACCATCATCTCGGGCTCGACGATGGCGTCGGTGAAGAACACCTGGTTGAACGAGGCGTGGCCGTTCATCTGCTTCAGGGGATGGACCTGAACGCCGGGCTGCTTCATGTCGAGCACGAAGTAGGCCAGCCCCTTGTGCTTGGCGACGTCCCAGTTGGCGCGCGCCAGCAGCAGGCCCCAATGTGCCTTGTGCGCGCTGGTCGTCCATACCTTCTGGCCGTTGATCACCCACTGGTTGCCGCGCCGGTCGGCGCGCGTCACCGCACCGGCCATGTCCGAGCCGCTGCCGGGCTCGGAGAAGAGCTGGCACCAGGTGTCCTCGCCGGTGAGAATTCGGCGCAGGAACTTCTCCTTATGGAGATCGGTGCCGTGCGCCAGGATCGTGGCGGCGGCGAGCGTGCGGATGCCGGCCTTGGCGACGCCGACCGCACCGATGCGGGCGAATTCCTCGTCGACCACGGCATTCATCGCCACCGGCAGGTCGCGGCCGTACCATTGCTTGGGCCAGTGCGGTGCGCCCCAGCCCGATTCGATCAGCTTGGTGCGCCATTCGATCAGCCCGTACTCGGGATTCCAGTTGGCCTCCAGCCAAGCGCGGACCTCGGCGCGGATCTGGGCTTCGTCGTGATCGCTCATGATCCTGCTCCTCAGTGCTTCCAGTGCCGCATCATCTGCTCGCGGTGCCAGACGGCGTCGCCGAACAGGATTTCCGAGCTCTTGGCCCGCTTGAACCAGAGATGCGTGTCGTTGTCCCAGGTGAAGCCGATGCCGCCATGCATCTGCACGGCGTGAATGGCGGTCTGCAGATAGGCCTCGGAGGCCGCTGCCTTGGCGAGCGCGGCAAGCGCCGGCAATTCGTCGTCACCCTCGTCGAGCGCCGCCGCTGCGTAGTAGGCGGCCGATTTCGCCATCTCGACATCGACCAGCATGTCGGCCGCCTTGTGCTTGGTGACCTGGAACGAGGCGATCGAGCGGCCGAACTGCATGCGCATCTTGGTGTAGTCGAGCGCGTCCTGGCGCAGCCGCTCGGCACCGCCCACCATCTCGTTGGCGAGGCAGATCGCGGCCTGCTGCATCGTCCGCTCGAAGGCGGCGACGGCCTTGCCGGGCTCACCGAGCGGCTGGGCCTCGACCGAGGCGAATTGCAGGCGGGCGAGCTTGCGGGTCTCGTCCATGGTGTCGAGCCGGTGCCGATCGAGGCCCGCCGCATCGCCGGCGACAGTAAAGAAGGAGAGGCCCTGGTCGCCCTTGGTGCCGGCGAGGCGGGCCAGCACGACCACCAAGTCGGCGGTATGGCCGTCGAGCACGAAGCTCTTGGTGCCGACCAGCCGCCAGGCGCCACCCGATTGCGTCGCCGTCGTGGCGACGCCAGCGGCGTCGTTGCGGCCGTTGTCCTCGCTGACCGCGAGCGTCGCCGTCTTGCTGCCGTCGGCGAGGGACGGCAGCAGGGCGCGCTTCTGGTCTTCGCTGCCGGCATTCTGGATCGCCATTGCCGCCAACGCCGTCGACAGGAAGGGCGCGCAGAGGAGGCTGCGGCCCATCTCCTCGAGCACGATGCCGAGCTCGCCGAAGCCGAAGCCCTGGCCGCCGAATTCCTCGGGGATCTGGATTGCCGTCAGGCCGAGCTCGCTGTTCAGCCGCTGCCAGCCCTCGCGCTCCCAGCCCGCTTCGGTCGCCATCAGACGCCGCACCTCCTTGGTGGGCGAGCGGGCTTCCAGCGCGCGGCGTAGACCGGCGCGGAACTCCTCCTGCTCAGGCGTGAAGCTGAATCGCATGGCATACTCCTCCCGACTCGTGTTGATGCCATTTTCCTCGTTATGACCAGCCCGACAAGACCATCGCCCATGGAACGTGCCCTTGCGGTCGCGCGTGAAGCCGCTGTGCGGGGGGAGGTGCCCGTCGGCGCCGTGATTGTAGGACCCGATGGCGCCGTTCTGGCCGAGGCGGGCAACCGCACCGAGGCAGATCGCGATCCGACGGCGCATGCCGAGATGTTGGCAATCCGAGAGGCGGCCGCGAAGCTGGGCGGGCCGCGCCTGGTCGGGTGCGACCTCTACGTCACGCTCGAGCCGTGCCCGATGTGCGCCCAGGCGATCTCCTTCGCTCGCATCCGGCGGCTCTATTGGGGCGCGGCCGATCCCAAGGGCGGTGGCGTCGAGCATGGGCCACGGCTGTTCGATCAGCCCTCCTGTCATCACAAGCCGGAGCTCTATCCCGGCCTCGGCGAGCGCGAGGCAGCCGAGCTGCTGCGGGCATTCTTCAGGGAACGCCGGTAGGCCAACTCGAACCTGCTTCGCGAAGCGGCATAGTCGGCGACTCCCTCGTCGATCCCGGATTGCGGCCTGAGGTGAAGGTTACGGCTTGACGAACTTCAGGACGAACTCGTCCTTGGGCTGCGGCGGGTCCGGCGTGTTCTTGTCGCGCGGGTCGTTGGGGTTGCGCAGGAAGTTCCCTTCCGCGGCCAGCTTGAAGCCCGCCGCCTCGACCTCCTGGCGCAGGAACGCCTCCTCGATGCGGTGAAGCGTGCCGGATTCCGAGATGCCAGTGCCGGGGCGACCTGAATGGTCGGCGATGACATAGAAGCCGCCCGGCTTCAGCGCCTTGAACACGGCGCGATTCATCGCCGCGCGATCGGTCCCGAGATGACCGAGGTCGTGATAGTTGAACATCAGGGTCACGAGATCGAAACGGTCAGTCGCGAGCTCCGGCGGAACCGGATCCTCGAACGGGCGAGAGAGAGCGGTGATCGGCGCTGCCTTGATGCCGGCGCTCTTCATCGCCGCGCCGCGTTCGGCCAGGGCGACGGGCGATGGCCGCGGCCCCGTGGAAGCCGGCGGCGTCGCGGCCGGCGGAAGGGTCGGATTGCTGTTGCCCTCGGGCGCCGGCGGCGGTGTCGTCGGCTGGTTGGGATTGCGCGGCCGGCTCTGGCCGTAGACCGCGCCGTCCGGGCCGATGGCGCGCGCCAGCAGCTCCGTTGTGTAACCGCCGCCGGCGCTGAGATCGAGTGCCGTGATACCGGGTCGGATGCCGATGAATATCAGCATCTGCTCCGGCTTGCGCCGCAGGTCGTTGGTGCGATCGGCCGCCGTGCGATCGGGGCTGGCGATGATGACGCCGACCTGCTCGGCGCTGAGCGTCTGCGCGCTTGCCGTTCCTGCCGCCAGGAAGAGGGCGACGCTGATGGCCAGAGCAGCAAATGGAATTCTCATGCCTGTCTCCTTGTCCGGTTCACGCGCCTGCCTGCCATTCGGCGCGCACCTCTGGATCACTCTCCCGGCTGAGACGTCGACGTTCGGCCAGCCGGTCGGGCGCAAGACGTGAGAATGCCCATACCGCGGCGCCACGCACCAGAGGGGATGGATCGCCGAGCAGGCGTTCGATGGCAGGCAGCGCCGTGGTGGGCACCGCGCCGTTGCCGAGGGCATAGGCGACATTGCGAACGAAGCGGTCGCGGCCGATGCGCTTGATGGCGGTGCCGGCGAAGCGGCGGCGGAAGGCCGCATCGTCGAGCATCGCCAGCTCGGCGAGCGGCGGCGCGCTGAGCGCAGCGCGCGGTGCCAGCGCGGTCTCGTGCGCCTGGCGCGCATACTTGTTCCACGGACAGACCGCCAGGCAATCGTCGCAACCGTAAATGCGATTGCCGAGCAGGGGCCGCAGTTCCCGGTCGATCGGGCCCTCGTGCTCGATGGTCAAGTACGAGATGCAGCGTCTTGCATCGAGCTGGTAGGGCGCGGGAAAGGCATGTGTGGGACAGATATCGAGGCAGGCATGGCAACTGCCGCAATGGTCTGCTTCCGGTGTGTCGGCGGGCAGCTCGACCGACAGCAGGATTTCGCCGAGGAACAGCCACGAGCCGAACCGGCGCGACACCAGGTTAGTGTGCTTGCCCTGCCAGCCCTGGCCGGCCGCCTGGGCCATCGGCTTCTCCATCAACGGCGCGGTGTCGACGAACACCTTCAAGCCGTGCCGGTAGTTGTCCCAGATGAAGCGACCGAGTGCCTTGAGCTTGGTCTTCACTACCTCGTGGTAGTCGCGACCCTGGGCATAGACGGAGATCGCCGCGCGGTCTCGCGCCGCGAGCACCGCGAGAGGATCGCCGGGCGGCGCATAGTTGACCGCGAGCGACACCACCGTCCTTGCCTCGCGCCACAAGGCCTGCGGATCGGCGCGAGCTTCAGTGCGCTCGCCGAGCCAGCCCATGTCACCCTGCCAGCCGGCCTCGACGAATTTCGCGAGCCGTTGCAGGCGCTGTTGACGTGCGTCGGGCGTCAGCATGGCCGAGGCGAAGCCCACGGCATCGAAACCCAACCGCAAGGCTTCGTCGCGGATCGCGTCGCGCAGCTCGGCCGGCGTCGCCGCTCGCGGCGGGCGCTTGGGCGTCGGCGGGTGCCGGCTCATCCTCGCCCGCGATAGGGTGCCACGCCCTGGTCGGGCAGCCACAACCCCTTCGGCGGCTGGCCGGTCTGCCAGAACACGTCGATCGGCATGCCGCCGCGCGGATACCAGTAGCCGCCGATGCGCAGCCAGCGCGGCCCCAAGACCTTGGCCAGGCGCTGGCCGATCGAAAGCGTGCAGGCCTCGTGAAAGTCGGCGTGGTTGCGGAAGCTGCCGAGGAAGAGCTTCAGCGACTTGCTCTCCACCAGCTTTCCGCGCGGTGCATAGTCGATGACCAGGTGGGCGAAGTCGGGTTGGCCGGTCATCGGGCAGAGGGTGGTGAATTCGGGCGCCGTGAAGCGCACGAGGTAGAGTGTGCGCGGCATCGGGTTGGGCACGGTCTCGAGCACCGCCTTGTCGGGCGATTCGGGGAGGGATGCGGGCCTGCCGAGCTGGCGAAGATGGGGATACTTGGACATGGCACCATCATATGCCAAGCGTGCGGCGGTGACTGGCATCTTTGCCGTCTGCCGGGCGAAGCACAGGGTCCGGCTGGCATCGCGTCGATAGGCACGAGGCAGCCGCCGGGGCACCGCCTGGCCCGCCTCGCGTCAAGTTGACAGTGTTGCCTGACGCTGTTGGTGGTCGCGCAAGTCGGCCGACCATTCTATTGTCGCTCCAGTCCGGGGGGACAGGAGGAGTTCATGGTACTTGCGAGTCGTCGCGTCGTTCTCACGCTTGCCGCTGCGTTGGCCTTCGCCACGCCGGCAGCCGCGCAGCAGACGCTCAAGGTGGCGTTGCATTCCGATCTCAAGATCGTCGATCCGATCTGGACCACGGCGCTGATCTCCACCCATCACGGCAACATGATCTACGACGTGCTGTTCGCGCTCGACGAGAAGCTCGAGGTCAAGCCGCAGATGGTCGACAAGTGGGAGGTCTCGCCCGACAAGCTCACTTGGACCTTCACCCTGCGCGACGGGCTGGAATGGCACGACGGCAAGCCGGTGACGGCCGAGGATTGCGTCGCCTCGATCAAGCGCTGGGGCGCCAAGGATTCGATGGGCCAGAAGCTGATGGGCGTCATCGCCGATCTCTCGGCTCCCGATGCCAGGACCATCAAGATGGTGCTGAAGCAGCCCTACGGGCTGGTCCTGGAATCGCTCGGCAAGTCGTCGTCGAACGTGCCGTTCATGATGCCCAAGGCAGTCGCCAGCACCGATCCCAACACGCAGATCACCGACTCGATCGGCTCCGGCCCGTTCATCTTCAAGAAGGACGAGTGGAAGCCCGGCGAGAAGGCGGTCTACGTCAAGAACCCGAAATACAAGCCGCGCGCCGAGCCGGCCTCCGGCTTGGCCGGTGGCAAGGTGGCCAAGGTCGATCGTGTCGAATGGATCACGATCCCCGACCAGCAGACCCAAGTCAACGCGCTGATCAACGGCGAGGTCGACCTGGTCGAGATCGTGCCGCCCGATCTGCTGCCGCTGTTCGCCAAGGACAAGAACATCAAGACGGCAATCGTCAATCGCGCCGGCCGTCAGTACGACATGCGCTTCAACACGCTGACCAAGCCGTTCGACAATCCCAAGGTGCGCCAGGCCGTCCTCTATGCGCTGTCGCAGAAGGAGTTCCTCGACGCCAATGTCGGCAACCCCGAGTTCTACAAGGAATGCCGGTCGGTGTTCCCCTGCGGCTCGCCGCTCGAATCGACCAAAGGCTGGGAGGACAAGGTCTCGGGCAACATCGCCAAGGCCAAGGAACTGCTCGCCGCGTCGGGCTATGACGGCACCCCCGCGGTGTTCCTGCACCAGACCGACACCGCCGGTCACAACAACCTGGCCACCGTCGGCAAGGCTCAGCTCGAGAAGATCGGCCTCAAGGTCGACCTCCAGCCGATGGATTGGCAGACCCTGGTTACGCGCCGCACCAAGAAGGAACCGCTCGACAAGGGTGGCTGGAGCGCCTTCTTCACCTCGTGGGGTGCCCCCGACATCCTGAACCCGGTGTCCTCCGCCTTCATCAACGCCTCGTGCGACAAGGCGACCTTCGGCTGGCCGTGCGACGAGACGCTCGAGAAGCTGCGCGATGCGTTCGCCACGGAGTCCGATCCGGCCAGGCAGAAGGCGATCGCCGAGCAGGTTCAGCTTCGCCTGCTGGAGTACCCCACCTTCGTGCCGCTCGGACAGTTCACCACGCCGACCGCGATCCGCGCCAATATCGACGGCCTGCTGTTCACGCCGTCGCTGGCGCTGTGGAACGTGGAGAAGAAGTGATGCCGGCGCGCGCTTGCCGCGCGCTCGTTGCGGCCTTTGCCGCTCTCGCGCTGCTGTCGGGGCTCGCCGTCGCGACCCCGCGGGCGGCGGCGCAGACGGTGCTGCGCGCGGCGATGCATTCGGACCTCAAGATCATCGATCCGATCTGGACGACGGCGCTGATCTCGGCCGACCACGGCTACCTGGTCTACGACACGCTGTTCTCGCTCGACGAGAGCCTCACCATCCGGCCGCAGATGGTTGACAGGTGGGAGGTCTCGCCGGACAAGCTCACATGGACCTTCACCCTGCGCGAGGGGCTTGCCTGGCACGACGGTGCGCCGGTCACCGGCGCCGATTGCGTCGCCTCGATCCGGCGCTGGGGCGCGCGCGATTCGATGGGCCAGATGTTGATGTCGTTCACCAGCGAGCTCAGCGCGCCCGACGATCGCACCATTCGGCTGGTGCTGCGCGAACCCTATGGGCTGGTGCTGGCCGCCCTCGGCAAGACCGGTGCCAACATCCCCTTCATGATGCCCAAGCGCATCGCCGAGACCAGCCCCAACAGCCAGATCGGCGATGCCACCGGCTCGGGGCCGTTCATCTTCAAGAAGGACGAATGGAAGGCCGGCGAGAAGGCAGTCTACGTCAAGAACCCGAGCTACAAGCCGCGGCCCGAGCCGCCGTCGGGCCTGGCCGGCGGCAAGGTTGCCAAGGTCGATCGCGTCGAGTGGATCTGGATCGCCGATTCGCAGACCCAGGTGAATGCCCTTCTGAAGGGCGAGATCGATCTGATCCAGAACACGCCCTACGACCTGCTGCCGCTGATCGACACGTCGAAGGATGCGACCACCCAGGTCGTCGACAAGCCGGGCCGGCAATTCATCATGCGCTTCAATACGCTCGCCAAGCCGTTCGACGACGTTCGTGCCCGTCAGGCCGTGACCTACGCGTTGACCCAGCGCGAGTTCCTCGAGGCCAATATCGGCGACCCGCGCTACTACCGCGAATGCCGCTCGCTGTTCCCGTGCGGCCTGCCGCTCGAATCGCCGATCGGCTGGGAGGACCGCTGGTCGGGCGACGTCGCCAAGGCGAAGAAGCTCCTGGCCGAGGCGGGGTACGACGGCGCCCCGCTGGTGCTGCTGCATCAGACCGACGTGGTCGGCCACAACAACCTCGCCACTGTCGCCAAACCGCAGCTCGAGCGCGCCGGCTTCAAGGTCGAGCTGCAGGCGATGGATTGGCAGACCCTGGTGACGCGCCGCACCAAGAAGGATCCGCCGGACAAGGGCGGCTGGCACGTCTTCTTCACTTCGTCGGGTGCGCTCAGCGTTCCCGATCCGGTGGCGCATTTCTTCATCAATGCGTCGTGCGAGAAGGCCCAGTTCGGCTGGCCGTGCGACGCCGAGATCGAGCGCCTGCGCGATCAGTACGCGCGCGCAAGCGACCTCGACAGTCAGCGCGCGGTCGCCGTCGCCGTGCAGCGCCGCGTCGCCGAGTACCCCACCCACCTGCCGCTCGGCCAGTTCACCAGCCCGACCGCGCGCCGCAACAACGTCACCGGCGTGCTGACCGCGCCGGCGCTGGTGTTCTGGAGCATCGAGAAGAAGTAGTCATTCCCGTCTGAGGCCGGTCAGATCGATGAGGCGGCGATACTGGGCGGTGTCGCTGGCCACCTGATCGGCGATCTCGCGGGCACTGCCCGGCATCGGCCGCAGGCCAATCGCTTCCAGCTTCGCGGCCATCTCGCGCTTGCGGGCGAGATCGTTGGCGGCCTCGCTCAGCCGCGTGACGATGGCGCCTGGCGTGCCCTTGGGCGCGACCAGGACGTTCCAGGTGTAGCCCATGAAGTCCGTGAAGCCGGTCTGCTCGGCGACCGACGGCAGGTCGGGCAGGCTGGGCAGCCGGCCATTCCCGGCGGCCAGCGCCTTGAGCTTGCCGATCTTGATCAGGCCGAGAGCGCTCGCGGCGCCAGCCAGGGCAATGTCGACGTCGCCATTCGTCAGTGCGGCGACCGCTTGGTTGTCGCCGGGGAACGGCACATGAAACAGCTTGATGCCGGCCAGCATCGCCAGGTGCTCGATCATCAATTGCTGCGGGCCGGCGACTCCGGCCGAGCTGTAGGTGATCTTGCCGGGTTCGGCCTTGGCCTTGGCGATCAGCTCGGCGACAGTCGCAGCCGGGAAGCCTGGCCGTGCGACGAGGATGAAATCGACCTTGCTCAGGCCTGCGACGATGTCGAGATCGCGCGCCGGATCGTAGGGCAGCTTGGCATCGATGGTTGGCAGGAGGGCCAGCGGCCCGACGCCGCCGACACCCAGCGTGTAGCCGTCCGCCGCCGCCTTGGCGACCAAGTCGATGCCGACCGCGCCGGCCGCACCCGGCCGGTTGTCGACCATCACCGATTGCTTGAAGAGCTGGGTCATGTCAGAGGCGAACAGGCGTGCGGTGACGTCGGTGGCGCCGCCCGGCGTGAACGGCACGACAAGGCGAACGACGCGGTCGGGATAGGATTGCGCGCTGGCGGTGCGTGCGAAGGACAGGGAAAGCAGGGGTGCGATAGCGAGCGTGCTGCGGCGGGTGATCATGCACCCCTCCCGTCCGACACCAGCGCGCAGGCACGCTCGAACGCGACCGGCCCGTCGGCCAGCAGCCGGGCTTCGGCCTCGTCCTCCCAGTCGTCCTGCGAGGGTTTGTCGAGCGGCTGTCGCGGATCGAGCCGATGCTCGATCACAAAGCGCGACATCACCAGCCGGCGGGCGTCGCCGCCTCGCGCGCCGAGCCGGCAGCCTTCCCAGGCGAGCAGAACCGCCGACAACGCGTTGTAGAGCGCGCTGGTGGCGAGTCGCGCGTGCTTCTCGCGCGCCGGATCCGCGGCGACATGCTGGCCGAAGTCGATCGCGCGGTCGGCGAGGCCTTGCAAGCGGTCGCGATACGGTGCCGGCAGCTCGTCGGCTTCGTCGAGCAGTCGGTGCAACTCGGTGCGCAAGGCTCCTTCCGCATGCTCCTTGCCGATCGCCCGGCGCACCACGTCGATGGCGTTGATGACGCTGGTGCCTTCCCACAGCACCGGGACGAACGAATCGCGCAGCAGGCGCGCATTGACCCAATCCTCGATCACCCCGTTGCCGCCGCGGATCTCGATTGCCTTGCCGGCCGCCGCCACGTTGTCGCGGTTGCTGCGCATCTTG
The DNA here is from genome assembly GCA_046349335.1 of Reyranellaceae bacterium. Classification (GTDB taxonomy): domain Bacteria; phylum Pseudomonadota; class Alphaproteobacteria; order Reyranellales; family Reyranellaceae; genus Reyranella. Next base: position 42,628 of record JAXMCO010000038.1, read on the forward strand.
ATCACCGGCGTGACGATGCGCAGCAGCTCGAGGGCGCTGTTCGAGCCCTGGTCGGCGCGGCGCAACAGGTCGCCGCCATAGCATGAGGTCGACAGCGCCTGCTCGGCGGGGATCAGCACCTGGAGAAGCTGGCGCCGCATCAGCGGCTGGCCGAGCGCCGGTTGGCCGAACAGGCGGCGGCCACGCGCGAAGGCGAGCGATTCGTGCAGCGCCCGCCGCATCGTCGCCGCTGCGCGCATGCCATGCGACAGGCGGGACATGTTCACCTGGTCGAGCAGGATCTCGAGGCCCTGGCGGCGTTCGCCCAGCATGTAGGCGAGCGCGCCTTCGTAGACAATCTCGCCGCTCGCCAGCGACTTGCTACCCATCTTGTCCTTCAGTCGAACGATGCGATAGGCGTTGCGCGTCCCGTCGTCGAGGTCGCGCGGCACGACGAAGGCGGTAAGGCCGGCGGTGCCGGGCGGATCGCCGTCGATGCGCGCCAGCAGCACGGCGACGCCGCAATCGGCGTTGGAGCAGAACCACTTGTCGCCGTGCAGCCGCCAATGGTCGCCGTCGGCGACGGCACGGAGCTCGTTGGCGCCGACATCCGAGCCGCCGGCCTTCTCGGTCATGAACTGCGCGCCCTGCAGCAGCTCGGCCGGATCAAGCGAGATCATGCGGCGGCCGTACTTCTCGCGCAGCTCGGCCGAGCCGTAGCGCAGCACCAGCATGGCGGCGAGCTCGGTGACGGCGAGCGGGCACATCAGACCGAACTCGGCCTGCGAGAAGAGATAGTGCAGCGCGAACTTGACGAGCGGCGAGACGCCGGTGGGCCAACCGAGGATCGGCCGGTGCGGCGCGGCATGCAGGCCGAACTCGAAAAAGCCAATGCGCTCCATCTCGCGATAGGCGGGGTGATGCTCGATCCATTGCACGTCGCGGCCGAAGCGATCGCGATGGTGCAGCACCGGCGGATTCTTGTCGGCAAGATCGGCCCAGCGATCGAGGTCGCCGCCCGCCAGCTCGCCCAGCCGGTCGAGGTGCGGCCAGAAATGCGCCCGCTCTTCCGATGTCAGGTAGAGCGTCAGCAGGTCGCGAAAGCCTGGATCGGCGCGAAACAGGTTCATGCCGCGGCTGTCGCCGCCGATGTGATCGGAGCCCCGCGGCGGCGCGGTCCGTGCTTGTCCGTCCATTTGTCTGCCTCCGTGGGCCGACACATGGCCGTGGACGTGGTCGGGGACAAACGATTTAATCGACACGAGATTTGATATTTTATCAAAACAGGGTCAGCGAATGCGTGGTGATTTTCCGCCTTTGAATGGGCTTAGAAGCTTTGTCGAGGCAGCCCACGAGTTGAGTTTCTCTCGCGCGGCCGAACGGCTGGGCGTCACTCCCGGCGCGGTAAGCCGCTTGGTGCGCAAGCTCGAGCAGCACCTCGGCGTCAGGCTGCTCGACAGGACGGCGCATGGCTTGGTGTTGACCGGGCAGGGCGAGCTCTATTTCCGCGACGTCGTGGGACCCTTGACGGCCGTGAGTGCAGCGACGCGCCGACTGTCCGTCGCACGCAACCCCAGGCGCATCGTCGTCGCCTGCTACCCGACCTTCGCGGCGCGCTGGCTGCTGCCGCGCTGGAGCCGCTTCTTCGATCGCCATCCCGAGATCGACGTGCAGCTCGCCACGTCGCTGACCGACGTCGACTTCGCGCGCGACGACGGCATCGACATCGCCGTCCGATTGGGCCGCGACGACGAGCTCGACCGGCAAGCTACAGGACTCGTGCGCGAGAAGCTGCTGGAGATCGAGACCGTGCCGGTCTGCTCGCCCAGCCTGTTCGCCGGTTGCCGAACCGAGATGCGCCGCGTCGAGCGCCTGGCGAGGCAGGTGCTGGTGCATTCCAGGCCGCTGCCGGGGGAATGGCGGTCATGGCTTGCCGCCTATTCGAGCGCCGCGCGCGATCCCGATATCCTGCGCGTGCTGCACGCGGTCGATCCGGCGCGTGGGCCGAACTTCGAAACGCTCAATCTCAGCTTCCAGGCGGCGGCCGAGGGGATCGGCGTTGCCGTCGGCATCGCTGCTTTCGTCGAGAGCGAGCTTGCGGCGGGCACCCTGGTCGCTCCCTTTGCCTTCCGGCGCCGCAGCAATCGCCACTTCCACGTCGTGGCGCGGACCGGCGGCGCCAATGGGCGCGCCGTCGGCCGCTATCGCCGCTGGCTCGCCGAGGAGGCGCGACGGGTCAGTCGAGCCTGACGCTGATACCTTCGAGGCCGGGCTTGGAGGCCGGGAAGCGCCTCATCACCTCGGCATCGTGACCGGGGATCACCATGTCGACGTGGCCATCGGCCAGCTTCTGGAGCTTGTCGTAGCCTGCCAGCATGTCGGCGACGGAGAAGACGATCGAGAACAGCTTCCTGTCCCGGATACCCCAATAGTAGTGGCTGGCGTCGGAGGCGAGCACGAGCCAGCCGTTGCGCGTCATCACCCGCACCGACTGGATGCCCATCGTGTGGCCGCCGATCAGGTGGACGGAAAGGCCGGGTTGGACCTCCTCGTCGCCATCGTGGAACACGACCCGCTCGCCATAGACCGCGCGCACGATGCCGACGATGTCCTCGACCTCGAAGGCGTGGCGGAAGGTGCCGTGGCACATGTGCCGGCCGGTGGCGAACTGCATCTCCTTGTCCTGCAGATGGAAGCGTGCCTTGGGGAAGCGATCCCAGTTGCCAACATGGTCGTAGTGCAGGTGGGTGATGACGACGTCCTCGACCGTCTTGGCGTCGATGTCGAGATGGGCGAGCAGGTCGGCCGGGTTGGTCTTCACCTCACGGCCGCGCTTCTTGCCGATCTGGGCATTGAAGCCGGTGTCGATGACGATCGGCTTGCCGCCGATGGCGCGGTTGCCGCTCTCGTCGAGCGGGATCGCCACCCAGACGAAATAGTCCATCGGGAAGTCGGCGTCGTGCGGATCCGGCGTGATCTGCACTTCCCAAGCCTTGCGCGGCAGATGGGCGTACTTGATCGCATGCACCTCATAGATGGGTGTCGAACGCATCTTTGTTTCCTTCCCGATGGGTATGGCACGCGGAGGGTAGCAAGAAGGCCGGCTGAGACGCTATAGTATGCATATGGTCACGTTGGACCTTCTCGGTCGGCGAATTAGCACCCCGGTTTGCCTTGCAAACCGGCCCGTTGCTGATCGTCAATTCTCGAGGGAGTTGTCCCATGGCCACCGCGCCGTCCACCGCCGTCCTGGCGCTCAAGCGTAATCATTCCACCGTCCGTTATTGCTTCGAAGCCGATGCCGAGCCCGCCGTGCTGCCGCGCGCGCTCGAGCTGCTCGCCAAGCGCGGCCTCGTGCCCGCGCGCGTCTTCGCGCAAGCGGATGCCGATCTTCTATCGGTCGAGATCGAGGTCGAGGGGCTCGCCACCGAGGTCGCCGACCATGTCGGCCGCTGCCTCTCTCAGATCGTCGGTGTGAGGCAGGTGTTTTAGGAACTCACACCACTCCCTGGATGATCACCAGGTCTGTCATGGCCGAGGCGTGGCGGAACTGGGAGGTGGCCTGGTACTCGGGCGACTCGTAGCAGGCGAACGCCTGCTCGTAGCTGTCAAACTCGATGATGACGTGACGGTCGCGGGCCGTCCCTTCCAGAGCCTTGTGCTTGCCGCCGCGCACGAGAAAACGGGCGCCGTATTTGGCGAAGGCCTCGCCATCGCGTTCGATGTACTTCTTTTACGTCTCCGGATCGCTGATGGTCGTGTGGAACATCCAGTAGCCCTTGGCCATGCGCTCGCTCCCGCCGCCATCTCGTTGTCACGGTTTCAGTAGCCGCTCAACGATGACATCGATATGAAGCCGCGCCACGTCGATCGCCGGGAAGCCGGCGTTCGTCTCGTCGAAGATCACGGCGAGGTCGGTGCCGGCGAGCAGGATGGTCTCGACGCCATCGCGCTGCTGCAGGTCGGCCGCGATGCGGCGCAGGCCGGCGGTGTCGGCCTCGTCTCCCTGCTGGGTGTCGAGCAGGCGCTGATAGGCCTTGCCGACGAAGGCGATCTCGTCTGGCTGCGGCTTCACGATCTCGACCTCGGGCGCGTGCCGTGCGAGCTGGCCCCACAGGCTGCCGTCCATGGTGAAGGTGGTGCCGAACAGTGCCACACGCCGGAGCCTGCGCGCCTTCAGCTCGGTGCCGATTGTGGCGACGATGTCGATCATCGGCACCGGTGAGCGCGCGACGATGCGGTCGATGCAGATATGCGGGGTCACGGCGGGAAGCGCCGCGGCCGTCGCACCGGCACGCGCCAGGCGCTCGATGAAGCCCAGCAGATAATCGGCCAGCGCATCGAGCCGGCCTTCGCGCACGAAGCCCTGGCCCTTGTCGACGTCGGCATGGACGAGCACGAGATCGGGCACGACGCCCAGTGATTTACACTGCGCGGCGATCCGCTCGTAGTAGTCGACGGTGGCGCCGACGCCGAGCCCGCCGACGATGCCGACGCATGCCATGGTGTGTCGTCCTGCCGCTCAGTCGATGGTGATCTTGTTGTCGCGGATCACCTTGCCCCAGTCGGCGACCTCCTTCCTGGCAAAGGCGTCCATCTCGGCCGGGCTCCAGTCGACCAGCACCGTGCCGAGCTGGCTGGCGCGCTGCTTGACCTGATCGGTCGCGGCGATCTTGCGCATCGCCGCATTGAGCTTGTCGACGATCGGCTGCGGCGTGCCGGCCGGCGCGAACAAGGCGAACCAGCCGTCGAGCATGTAGCCGGGCAGGCCGGCCTCCGCGGTCGTCGGAATGTCGGCGAAGGCGGGGAGGCGCTTGTCGCTGGCGAGCGCCAGCGCCTTGACGTTGCCGCTGCGGATATGCCCCGACACCGATGGCGGCGTCACCACCATCAGCTCGACCTGGCCCGCCACCAGGTCGGCGGTCGCCGGCCCGGCGCCCTTGTAGGGCACATGCACGAGATCGATGCCGGCCGCCTTGTTCAGCAGCACACCGCCGAGATGCGGCACCGAGCCCGCACCGACCGAGGCGTAGTTGAGCTTGCCGGGATTGGCCTTGGCGTAGGCGATGAAGCGCTCGAGATCGTCGGCTGGAACCTTCTTGGCGACGACGATGACGTGCGGCGCGATCGCGCCCATGGCGACTCCGACGAAATCCTCGGGTTTCCAGTTGAGGTCCTTGATCAGCGCCGGGTTGGCCGAGTGATAGGCCGAGTACTGCATCAGCAGCGTGTAACCGTCGGGCTTGGCACGGGCGACGATGGCCGTCCCGACATTGCCGTTGCCGCCCCCCTTGTTGTCGACGATCACCTGCTGGCCGAGCTCCTGCGAGAGCAAGTCGGCATAGAGGCGGGCGACCAGGTCGGTGCCCCCGCCCGGCGGCGCGGGCACCACCATGGTGATGGGCCGGTCTGGGTAGGTTCCCTGCGCCCGCGCACCGGAGGCGACGCCGGCGAGCGTGGCAGCGGAAAGAGCGAGGACGCGGCGGCGCTGCATTGCGGACCTCACGTTGGGAAGTTGCGCGCCCATACCGGGCGCAGCTCAGCCACCTGGTCGGCGCGGCGGGCGATGGCGAACAGGTGCGGCGCTTCGCTCTCGAACCAACCCCGCTTAGGCCGCCAGCGGCTCATGACGTCGACGTAGATATCGAGGGCGGAGAAGCGCTCGCCAAGGAACCACGGGCTGCCGGCCTGGCTGTCGACCTGGCGCCACAGGCGTTGGGCGTAGGCATCGGTGGCGGCGCGGAACGGATCGCGGGCGGTGCTGACCGAGACGAAGCGCGCCGGGTCGTCGGCGTAGGTGAAGGTCGGATAGATGTTGGCGACGATGAACACCAGCCAGCGCAGGAACTTTCCGCGTTCGGGCGCTTGCGGCGCCGGCACCAGCGAATCCTTGCCGGTGATGTCGGCGAGCAGAAGCGTGATCGCCGCACTCTCGCTCATCACGCTGCCGTCGGGCATCACCAGGGTCGGCACCTGAGCGAGCGGATTGACCTTCTCGAGCTTGCTGCGTGCATCGGGCGAGCGGATGAGATCGTCGACCGGCTCGAAGGTGAAGGGCAGCCCGTACCAGGTGAGCTGCGCTTCGACGATGGCAGAGCCCCAGCCGGCACGGCCGTAGAGCTTGTAGGTCACGTCAGGCCTTCTGCAGCAGGTCGATCAGGCTGCACGTGTCCCAGCGATTGCCGCCGCGCGCCTGGACGCGGGCGTAGAATTGATCGACCAGCGCGACCAGCGGCACCTGCGCCTTGGCGCGGTTGGCCTCGGCGATGGCGATGCCGAGATCCTTGCGCATCCAGTCGACGGCGAAGCCGAACTCGAACCTGCCCTCGACCATGGCCTTCCAGCGATTCTCCATCTGCCAGCTCTGCGCCGCGCCCTTGGAGATGGCGCTCATCGCCTTCTCGAGGTCGAGGCCGCTCCTCTGGCCGAGATTGATCGCCTCGGCGAGGCCCTGGACGATGCCGGCGATGCACATCTGGTTCATCATCTTGGTGAGCTGGCCGGTGCCCGGCCCGCCGATCAGGGTGATGGCGCGCGAATAGGCGTCGGCCACCGGCTTGGCCCTGTCGAACGGCGCCTGCTCGCCGCCGCACATCACGGTGAGCTGGCCGTTCTCGGCGCCGGCCTGGCCGCCCGACACCGGCGCGTCGATGAAGTCGATGCCGCGCTTCTTGCCTTCGGCATGCAGCTCGCGGGCGATGTCGGCCGACGCGGTGGTGTTGTCGAACAGGATGGTGCCGGGCGCCATGCCGGCGAAGGCGCCGTTCTCGCCGGTCACGACCGAGCGCACGTCGTTGTCGTTGCCGACACAGCAGAACACGATCTCGCGGCCGGCCGCTGCTTCCTTCGGGGTCTTGGCTGCCGTGCCCTTGTGCTTGGCCGTCCATGCCTCGGCCTTGGCGAAGGTCCTGTTGTAGACCACGACGTCGTGCCCCTTGGCGGCGAGATGCCCCGCCATCGGAAAGCCCATCACGCCCAGCCCGAGAAACGCCACCTTGGCCATTGCTTGCTCCCGCGAAGTTGTTTGCGCCGGGATCATACGGCCAATCTGCCGCGACGCCAGCGCAAGCCTCGGTGCGGGGTGGTGCTGCTCATGGTCTCCTCCCCAGCGAAGCTGGGGAGAAGGGCGCGTCAACTGACGAAGCTCAGCCCCGGCACGATGCTGCGCAGCCAATCCTGGGTGCCCGACACGCGCGCGAAGAAGGACTGTGAGCCATAGGTGTCGCCGGTGCCGTTGGCGTTGACGCCGACGATCGCCCACAGACCTCCGGTCAGCAGCCAAGCTGAGCCGCCGCTGTCGCCCGAGCCGAGGATGCCGTCGAGCCGGCCCGCGCCTTCGTCCTCGCGGCGCAGGGTGACGCTCAGCCAGTTGCCGGCATCGCCGTCGGCGGGCGGCGGCTGGATTGCATCCATGACCTCGGCCACGGCATTCTCGGCGGCCGCCTTGCCGGGCAGGCCATCATAGATCGAATCCTCGCCGGCCGAGCCGATGCCGCGGCTGCCGAAGCCCACCATGACGATGCGCTGGCCGAGCTCGCGCCGGCCGCCGTACAGGACGGGCGGCAGCCCGCCATCGTCGATCGGCCCGTCGAGCCGCACGATCGCCATGTCGTAGCCGGTGCGCTCGTCGTTATCCCAGGTGAACAACGGATGGAACACGATGCCGGTGCCGTGGCGCACGGCGTGCGGTAGACATACTGCTCGGCCGAGCCGTCGCGCTCGAAATTGTGGGCTGCCGTCAGAATGTGGGCGCGGCCGGCGATATTGCCGATCCAGGTGCCCGAGGCGGCGCCCCAGGTCTCGCCGTCGTCGTCCGACAAGGCGATCACGCCGGCGAATTGCGGCTGGCTGGCGAGCGCCACATGGGCGCGGAAGCCCGCGCTCTCCTTGTCGGGACCGCCACCTTCGGCCTCCCAGGTGCTGTCGAGGATGATGACGGCGCCAGCCGGCCGAACGATGGCCGGTGCGGCGACCAGGCCGCCCAGGGCACGACGACGGGACAGTCTCATGAGCGCACCAGGAGGATCAGATCAAGAGGATCGCGATAGCGGCAAGACCGGTGAGCAGGGCAGGCAGCGCGAGTGGCCAAGCGCGGCGATAGAGCACGGCGTCGGACGTGGCAAGGGCCAGGATGGCGGCGCCCATCGAGACGCGAATCGGCGACAGCATCGTGAGGTTGGTGCAGACGCTGTTCTGGACGGCTGCGATCCATGCCGGATCGACGGCGACGGCGCGGGCCAGCGCCGTGACCATCGGCATCAGCATGGCGTTGGCCGCAGCACCACCGCCGGTGAGAAAGCCGCCGACGCCGGCGAACAGCGGCACCGCCGCGACGGCGTCGCGTCCGGCCGCCGCGCGCAGCGCCTCCGCGATCGCCTGCGCCATGCCGGTGCCGACATAGAACTCGGCCATGACGACGAACAGCAGGGTGACGGCGCAGGAGCGCCAGGCGCCGCGCACCGTCTCGCCGAGCACGCGCGACAGCGGCGCGCGCGCCAGCACCACAACGACGAGGCCGATCGACATCAGCCAGAACCCCGGAGCGTAGAACGGCGCGAAAGCCGGCTGGTTGTCGAACGGCCGGATCGCCCACAGCGGCTTCAGGATATCGCGCAATGGGGGCACCAGGCGCGTGGCGCAGAGCGCCACGGTGAGCGCGACATAGGGCGCGTGGGCGCGCAAGGCCGCCGCGAGGCGCGCGCCGTCAGGGCGTTCGTCGCGCCAGAAGCGCAATGCCAGCAGCGCCGCCGTCGACGCTGCGCCGGCAATCTCGACGTCGCTGTAGAAATTGAATAGCCAGATCGAGGTGAGCAGCAGTACCGTCCACAGCGCGTCGTCGAGCTTCTGGACGAGCGGGACCGCGACACCGGCGTCGCGCGCGAAGCGCCAGTAGAGCGCCAGGTAGAAGGCGTGGATCGGCACCTGCAGGACGGCCGAGGCGAGGCCGAGCTGGTTGGGAGTCAACCCGGCCAGGGTCGCGCCCACCGTCGTGCCGGTGGCGAGCGCCCCCCACGGCACCAGCGACTGGCTGTAGAGGCCGAGCACCAGCGCCGGCAGGCCGCCGAGCCCGAGGCGGCGCAGCGCCGCCAGCGCGATGATGTAGCCGACGCCGAAGCCCGTCACCGCCTCGGCGAACGGCGCCAGCAGGAAACAGACCGACCACAGCCGGCGCGGATTGGCCGGCAGGGTGACGCCATTGGCCGCGCCGCCGCGCGCCTGCAGGCAGCGATGGAAGAACATGCCCGAGGCAATGATGGCGATGACCTGCCACGACAGCCAAAGCCCGGCCGAGGTCTCGCGCACGAACAGCGCGCCGATCTCGCCGCCGCGCTCGGCGCCGGTCAGCAGCGTGGCCGAGGCGGCGAGCGTCGCCGACAGGCCGGCGAGCCCAGCGACAAGCGCGCTGGCCCGCCCCGACGCCAGGAGGCCAATGACGATCAGGAGCGGCAGCAGGGCGAGCAGGGTGGCCATTGAGCGCGCACTCTATCGCGCGCCATTGCAGGATGATTCCGCATCAGCCACGAGTTTTTCCTATCCTCGCCCGCAACGATCCGGGCCCTTGTGGGCGCTTCGCGGCGGGAATCGTCGGGTCGCCAGCCCCCGCCGGGGCGCCAGATCGCCGCTTGCACGGACGGGGCCTTTCCCCTAGAACGCGCGCCGTGCCCCGATAGCTCAGCTGGTAGAGCACGTCATTCGTAATGATGGGGTCGGCGGTTCGATTCCGTCTCGGGGCACCATAAAAATCAATGATTTTGGCGGGAGCGGAAGCGTTCTGTGTTCTTGCGGGGACACATGGGGGACACATCCGGCGCAAACTCGCCTGACAATGGTATTGTAGAGGTCAGGGGTTCGATCCCCCTTGGCTCCACCAAGAAGATCAAGGGCTTAGCCGGCGACGGCTAGGCCCTTTGGTTTTGTGCGGAACCTCTGCGGGCCTGGGCGCGACCATCGGCATTGGTACATTTCGAATCCAGTGTGGTTCGCAATCGCCACAACACACCCTTCGATTGGGCGCGACTATTCTGTGAGCATGTTCCCGAGCGATCATACGTTGACCGTGTGGTAGACTGCAGATATGGCGCGAAGCGACCTCCTGATCTCCCTTGTGCGCGCGGCTGCGGCTGGCGATAGAGAAGCTGTGAGGTCCACGGCCGAGGCGCTTGCAGCAGATGAGCGAGCAAAAAAGCACCACGTCCTTGCAGATCGACTGCAGCGCGCGTTAGCGGCGGTGCCGGTTACGCCGCCGCCGCTGACCACATCATCCTCCTCGTCCGGACGCGACGCAATTATCGAACTTGAAGCGCGCGTCCGTTTTGAGGATTTGCTTCTGCCACTGCCTGCCCGAGAGAGTGGGCGTCAGCTCGTAGAGGAGCATTTCCGAGCCGATGTCCTGCGCGCCCATGGATATGAACCTCGGCACCGGATGCTTTTGTCCGGACCGCCTGGAAACGGCAAGACCTCGTTTGCTGAGAGCATCGCAGAGGCGCTTGCCCTCCCATTTTTTGTCGTTCGCTACGATGCGCTAATCGGAAGTTACCTCGGGGAAACCAACGCGCGCTTGCGCAAGCTCTTCGATTATATCCGGACGCAACCGAGTGTCTTGTTTTTTGATGAGTTCGACGCCATCGGCAAAGAACGCGGGGATACCCACGAGACAGGCGAGATAAAGAGAGTAGTATCGTTCTTGCTGATGCAACTTGATCAACTGCCTAGTTATGTAATTGTGATTGCAGCCAGCAACCATGCCGAATTGCTTGACCGTGCCGTCTGGCGGCGCTTCCAAGTCCGTCTTTCGTTTCCTGCGCCTGACCGAAAGCAGGTCGAAGCCTTTTTGAACCGAGTCCTTTCCAACTGGCCGCAACGCCCTGAACGACCAGTCGAGCTAATTGCGGAACAATTGGGAAAAGTTAGTTACGCCGAAGCTTTGGATTTTTGCCAGAACGTGCGGCGCAGAGAAATCTTGGGGCTGGGGGAAGTTCGCATTGACGAGGCATTGGAAAGGGAGCTGGACCTTTGGGCGGTCCGAGTCCGCCCGGAGGCCTTAAATGGCGAGAGAACCCAACAGACCGCTACTGCGGCTCGTTCCAAACGCTCAGCAAGATCGCTCGCCCGGAAGGCAGAGACGACCTCCGAGACCTGAGCCGTTTCCACGAAGCCGTCAGATCGGCTCGTTTTCTCCGACGTTCGACCGCCTCTCCAGCATACTGGCACGCGATCCAAGCGGTCTTGAGCTTCGTGCCGATCCTGCGGCCTTAGCACCTGAGCGCCTGATAGTGTTCGAGGTGCGCGGATCGATTAGCGCGTTCGCCGATGCCGTTCGTCGTGTTCCTGGTCTCGAACTTATCGACGAGCAGGAATTAGCAGCCGACGACGACGATAAGTCGCCCGTGGCCTACCTCATGGTTCCTGATGTTAGAGCCCTTCAGGACCTAGAAAGGTTGTGGCGGCGCTGGTTAGGAGGACAGCTTCAACGCGGTGAAACGCCCTGGCGCGATGTGTTCGCGTTATTGCGCAACCTCCGCCTTTGGGGGCCGCAGGACCGCGTCCAGCCGGCTGACTCCAGCTTCCTGGAACAGGAGATCATGGGCCGGGCGGAAAATGAACTTGTCCGCCTTGAAGTAGAACTCGTGTTTCGCGCGCGGGCTGCGGAGAGCACCGAAGCGGAAGCGGCAACTCGCAATGCCATCCAAGAAGTTGATGGTCGCATTGTTTCTACCGCCAGGATCAATGACATTGCGTATCACGCTGTATTGGCCGACCTACCGGTGGCCGCTGTGAGGCAAATTGTTGGGCGCGCTGCCGACAGCATTGCCGGGCTCGAACCTGTTCTGCACATTCGGCCCCAGAGCGTTGCAAGTGGCATCGAGGTCACCGAGCGGGAGGTGGGTATCGAAGCTAGCGTTGCGCCAGCACTGGGTGATCCGATTCTCGCTCTTTTGGACGGCGTGCCCGTGTCGGCGCATCGCTTATTGGCGGATCATATCACCGTAGACGATCAGTTCGGCCTAGAGCAGACAGCGGCTGTCGCCGAACGAGTTCACGGTACCGCTATGGCATCTCTCATCGTTCACGGCGATCGTAACGGTGCCGAACCGTGTTTGCCACGCCGCATCCATGTCGTGCCGGTACTTGGTTCTCGCGACGCCTTCCCTTCAAACCGGCTAGTCGTTGACGTAGTCTACACCGCAGTCGTCGCAATGCGAGAGGGTGCTGGCGCGACTGCGCCGCGTGTCGTAATCGTCAACCTATCTCTCGGCAATGCACGTCGGCCGTTTCATGGCCAGCTTTCGGCTTGGGCGCGCCTGCTAGATCATCTGGCGAACCGCTACGGCATCCTATTCATTGTCAGCGCGGGGAACTGCCTTGACCCTTTTGCAATAGGAGCATTCACCGACGGTATCCAGTTTGAGGACGCTGATTCAACACATCGGGCACAGGAAACCTTGCGGGCGTTGGGCGCAGTTATTGCCGACCGGCGACTGTTCTCGCCGGCCGAAACAGTCAACGGACTGACCGTAGGCGCATGCAACGAGGATTTGGTTTCTCCCGCTCATCGCGCCACTGCGCGCGTAAACGTGGACCCGTACGGTGAACGGCGCATGCCCAACCCCTCCAGCGCCCTCGGTCCGGGCTTTGCACTTGCGGTAAAGCCGGACGTGCTGATGCCTGGCGCCAGAGAACGGCTCCGAGTAATTCGCAATCATGCGCACATTGAGGTGGGTCCCGCTGGGCCGGCTCGGTCAGCGGGTTTGCGTGTTGCTGCGCCGCCTCGCGGGGGACTAGAGAACGTGGATGGCTTCACTAGTGGGACAAGCGCCGCGGCCGCGCTCGCCTCACGGACCGCCCATCGCATCCACGATGCACTCGAGCTAGCTTACGGAAGTGACTTTCTTTCTCTGCAGCCGATCCAACGTGCGGTGCTACTCAAAGCACTCCTCGCCCATACAGCGAAATGGCCAAACGACACAGCGAGGCTAATCCGGCAGGTTATTGGGCCGCCAGAGGGTAAATTTCATTCACGTCAGAAGGATAATATTCGACGATTCCTTGGCTTTGGTATGGTAGCGGTGGAGGATGCCGTTGCATGCGCCGAAGATCGCGCTACGTTCTGGGCAGCGGGCTTCCTTGAGCCAAACAAAGCTTCGATCGTGAATGTGCCGGTGCCCGCCGCCATAGGCGGTCAAGCGCGGCCGCACTCACTTTCGGCTACGTTGGCTTGGTTCACACCGATCGCGTCGGGCCGCAAGAGCTACCGCACGGTTAGATTGAAGGTGTTGGAGCCAAGTGTATTGGGCGCTCTTGGCGTGAAAGCACATGGCGATCAGCCAGACAGCAATCAGACAAACCGAGGGACGCTCTTCATGCGTTGCTGGACTGGCGACCGAGCGCCCGTGGTGAATTCGAATATGGTCATTCCGCTTACTGTGCAGCGTGACCCTGACCAAGGCGCAGCCATCGATGACGAAGTGCCATTCGGCCTTGCGATCACTTTAGCGATGCCAGGAGTTATTCAGGTTTACGAGCAGGTTGTTCAGCGGCTCAACCTTGGGGTTCGCGCGCGCGTTTGAGCCTCACGTCCCGCCCGCGCCATCGGTGGCGTCGCCCGAAAACGGCTTGGCTGACTTCCATGCGCTGCGCAGCGCCGCGATCGACGCGCTTGCGGCTCTACGCGTTCGACCTGCTTACGCTCGACAGACAGGACCTTCGCGAACGACCGCTGCCGGAGCGCGCGCTGCGGAGGCTGCTCAGCCAGGGACAGGCCGCCCCGGTTTCCGTCGAAAAATGACCGGCGACAGCGCGTAAATTCTTGCGCAGGTCTGCCGGATCGGGAATCGAGGGCATCGCTTCGAAGCGTGCCGCCTCGCCGTACCGGTCGGGCCGGTCAACGGCCTGGATCAAGACCAAGTGCGAGCGCAACGACACGTTCGTGGTCGTCTGGTTTGACGTTGAGAAGGCCGGGCGGGTCGGCTGCCTGCACTTGGCTTGGTCGAGGCTCGCGGCGCTGGTCTATGCCGGCTCTATCGAGATCGGCATCGACGCCGCCGCGGCGCGCGAGCTGCGCGGACTCTCGAGCCGTTGCGCCAGTCGAGATTTCCACTCGGCGCGCCAGTGAAGGGCGTCAGGCCGAAATGGGTTAAGCCCAAGCTGCTGGTCGAAGTAGCCTTCCCGAACGTGAGCGAGGCGGGCCGGCTGCGGCATCCGAAGTACCGACGCACTCGGGAAGATTTGTAGTCGTCGAGCCGATGCACGGTGGTGGCGGCCCTACTTCGCTAGTCGCCACCAACGCGTGCGCATGGCATGATTTCCATCAACACGCCATGAACGCTCCGAACCCCGCCAGCCACGAAATCTTCGTCAGCTACAGCCCTCAGGACGCCGATTGGGCGGGCGCGTTCTGCGACACGCTGGGGAAGCGCGGGTGGCGCGTGTTTCTCGACACGCGCACGATCCGGGCGGGCGACGAGTGGAGTCCGGAGATCGACGCGGCCATTGATGCGGCCAAGGTGGTGATCGCTGCGTTCGATGGCTTCAGGGAAACGATGAAGTTCGTAACCACTATGCTCCAAGTGTTGCTTGCCAAGACCGTCTAAGCCTTAATCTTCTTCAGGAGTTCGATTACTTCAGTCGGGCTCGGCGTCCGAGAGCTTCAGCCGCCCCTTCAACCGGGCCTTCATGATTCGATTCTCGGCAGCCAGATATTCGTTCCACGCCAGCAACCAGGTCCACCGTCCCCGTCACGTAAGCCAGGATGCGCGCCCAATCCATTCCACCCCCTTGCCCCCAGCCGGGTAGGGCATCGGTGATCGTCCCCAGATATCTACCCGACTGCGTCAACCGCCGCCTCCCCGATCCTGCTCAACTGGCTGATCTTCCAGCCGTTACAATTTTTTGACCTTACGACCTCGTTCACGATTGACCGGATCGCTCGTAGCGGATGATTCACCGGAATACGCTGTTCCACGTCCACGTAGGAAAACAGCGCTCCTACACGTTCATCCGAACCACGCATCGACAATGACCTCCGCTCCAGGCGCAATCTACCATGTCGCTCGTCAGCAGAGAGTTTTTCTGCAGCCTGCTAGGCTGGAACCCTTTGGTGAACCGCTTACTCTCCCTCGATTTAGCAGGCGCATCTTGACTGATCGTCCCTCAAGGGCTGCACCGCGAGGTTCTGCACCCGAGCATGGGAAGTTGGGCGAGTGGCAGAACACCCATACCTTGCCAGGTACCTTGCGTCTCCTATTGGGACTTTGCTACCTTCAGCGGGTGGGGGGCTTCCTGCTCGCTAATTCGTAGTTGCATCCAAGGCGTAGGACTGTCCAGAGGAAGAGGCGGGTATTTCCGATGTGGGTACGGATCAAGCGGAACAGGCGACAGACGATGCTGTGTCACTTGCTCGCAAACCCAAGGTCGCAACACACACTGGAATGCGCGCCATGGCCAAAGAGACCGGGATTGTCTCGCTGATCTTGGGTTCGAAACAACCGATGAGTAAGCATCGAGTCATGTAACATTGGAGAATACAATGGGGTTCAAGGAAACGATTGAAAATGGCACGGTCAGTTCCGTAACCGGGATTCGGGCTATCGACGAGTACAAATTGCTACAATTTCACCTTGCCAGTTATCGAACCTCTTCGATGTCAATAAAAAATTGGTGCGTAACTGTTTGCTTGGCCGTAATGGCTGCCGGTTTCGTCGAAGCCCAACCGATGTTGTTTCTCGTTTCTGCTCTAGCCGCGCTGGTCTTCTGGATTATGGATGCTAGATGGCTAGTCTACGGGGAGTCGTTCAATTCACGAGCCAAAGATATCGAAGAATTCTTCTCCAAGACTAGGGATGACTATATCGGCCCGCAGATAGAGAAAGCATGCGTTCGATATAGAGAAGAGATTCGCTCCAAGTATTATACAGTCCCGCTAATGATGCGTCGGTCAATCCATTTGCCGCACAGTCTTATATTGCTGATGGGTATTGCCGCTTTTGTTCTCTCTAATCTGAATGTTATTCGCCTTGGCAAGCATTGATATTTTTGATGGTCGATCTGACAAGCGCACCATTGATGGCACGCCGAAGGATCAGAATTTTGGCGAGTGCCCTTTTTGCGAGCAAGCGGTACCTTTTAATGAATGGGGCCAAGATTATGCGGTATTGATTGAGCGAAGTGTCGTTGGGGGCATCAAATGGGCCGATATGTGTTCGCGGTGCCACTCTCAGTCACGGACGCGGTTAATCCACTCCTATCTCAAGGTAAAGTTGCGCGAGCGTACGTCGGTAGATATCTTGCACATTGCCCCTGAGATAAGCTTGGCGAAGTGGCTACGCGATCGGTGGCCGACCGGGTATGTCGCGGCGGATATTGCACCAGAGAGATATTCACACACGGGAAGTGTGTTATCTGCGAACTTGGAGTCGACGCCATTCTGCGCTCAAGCGTTTGATATAGTAATCTGTAGCCACGTGCTTGAGCATGTCTCGGACGATAGAGCTGCTCTACGTGAGATCCATCGAGTGTTGCGAGCGGACGGACTTGCGCTCCTCTTAGTTCCTGAGGCGACCGACGGCCGAGCAATCGATGAGGATATCGACGCTTCGATTGGAGAGCGGTGCAGACGGTTCGGACAGGACGATCACTTGCGACTCTATTCTCGGGAAGGTTTCCTAACCCGCCTTGATGAGGCTGGATTCAATGTGGAATCAGTTCGCGCTGCCGATTTTGGCGTCGATACTGCGACGCGATTTAGAATAAATCCTCTTGAGTATATAAGAGTTTGTAGCAAAAAGGTTACATTGGTTAAATAGGTCCGATAATGAGAAACTATGCGGTAATTGACATAGGGGCTACATGGTTGAAGTGGGGTATAGCTCAATTGGAAAGCGGCCGAGTTGATCTTAAAAAGTTTGCCTCGAAGCGAGTCAAGGGCGCCGATTTTTCGGGAATTAAAGATAGCGTCACTGAATGCTTGGATATAGTTCTTGGGAAATATTCGATCCGCGGGGTTGGCATAAGTACATCTGGCTTTGTCGACCTCGATGGGCTCGTCCGGTATGGCGTCGCTGAAGGCTACTCGGGCGTCGATTGGGAAGAGATCCTGGCGTCCAGCCTGCCTGCTGGTGCGAAGATCTGTGTTCTAAACGACGGTCAGGCCGCCGCACTAGGAGTTGCTCGGACTTGGGTTGGCGGCACACCAGGCACGCTAATTCATCTTGTTGTAGGGACGGGTGTTGGTGGGGGGATTGTCGTTGCGAACCAACTTCTTCGTGGCGCGACAGGCTTGGCGGGCCACGTCGGACACTTTTGGGGAGGCTATGGAAGCGAGAAATGTAGCTGTGGCGGAACAGGTTGTGTAGAAACTTTTGCGGGCGGCGCTGCAATAGAGCGACGAGCTGAAGCCCTTTTTGGGCGTAGCGTTTCTATCTCTAGTATTGTATCGGACTCGGAATCAGTCGCGAAATTTCTCTTCGAGGAGTCCGGCGAGGCACTTGGCGCAAGTGTGGCGTGTATGGTACGGTTAATCGATCCGGCCTATATTACGTTAGGAGGCGGCGTGATAGATGCTGCCTGGATTAGTGGAAAAAACATTTATGCGATGGCCCTTGAGCGCAAATTAAATAGTCTGGCGTTGCCTGGTTGGCCACGAATTAATGTACAAATTGCATCTATTAGTAATGACGCCTCCTTGTACGGCATGGCAAACTTCATACACGAAAGCGAGAGCTAAACATTGAGGCATTGCAAAATTTGGTACTCACTAGCCGAGTGATGGTGAGTTCCATTCTGCGTGCACTGGGCAGATTGCCCTTAGAGGTGGCCTGGAGAATCTGGACAGGGCGTTAAGTGGAGTTTCTGCCTGAATGCGGCAAGGATGCCGCGGAACAGGAGAGACGATGACAAGACGGACGAGACGGAACCACACGGCGGCATTCAAGGCCAAGGTGGCGTTGGCAGCCTTGAGGGGCGACAAGACGCTGTCGGAGCTGGCGCAGGTTTTCGATGTGGATCCGAACCAGATCACGGACTGGAAGTCACGGCTGCTGGAGGGGGCGGCCGGGGTGTTCGGGGCTGAAGGAGCTCGGCCGGCGCCGGCGGTCGACGTGAAGACGCTGCATGCCAAGATCGGGGAGCTGACGCTGGAGAACGATTTTTTGGAAGGCGCGCTCAGCAAGGCCGGCATGCTGAGCGCAAGGCGATGATCGACCGTACGCACGCCCTGCCGGTGACGCGCCAGGCGGAGGTTCTGAAGCTGAGCCGGAGCGGCGTCTATTACCGGCCCCGGCCGGTGTCGCCGGCGGACTTGGCGATCATGCGCCGGATCGACGAGCTGCATCTGGATCACCCGTTCGCGGGCAGCCGGATGCTGCGCGATCTGCTGGTCGGCGAGGGTGTCGAGATCGGACGCCAGCACGTCGCCACGATGATGCGACGGATGGGGATCGAGGCGCTCTACCGGCGGCCGAACACCTCGAAAGCCACGCCCGGCAACAAGATCTACCCCTACCTCCTGCGCGGCCTCGTGATCGACCGGCCGGGCCAGGTGTGGGCGATGGACATCACCTACATCCCGATGGCGCGCGGCTTCGTTTACCTGGCGGTGGTGCTCGACTGGTTCAGCCGACGGGTCCTGGCGTGGCGGGTGTCGATCGACATGGCGGTGGATTTCTGTCTCGAAGCCGTCGAGGAGGCGATCGCCCGGCACGGCAAGCCCGACATCTTCAACACCGACCAGGGCTCGCAGTTCACCAGCGCGGCGTTCACCGGCATGCTGACCGACAACGGCATCGCGATCAGCATGGATGGCAAGGGAGCCTGGCGCGACAACGTCTTCGTCGAACGGCTCTGGCGGTCGGTCAAGTACGAGGAGGTTTATCTGCGGGCCTACGACAGCGTCGGCCAGGCGCGCGCCTCGCTGGGTCGATATCTCGAATTCTACAACCGCAAGAGGCCACACTCGAGCCTTGACCGTCGCACGCCCGATCACGCCTACTTCGAGGGCGCCATGCCTCTGGCACGGGCGGCATGAATTTTTCGCCGCCGTGGTGTGGTCGTCCCTCCGGTCGGGCTACGCCCTCCCTGCGTGACGACCACACCACGGCGGTACTGACCGGCAGAGGCTCCACTTATCCAACGCCGACTCCTGTCCAAACAAACCCGGCCACCGCTGTCGGCTGCCCGACAATGCAAGACTGAAGCCGACGATCGTCACGGTGTAGGAAGGCTACCTGATCGCCTCGATCCCCTTAAGATCGCTCATAATGGCTTTCCTCGTGCCGCCGGTGGTGAGCGTCGAAACGGCGGCGACTAGCAGTTCCAAGCTCTCCTTAAATCGCTCGGTAGTCCCGACGATTGACCTCAAGCTGGACGGCCTCAAGGTGCGGCTGAGAATGCAGAGGCTGCGGCACATCGTCCAGGAACTCGGCGAACTGCGGAGAGCGCCTCGGTCATAATTCGCCATCACAACCATCAAGGTCCGCTTTGGCCGTCAGGCGGGCGGGACGCCCGCGGTCCTCATGAAAAACATGCGCGCCACGATGTGCTCCTACAAGGAAGATCACGCCCTAGGCGCCGACGTAGGCCACGGCCTCGATCTCCACCTTCATGCGCGGATCGACCAACGCCTTGACCTCGACGAGCGTCGACGCCGGCCGATGCTCGCCGAAATAGCGCTGGCGAATCGGGTTGATGCTCGCCCGCTCCGCGATGTCGGTCATGAAGACCAGCACCTTGACGACCTGGTCGGCCCGTCCGCCGGCATGGCGCAGGCAGGTGTCGATCGATTTCAGCGCGATCTCGAACTGGCTGACCGTGTCCGCCGGGATGGTCCCGTCCGCCCTCATGCCCACCATGCCCGAGAGGTAGACGAAGTCGCCGGCGCGGACGACATGGCAGTAATGGCTCACCGGCTCGAGCTCGCCGGCAACCATGAAGCGCTCGATCGGCATGACGTGCTCTCCTCTCGTCGGAAACGTGCCGGGTCCCGGGCAACGACGTGCCGGGTTCCGCTTTCGCCCCGGGCATCCGCATATACCGTTTTCTCCGTCATCCCGAGCGGAGTGAAGCGAAGTCGAGGGACCTCTCTTGTCGATGTCGCAACAAGAAAGGTCCCTCCACTCCACTCGCTACGCTCGCTCCGGTCGGGATGACGGCAGTTTTTTGTCCAATGCGAATGCCCTGCGGTTCCGCCCCGGGGGGTTGTCGCGGCATGCCGATCATAGCAAGCTCGGCCGCATCGACGACCGTCTTCGGGAGACCCCGTGCAAGACAATCCGACGATGCGCACCTCACAGACGCCGCGGGCCTCCCTGATGTCGGGCTTTCCACCGCCCGCCGAGGGGCAGGTCACGCTCGCCAACTGGCGGACCGCGCCGTTCAATCGCTGGGCGTTCCATCACGTGCGCGAGATCGTCCCTTCCGCCGACATTGCGCACGACCCGGCGCGCGTACGGCCCCTCACGCGCGGCGGCGGCCTCGAAGCGCTTCGCATCGGCCTGCCCGAGGGCGCCAGCGCGGGGCTCGACGATTTTCTCGCGGCGACGGGCACCGACGGCATTGTCATCCTGCATCGCGGCGCCATCGTGCTCGAGCGCTACGCCAACGGCATGAACGAGCGCTCGCCGCACATCCTGATGTCGGTGACGAAGTCCCTGCTCGGGCTGCTGGCGGCCGTGCTGAGCGCGCAGGGTGTGCTCGAAATCGGCCGCCTCGCCGTCGACTATGTTCCCGAGCTCGGCGAGACCGCCTGGGCCGGCGCGACGGTCGGGCAGTTGCTCGACATGCGCACGGCGGTCGCCTTCGACGAGGATTATCTCGCCACGTCGGGGCCGATCGTCGAGTATCGCAAGGCGACCGGTTGGAACCCGCTCGAGCCCGGCGAACGGGCGAGCGATCTGCGCAGCTTCTTCTCCACGCTGACGCAGTCCAACGGACCGCACGGCGGGAAGTTCTCCTACGTGTCGCCCAACACCGACCTGCTCGGTTGGATCATCGAGCGCGCGGCAGGCAGGCGCTACAGCGATCTCATGAGCGAGCTGGTATGGCAGCCGATGGGCGCGGCAGAGCCCGCCTACATCACGGTCGATCGGCTCGGCGCGCCGCGCTGTGCGGGCGGCATGTGCACGACGACGCGCGACCTCGCGCGCGTCGGCCAGCTCGTCGTCGAGGTTGGTGCACGGGGCACGCGACAGGTGGTGCCGGCGGCCTGGATCGAGGACATCACCCGCAACGGCGACGCCGAGGCCTGGAATGCGGGGAGCTTCGTGCCGTATTTCCCCGGTGCGGCCATGCACTACCGCGACAAATGGTACGTCGAACGGGGCGAGGCACCCCTGCTGTTCGGGCTCGGCATCCACGGACAAAATCTGTTCGTCGATCGCAAGCGGGAGATCGTGATCGCCAAGCACTCCTCGCAAGCGGCGCCGCTGGACGCGGGCCTCATCGCGTCGACCAGCCGCTTCGTGAGCGAGGTTCGCAAGGCACTCTCCTGACAGGCGGCCAATTCGGGCGGTGCCGGCTTCCCGCACCATGATCCCTCGTGTCATCTTGAGGAAGGCGCTTGCGGAGCAAGCGCCGTAAGCGAAGGATCTCGTCGCCGGGAGTTTCAACGTGCTCCCGTCGCAGGCGGCGATGAGGTCCTTCGCTAACGACAGTGCGCCGCAAATGTCGAACTCAGGACGACAGAAGCTCGCGCGCTGGCCTCGGGAATGGCGCTTCAAACCAAGAACATACCGCTCTAGAATTCCCACCATCCGAGGTCGGCTTGCCGCCGTCCGATACGGCCCCCGAAATCTCGAGGAGGATCTGCCAAATGGTCAATCGCTTGAAATTCTATATCGATGGCGCCTGGGTCGACCCGGCCGTCATGAAGACGGTCCCGGTGGTCAATCCCGCTACCGAGGAGCCGATCTACGACGTCGCCGTCGGCTCAAAGGCGGACGTGGACAAGGCGGTTGCTGCCGCCCGCGCGGCGTTCGTGACCTTCTCGGTCACGACGCGCGAGGAGCGCATTGCGCTGCTCGAGAAGATCATCGACGCCTACAAGGCGCGCTCCAAGGAAATCGCCGCCGCCATCTCGGACGAGATGGGTGCGCCGATCCCGATGGCCGAGCGTGCGCAGGCCGGC
>JAXMCO010000039.1:0-30834 GCA_046349335.1 Reyranellaceae bacterium
TCGCCACGCGCTTTTGGCCGCTGTGCGGCCAAAACGCTTCATCAGCTTCGACCAAAGGTGCCAAAGCTCGCAACCCTCATGGACAACGCCCAGCCCGACGTGCTCGCCTACATGAGCTTCCCCGCACAGCATCGCGTCAAGGTGCACTCCACCAACCCGCTCGAGCGCCTCAACGGCGAGATCAAGCGACGCACAGACGTCGTCGGAATCTTCCCAAACGAGGACGCCATTACCCGTCTCGTCGGCGCGATCCTGATCGAGCAGAACGACGAGTGGGCCGTTCAGCGCGCCAGGTACATCACCCTGGAAAGCATCGCCCCCTTCAGCCATGATCCGCTCGTCGGGCTGCCAAACGTCACCGCCTGATCGATCCGGCTCATCCCCGGAAACGCTGGGCTTCCGCAGGCTCCTACACCACGAAACGGGACACGATCTGAGCAATCTGAGCACGCCTTCGGGGTCATCCCGAAGCGACCTGCATCGCTCGACGATGGAACACGCACCGCGCCACCGACACGGCACGCCAAACATATTCCGAAAGGCTGGCAGCGCGGTTGTTGCCCGACGCCTCGACGGCGACAAATGCCCCCTTCTCCTCGTGCAACAATGCAGCGCGAGTGAAGGAATACACACCGTCGGCATACCGTTGCGCGCGACCTGTCGGGTCATCGCGCAGCGATGGGCGGAGACGGCTTGCTGGCGAACAGGGGGCTGGAGTAGAGACACGACAGGAATGCGCCGCAGCGCCCTTGACCGAAGCACCTCTTGCCGCGCGATCCGCGGTTCAAAGAATCAATCCTGGTACTGAGCGCTCGGTAACAGTGGAAATTCTTGCGTGTCGAACCCGGTGCCACCTCGTGCAGCCCTATGGCGCACAGACCGTGCAGGCGTCGGCTCATGGCAGGGCAAACGAATGACAACGCCGCCGGATTGCCTCCGGGTCGTCCATTGTGTCGGATTCTATTTTCCAGAGAATGTCGGCGGCACGGAGGTCTACGTTCGCGATCTCGCACACGCCCTGAACGTCCAGTCCGTCGAGAGCATCATCGTGGCAGCGACCAATGGCGCCTACGAGGAATACGACTGGGCAGGGACAATGGTCTTCCGCTATCCCAGCAACTGGGCCGAGCTCGACGGCAAAGACGGACGCGGCCTATCCAGGTTCGCCGAGCTGTTATCGAGGTTGAAACCCGACATCTTCCACCTGCACTCCTGGACGCCGGGCGCCGGGCTGAATCACTTGGCCGCGGCGGCTGATCTCTCCATCCCGACCGTGGTGACCCTGCATCTTGTGCCGTCGATTTGCATACGCGGAACCATGCTGCTCAACGGCGTCACCCCCTGCGACGGGCGCATCGACGAGATCCGCTGTAGCCATTGCTGGGTGCTTCAGCGCGGCGCCCCAAAGCCCGTCGCCTTCGCCGTTTCGAGACTACCCAAGATCGACGCGACGACCTGGAAGGTCTCGGGGCTGATGCGCCGGATCGGCACACTGCTTTCGATTCGAACCCGGGTGGCATCGAAAGCCCGTGAATTGCAGGCGATGGCTCGGATGGCACGCCGGCTCGTGACGCCGAGCGATTGGGTGCGGGCTGCGCTGCTCAGGAACGGCGTCCCACCTGAAAGCATCGTCGTGTCTCGGCAAGCCCCCAGCCGAGTGTTTACGGAAAGCGCAGCGCCGCCGCCGGCGAGGCTGCCCTCGGAGCCCCTGCGGATCGGCTACATCGGCAGGCTCGAGCGATACAAGGGGCTCGACACCTTGATCGACGCCCTGGCTTCGATTCAGGACAACGTCCATCTGCTGATCGCCGGCACGGGCGTCGATCCCGAATACCTGCGAAGCCTGAACGACGCAGCCGAACGCGATCGGCGCATCCAACTGGTCGGACCGGTCAATCAGGATGAGCTGCCGAAGTTCCTGTCGTCGGTCGACCTGGTCGCGGTGCCGTCGAGAATCATGGAGACCGGCCCTCTGGCCGTCCACGAGGCGCACGCCCAGGGCGTGCCGGTGCTCGGCGCCGATCTCGGCGGAATTGCCGAGCGCATCCGCCACGGCATCGACGGACTGCTGCTGCCGTTCGACACCCCGCAGGCATGGGCGCATGCTATCCGCGACCTCGCCCGCGACCGCCCTCGGCTGGCGCGGCTCGCCGCCAATTGCCGACAGACCCGGACCATCGACGACGTCGCCACCGAGATGCTCGCCCTCTACGCCCAAATCCTCGATCCCGCGCCGGCCGGCCACGATGCGGCCGGCAGCACGGCGTGACCCTCGTGTTTCCGGTCGGCGCGCGACGGCCTCGATGACGGACATCTCCATCGTCATCCCGACATTCAATCGACTGTGGGCGCTGCCGCAGGCGATCGACTCTTGCCTCGCCGCGAGCGGCCCCGCCGTCGAGGTCATCGTCGTCGACGACGGCAGCACCGACGGCACCTGGGAGTTCCTGCGCGATCGGACCGACATCGTCGCCATCCGGACACCCAACTGGGGCAAGGACTGGGCGGTACAAGCGGCGATGCAGGTGGCCAGTGGCGAGTATGTCCGCTTTCTCGATTCCGACGACTGGCTGAAGCCTGGCGCAAACGCCGCCCAACTGGCGATCGCGCGGGACACCGACGCCGACGTGGTGGTCGCGGGATACGCAGATTACTGGGACGACGGCCGACCATCGCAAGTCCACCCATGGATCGATTGCGACGACTTCGTTGCCCAGCAGCTCGGCGAGGTCGCCTTCTCGCACTATTCGGCATTCCTGTTCCGCCGCTCTTTCGTCGCCGACATCCCGCACCGGCAGGAGTTCGCCCTGCGCGACGACCGGATGTTCATGCTGGAAGTGGCGATCGCCAAGCCGCGGCTCGCCGTCTATCGCGGGCCCGCCTTCGTTCATCGCCATCACCGACAGAACCGCCTGCAAAGAAATCGGGGCCTGCAGGAGCGACTGGCGCACTACACCAACGTGCAGGTGATGCGAAAGGCGATCGGCTTGCTGGAACGCCAGGGCGAGGCGACGGCGCGTCGCAAGCAGGCGGCCGCCGCGTATCTCTGGCCGGTCGTTCGCGACCTGGCGAAGACAGAGCTCGACGAGGCTGCGGTGGCCGCCCGCTGGCTGCTCGAGCTCGCGCCCGGCTACACGCCACGCGTACGACCGATCATATTGGCGGCCTACAAGCACCTCGGCTTCAGGACAACGGAGCGTCTGGTCAGGCTGCGGTCCCTGTTTCGCAAGTCGCCCCCTGGCCCTGCCTCATGAGGCCGCCGAAAGGGTCGATATCGGCGGCGCCATCACGCCGAGGAATCCTGATCACGCAACGAATGGCGATCGTCGGAAGCACAAAGATCGTCGCCCGCGCCGGCAGCCCGTTCCTGGCGACGGCCCGATGACGACCGAATGCCAGCTCCCGCTTCCCCGCCAGGCGGGAGCCACCCTCATGGCGGCGCATTCGCTGGGAGTTCGCCACTCGAGGCCAATGGAAATCCGCCTCGCGTGGTGCGGCCGCGGTTGCGAACCTCAGGCCTGCGGCCGCAGGCCGACGTAGTTCGATTGCGGGCGGATGATGCGGCCGCCCTTCTCCTGCTCGAAGACGTGGGCGCACCAGCCAGCAGTGCGGCCGACCGCGAACAGGGCGGTAAAGGCGCTGCGCGGCACGTCGAGCGCCTCGAGCAGGAGCGCCGTGTAGTATTCGACATTGGTGTCGAGCCGCTGGCCGGTCTTGTATTTGCGCAAGGCGGCGATCGCGCCCTGCTCGACGGCCGCGGCATAGGCCAGTCGCCCGGCGGTCGACGGCAAGGTCGCCACCGTGTGCTTCAGAACGTCGGCGCGGGGATCGCGTACCTTGTAGACGCGGTGGCCGAAGCCCATCAGACGGGTGCCCTTGGCGAACGCATTGGCGAACCAAGCCTCGGCCCGCGATGCCTCGCCGATCTCGTCCAGCATGTCGAGCACCGGTCCGGGCGCCCCGCCGTGCAGCGGCCCCTTGAGTGCGCAAAGCGCCGCCAGAACCGCCGAGATCAGCCCCGCCCGCGTCGAGCTCACGACCCGGGCCGTGAAGGTCGAGGCGTTGAAGCCGTGGTCGGTGATGGTCGCGAGGTAGGTGTCGAGCGCCGCCTCGAAATCGGCGCCGGCCCGCTGGCCGCGGATCATGCGCAGCAGATCCTGCGCCGTGGCCAGGCCGGGATCCGGCGCGATCGGCGGCAGGCCCTTCTCCGCGTTGAGCAGGGCTGCGAGAAATACCGGCATGGCGCCGCACACGAGGAAATGATGCGGCGTCGTCTCGTCGTCGGGCAGCATGCCGATGCCGACGCGCAGCGCTTCGACGGGATTGAGGCCATGCGTTGCCGACAGCAGCTTTGGCACCTCGGCGAAGGCCCGCACTCGCGCCGCCGCCAAGCCGTCCCGAACGGCCGACGCATCGCCATCGCCGCCCTCCGATCGCGGGGCATACCCCTCCCACAGCAAGGCCGCGACGCCTTCGAAGCCGCGCGTCGCCACCAGTTCCTCGAGCGCATGCCCGCGCACCGTCAGCCGGCCGGCTTCGCCGTCCACTTCGCTCATCACCGTATCGGCCACGACCACCCCGTCGAGACCGCTGTTCACCCGCGTCAGCAGCATTGCAATTCCTTTCCTTGGATCGCCGCCAAGGTCACGTCGAGGAAAAATATTGTCAATCTTGATTATATTGATCAATATTTGTCCATGGCACACGAATTCCTGACCTCCAAGGAGGCGGCAAGGCGGCTCGGCGTCTCCGCTGCCACCCTCTACGCCTATGTGAGCCGTGGCCTGCTGCGCTCCGAAGCGCTCGACGGCAGCCGCGAACGCCGTTATCGCGCCGACGATGTCGCCCGGCTGCGGCGCCGGCGGGAGGTCGGCCGCAAGGCCGAGTCGATCGCCAATCACGCCCTCGATTTCGGCACGCCGGTGCTCGAATCGGCGCTGACCCTGATCGACGGCAACCGCCTCTACTATCGCGGTGTCGACGCGACCGCGCTGGCGCGCACGGCCTCGCTCGAGGAGGCCGCACGGCTGTTGTGGAATTGCGACGACGGCCCCTTCGCGGCCGACAATCTACCGCCGCTGACCACACCGTTGCGCCGCGCCTGGCTGGCTGCGGCCACCCTGGCCCCGGTCGACCGCTGCCTGGTGCTGTTGCCGGCCGCGGCCGCGCTCGACCATGCGAGCTGGGTGGAGGATCGCGCAGCCATGCTGGAGACCGGCGTCAGGGTGGTGCGGCTGCTGACGGCCGCCATCACCGCGCAGCCGATGTCGGCGCTGCCGGTGCACGAGCAGCTCGCGGCCGCTTGGCGCGTGCCCAACGATCGCGCGGCGCTGCTGCGCGCCGCGTTGGTCCTGTCCGCCGATCACGAATTCAACGCTTCTGCGTTCGCCGCGCGCGTCGTGGCGTCGACCGGGGCCAACCTCTACGGCGCCACCATGGCCGGCCTTGCCGCCCTGAACGGCCCGCGTCACGGCGGCCTGACGCGCCGCGTCTCGTCGCTGTTCGACGACTTACGCAAGGTCTCCGATCTCGACGCCGAGCTCGCTCGCCGGGTCCGCGATCGCATCTACATTCCCGGCTTCGGTCATCAGCTCTATCCTGACGGCGATGTCCGCGCGGCAACGCTTTTCGCACTGTTGCGGGAGGCGGTCCCGCATTCGCCCGAGCTCGCCTTCGCCGAGCGGCTCGCCTCGGCGGTCGAGCGGCTGATCGACCGCCCGGCCAACGTCGACTTCGCCACCGTGACAGTCGAGCGCGTGCTCGGCTTGCCCAAGGACGCGGCGCTGGCGCTGTTTCTCCTCGGGCGCAGCGTCGGCTGGATCGCCCATGCGCTCGAGCAGGCGGCCCATGGCGTCTTGATCCGGCCGCGCGCCCGCTATACGGGTCCCCCGCCCGGCAGTTGAGCGAGGTCCGTCGTGAGGCATGTACTGATCGTCATCGACATGCAGCAAGGCCCGTTCGGCGACTCACCACCCTGGTACGACGCGGCGGGCCTCCTCGGCAGGCTGAACCGGCTGGCCGACGCCGTGCGGCCGACGGGCAAGGTCGTCTTCATCCAGCACGACGGGCCGCCGGGCGATCCCTATCAGCCCGGATCTCCTGGATCGAGATTCCTCTCGGCTCTCGACGTTCGAGCGGTCGATAGCGTCATCCATAAAGCAGCCTGCGATTCCTTCCTCGACACCTCCCTCGAGGCGTTCCTGCGGGCGCAATCGATCGATCGGCTGATCATCACCGGCTGGGCGACGGACTATTGTGTCGACACGACCGTGCGCAGCGCGCTCGCGCGCGGATATCCCACGACCGTCCCCTCGGACGGCCATACCACGAGCGACCGCCCTCACCTGTCGGCC
This sequence comes from Reyranellaceae bacterium, assembly GCA_046349335.1. Lineage (GTDB taxonomy): Bacteria > Pseudomonadota > Alphaproteobacteria > Reyranellales > Reyranellaceae > Reyranella. The sequence continues at coordinate 6,354 of JAXMCO010000039.1, forward strand.
GCCAAGATCATCGAGCACCACAATGCCATCTGGGCCGATTTCATCGCCCCGCGCGGCCCCGCGCTCGTGCAGCCCTGCGCCGAAGTGAGGCTGTCGTAATCGATAGCCGGTTATCCACTAGGCCATCGCCTTGCGGGCACGGTGCCGCCGTGCTTAACGTCGCGCTTTAGTGACAACGATTTGGGCGGGCGTGCCGAGGTTGCCCCATCTTCTCGGCATCGAAGGTCTTGCGCCTGAAACGATTTCGGGCCTGCTCGACCTTTCCGAAAGCTACATCGATCAGAATCGATCCCTCGACAAGCGGCGCGACCTCTTGTCGGGACGCACGGTGATCAACCTGTTCTTCGAGAACTCGACGCGCACGCGCACCAGCTTCGAGGTCGCGGCCAAGCGGTTGGGTGCCGACGTCATCAACATGGACGTCGCCACCTCGTCGGTGCGCAAGGGCGAAACGCTGCTCGACACGGCGATGACGCTGAACGCGATGACCGCCGACGCAATCGTCGTGCGGCACAGCGAATCGGGGGCCGTCAATCTTCTATCGCAGAAGGTCAACTGCGCCGTCATCAACGGCGGCGACGGACAGCATGAGCATCCGACGCAGGCGCTGCTCGATGCCCTAACGATCCGTCGCCGGCGCGGCAGCCTGCAGGGCCTGCTGGTGGCGATCTGCGGCGACATCCTGCACAGCCGGGTGGCGCGCTCGAACATCCATCTGCTGCAGATCATGGGCGCGCGCGTACGCGTCGTCGGTCCGCCGACCCTGATGCCGACCGACGTCGAGCGGATGGGCGTCGAGGTCCATTACAGCATGAAGACCGGTCTGCGCGACGTCGACATCGTGATGATGCTCCGGCTGCAGACCGAGCGCATGCAGGGTTCCTTCGTGCCGTCGATCAGCGAGTATTTCCACTTCTTCGGTCTCGACCGCGAGAAGCTCGAGGTCGCAAAGCCGGACGCCCTGATCATGCATCCCGGGCCAATGAATCGCGGCGTCGAGATCGATTCGGAGGTCGCCGACGACATCGACCGCTCGGTCATCCACGAGCAGGTCGCCATGGGTGTCGCCGTGCGCATGGCCTGCCTCGACGCGCTGATCGGCGGGCGCCGCAACACGCTCGCGGGGGCGGCGTCGTGAGTGGCGTCATCGACCCCGGCGCGCCGCAGCACAGCGGATCGACCGCCTACATCAACGCCCAAATCGTCGACCCCCTGGGCGACGCCGAATACAAGGGCGCGGTGCTGATCAGCGACGGCAAGATCGCCGACTACGGCCCACAGCTCTTCGCCTCGGGCGCACCCTACGGCATCCAGTCGGTCGACTGCCGCGGCCATTGCCTCGCCCCCGGCCTGGTCGATACGCGCGTACACACAGGCGAGCCGGGCGAGGAGCACAAGGAGACACTCAAGAGCGCCGGCACCGCAGCCGCCGTCGGCGGCATCACCTCGATGGTGCTGCTGCCCGACAACGAGCCGCCGTTCGACGACGCCTCGCTGATCGAGTTCGTCGCCCGCCGCGCCCGCCAGACCAAGCTCGCCAACATGTACGCCTACGGCGCTCTGACGGTCGGGCTCGAAGGCAAGGAACTGGCCGAAATAGGCCTTCTCGCCGAGGCCGGCGCGGTCGCCTTCACCGACGCCGACCACGCGGTCGGCAATGCCCAGGTGATGCGCCGGGCGCTCTACTACGCCAAGGCGTTCGATGCCCTGATCGTTCATCTGCCGCAGGAACCGACGCTGTCCGGCGGCGTCATGACGAGCGGCGAGATGGCGACGCGACTAGGCCTCTCGGCAAGTCCGCCGCTTGCCGAAGTGATGATGGTGGAGCGCGACATCCGCCTGACCGAAATGTCCGGCGGACGGCTGCACCTCACCAAGATCTCGACCGCCGAGTCGGTCGCCGCCATCGCCGCGGCCAAGGCACGCGGCCTGCGCATCACCTGCGACACCGCCGCACCCTACTTCGCCCTGAACGATCTCGCCGTCGGCGACTATCGCACCTTCGGCAAGCTGGTGCCGCCGCTGCGCGCCGAGAAGGATCGCCTGGCCGTCGTCGAAGGCCTGCGCGACGGCACGATCGACGCCATCGTCTCCGACCATCGGCCGCAGGACCAGGACAGCAAGCGCGTGCCCTTCGCCCAGGCCGAGCCGGGTGGCATCGGCCTCGAGACCCTGCTGCCGATCTCGCTCGAGCTGGTGCATAACGGCCACCTCACGTTGCCCCGCCTGTTCCGCCTGCTATCGAGCACGCCGGCCCGGCTGTTCGGCCTGCCCGGCGGCAAGCTCGCCAAAGGCGCGCCCGCCGACCTGGTGGTGTTCGATCCGGACTATGCCTGGCGGGTCGACCGCGACGAGCTCTGGAGCAAGACGAAGAACACACCGTTCGACGAGCGGCCGGTGCAGGGCCGCGTCATGGCTACCATCGTTGGCGGCCGCACGATCTACCGCGACGACAGTTTCGTCACCGCCGCCCGCGCCGCCTGATCTCTGCCCGGAAAACCGCCTCCAAACCGCCATTTCGTCTGGTATTGTCGGCGCGTCCCGCTCGCCGTTTCCGCAAGGGCATTCCATGCATCGCTTCTCTCTCCTCCTCGCCACCGCAACGGTGGCCGTCGCCGGCGTGGGCCATGCCCAGCAGCGCAGCCAGTCGCGCGACGACCTGCTCGACACGCTGACGCGGCACATCCAAATCTGCGCCGAGATCACCGACACCCAGCAGCGCCTGTCCTGCTACGACCGCCTGCAGACCCAGGTCGGCGGGGTGACGGCCCCGCCAGCAGCGACGCCGACCCCGATCCAGGCCGCGCAGCCTCCGGCGCAGCCACAGCCGCAGCCGACCACCGGCACGTCGATCAGCAGCGCGCCTCTCACCCCGACCCCTCTCACCCCACCTCCCCTCACGCCGACGCCACTCACGCCGACACCGTTGACCCCGCAGCCCTTGGCGGTGCCAGGCGGTGGCACGGCGACACTGCCGCAATCGCCCGGCGGCACCCGCGATCCCGACGCCGCGTTCGATCCGCGCACCGCGACGACCTCGCAGCCGGGGCAAGCCGGCCCGCGCCCTCAATCGACGATGCGTCGCACCGGCCCGCGCGCCATTCCGAGCACCTCGACCCCGCAGCCGCTGGTGACCCTGGGCGCCGCCAACCTGACCTATGGGCCGTCGCGCTACTGGCAGGTCACGGTGACTCTCACTTCCAACACGCCGCGGCCCCTCAATGCCCAGGCGGAGTGTACCTTCATGAATGCCGGCCGGCCGGTCGGCACCGACTACCTCGGACCGGTGACGATCCAGCCGGGCGAGCAGATCACTGCCGAGCTGATCGGACCGCCCACTTCCACCTACGTCGATTCGAGCAACTGCAAGCTTCTGAGCCCGTGAGCCGATGGTCTCGACGCTGATCGTCCTGCTGGCACCCTTCCTGCTCGGCTACCTGCTGGGGTCGATCCCGTTCGGCCTGTTGCTCACGCGGGCTGCCGGGCTGGGCGACATCCGCAAGGTCGGATCGGGCAACATCGGCGCGACCAACGTCCTGCGCACCGGCCGCAAGGGCCTTGCTGCGGCGACCCTGCTGCTCGATGCGCTGAAGGGCGTGGCCGCCGTGCTGATCGCCGATCAGATCGGCCAGCTCGCGGCGGTCGGCGCGGCCGCCGGCGCCGTGATCGGCCACATGTTCCCGGTGTGGCTGTCGTTCAAAGGTGGCAAGGGCGTGGCCACGACACTCGGCATCATGTGGGGCCTCTCCTGGCCGGTCGGCGCCATCGCCTGCGCCGCCTGGCTGCTCGTCGCCGCCATATTCCGCTATTCGTCGCTGGCCGCCCTGCTGAGCGTCGTGGCGGCAGCGATCGCCGCCTGGTTCCTGACCGATCCGCGCGCGGCAACGTTGCTGACGCTGCTGGTGCCGCTGGTCTGGGTGCGCCACCACGAAAATATCGCCCGCCTGTTCAAAGGCACCGAGACCAAGATCGGTCAGCGTGCCCCGGCGGCAGTTGCGGCAACTCAAGCCGGGCACAACGGCGGTCCGCCGCCGAGCTGAACGCCGGCAATTCGACGCTGGAGCAGCCAGCACAGCCGACATCCCGACAGGACATCGCATCGTCAGCGCCCATTCGACCATCGCATGCGCTGCTTGCCGCGGTCGCACGCTCCTACCGGCGCGAAGCCCGCGGCCTCGAACATGGGGATCGTGCCGGTCCAGGCGAAGGCTGCCGGGATTGCCTTGCCGAACTTGCCGGGCCGCACCGGATAGGCCTCGATCACTTGGCCGCGTCTGCGCCGCACCGCCGCGACCGCGGCGGCGAGCAGCGCCGAGGCGACGCCTTGCTTGCGATGACCCGCCTTCACGAAGAAGCACGGCAGCGACCACACCCGATCGGCATCGTCGCAGACGAACGACGGCGCGCGATCGAGCTTGGCGAAATCGCGGCGGCGGTCGAAGGCAGCCCACCCGACCGGCTCTCCATCGACATAGGCCAGGACACCATGGGCGCGGCCACCTTCGACCAAGGCGCGCAGGCGGCGCTTGTTGACCGCTCCCTTCGCTTGCGACCAATCCTCGCCGAGTTCCTGGCGCCAGTGCATGCACCAGCATCCGCCGCAGGCGCCATTGCCGCCGAACAGCGCCTCGAGATCGGGCCACAGCGCGGGCGTAAGCTCGCGCGTCGTCACCTTGGCAACCATTGTGCCAGTGTGACGTCATTGCCGTCTGCCGTCGACGCCGGTGGCAGTCCAACATGGCATTGCTCAACATCCGGCCGCTCGTTAGGGTCAGCCTCACAATCCATGCAGGAGGCAATGGCCATGTTCGTTGCTCGTTTGGCCGTCCTCGTCGCGGCCGCGCTCAGTGTGGCCGCGCTGGCCGAAGCCAAGACCCTGCGCTGGGCCAGCCAGGGCGATGCCCTGACGCTCGATCCGCATGCGCAGAACGAAGGGCCGACCACGGCCATGAATCAGCATGTCTACGAGCCCTTGATCAGCCGCGACCCGACGTTGAGCAAGGTCCCCGGGCTGGCGCTGTCGTGGAAGCCGATCGCGCCGGACACCTGGGAGTTCAAGCTGCGGCCCGACGTCAAGTTCAGCGACGGCACGCCGTTCACCGCCGACGACGTCGTCTTCAGCTACCAGCGGGCGCTGGCGCCGACGTCGGATTTCCGCGCCTATATCTCGTCTATCAAGGAGGTGAAGGCCGCCGATCCGTTGACCGTCCACATCGTCACCAACGGACCCAATCCCATCCTGCCCGACTACACGACGTCGATCCTGATCATGTCCAAGGCGTGGGCGGAAAAGCACAACGTCGCCAAGCCGCAGAGCTACAAGGACAAGGAAGAGACCTACGCGGTGCGCAATGCCATGGGCACCGGCCCCTTCACGGTGAAGCAGCGCGACCCCGACGTGCGCACCGTGATGGCCAAGAACCCCACCTACTGGGGCACCAAGGACTTTCCCAACTATCCCGACGAGCTGGTCTACACGCCGGTCAAGGAGCCGGCGACCCGCGTCGCCGCGCTGATCTCGAGCCAGGTCGATTTCGTGCTCGACGCCCCCTTGCAGGACATCGCCCGCATCAAGCAGACGCCCGGGCTCAAGACCGAGGAGACGGCGCAGGTGCGCTCGATCTTCCTCGGCCTCGATGTCGGCTCGAAGGAGCTGAAATACTCCGACGTCAAAGGCAAGAACCCGTTCGCCGACAAGCGCGTGCGCCAAGCGATGTACCAGGCCATCGACATGGCCGCGATCAAGGCCAAAGTGATGCGCAACTTCGCGGCACCGGCCGGGCTCATCACGTCACCGGGCGTTCACGGCTACACCAAGGAGCTCGACCAGCGACTGAAGCATGACGTCGCCGCGGCCAAGAAGCTGATGGCCGACGCGGGCTATCCCAACGGCTTCTCGGTGACGCTCGACTGTCCCAACGACCGCTACAACAACGACGAGCAGATCTGCCAGGCGGTGACGGCGATGCTCGCCCAGATCGGCATCAAGGTCGACCTGCAGGCGCGCTCCAAAACCCTGCACTTCCCCAAGCTGCAGAAGTCGGATTCGAGCATGTACCTGCTCGGCTGGGGGGTGCCGACGCTCGATTCGCACTACGTCTTCACCTTCCTGTACCAGACCAACGACGCGACCAAGAAGGTCGGCGGCTGGAACTACACCGGCTACAGCAACCCGCGCATGGACGAGCTCAGCGACGCCATGCTGAAGGAGGTCGACCAGGCCAAACGCGACAAGCTGATCGCCGAGGCCTGGCAGATCGCCGTGCTCGATATCCCCTACCTGCCGCTGCACCACCAGCTCATCGTCTGGTCGATGAGCGACAAGGTGACGATCCCGATCTTCGCCAACGACTCGCCCAACTTCAAATATTCGACGATCAAGTGAGGGCTCTTGCCACCTCCCCAGCTTCGCTGGGGAGGTGCCCGGTCTTACCGGGCGGAGGGGTCATGAGTCATAAGAGGCAGCGGGGGCCATGACTCATGACCCCTCCGTCGTCGTAAGACGCCGACACCTCCCCACTGCGTGGGTAGGATACGAAGACTGATGCTCGCCTTCGTCGTCTCGCGTCTCCTGCAGTCGCTTGCCGTCATGCTGGCGGTGTCGTTCCTGTGCTTCGTGCTGTTCAACTTCGTGGGCGACCCGGTGAACAACATGGTGGGCCAGGAAGCGACGCCGGCCGAGCGCCTCGAGATGCGCCACGAGCTCGGGCTCGAGGACTCGGTTGTCGTCCAGTTCGCCCGCTTTCTCGGCAATGCCGCGACCGGCAACTTCGGCAAGAGCTATCGGCTGGCCCGCCCGGTCTCCGACCTGATCGTCGAGCGCATGCCAGCGACCCTCGAGCTGGTGTTCGTTGCCGCCGTGCTGGCGCTCGCCATGGGCATCCCGCTCGGCGTGCTGACGGCGCTGCGCCGGCGCAGCGTCGACAGCACCGCCATCATGACATTCTCGCTGGCCGGCGTGGCGATGCCGACCTTCGTGATCGGCATCCTGCTGATCTACGTCTTCTCGGTGGAGTGCAAGAGCTGGGCACCTGCGATCGGCCTGCCGGGCGACTGGTGCTTCCCGTCGTTCGGCCGCGGCACGACGGTGAAGGTCGGCGGCTGGACGACGGGCCTGCTGACGGCGGCCGGTCTCAAGGCGATCGTGCTGCCGGCCTTCACCCTGTCGCTGTTCCAGATGACGCTGGTGTTGCGCCTAGTACGCTCGCAGATGCTCGAGGTGCTGCGCACCGACTACATCAAGTTCGCCCGCGCCCGCGGCCTCACCGACCGCGCCGTGCATTTCCGCCATGCCCTCAAGAACACGCTGCTGCCGGTCATCACCGTGATCGGTATCCAAGTTGGCGGGTTGATCGCCTTCTCGATCATCACCGAAACCGTGTTCCAATGGCCGGGCATGGGACAGCTCTTCATCCAGTCGGTGCAGTTTGCGGACATTCCGGTCATGGCGGCGTATCTCGTGATGGTCTCCCTGCTGTTCGTGACCATCAATTTCTTCGTCGACCTGCTCTATGCCGCGATCGATCCGCGGCTCCGGCTCGACCGCGCCCAGCTCGGCACCGCCGGCGGCTGATACACATGTCCAAAGCCGCCGCCGCGCTGCCGTGGGCGCTGATCGCCGCCGCCTGCTTCGGCTCGTTCGCCGCGTCGTCGAGCGGCACGACGCGCGCGCCCTTCCTGCTCGACATGGCGCGCGATCTCGACGTCACGATGCCGCTGGTCGCCAATCTGGTGTCGGTGACGTCGGTGACCTGGGGGCTGACCTCGGCGGTGGCCGGCTGGCTGTCGGACCGCATCGGCCGGCCGGTCGTGCTGGTCGCCGCGCTGCTCGCGCTCGCCCTGTCGCTGTCGGCGCAAGCGCTCGCCGGCTCGTTCCTCTGGGTCGCGGTGTGGTCGGCGGTCGGCGGCTCCTGCGCCGGCGCCTTCACCGGCACGGTGTTCGCCGAGGTTTCCGCCCGCGTGCCCGACAGCCAGCGCGGGCGGGCGCTCGGCTGGGTGATGAGCGGCCAGTCACTCACCCTGCTGGTCGGCATCCCGATGGCCGCCGCGGTCGGCGCCCTGGTCGGCTGGCGCGGCTGGTTCTGGTGCATGGGCGGCATTGCGCTGGCCGCCAGTCTCAGCCTGTTCGCCACCGTGGGACGCGGCTCGGCCGGTCACACCCGCGCGATGGTCCGGCGGCCCTTTCATGCCGGGCTGTCGCGCCAGGTTCTGGGCTTGCTCGCGACCGGCATCGCCGAGCGCATCTGCTACGGGCTGGCTGCCGTCTACTTCGCGACCTACTTGCAGGCGACCTACCGGCTCGGCTTGGCCCAGGTCGCCCTTCCGCTGGCGATCTTCGCCATCGGCAACGTCGCCGGCACGATCCTGGGTGGCCAGCTCGCCGACCGCGTGCGCGATCGCCTCGCGACCTTCGCGCTCGCCATGGCGCTCTCGGGCGTCGCCTGCATCGCCCTCTTCCTGTGGCATCCCAGCATGGAGATAACCGTCGCCCTGGGCTTCATCTATGTGTTGCTGAACGCGCTGGGTCGGCCATCCTACATGGCGTCCCTGGCCGCCGTGCCCGACGACGTGCGCGGTACGGTGCTCGGGCTCAACGGCGCGTCGGCGAGCGTCGGCTGGATGGGCGCCGCCGCCTTGGGAGCGGCCATGATCGGTTGGGTAGGCTTCGAAGGATTCGCCTTCCTCGGGGCGGCATTGGCAACGGCCGGCGCCGGCGGCGCCCTTCTCTGCCGGCCAAGGAAGAGGACGGCATGAGCGACACCACTGTTCTCGCACGGCTGCGCGACTCGGACATCTGGTGGAGCTTTCGCAGCTCGCCCATCACCGTGGTCGCGGCGGTCGTGACCGCGCTCTACTTCGCCGGCGCCGTCCTGGCGCCTTGGGTGGCGCCCTACGACCCGTTCGACGTCAAGTCGCTCAACCTGATGGACGCCTTCACGCCGCCGGCCTGGACCGAAGGGGGCAGCGCCAAGCACCTGCTGGGCACCGACAACCAGGGCCGCGATGTGTTCTCGGCCATTCTCTACGGCAGCCGGGTGTCGCTGATGATCGGGCTGGCGGCGATCGTCCTATCGGTCACAACCGGCGTGCTGCTCGGCCTGATGGCGGGGTTCCGGGGCGGCTGGGCCGAGGCGGTGGTGATGCGGCTGGCCGACATCCAGCTCACCGTGCCGGCCATCCTGATCGCGTTGACGCTCGACGGCGTCGCCCGGGTCGTGCTGCCCAAGACCGTGCACGACGAGATCGCCATCTGGGTGCTGGTGCTGTCGATCGGCTTCGCCTACTGGCCGCAATTCGCGCGCGTGACGCGGGCCACGACGCTGGCCGAGAAGAACAAGGACTACGTCAATGCCGCGCGCATCATCGGCGTGCCCGGCGCGCGCATTGCGCTCGGCCATGTTCTGCCCAATGCCTGGGGTCCCGTGCTGGTGATCGCCACCATCGAGCTGGCGCTGGCCATCATCGCCGAGGCGTCGCTGTCCTATCTCGGCGTCGGCATGCCGGCGACCCAGCCCTCGCTCGGCACGTTGATCCGCATCGGCAATGCCTTCCTGTTCTCGGGTGAATGGTGGATCGCGATCTTTCCCGCCCTGGCGCTGGTCGTCCTCTCCCTGGCGGTCAATCTGCTGGGCGACTGGCTGCGCGACGCCCTCAATCCGAAGCTGCGCTGAATTCAACTTTAAGTTGATTTACAATATTGTACATCGTGCATAAGTTCGCGATATGTTCGATGGCTCCTTCTCGTCCCAGGCCGACGCGGCGGAACGCCGGATGCGCCTCCGGCTGGCGCGTAGCCCGCGCGTCGGCCCGGTCACCTTCCAACAGGCGCTGCAGCATTTCGGCTCGGCGCGGCGGGCGGCTGCCGACTTGCCCGTGGTCCCCGATTCGGAGATCGCCCGGGAGGAAGCCCGCCTCGCCGAGGCCGGCGGGCAATTCGTCGTGCTGGGCGACCCCGCCTATCCGCCGGCGCTGGCGGCCCTGCCCGATGCGCCGCCGGTGCTGTCGGCCATCGGCGATCTCGGGGTGCTGGCACGGCCGACCGTGGCCGTGGTCTGCGCCCGGGATGCCTCGCTGGCCGGCAGCCGCCTGGCCGGGGACTTGTCGTCCGCGCTCGGTGCCGCGGGCTTCGTGATCGCCTCCGGCCTGGCGCGCGGCATCGACACGGCGGCCCATCGCGCCGCCGTCGGCACCGGAACTGTGGCCGTCCTGGCTGGCGGGATCGACCAGGTCTATCCGCTGCAGAACGCCCCCCTGCACGCCGAGATCGCCGAGCGCGGTGTGCTGCTGAGCGAGATGCCGTGGGGCGTGCCGCCAGTCGCCCGCGCCTTCCCGCGCCGCAACCGCATCGTCAGCGGCCTGTCGGTTGGCGTCGTGGTGGTCGAAGCTGCCGCGAAATCGGGCTCGATGATCACCGCCCGCCTGGCCGCCGAGCAGGGCCGCGAGGTCCTCGTCGTTCCCGGCTCGCCGGCGGACCCGCGCTATGACGGCTCCAATAGCCTTATTCAGGATGGGGCTAATCTGGTGCGCCACGTCAACGATATTCTGAGTGTGCTCGGGCGACCACAATGCCCCCCGCAACCCCTTGGCAAACCAAGCCGAAAACCGGTCGGGCCGATCGCCGCCAAGGTCCTCGCGGCCCTCGGGTCGGTGCCCACTGCGGTTGACGAACTGGTGCGCCGATGCCAAGTGTCCGCCGCCGTCCTGGCGGAGGTCCTTCTGGCCCTGGAGCTGGAGGGCCGCCTGGAACGGCACCGGGGTAACCGCGTATCTCTGATTTAATTCAGTGATTTAGCTCCGGTCCATGATGTCATACTGGAGCATGTTTCGACGATGGACGTGTTGGTCGTCGAGTCCCCGGCCAAGGCAAAGACCATTGGTAAGTATCTCGGCCCCGGCTACACCGTGCTGGCCTCGTACGGCCATGTGCGCGACCTGCCGGCCAAGGATGGCTCGGTGCGGCCGGACGAGGATTTCGCCATGGATTGGGAGGTCGATCCCCAGTCCCAGAAGCGACTCGACGCCATCGCCAAGGCGGTGAGCCGGGGCGGCAAGCTCTATCTCGCCACCGACCCCGACCGCGAAGGCGAGGCCATCTCCTGGCATGTCCGCGACGTGCTGCGGCGCAAGAAGGCGCTGGAAGGCGTCGACGTGAAGCGCGTCACCTTCAACGCCATCACCAAGCAGTCGGTGCTGACGGCGGTCGCCCATCCGCGCGACCTCGACCAGCCGCTGATCGACGCCTATCTGGCGCGCCGTGCGCTCGACTACCTGGTGGGCTTCACCCTTTCGCCGGTGCTGTGGCGCAAGCTGCCGGGCAGCCGCTCGGCCGGCCGCGTGCAATCCGTGGCGCTGCGCCTGATCTGCGAGCGCGAGGCCGAGATCGAGGTCTTCAAGACCCGCGAATACTGGACCGTCGACGTGCTGTTCGGCACGACCAAGCAGCAGACCCTGAAGGCCCGCCTGACCCATCTCGACGGCCGCAAGCTCGACCGCTTCGACCTCCCGACGCAGGAGCGCGCCGAGCAGGCTCGGCACGAGATCGAGCGCCGCGCCTTCTCGGTGCTGTCGGTCGACCGCCGCCAGGCCCGGCGCAATCCGCCGCCCCCCTTCATCACCTCGACCCTGCAGCAGGAAGCCTCGCGCAAGCTCGGGCTGGGCGCCGCCGCCGCCATGCGCATCGCCCAGCGCCTTTACGAGGGTGTCGACATCGGCGGCGAGACGGTCGGCCTGATCACCTATATGCGCACCGACGGGGTGCAGCTCGCGCCCGAGGCGATCGGCGAAACGCGCCGCCTGATCGAGAGCCGCTACGGTGCCGCCTACGTGCCGGAGAAGCCGCGCGTCTACACCTCCAAGGCCAAGAACGCCCAGGAAGCGCACGAGGCGATCCGCCCGACCGACCTGTTCCGCACGCCGCAGGACGTCGCACCCTACCTCGACCGCGACCAGCTCGGTCTGTACGAGCTGATCTGGAAGCGCACCGTCGCCAGCCAGATGGAAAGCGCCGTGCTCGACCAAGTGACGGTCGATATCGCGAGCGGCGACAAGACCGTGCAGCTCCGCGCCACCGGCTCGGTCATCAAGTTCAACGGCTTCCTGACGCTGTACGACGAAGGCCGCGACGACAAGAGCGACGACGACGAGGCCAGCACCATCCTGCCCGACGTCGTGCCCGACGAAGCGCTCGACCGCCGCGACATCGTCACCGAGCAGCATTTCACCGAACCGCCGCCGCGCTACTCCGAGGCCAGCCTGGTCAAGAAGCTGGAAGAGCTCGGCATCGGCCGGCCCTCGACCTATGCCAGCATCATCGAGGTGCTGCAGAAGCGAAGCTACGTTCGGATCGATCGCAAGCGCTTCGTGCCGGAGGATCGCGGCCGCATCGTCACTTCCTTCCTGCAGACCTATTTCCCGCGCTACGTCGAGTACAACTTCACCGCCCATCTCGAGGAAGAGCTCGACGAGATCTCGGACGGCAAGATCGATTGGCGCCAGGTGCTGCGCGAGTTCTGGACCGCCTTTTCCGCCGCGGTCGGCGAGACAAAGGAGCTGCGCGTCAAGGAGGTGCTCGACAGGCTCGACGAGGCGCTGGGCCCACATTTTTTCCCGGCCAACGACAATGGCGACGGCAAGAGCCCACGCGACTGCCCGTCCTGCGCCAATGGCCGGCTCGGCCTGAAGCTCGGCAAGTTCGGTGCCTTCATCGGCTGCTCGAACTATCCGGAGTGCCGCTTCACGCGCAAGCTCGGCATCGTCGATGCCGAGGCCGACGCCGCCACCGGCGCCAATCTCGAAGGGCCGAAGATTCTCGGCATCGATCCGGTGAGCGGCAAGCCGGTCACCCTGCGCAACGGTCCCTACGGCCTCTACGTCCAGCTCGGCGAGCCCGAGGGCAAGGAGAAGCCGCGCCGGCAATCGCTGCTGAAGGGCATGACGCCAGACGACGTGACCCTGGAACGGGCGCTCGCCCTGCTCGCCCTGCCGCGCGAGCTCGGCGCCCATCCCGAGGACGGCGAGCCGATCCTGGCTGGCGTCGGCCGCTTTGGCCCCTACGTCAAGCACGGCACCAAGTACAAGACCATCCCGGCCGACGAGAGCGTGCTGGATATCGGCATGAACCGCGCCGTGGCATTGCTCGCCGAGGCCAAGGGCGCCGCCCGCGGCCGGGCCGCCGTCAAGCCGATCCGCATCGTCGGCAACCATCCGTCGGACGAGGCACCCGTCGAGCTGTACGACGGCCGGTATGGCCCCTACGTCAAGCACGGCGGCATCAATGCCACGGTTCCCAACAGCATCGATCCCCCGAGTCTGACGCTCGATCAGGCGGTGGCGCTGCTGGCGGAGCGGGCCGCCAAGGGCGGCGGCCGGCCGGCGCGCGGGCGCAAGCAGAAAGCCAACGGAACGGCTGCAGCCAGTGCCAACGGGGCGGCACCGAAGGTCAAGAGAAAGGCCGCGCCGAAGCGCAAGGCGGCCGCCAAGGCGAAGGCCGACTCGCCACCGCGCACCGGAACCGATGGCTAAGGGCACCGTCCCGACCCGCGACGAACTGCTGGCTTTCATCCGCGAGAGCGCCACGCCTGTCGGCAAGCGCGAGATCGCGCGTGCCTGGGGCCTCAAGGGCGACCAGCGCATCGAGCTCAAGGAGCTGTTGCGCGACCTGCGCGACACGGGCGACATCACCGCCGATCGCGCCAAGACATTCCGCGATCCCGGCGCGCTCGCCGACGTCGCCGTGCTGGCGATCGTGCGGGTCGACGACGATGGTCACCTGATCGCCCTGCCGCTGCGCCACGACGAGGGGAAGGATGGACCGCCGCCGCACATCGAAGTGGCGCAGATTGCGGCCCGCGGCGGTCCCGCGCCGGCAGTCGGCGATCGCGTGCTGGCCAATCTCAAGCGGCGCGGCAAGGCGAGCTACGAGGCGCGTGTCATCCGCCGCCTGGGCAGCGGCCCCAAGAAGATTCTCGGCCTCTACGAGGAATCCGACGGGCGCAACGGCCTCGGCTTGGTGACCCCGACCGATCGCAAGCTGCGCAGCAGCTTCGACGTCAGGCCGGCCGACAAGAACGGCGCCGTGCCGGGCGATATCGTGTGGATCGAGGCGACCGGCGGCTCGCTGTCGCGCCGCGCCCGGGTCATCGAGCGGATCGGCGCGATGAGCGATCCGCGCACCGTCAGCCTGATCGCCATCGCCGCCAACGACATCCCGGTCGATTTCCCGGCGGCGGCCGCCGCCGAAGCCGAGCGAGCCCGCGCCGCGCCGCTCGGCCATCGGCTCGATCTCCGCAGCACGCCGCTGGTCACGATCGACGGCGAGGATGCCCGCGACTTCGACGACGCGGTGTTCGCAGAAGTCGATCCGGACCATCCCGGCGGCTGGCGGCTGGTGGTCGCGATCGCCGACGTGGCCTGGTACGTCCGCCCTGAAAAGCCGCTCGACCATGCCGCCTATCGCCGCGGCACGTCGGTCTACTTCCCCGACCGCGTGGTGCCGATGCTGCCCGAGGCTTTGTCCAACCACTGGTGCTCGCTGGTGCCCGGCGAGGACCGGCCGGTCCTGGCCGTCGAGATGTCGATCGACGCGGAGGGTCATCTGAAGCGCCACCGCTTCCACCGCGCCATGATGCGGTCGGCGGCGCGGCTTACCTATACGCGGGTCCAGCGTGCCATGGACGGCAACCCCGACCCGGAGATCGCGCCCTTGATGGAAGGCGTCGTCCGCCCGCTCTACGGCGCCTATCGGGTCCTTGTCGCCGCGCGGCAGAAACGCGGCGCCCTCGACCTCGACCTGCCCGAACGGCAGGTGACCCTGGCAAGCGACGGACGTATTGCCGAGATCGGCGTGCGGGTGCGCCTCGACAGCCACAAGCTGATCGAGGAATTCATGGTGCTGGCCAACGTCGCCGCCGCCCAGGCGCTCGAGCAACGTCACTCGCCCTGCCTCTATCGTGTCCACGACCAGCCCGACGCAGCCAAGCTCGAGGCGCTGCGCGAGTTCCTGGGCACCCTCGGCCTCGCCCTGGCGCCCGGCCCGCGGCTGCGGCCGGGCGATCTCGACCGCGTGCTGCGCGCCGTCCAGGACAAGCCGGTCGCCCGCCTCGTCAACGAGACGATGCTGCGCAGCCAGAGCCAGGCGGTCTACAGCCCGGACAATCTCGGCCACTTCGGCCTCGCCCTGGCGCGCTATGCCCACTTCACCTCGCCGATCCGCCGCTACCCAGACCTGGTCGTCCATCGCGCCCTGATCGCGGCGTTCGGGCTGGGCGAAGGCGGCCTGCCGGAAGCCGACAAGGGCCGCTTCGCAGAGTTCGGCGAGCACCTGTCGATGTGCGAGCGCCGTGCCGTGGCGGCCGAGCGCGCCGCCATGGACCGTTATGTCGCCGCCTATATGGCGGCCCATGTCGGCGCCACCTTCCCCGGCAGGGTGACCAGCGTGACGCGCTTCGGCCTGTTCGCCTCGCTCGACGCCACCGGCGCGGACGGGCTGATCCCGATCCGCTCGCTCGGCCAGGAATTCTTCCGCCACGACGAGGGCCGCCAGGTCCTGATCGGCGAGCGCACCGGCGAGACCTACGGCCTGGGCGACCGGCTGCAACTCAAGCTGGTGGAAGCCGACGTGGCAACCGGCGGCCTGCTGTTCGAGATCGTCGACGTGATCGAGCGCGTCGACCGAAGCGCCTTGCCCCACGGCGGCCGCGCGTTCCGGCAGAAACAAGGCAGGCCGCGGCTTCCGGTCGCGCGTCGCGGGCAGCCAAAGGACAAACGGTCGCGACGACGAAGCTGAGCCGCGCGCGCATTGTGCGGCGATGAATGGTGGAAATGCTCGGGTCGAATTCTGGACCGCCCTGCTCAGGGGTTGGCGCGGCAGGTGCCCGCGCTGCGGCGGTGGCGCCCTGTTCAACGGCTTCCTGCGGATGAGCAGCCAGTGCGCGAACTGCGCCCTGGTCCTGCAGCCCTACCGCGCGGATGACGCCCCGGCCTATTTCACCATCCTCGTGGTCGGCCACATCGTGGTGCCGATGGTGCTGTTGCTCGAGCGTTACGGCCAGCAGCCGCCGCTGTGGTTCCATGCCCTGTTGTGGCTGCCCCTGTCGGTTATTCTCGCCCTCTACCTGCTGCCGCACATCAAGGGCAGCGTGATCGCGCTCCTGTGGGCGCACGGAATTGGCTCGAAACCCTCGGCCGGGAGCTTCGACCCTTCTGCTTAGACGTGGCCGGCAGCCGATGCCTTGTGCTATTGTCAAATAGTTGTGGGTATGGAAGTGCAACTTTTCCCTTTTCTGCGACGGGCGCTGCCGCGTGCGCTCAGCGCCCTTTATGCCGCCTCCCTGGTCGCCTCCTGCGCGACCGTCACCGATGCGCCCCAGGCGGCGGGCTCCAACACCACCGCCGCGGCCGACGTCGCCATTGAACGGGTCGTCCTGCAGGCCTATCGGGCGATCGGCGATCGCCACCTGTACGAACCCAATTTCCGCACCATCTCCGCGGAGACCTATCGCGGCTTTGCCAGCAGCGATCCGGCGCTGTCGCTCGAGACCTCGCCCACTGCCTTCACCGTGCGACGCGACGGCCAGGAGGTGGTGAGCCGACCGGTGCCGGCCGACCCGGCCGACGGTCGGGCCTGGGGCAGCATGCTGGCCGAGCTGATGGCCGGCTCGCTCGACTCCTCGTCGGCCCTCCAGCATTCCGACCGCCAGACCGTGATCCGCGAAGCCATGGCGGCGACCACCAAGCAGCTCGACCGCAACAGCCGCTACGCCGACCCGGAGGAAGCGCGCGACAATCGCTTCCAACGCGACGGCGGCGGCGGCATCGGCATCACCATCGAGCGCGCCGAGGACAAGAAGATCCTGATCCGCGCCGTCCAGGACAACTCGCCGGCCGGCAAGGCGGGCGTGCTGCCGGGTGACCAGATCCTGGCGATCGACGGCGAATCGATGATCGAGCGACCGCTGAGCGACGTCGTGAGCCGCCTGCGCGGCGCCGTCGGCGCGCCGGTCGCCATGACCGTCCTGCGCCCCTCGCAGGGCGCCGAGCTCGTGCTGTCGATGAAGCGCAGCCGCATCATCCCGACGACGGTCACCTATGAGCGGCGGGGCGACGTCGCCTGGATCCATCTGACCGGCTTCAACAGTGCGACCACGGACAATCTGCGCGCGGCAATCGACAAGGCCAAAGCCGAGATCGGCAGCAGTCTCGCCGGGCTGATCATCGACATGCGATCCAACCGCGGCGGACTGCTCGACCAGGCGCAATCGGTGTCGGAGCTGTTCATCGGCGATGGCACCATCTTCTCGACCCAGGGCCGCCATCCCGAGAGCCGCCGCACCTACAAGAGCTCGAACGGCGGCAGCAAATCGGCCGACATGCCGATCGTGGTGCTGATGAATGGGGGCTCGGCCTCGGCGGCCGAGATCGTGGCCGCCGCCTTGCAGGACCGCGGACGCGCCGTCGTGGTCGGCACGACCAGCTACGGCAAGGGCACGGTGCAGACCGTCGTGCGCCTGCCCAACGAAGGTGAGCTGATCCTGACCTGGTCGCGCCTGCAGGCACCGTCCGGCTACACCTGGAATGAGCTCGGCGTGCTGCCCAACATCTGCACCGCCAAGGTCGCCGATATCAGCCAGCTCGGCCCGGCTTCGGTCGATTCCGGCCAGGGCACGCTGATCCGCTGGCACGCACTTCGCAATCCGACGTCCCAGGAGGTCACCGACCTGCGCAAGATCTGCCCGCCCGGCGACAGCAGCCCGGACCGCGACGTCGAGATCGCGCTGCGCCTCCTGCGCGACCGCCCGCTTTATGCTCACGCCGTGCAGGCAGCGACCCAGCAGGCCCAGGCCCGCTAGCGGCCCGGCGCGCTGGCCGAAGGGCCCGGCGGGGCGCTTGACACCCCGCCGTTCGCGACTACTTTGCACCCTCCCGCGAATTCGCCCCTCGGGGCCTGAAGGACAGAGACCATGGCCAAGCCCAACACCATCCTGATCAAGATGATCTCCAGCGCCGACACCGGCTTCTTCTACGTCACCAAGAAAAACCCGCGCACCAAGACCGAGAAGCTCGAGCTCAAGAAGTACGACCCGGTCGTGCGCAAGCACGTCGTGTTCAAGGAATCGAAGATCAAGTAGCCCGCCACCCCACGCCGACGCGTCGAGAAGCCGCCCGACCGGGCGGCTTTTTCAGTTTCCGCAGCAGCCCACCCACCTCGGAGAACAAGACATGAGCGCCCAGCTTTCGCGCGACGATTGGAGAAGCCGTATCGGCGGTCTCAGCTATCGCAACCAGGCCTTCATCGGCGGCAAGTTCGCGCCCTCCCTCACCGGCAAGACCTTCGACTGCGTCAATCCGGCGACCGGCCAGGTGCTGACCAAGGTCGCGGCCTGCGAGCAGGCCGACGTCGACGCCGCCGTCAAGGCCGCGCGCGCCGCCTTCGACAAGGGCACGTGGGCCAACATGCCGCCGGCCAACCGCAAGCGCATCATGCTGAAGCTCGCCGAGCTCATGATGAAGAATCGCGACGAGCTGGCGCTGCTCGAGACGCTCGATATGGGTAAGCCCATCGCCTACTCGACCCGCGTCGACATCCCCGGCTCGGCCAACACCGTGCAATGGTTCGGCGAGGCTATCGACAAGATCTACGACGAGGTCGCACCGACGCCGGGCAATGTCGTGGCCATGATCACCCGCGAGCCGGCGGGCGT
This sequence comes from Reyranellaceae bacterium, assembly GCA_046349335.1. GTDB lineage: Bacteria > Pseudomonadota > Alphaproteobacteria > Reyranellales > Reyranellaceae > Reyranella. The sequence goes on from JAXMCO010000039.1 coordinate 25,052, forward strand.
CGTGGCCGCCGTCGTGCCGTGGAACTTCCCGCTGCTGATGGCGTGCTGGAAGATCTCGCCGGCGCTCGCCGCCGGCAACTCGGTGATCCTGAAGCCGGCCGAGCAGTCGCCGCTCACCGCCATCCGCTTGGCCGAGCTCGCCGCCGAGGCGGGCTTCCCCGAGGGCGTGTTCAATGTGCTGCCGGGCTTCGGCGAGACCGCCGGCCAGGCGCTCGGCCGCCACATGGATGTCGACGTGCTGGCCTTCACGGGCTCGACCGAGGTCGGCAAGTACTTCCTGAAGTACTCCGGCGAATCCAACATGAAGCAGGTCTGGCTGGAGTGCGGCGGCAAGTCGCCCAATATCGTGCTTGGCGACGCGCCGGATCTCGATGTCGCCGCACAGCGCACCGCCTTCGGCATCTGGTTCAACCAGGGCGAGGTCTGCACCGCGGGCAGCCGCCTGATCGTCGAGGACAAGATCAAGGACCAGTTCCTCGAGAAGGTCATGGCGATCGGCCAGAAGATGATGCCGGGCGATCCGCTCGACCCGAAGACCCAGATGGGCGCCATGGTCGACGAGGTCCAGACCAAACGCGTCATGGGCTACATCGAGGCCGGCCAGAAGGAAGGCGCCAAGCTCAAGATGGGCGGCAACCGCGTCCATGTCGACAACGCCGGCTGCTTCATCGAGCCGACGGTGTTCGACCAGGTCGACAACAAGATGAAGATCGCGCAGGAGGAAATCTTCGGCCCGGTGCTCTCGGTCATCCCGGTCAAGGATGCCGACCAGGCGCTGACCGTCGCCAACGACACCATCTATGGCCTCGCCTCGGCGATCTTCACCGCCGATATCAACAAGGCCTTCAAGTTCGCCAAGGGCCTGCGCACCGGGTCGGTGTGGGTCAACACTTACGACGGCGGCGACATCACCACGCCGTTCGGCGGCTACAAGCAGTCCGGCATCGGCCGCGACAAGTCGCTGCACGCCTTCGACAAGTTCACCCAGGTCAAGACGACCTGGATCCAGCTCGGCTGAGGATCGCACCACCCTCTCATGCTCCTCTCCCTCGTTGGGGGAGGGGGCGGCGCGGCTTGCCGCGCCGGGAGTGAGGGGGAATCGACGTGCGTACCCCCACCTGACCTCTCCCTTTAGCGTCCTTGGCGGGGGAGAGGAATAATGAGCGGTGACATGCTCGCCATGCCTACCGCGGCACATCACCTTGCAGCATGACGCGATAGAGATAGCGCGTCTGGGCCATGTCGTAGTCGCCGTTGGCCTTATGCAGAAGGCAGCGATTGTCCCACATCACGAGATCGCCCGGCTTCCAGGCATGGCGATACTGGAAGCACTCGGCGGTCGCATGCTCGAGCAGCTCGTCGAGCAGCGGCAGCGCCTCCTTGTGATCGAGGCCCAGCACGCCCTCGAGGCGAATCGGGTTGATGTAGATCGACTTGGCGCCACTCTCGGGATGGGTGCGCACCAGCGGGTGCAGCGCGGCGTTGGGCACGCGCTCCTTGTCGGTGTCGTTCAAGCCCATCAGCTTCCGCGCGCTGTGGCTGCTTTGATAGACGTGAATGCCCATCAGCGGCGCGATGTGTTCCTTCATTGCGCCCGGCAGGGCAGCGTAGGCTGCGGCCATGTTGGCGTACTGTGTGTCGCCGCCTTTGTCCGGTAGGGAAACCGCATGCAACGCGGTCGCCTTGGGCGGACGCGCGGCATTGGAATGGTCGGTGTGCCAACCCTCCCCCGGGATATAGCGGCGACCGTCTGGGTAGCTGTCCTGGTTGGACACGTAGTGGATTTGCGGACAGCCGGGGATGGCGAACCGCGAATTGTGCTGGGACAGGATGGACCCGAACAGCTCGATCGCCTCGACCAGTTGCGGTGGCTTCAACGCCTGGTCGCGCACCACGAGCACGCTGCGCTCGACGAAGGCGCGATACATCGCCTCGCGATCGGCATCGGCAATCGGTCGGGTGAGATCAACACCCAGAACTTCGGCGCCTGTATGCGTGCTCAAAGGCCTGATTTTCATGACCGCCCGTCCTCCTCACGCGAGAGCCAGAGGTGATCCGTCGAAGCCGTCCGTCGGCAAACCGAGGAAGCCCACGATGGTGGGCGCGATGTCGACAAGGCTGGTCGGGCGCGACGCCGGCCCCAGCGAACGCCCGCCATTGTTGACCATGAGGAACGGCCGCGTCTCGTCGGGCCCCCAACCGCCATGCTGGCCACTGCCTATCGGCGTCGGCTTGCCCGCTTCGGTAGCCACCCAGCGCCGACCCGGCACGCCGTAGGGATTGGCCGCGCTCTCTCGCGCCATGTTCACCGCAGCGACGACTCCGTCGCGTGCGGCGAAGCACCGCTCGGCGAGGCTTTCGCCGGCCAGCACGTCCTCAGCCCATGGCGTGCGCCGCATCGCGTCGAGGACGCCGAGCAGCCCGGGGCGCCCCCGATCTGTCGCATAGAGCAAAGCCGCGGTTCCCTGTCCGGCCACCGCCACATCGCCGCTCGCCACCAGCCTTTCCAGGCCGTTCGCCGCCAGCCACGCCTCGATGTCGACGCCGTCGCCGATCGTCTCCTGGCCATGATCGGAGCCGATCACGAGAAGGATGTCGTCGCCCTCGCCGCGCAGGCATTCGACGGTGCGCACGATCTCGGCAACGCACCGCTCGGCGCCGCGCAGCGCGTCGGCGTGGGCGGGCGAGCCGAGCGGCACGCCATGCAGGGTGTGGTCGGGATCGCACAGCCAGATCATCGCCACGGCCGGCCGGCGCTCGCACAGCACCTCGGCGCAGAAGCGCTGGGTCATCGCCCAGTCGCCGGCGGCATCGTGGCTGACCTCGAGGGCCTCGCCGCCCTCCAGGCGCCTGCCGCCCGGCGCGTAGGATCCGGACCGATGGTAGATGTGGCCAAAATGCTCGGGATCGAGGAAATACGCAGCGCCGGGCGAGACGTTCGAGAAGGCGATGCACCCGCCCGCGTCGGCCACCCGTTCGGCCAGCGCCGGAACCAACAGGGTGCCACCGGTGGCGCGACGCATATGGGTGCGGAAGTCCGGGTTGCCGACATCTCGGACAACGATTCGGCCGTCCTCGAACAGGCCCATCCGGTTGCCGTGCAGGCCGTGGCGCGCCGGGAAGCAACCAGTGGTCACCGATGCCGCCGACACGCGCGTGACCGACGGGAACACCGCACTATGGTCGGCGCACCACAGGCTGGTGCGCGCGATCTCATGCAGGACGGGCGTCGTCTCCGCGCGCACCCACTCGCGACCCAGACCGTCGCAACACACGAACACCACCCGCCGCGATCTCGTCATGGCTTCCCGTTCCTTCACGCGATGGCAGCGTGCGACTTCCCGGCAGACATGCGCGCCAGGGCTCTTGCGCCGCCGGCCCAATGGTAGTCGACTTCTGCCCATAACTCAGGAGGAAACGATGCAGCTCGGATATTTCGCCATGCCGTCGCATCCGCCGGAACGTCCGCTCAAGGACGGGCACGAGTGGGACCTGCAGGTGCTGCGCTGGCTCGACGAGCTGGGCTATACCGAGGCGTGGATCGGCGAGCATCACACCGCGCCGTGGGAACCGCACCCCTCGCCCGACCTGCTGGTGGCGCAGGCCTTGATGCAGACCAAGAACATCCGGCTCGGTCCCGGGGGCTTCCTGTTGCCGTACCACCATCCCGCCGAGCTCGCCAACCGGGTCGCCATGCTCGATCACATATCGGGCGGCCGGCTCAATTTCGGCGTCGCCGCGTCAGGCCTGCCGAGCGACTGGGCGATGTTCAACGTCGACGGCATGTCCGGCGTCAACCGCGACATGACGCGCGAGTCGCTCGACATCATCCTGAAGCTGTGGAGCGCTACCGAGCCGTTCGAGCACAAGGGCAAGTTCTGGACCGTCAACCGGCCCGGCGAGATGTTCGGCGTGCTGCGCCCCCATCTCAAGCCGCTGCAGAGTCCGCATCCGCCGATCGGCGTGGCCGGCCTCAGCAAGGGCTCCGACACCTTGAAGCTCGCCGGCGAGAAGGGCTTCCTGCCGATGAGCCTCAACCTCAACCCGGCCTATGTCGGCAGCCACTGGGAAGCGGTCGAGATTGGCGCCGCCAAGGCCGGCCGCACGCCCGATCGCGGCGAATGGCGCATGGTGCGCGAGGTGTTCGTGGCCGACACCGACGAGGAGGCTATGCGCCTGTCGGCCGGCTCCTACATGGGCCGCATGATGCGCGAATACTTCCTGCCGCTGCTCGGCCAGTTCGGCTTCCTCGAGTATCTGAAGCATGACCAGAGCGTCGCCGATTCCGACGTGACCCCGGACTATTGCGCCCGCCACAACTGGATCGTCGGCTCGCCGAAGACCGTCGCCGAGAAGATCGAGAAGATCTACCACGACGTCGGCGGCTTCGGTCAGCTGCTGGTGTTCGGCTTCGACTACGCCGACAATTCCAAGGCGTGGCACCATTCGCTGCAGCTGCTGGCCAAGGAAGTGCTGCCCAAGGTGCAGCATCTCAAGCCGACCAGGGCGAAGCTCGCGGCGGAATAGACGTTGCTCATGAAGGTCGCCCGCCGACGGCCGCTTCGTGGGCGACCTTCAGGCAAAAAGTGCGGGTCGGTGGCGACCTGAGCACAGGGCAAATGAAAATGGGGGACGCCAAGCTCAATGAAAGCGATGGGTGGTCAAGTCCGCCGCCTTGACAACATCGCCGCAGCAGCAAAGCCCGACGCCGCGACCAGCATAATCCCGGCCAGGCCCCACAGCACAGGCGGGTAACCGCCGAGGCCGGCCCAGGCGAGCGACGCCAGCAACGGGCCGGCCGCGCGCATGATGTTGGTCGGCATGGTCAGTGCGCCCGAGACCACGCCGTAACCTTCGGGCCCGATGAACTCGGGCACCGCCATGCCGCGCAGGATAGTCAGCAGACCGTTGGCGACGCCGTAGATTATCGCGAACAGGATCAGGCCGTATACGTCGCTGATGCCGAGCGCCAGCATCGCCATGGAGATCGGGAAGGCGAAGTAGATGCCGGCGCCGAGCTGGATGGTGGTGACGTGCTGCTGGGCGACCATCAGCAGCACGCGACCGACGACCTGCATTGGGCCGATCAGGGCGATGATGGCCATCACCACGCCCGTCGGCACGCCACGATCGTCGAGGATCGGGATCAGGTGGAAGCTCATCGCCGAGAAGGCGAGCCCGTAGCCCGCGAATGCCACGACCAAACCCCAGAACGCCGGCACGCGCACCGCCGCGGCGAGCGGGCTCTTCTTGCGCATGCCATCGGCCGGTGGCTTGGCCTCGGCGATGGGCACCGGCTTTTCCTGCGGACCTGGAATGAACAGCCAGTGGACGAGGGCCACGGCGACGTTGATGGCCGCGAGCACGTCCAGGCTCGATCGCCAATCCATGTGCTGGATCAGGAACTGCGTGAACGGAATGCCGAAAGTGCTGGCCAACCCACCGACGAAGGTCATCAGCAGGATCGCCTGCCGGTAGCGCGGTCCATAGACGCGCGTGATGATGGCAAAGGCCGGCTCATAGAGCAGGACAGACTGGCAGGCGCCCAATCCCAGCCAGACCACGTAGAATACCGGCAACGACAGCACCTGCGACCAGACCACCAGAAGAATGGCCGCGAGCAGTGAGCCGCCGGTCATCAGCTTGCGGCCATGCCCGCGATCGATCCAGGCGCCGACCGTGATCGAGCACAGGCCCGCCACCAGCAGGCCGGCCGACAGAGCGCCGAACATGGCACTGCGCGACCAGCCCAGCTCCTGCGTCATCGGCGCCAGGAACAAGGG